>NZ_JACSQA010000005.1 GCF_014836845.1 Ureibacillus galli
AAATACCCGAAAAACGTTCAAAATTACAAAAGGCCTTCAGAATGTGACCATTCTGAAGGCCTTTTGTCGACAATCTGTTGCACACAAAAATATTTTGTGTGCTTTTTTCGTCCAAAAGATTATTTTTCTCGTCTATATAATTGAAAGGGAGGGAAGCCAGTGCGTTATCATTTAGAAGAAATAATAGAACTTTACGGTGATTACTTATTAAGAATTGCCTATACATATGTAAAAGACCAACGGATAGCGGAAGAAATGATTCAAGATGTTTTTCTTGCTTATTATAAGAAACGAGGACAATTTCGCGGAGAAGCGTCGCTAAAAACGTATTTAACAAAAATAACGGTTCATCGATGTACCGATTATTTAAGAAGCTGGAAAAATAAAAAGGAATTACTGATTGGAAAGTTCCATATTCGAGGGGAAACAAAAAATATAGAAACAAAGTATATAGAAAAAGAAGAAAAGATGGAAGTTACCGAAGCGGTATTTTCATTGAATGTTAAATTACGAGAAGTTCTTTTGTTTTATTATTATGCAGAACATACAACGAAAGAGATAGCAGAAATTTTAAGTATTCCAGAATCAACAATTAAATCAAGATTGCAAAAAGCTAGAACTGTTTTAAAAGAGAAATTAAAAGGTGCAGATTTGGAGGTGTTACTCAATGGAAATGAATGATGTTAAACAGTTGTGGAAAAAAGAATTAGATGGAAATATCCATTTAAGCACCGAAACAAAGGAAGAAATGGTTCAAAATATTATCAATGAAAATGTAGAACAAATTTCTAAAAGGAATTGGGGTTACCCAATTGTATTAACAACCTTTTTTGCTGGTTTAGCCTTTTTCTTCATCCTTTTCAAAGAGAATCATGTAAATTTCACTAATACGTCTGTCCAAAGTGAAAATCAGTTATCAAATATTTTTCTCCATTTAGATGCGACATTTTATTGGTTAATAGGTTTAATCATTCTTGAATGGTTAGCTTTATTGTTAACAATTACCGTAATACTGACAACGGAAAGATGGCGAGAGAAAAAGGGAATCAATTTTATTAGGAGATTATCAAAAAGATCAATCATACTATGGTTTGTCGGTAGCTCTTTATTACTAGGATTAGGTAGTTTTTCATTTGCTGGTCAATCCATTGAGGCGATAAAATTTCTAATCATTTTGTTTGTTTTCTTAAATAATTGTTTATTTTTATTATGGTCAATCCGCCATAAACATTTACCAAATTGCCCCCATTGCGGTCATCAAATTTCAAAAAAAGGACGATTTAAAAATTCTTTAGGCAATTATCGAACCCAATGTTTTCATTGTGGCAAGCAGATTTTTCAAAGTAAAAAATCGAGAAATAAATTTCCAGTCTCCGTTCCATTTCTTAGTTTTTATAGTCTAGGTATGTTAGGAATACCTTTTCAACTAATCGGTTTACCCTTTACACTAGTTGCCATCTTCCATATTTTTTATATTTCTAATTTTACAATTAGCTTTACAAAAGAAGATGATCCATTATGGTAGTGAAAAAGGACACGTGCTTAATAAAAGCAATGTGTCCTTTCTCCTTTTTATAGTAATTTAGCAATTTCTTTTTCACATTTAGATGGTTTATCTGTTGGGGCGAATCGTTCCACAACGTTTCCTTCCCGGTCTACTAAAAACTTCGTAAAGTTCCATTTAACGTTTTTCCCTAAAAATCCTTTTGTTTTCTCTGTTAAATATTGGAAAAGAGGATGGGCTTCTTCTCCGTTTACTTTAATAATGTCATGCATCGGGAAAGTAACCCCATATGTAAGACGACAAGCTTCCGCTGCTTCATTTCCTGTAGATAATTCTTGTTTGAATTGATCAGAAGGGAAGCCGAGAATTTCAAAACCTTGGGAATGATATTTTTGATAAAGTTCTTCCAACTCGCTAAATTGACCTGCAAGTCCGCACTTCGTTGCCGTGTTCACAATGAGTAATACTTTCCCTTTATATTGTTCTAAAGAATATTTTTCACCATTTTCCTTCGTTACGTCAAAGTCGTAAATGTTCATATTCTTTCACTCTCTTTCTTCTCAATATTGGAGATGATCTTCTAACATTTTTTCTTTTCGATTTAACACTATTAGTGTAACAGCTAGCAAGAAAGAAGTAATTAAAAAAGAACTGATAAATCCAATGACGCCATTCCAACCCCAGCTTGACCAGAAAAGGCCGCCAGTTGTACCGCCGACACTTGAGCCAAAATAATAGGCAAATAAATAAAGGGAGGATGCTTGCGCTTTATCTTTTTTCGCACGGGAACTTACCCAGCCGCTTGCAATGGAATGGGCTCCAAAAAAGCCGAAAGTATAAATGACAATCCCTAAAATTTTAATGAACAAATGAACCGGTAATGTTAATAATGCTCCTGAGAACATGATGGTAATACCAATTAATAATACTTTTTGTCTGCCGTATTTGTCGGACAAGCTACCAAACCAAGTTGAACTAAAAGTACCAACTAAGTAAACGAGAAAAATCCAACCGACAACCCCAGCACTTAAATGATAAGGGGCATCCATTAATTTATAACTTATATAATTATATAAAGTGACGAAGCTACCCATTAATGTAAAGGCAATACCGAACAAACAAATCAAACCCGGATCCTTCAGATGGGAAAATAATGACTTTGCTAAAGGTTTAAGTTTAAGTTGTCGCGGTGTGAAGTGCTTTGATGCTGGTAAAGCCCAAACAAAATAAGCACTAACGATTAAACTTAATATTCCTAAAAACACCATGCCGATTTGCCAACTAAAAAAGTCGGTCATCGTGCCCATAATAATACGCCCAGCTAATCCACCAACTGAATTCCCGCTAATATATAACCCCATGGCGATTCCAAGAGAGTTTGGATGAACTTCTTCTCCTAAATAAGCCATTGCGATAGCAGGAACACCTGCAAAGACAAAGCCTTGGATAATCCGTAAAAGTAAAAGGGTTTCAAAGGTAGGTGAAAGAGCAAGAACAATGGTCAGTAATGAGGAAAGAAAGATTGATATCGTCATTAAACGTTTACGACCCCAAGCTTCTGATAACGAACCAAATAAAATTAAACTAATGGATAATACACCTGTAGATAAGGAGAGGGAGAGACTTGCGATGGCGGGTGATACACCATACTGTTCTGTAAATTGGGGGAATAATGGTTGTGTAACATATAAATTTGCAAAAGTAATAAACCCAGCTGCAAAAAGTGCTAAGTTCGCTAAATGGAATTCCTTTGTCCCTTTTTGTAAATAAGTCATGTTGGTTCGCCTCTTTTGAAATAATAAACATTTTGTGCTTTCGTATTACATTTATTATAATGAGTGCAATCATATAATGATAATTCATAATTTTTATGTGTCTTATAAATAAAAGTAATAAGGAGACGTAAAATGGATTTTAATTCCCTTCAATATTTTATATTGGTAGCCAAGTATGAAAATATGTCTCAGGCTGCCCAGCGTTTACATATTACCCAGCCTGCCCTAAGTAAATCCATTTCCTTATTAGAAGAATCGCTAGGTGTGGCATTATTTGATCGAAATGGTCGTTCCATTAAACTAAATCGATATGGTAAATTTTTTTTAGAGCGAGCAGAATATATTGTAAAAGAATTTGAAAGGGCGAAAGAAGATTTAACGAATTTAGTTTCACCTGGGCAAGGGGAAGTATCAATTGGATTTATGCATACCCTAGGTTTAGAAGTTATCCCTTCACTCATGACGGATGTGAAAAAAGTTTATCCCCAAATGAAATTTCAACTTACTCAAAGTAACTCCAGTTCGATTTTGAAAAAGCTCGAAGTGGGTGAGTTAGATGTATGTTTAATTTCTTCCGTAGATACAAATCAAGATATTGTTTGGGAAAAGTTATGGGAAGAGGAAATATTTTTAATCGTCCCTGAAAATCATCGATTGGCAAATGAACAGCGCGTGAGCATTAAAGACTTTGCCCATGATCCCTTTATTTGCATTAAAAAAGGAAATTCGTTAAGAAAATCAGTGGATAATTTATATAAAAGGGAAGGTTTTCAGTTAAATGTTGCCTTTGAAGGGGAGGAAGTACATACTGTTGCAGGATTAGTCGAAAGTGGTTTAGGCGTTTCATTAATCCCCTACATAAAAGGGTTAGAACAATATAAACTAAAAATCATTCGGGTGGAAGCCCGTGGTTGTAAACGGGAAATTGGTTTAGCATTTATGAAAAGTCGTTTTAAAAGTTCTGCCACAAAAATGTTTGTTGAATATATAAGAAATTACTTCAAGCAAAAGGGGAAGGCTTAAATGGCCTCCCCCTCTAGGTTATGAAGATGGTTTTCCAGTAATAATATTAGCGATTTCTTCAATCGACATAGAAGAATTTAATTCAAATTGTCCTTTTTGAATCGATTTAGCATATTCTGGCTGAGCCAAAAATAGTTCCAGCTCAACACTATTATGTATAATGCCCATCTCTTTTAACTTTTGAGCAACTTCTGCAACCGTTAAACCCGAATAAATATATAAAGTACCACTGATGACTTCTTCCGGTACTTCTTCTTCTGACTTCGTTTTGTCGTCTGTTGTCTCTATTTTTTGTGGAGCAGTTTGTTCCTTTTGTTCTAGTAAGGTGATTTGTTCCTTTGCTTCTTCTAATTGATGTTCCAATTGGGTAATTTGGTCTTTATATTGTTCCTCGTTGGAGGAATCCTTTGAAGAAAGGAATGGAAGATTGAACTGATTTGCAATCACCATGACCATTCCAATGATAAAACAAGCAATACCGAAGCTACGAAGGGATGATCTTTTCATCGTCTATCTCCCATCCCGTAATATCGATAAAATTTGTTGTGTCGATAAAGTGGACATTTTACTAATTTCCTCTATCGGATATCCTTGTTTGTTCAACTGGATTACTTGAGATACTAATATTTCATTCACTTGCTTCTGGTTTACCGTTTTTGCTTGTTTTTTTGGTGCTGAAGTCGCCAATTTAGTTGTGTCGGTTAACTTTGTTGTAGAAGGCGACTTAACGGAAAAATTCGGTTCAAGGAGTAGTTCCTCCTCCACGATTTTCAACCGTTTTTTTAATGAATTTGTTTCTTGGTAAATACTAATCGATAAGTCTTCTAAGTCTTTTTCAACCCGTTTAGATGTATCTTTTAAGAAAAATGATACAACGATACAAACAATGCCGATGATCATTAAAATCATTGATAAATCCATTGTTGTTCCTCCGTCTTTTTTACTATTTTAAGTTATTTTAGCATAAGAAAAGTTAATAATAAATGATGCTAGATTTTTTTTCTATTTATGTTATAATGATTTAGTCGTATAAATCATGCTCAAATGAATTTAAAGTCTTTATATAGAGTGGGAGGGTTAATAATGCGCGTAAACATTACATTAGCTTGCACAGATTGTGGTGAACGTAACTACATTTCTAAAAAGAACAAACGTAATAATCCAGAACGTCTTGAACTTAAAAAATATTGCTCTCGCGAGAAGAAATACACTCTTCACCGTGAAACAAAGTAAGCATTATTGCCAAAACCACATGTGGTTTTGGCTTTTTAATTATAAGGGACCGATAAGGGGATGGTAAGTTTGGATAAAAAACAGTTAAGAAATCAAATAAAAAAAGCTTTAAATGAACTATCCGATCATCATTTCAGACACTCCTCTTTGAAAATAAAAGAACAATTATTAAAAGAGCCTTCGATTATAGAAGGGAATACGATTGCTATCACGATTTCCCGTAAAAGGGAAGTTCATACGAGAGAAATTATTGAGTCTTTATGGAGCATGAATAAAAAAGTCGTTGTTCCAAAATGTCATCCAGTAAATTTTACGATGGACTTTTATGCAATTGAGAATTTTCAACAGCTTGAAATCGTATATATGGATTTATTGGAACCAAATCCCCATATTACGGAACTCGTAGCTGCCGAAGAGATTGATTGTATGATCGTGCCAGGAATCGTCTTTGATCATAAAGGTTATCGGATTGGTTATGGTGGAGGTTATTATGACCGCTTTTTAACAAAATATAATGGGATGCTCATTTCCCTTGCTTTTAATATCCAAATTGTAGATGAAGTACCATACGATACATATGATCTACCAGTTCATTTAATTATTACAGAAACAATGCGAATCGATTGTGAAGCAAATCGAAAGGGGACGCTAAAATGAAGACAATGAAAGATATCTATGATTTATTAAAACAATATGGAACATTTATTTATACAAGAGACCGGATAGGGGATTTATTATTAATGGAAGATGAAATTCGAGAATTGTATAAAGCGAAGGTTCTTGATCCAAAAGACTTTCAAACAGCTATGCTCCTAATCAAACAAGAACTATCAAGACTTGAAAAGGAAGAGAAAAAGCTGCAATAAACGTAATCATTTTAAAAATTATTAAATAATTTCAAAAAAATTACCATATATTATGTTTTAAATGGTATGATGTTGTTAATAATTGTTAATTATATACATTGATTTGACAGTGGATTTATTTGCCACTGTTTTCATTTGGGAACTTTTTTGTAAATAAAACGTAAATATTCATATAGTATTTTAATAATTGTAATGTTCCGTACTTTTTTGAAAGAGAATCTACTCCCTCTTACAAAAGAAAATGCAAAGTTAGTATGAAAAGGCACGTTCCAAATGTAAAAGGTATATGAGACTTCTGTTCGTCATGGGAAAGTTGAAGGCAATGTTATCTTAAGAGGATTAATTACATGATGTATACCAGTGTTGTTTTTAAAATGGATGTATACATATTATATTGATAATTAAAGGAAAGAAGATTAAGATAAATTTTGTTTTCTAACTTTAAAGTTAATTTTTGTTGTAAATTTCAATAGAAATTTATGTTTATATCTATGTATCAATTATGTGGAAAGGATGTTTTGGAATGAATTTCTCTAAATGGCCTAAACATTCGATTTTAGCTATCGCTATACTGACAACTTGGATCAAAACTGTGATTGTATACCATACAAGTTTTGAAATGGACATTGAAAACGCAATGCAAGAGCTGATTTTAATAATTAACCCATTAAGTTTCCTATTATTTGCTTATGGGATTTCATTATTTTTTAAAACGGCAAAAGTACGTCATCGTTATTTAATTACAATAAGCGTTTTCCTGGCGATTGTATTATTTGCTAATGTTGCGTTTTATCGATTCTATAATGATTTCATCACATTAGCAGTTTTATTCCAAACTAGCAATTTCGGAGATTTAGGTACTTCTGTAACGGAAATTATTAACTGGTACGATATTTTTTACTTTACAGATGTTTTTGTTTTAATTTTAGCCATTAAATTTTTACCAAAATTACAAGAAGCAGCTCCAATTCGTAAAGATATCCGTCGTGCTTATTTTGTATTAGCTGTTGCGATGGTGTTCTTAAATTTAGGATTAGCAGAAACGGAACGACCTCAATTATTAACACGTGCCTTTGACCGTGAATTATTAGTAAAAAATATTGGGACATATAACTATCACTTATATGATATTTATGTTCAATCCAAATCGAGTGCGCAAAGAGCATTAGCGGATGGTAGTGAACTTGTAGAAGTAGATAACTATGTGCAAGCGAATCAATCAGCTATTAATGAGGAAATGTTTGGGAAGTATAAAGGTCGAAATGTTATTTTTGTCCAATTAGAATCATTACAAAATTTTGTCATTAATAATAAAATGAACGGGGAAGTTATAACTCCTTTCTTAAATTCTCTTACACAAGATAAAGATACGTACTATTTCAGTGACTTTTATCATCAAACGGGATTAGGGAAAACAAGTGATTCTGAATTTATAGTAGAAAATTCATTGTTTGGTTTAGGAAGCGGCGCGGTGTTCTTCACTCATGGTGGAAATACGTATAATTCGATGTCCGAGAGATTAAACGAAAATGGATATTTTACAAGTGTTATGCATTCTAACAATGCTTCGTTCTGGAATCGTGATGTCATTTATCAATCATTAGATATTCAGAAATTTTATGATGTTGATTCCTATGATGTAACGGATGAAAACTCCGTGAACTGGGGTTTAAAAGACATTCCATTTTTCGAACAATCCGTTGATATGATGAGTGAGATGGAGCAACCTTTTGCTACGCGGATGATCACATTAACAAACCATTATCCGTTTACTTTAATGGAAGAGGATATTATGATTCCAGAATACAACTCAAATTCTGGAACACTTAATCGTTATTTCCAAACGGTTCGTTATTTAGATGAATCGATTAAAGTTTTCTTTGAAGAGTTAAAAGAATCAGGTCTTTACGATAATTCCATTATTGTCATGTATGGTGACCATTATGGTATTTCGGAAAACCATAATAAAGCAATGGCACAATACTTAGGTAAGGAAGAAATTACTGCCTATGATAGTGCTTTATTGCAATCGGTACCGTTATTTATCCATATCCCTGGTTCAAACGATGGTCAAGTAATTGATGAAACTTCAGGTCAAATTGATATTCGTCCGACGATATTACACCTTTTAGGAATTGATACTTCAAAAGACATGCAACTTGGTGACGATATGTTCTCTAAAGAACATGAAGATTTCGTCATATTCCGAGATGGTCGTTTTGTGACGGATCAATTAGTTTACGCTGGTGAAGTATGTTACGATCGGGATACGGGAGAGGAAGTAGAAATCGAAGCGTGTCAACCATATATTGACCGTGCTACCATTGAGCTTGAATATTCCGACCAAATTATTAATGGCGACTTGTTACGTTTCTATGATGAAGATACAGGGAATTTAAAACAAAATGTGGTAGAAGAAAAGAAAGAATAAATGAAAGGGTCATTTCATCCATGAAATGACCCTTTTAATGTTTTTTTTAATAAGGTTGGATAGCTTAAAGGTAATGGAGAAATACTTACAAATAAACGAAAAAGACGAAGTATCTTTTGATACTTCGTCTTTTACAATAAATTAGTGCAATTTTGGCGGATAACCTTGATTTAAAACGGTCATAACTACAAACCAACCAAAGATTGCAGCTGTAGCAATACTGAAAATAAAAGCAAGAATATTTTTTTCTTTAATTGCTTGGAATAAATTTACTACAGCAAAGATTGCTACTAAAGCGAAAATAACCATTAATAAGTTCATTAAGAAGACACTCCTTTAGACATTAGAAGTTGAATGTCGTAGACAATATTCCTTCTTTATTGTAAAGCACTTACATCCGTTTGTCGAGAACAAAAAACACAGTTTATTTGAACGTTCAATGTAATTTTTTTCTTATCCATGTATAATAATCAAGAGGTGATTATTGATGTTAAATGTAAAAGTATTTAGTTTAGGTCCTGTTCAAACAAACTGTTATATTGTTAGTAATAAGCAAAAGGACTGCATTCTATTCGACCCAGGTGAAGAAGCTTCAAAAATAATTAATGTGATACGTTCCAATCAATTAAAACCAAAGGCCATATTCTTAACCCATACCCATTTTGACCATATTGGGGCAGTGGATGAATTAAGGGAACTGTTTGATTTGCCATTATATGTACATGAACGGGAAGTGAGCTGGCTTGGAGATCCAATGAAAAACGGCTCTGGAAAATATGCAGAACTGCCGAATTACATTGTAAAAAAGCCAGATGAAGCCCATATTATTCGAAAAGAACAAACGTTTAACATCGACGGGTTCACTTTTAAAGCTGTATTTACTCCTGGCCATTCCCCTGGAAGTATTTCGTATATTTTTGAAGAAGATGGTTTTGCTATCGTAGGGGATACACTTTTTGAAAGAAGTATTGGTAGAACCGATTTAATTGAAGGATCACTAAAAGTACTTCTTCAATCCATTCATGAAAAACTATTAGTGTTACCTGAGGATACAATTATTTACCCTGGACATGGCTCCTATACAACGCCACAAGCCGAAATGGATATGAATCCATTTTTAAATGGTTACGAAGGGTAAAAAGAAAAAACATCGACTGAACAAACAGTCGATGTCTTTTTTTAATGGCCAGCACCAGGTACATGGATAAATGTAGTATAATACGTAAATCCAGCGAAGAATATAGTTAAATAAGCTCCGAAAATGTACATGTACATGCGTTCTGTTAGGTTTAAGAAGCCTAATAATATAAATAAAATTGTATTACCAACGAATAATAGCGAAACCTCGTACATATCACCAAGGTAGAACATAACGGCAAAAATACCAGTCCAGAATGCCATAACTTTATACATGTTGCTCATGAAGAATCCCTCCTTTTGCCATGTGACTCAATAATCTCAACTTTTATTATAAATGATTGGTAAGGATAATGTAAACTGCTACTTCCATTTTGTTTGTGACAAACAAATAAAAATTAAGAGAAAGTTTTCTCTTTTTTTCTCCTTTTAAAATGGAAATAAACTTTACCTTTTGGAAAGGTTTTCATTCACCAATTGGAAAAGCAGTTTAATCTCATTATTTGTTAATTACGATTTTTTAAACGGAAATTACGCAATGAAAAAATTTTTTCCTGTAAATATTTGATTCAAGTCAAACGATGGAAAATTTCTCTGCAAAAAAGACGAGACAAGTGGTGTCTTCATCGGAAAATTGGTATTTCAAATTATATGCTCTTTACTGATTAATTTTGAGCAGGTGGGATTATTCCTGAAATAAGTAAAATAAATAATACAAGTCCTATGAAGAAAAAAATGATCGAAGAGATGAAGATAGGTCCGAATCTAAAAACCAGTTCTTCCCTTTTCTGAATAATCCCTGTTTGTGCGCTAGTTTGAGCAGCATTATAGTCGGAGAGAATGCCACCACTGCTTGAAAAGTAAAAACTAATGATGGCAAAAGCAATGCCAGTGAAAAACATGACTTCAATAAATCGTACTGAGAATGCTTCGGCAACAAAAAACGTTAAAACCGCTTCAATTACAAGTGTTATAAGAAAAATAATGATGTATTTCTTTCGAATAATATTCTCCTCCTTAAAAGTAATATCGTCTATAACTGTATTTTAACATAATTTTACAATATCGTTACCATGAATACATCCTCTTTTTCGTCTTCAAAATAGATTCTGCCTTTAGAAAATCGTTACTAAGGGAAAATGGATAAAGAGGGTAGGTTGTCATACTGCCCCTTTTTTAATTCCAAACGAAAGGTTGTTTTTATTAAAAAGATTGAATTTATATTCTCGTTTTACTTACAAAAACAATCTCTTAGTAACGGGAAAAGCATGGAAATTTTGTATCGCTCGTGAACAAATTTATTATTTCTTTAGAAAATCAAGTTGAAAATTGAAAGATAGAAAAAGGGGTTTTCCAAATTAACATCCCATTATATACTGTCTTTAATTCGGTTGCGGTCAATAAAAATTCTATAATGATGAGGTGTTGTTTATGGACATTGAATCAGTAGTAGAAAATAAAAGTATGCAGTTATTATTAAAGGCACTCCATTTCGGAGCATCGGATATTCATATCGTTCCTCAAAATCATCAATACTCGATTCATTTTCGTAAATACGGAAAACTATTTCCAACGACCAATATCCCTTTTGAATTAGGTGACCGTATCATCTCTTATTTTAAATTTTTAGCATCCCTTGATATTAGCGAAAAACGTAAACCTCAAAGCGGTTCTTTTCAAAAGGAATTTTCCAATCAGTTATATGCATTTCGGATTTCTACTCTACCATCCGTTTTTAAAAGAGAGAGTGTCGTTATCCGATTGATGCTTCAAAATGCTAATCTTCCCCTTACTTCACTTTCCATCAATCCAAAATCTGCAGAAAAACTAGTTCAACTTGTCTCGAGTCGTCAAGGTCTTTTGTTATTTTGTGGGCCAACAGGTTCAGGAAAAACGACTACTTTATATTCATTAGTTAATTATACGAGCGAAACTCTTGCCCGACATGTCATTTCTTTAGAAGATCCAGTTGAAAATAGTCAATCGAATTTATTACAAATACAAGTAAATGAAAGGGCAGGCGTAACCTATGCTGCCGGTTTAAAAGCAATATTACGTCACTCACCGGATGTCATCATGATTGGAGAAATTCGAGATCGGGAAACCGCAAAAATTGCAATTGAAGCTTCGTTAACGGGACATTTAGTACTAAGTACAATTCATGCGAAAGACACGGTGAATTGTATATACCGATTGTTAGATTTAAATATAACTATCGAAGAAGTGAGACAAGCGCTTATTGGGATTGTTGCTCAATGTTTAGTAGAAATAGGAACAGAGGATAGAAAGGCGTTATATGAAATTTTAAGTGACCTCCATTTAGTTGATGCGATAGCAGCGATAATGCGGGGTGACCACTATCAATTACCGGAATACGAAACGTTAACGTATCAGTTAGCTTCCTATGGGGTGAAGAAACAACATGCAACCGTTACGACTTAAATTTATCGACCATCCTTTTCTTCCCTCAAAAAAGAAGAAAGTCAAACAACTACCTGCATTTTTAAATCGGCTAAGTACATTGCTAAATGAAGGTTATACATTTGCCGACTCCGTTGATATGTTACTTCCTTACCATGTAGAAGATTTAGTTTATTGGAGGGCGGTAGTTTATGAAAAACTAAAAAATGGTGCGGATGTGACTGACATATTACAAAGTTTGTCCATACCGAATTATTATTTGATTACCATTCAAATTGCAGAAGAAAGTGGAAAGTTGGCAGAGGTATTAAAAACAGTTTCAAAGCAGTTAGAGTTTACATATCAAATGAGAAAAAAAGTAGTGAAACTGTTAAGCTATCCAATATTTTTATCCTTTGTTCTCATAATGATCTTTATAGCTTTCCGCACGTATTTTTTACCAAACATTACGGAAATCATCCATTCTCGAACGAAGGAAGAGAGCGGAATTGTTAGTATTTCGAATTTTTTTCTTCACCTCCCTGATATACTCTTTATTATTTTCTCCAGTTGTTTAATCCTTTTTTTAATTTTCATAGTTTATTTAAAAAGAAAAGAAACATATAAACGAATGGATATTTTATTAAAAATCCCCATCATCAATTACTTTTTCAAGTTGCAATTAACGATACGAATATCGAAAACTCTTGGTGAACTTCTTGTTGGCGGTATTTCCCTTCAACAAGCGTTAGGCATATTACAAAGCCAACAATTTAATCAAACAATCGCGTATGTGGCAAAGGAACTAGAACGACAAGTCATTTATGGAGAATCGTTATCAAATGCGGTCTTTATTTTAGCGTGGTTTTCACCAAAGTTTGAAGATTTTATAAAACACGGAGAAAAAAGCGGTTATTTAGGAAGGGAATTACTTCTTTATTGTGATTTGTTAGAAGAAAAACTGGAAACGATTGTTCAACAAATTGTTGCGATTGTTCAACCGTTATTTTTTATTCTAATCGCCGTTTGTATTATCGCTGCCTATTTAAGTATTTTACTACCGATGTATGAACTGATTGAACTAATTTAAAAGGAGTGAGGGCATTGATATTAAAAAAACAAGATGGATTTACTTTAATCGAAATGCTCATTGTATTGTTCATTATTTCCATCTTAATTTTAGTTACTATCCCAAATGTAACGAAACATTTTAGTTCGATTGATAAAAAGGGATGCGATGCTTATGTCAAGATGGTGCAAGGACAAGTGGAAGCGTATAGGATTGATCATCATACTATTCCAACTATGAATGAATTAGTTGAAAAGGATTATATCAATGAAGGTGAAACTTCCTGCCCAAATGGAGCAGATGTTGAAATACAAAGTGATGGGAAGGTTGTAGTGAAAGGAGAATAGCTTTTTTCATAAATGACTTTGACGAAATATATTAAAACCGATAAAGGGTTTACTTTAATTGAAATGCTATTGGTCCTGTTCATTGTAATTGTTGTAAGTTCTTTCGTGTACAAAATATCGTTAACAATTACAGAAAAGCAAGTTATTAATCAATTTTTCAACCAGGTTCAGCTGGATATACAAAGTATGCAAGCTCTTGCAATAGAGGAAAAGAAAACAATCAATGTATTGTTTAGTGATAACAACACGTACAAAGCTTATTACAGTCTTGATGGTAAAAAAATATTTGAGAGATCCTTTCCAACAAATATTCAGTTAAACATTTACAGCAATCTAAAAAACATCGTAATTTATCCAAATGGTGAAGTGGTGAACTTTGGCAAAATTATTTTTTATACCCCCTTTGGTGAAAGACAATTAATAGTAAATATTCAAAAAGGGCGGATGAGAATAGTTGAAGCTAAATAGTGAAGGAATATCTTTTGCTGAAACATTGCTAACTGTCGTCATTGTATTTATACTTGCCGGAACGCTTCTTCCGTTTAGTTACCATTTAAAAGAGACTTTATATAACCAACAATTAGAATTACATGCCTCCGAGACTGCATTAGAAATTGCCAAAAGACTTCAAACGCAATCTTTAAAAAGTGGTGTGAAAACAATTGATGAAATTGATTACCACTGGATATACGACGGTCAAAAAATTTGTGTAAAGTATCGTAATGGGGATGAAGAAAAACAAAAATGTATCGGACGACAAAAAGAATTTTCTTAAGTAATAAAGGATTTACTTTGTTAGAAGCGTTATTTCAATTTATCGTATTCATGTTATTAGCCAATATTTTCATAATGTTTGTTCTATGGTTAAACCAAATGAATAAAACGTTGATGACCAATGAAAATGTAGCATGGGAATTATTTGTCCAAGATGTTCAACAGTTATTTACAAATATAAGAGAAATAACAGTCAAAGATGAATATGGGCAAGTAGAGATTGCTTATGTTGATTCATTGGAGCGGAAACAAATCAATCGAACTGGTGATGTCATACGACTCCAAACAAATGATAAAGGATATGTACCGTTATTAATTGGTATTCGAAAGGTTCAATTTCATCTTCAAGATGAATTTCTAACAATAATTGTTGAATTTCAAGATGGTGAAGTAAGGGAGAGAACTTTCTTTGTTCAAACAACTAACAAATAACAAGGGAGCTACTTTCGCATTAGCTATCATGTTACTTTTTATCGCAACTTCCTTTATAACTTACTATTGTCTTTCATACCAATCACAAATAAAAACATATAATTCGTTGGAATTAGCCAATGTTCGTGCTACGATAAACTTACTAGAGAAAATTGGTAGTAAGTAGACAGATTTTTGGTTGTAAAGAAGGTGATAGCATGCGAAAAATATACTTAGTAGGCTTCATGGGATGTGGAAAAAGCGCTATCGGTCGAAGATTAAGCTATTTTTTAAGGATGCCGTATTACGACATGGATCATGAAATAGTTCGACAACAGGGGATGTCGATTCCAGAAATATTTGAAAAATATGGCGAGTCACATTTTAGAGCGTTAGAAACCGAGTTCCTTCGTAATTTTCGAGATGAAGCATGTATTATATCGACAGGTGGAGGAGTTGCCATAAACGAAGAAAATCGGAAAATTATGCGTCGTACAGGGCTCGTCTTTTTTTTAGATGCCACGTTCGAGGATATTTATATTCGAATTAAAAATGATAAAAATCGACCTATCGTCCAACGATCCACAAAACAAGAATTGGAACAGTTGTATCATACGCGAAGAAAATTTTACCGGACGGCAGGTCATATTCGAGTTTTAACGGAGGGCCGTACCCTTCGTCAAATTGTAGAGTATATTGCTTTCCAAGTAAATCGATTAAAAGGCGAACAATGAAGTTTGGTAATGGTTTAATGTTCGTTTTTTAATTAAATTTAAAAAAAGATTGCCATTCTATAGCGTTCAATGTTAGGATATAGCCAAGAGTTGTCATATTTGTACATTGAATAATGAAATATGGGCGGATGATTGTGCGGGGAGAGAACGTGAAAAGCGTCGCCGAAGGAGCAAGTAGTCATGGGCTATGAATCTCTCAGGCAAAAAGACTCGTACAGGACGCATCTCTGGAGAGCGCTGTAAATGTTCATTTTTTTGTTACAGCCACCAAAGGGGAAAGCCAAAGGAGAATAGATTTATCTATTACAAAATTTGGTGTAACTTTCAGGTGCAAGGACAGGGGATTCCTCAAATAAATGAGGGGTTCGTCTGTCCTTTTTTTGTTCAAAAACGTTGAAACTCTAAGGAGGATATGCAATGGGGAATGAATTAAAACGAACACCGTTATTCCATGAATATGCCAAATACGGTGGGAAAACAATTGATTTTGGCGGTTGGGAATTACCTGTACAATTTTCTTCGATTAAGGAAGAGCACGATGCTGTCAGAAATCGCGCGGGTCTTTTCGATGTCTCCCATATGGGTGAGATTTTAGTAGAAGGAAAAGATGCACTTCAGTTTTTACAAAATCTATTAACAAATGATATTTCAAAAATTGCCATCGGTGGCGCTCAGTACAATGCAATGTGTTATGACAATGGTGGAGTCGTTGATGATCTACTCGTTTATCGTTTAGGAGAAGAACGTTATTTATTATGTGTCAATGCAGCCAATATTGAAAAAGATTTTGAATGGATGCAACAACACGTTCATGGGGATGTAACGGTTATCAATCAGTCTGATGACTACGCTCAAATTGCACTGCAAGGTCCACTTGCTGAAGAAGTTCTTCAAACTTTAACAGAAGTCGATTTAAAAGAGATTAAATATTTCAAATTCCTACAAGATGTCAATATTTCAGGAAATTCTGTTTTAGTTTCTCGTACTGGTTATACAGGAGAAGACGGCTTTGAAATTTATGGTGAGCCAAATGCGGTTATTCATCTATGGAATGACATTTTAGAAGCTGGAAAAGAAAAGGGCGTTGTCCCTGCTGGCTTAGGTGCCCGTGATACTTTGCGTTTTGAGGCGTGTCTACCTTTATATGGTCAAGAATTATCGAAAGATATTTCTCCTTTAGAAGCAGGAATTGGATTTGCAGTGAAGCTTCAAAAGGAATCGGACTTTATTGGAAAAGAAGCGTTAGTTGCTCAAAAAGAAAGCGGCTTACCACGAAAAATCATTGGCATTGAAATGATGGATAAAGGTATCCCTCGTCACGGATACAAAGTATTCAAAGATGGTGAGGAAATTGGCGAAGTTACTACGGGAACTCAGTCGCCTTTAACGAAACGAAATATCGGTTTAGTATTAATTGACTCAAAATTTGCTCAATTAGATATCGAATTAGAAATTGAAATTCGTAATAGACGCTTACAAGCTAAAACAGTAGCAACACCTTTTTATAAACGTTCAAAATAAATCGAAAAGAGGGTTACTAATAAAATGAAACATCGTTATCTTCCTATGACGGAACAAGACAAAAAAGAAATGCTGGAGACGATTGGTGTCGAAAGTGTTGATGAATTATTTTCAGATATCCCTGAAAGCGTTCGTTTTAAAGGGTACTACAATATTAAAGAAGCGAAATCAGAATCTTCCTTATTAAAAGAATTAAAACAACTTGCTGCGAAAAATGAAGATACTGAGTCAAATGTCTCTTTCTTAGGAGCTGGAATTTATAATCACTACAAACCGGTGATTGTTGACCATGTCATTTCACGTTCTGAGTTTTATACAGCTTATACACCATATCAACCTGAAATTTCCCAAGGGGAGCTTCAAGCAATCTTTGAATTTCAGACGATGATCGCAGAGCTAACTGGAATGGATTTAGCCAATTCCTCTATGTATGATGGGGGAACTTCTTTAGCGGAAGCAGGTATGCTTGCTGCTGGTCATACTCGTCGAAAAAAATTACTTGTTTCTGATGCCATTCATCCTGAATACCGAGATGTTGTTGCAACTTATGCATATGGTCAATCGATTGAAATTGTGACAGTTCCTACAAAAGACGGCGTGACGGATATGGATGCTTTAAAAGTATTAATTGATGATCAAACTGCTGCTGTGATGGTTCAATACCCAAATTTCTTCGGTCAAATTGAAGACTTAAAAACAATCGGTGAACTAGCCCATGAAGCAAAAGGATTATTTATCGTCTCTAGCAACCCGCTTGCTTTAGGTGTTTTAACTCCACCAGGTAAACTTGGTGCAGATATTACGGTTGGGGATGCACAAGTGTTCGGTATTCCTGAAAGTTTTGGTGGTCCTTACTGTGGTTACTTTGCAACGACAACAAAGCTAATGCGTAAAGTTCCTGGTCGTTTAGTAGGGGAAACGGTGGATCAAGATGGACGTCGTGGTTACGTATTAACATTACAAGCCCGTGAACAACATATTCGTCGTGAAAAAGCAACGTCTAATATTTGTTCAAACCAAGCATTACTTGCCCTTGCAGCTTCTGTAGCAATGACAGCGCTCGGTAAAAAAGGCGTAAAAGAAATGGCGAAACAAAATATTGTCAAAACGCGTTATGCAAAAAATGCATTCGAAGCTGCTGGTTTTACGATTCCATTCCAAGGTGCGCATTTTAATGAAATCGTAGTGAAAACAAACAAACCCGTTTCAGAAATCAATCAATACCTTTTAGAAAAAGGGATAATTGGTGGTTTTGATTTAGGTCGTGTTTATCCAGAGTTGGAAAATCATGTTTTACTTGCTGTAACAGAATTACGTACAAAAGAAGAAATTGACGCATTAGTTGCAGAAATGGGGGCTTACAATGCATAACGAAAACCAATCACTCATTTTTGAATTATCGAAAGAAGGCCGAGTTGGCTATAGTTTACCAGAATTAGATGTACCTGAATTGGATTTAGAAGAATTATTACCAGAAGGCTATGTTCGTGACGAAGCTCCTGAATTACCAGAAGTTTCA
This sequence comes from Ureibacillus galli, assembly GCF_014836845.1. Lineage (GTDB taxonomy): Bacteria > Bacillota > Bacilli > Bacillales_A > Planococcaceae > Ureibacillus > Ureibacillus galli. The sequence continues at coordinate 18,745 of NZ_JACSQA010000005.1, forward strand.
GAGCTTGATATTATGCGTCATTATACGGCATTATCTCGCCGTAACCACGGTGTTGATTCAGGGTTCTATCCATTAGGTTCTTGTACGATGAAATATAATCCTAAAATAAACGAAAATGTTGCAAGACTTTCAGGTTTTGCCAACATCCATCCGTTACAAGATGAATCAACAGTTCAAGGGGCAATGGAGTTACTTTATGATCTTCAAACTTCTTTAGTAGAAATTACAGGTATGGACGAAGTTACGTTACAACCTGCTGCTGGTGCCCACGGTGAGTGGACGGCGTTAATGATGATTCGTGCGTTCCATGAAGCAAATGGTGAAGGACATCGTAACAAAGTCATTGTTCCAGACTCTGCCCATGGTACGAACCCTGCATCTGCAACTGTTGCTGGATTTGAAACGATTACGGTTAAATCCAATGAAGACGGTTTAGTAGATTTAGACGATTTACGTCGTGTCGTAGGGGAAGATACAGCAGCTTTAATGTTAACGAATCCAAATACATTAGGGTTGTTTGAAGAAAACATTATTGAAATGGCGGAAATTATCCATAGTGTTGGTGGGAAAGTGTACTATGATGGTGCCAACTTAAACGCTGTAATGAGTAAAGCTCGCCCAGGGGATATGGGCTTTGACTGTGTCCATTTAAACCTTCATAAAACATTTACAGGTCCCCATGGCGGCGGTGGACCAGGATCTGGTCCTGTTGGCGTAAAAGCGGACTTAATTCCGTTCTTACCAAAACCTGTCCTTGTGAAAAAAGAAGATGGAACATTCCATTTCGATTATAATCGACCACAATCAATCGGTCGTGTAAAACCGTATTACGGTAACTTTGGTATTAATGTTCGTGCTTATACGTATATCCGTACAATGGGTCCAGATGGATTAAAGGCAGTAACTGAATATGCGGTATTAAATGCGAATTATATGATGCGTCGTTTAGAACCTTATTTTGACCTACCATACAACCGTCATTGTAAACATGAATTCGTCTTATCTGGACGTCGCCAAAAGAAATTAGGTGTCCGTACTTTAGATATTGCGAAACGTCTGCTTGACTTTGGATACCATCCACCAACAATCTACTTCCCATTAAACGTAGAAGAGGGCATGATGATTGAACCAACAGAAACGGAATCGAAAGAAACGTTAGATGCATTTTGCGAAGCGATGATTCAAATTGCGAAGGAAACGGAAGAAAATCCTTCTCTAGTACAAGAAGCACCTCATACAACGGTAATTAGCCGTTTAGATGAAACGCGTGCCGCTCGTACGCCGATCCTTCGTTATACAAAAGTAGAAGCATAAAATCCAATTAGTGTAGATTGAGTCTCTTTGATGACTCTCTACACTTTTTGTCGTTACAGTTACGCAATTGGTATTGTAAAACGTTTGAAAGGGGACAGCTCAAACTTGAGCATGTCCCCTTTCATTATTTGTTAAGCTTTTGATTTAATTTTACCAGTCCAAGTTTTGAAACCACCTTGAAGTTGATAAAGTTGGTTATAACCTTTTTTCTTTAAAAATAGAGCAGCACGGGCGCTACGGCCTGAATTTTGGCAGTATAAGTATACTGGTAGATCAGGTCGGATTTCTTTATAACGTTGACGTAATTGTGTTGATGGAATATTACGTGCCCCTAAAATATGACCTGCTTCAAATTCTTTTGTTTCCCGTACATCAATAAGTTGGGCTTTTCGATAACCCTGGATAAATTCATCTTGATTTAAGTTTGACACTGCTTTCTTTAAGCGTAGTGTATTGACTAGAACGTATACGATGATAAGGCCTAGTATAATAGCAATTGTATAAAGTACAGTCACTGCTTTCTTTCTCCTTTCTTTCTTCATATTCCATTATAAAAGAGAAAGTAGCGATAGTCCAATGAGTTTGTTAAAATGATAGTTATGTGTGAGGAGATGATAGGTTTGAAATCAAAATGGTATTTTATTAACTCAGGGCCATGTAGTCCGTCTTATAATATGGCATTAGATGAAGCTTTACTTGATTTTCATAGCGAAGGAGAAATACCTCCTGTTATTCGATTTTATGAGTGGAATCCAGCAACACTATCAATCGGTTATTTCCAAAGAGCGATGAAGGATGTGGATTTTGAAGCTGTAAAGGCGCAAAATCTTGGATTTGTTCGACGTCCTACTGGTGGACGAGCCGTTTTACATGAACATGAACTAACTTATAGTATTATCGTTACTGAACAATATCCCGAAATGCCTGCAGGGGTAACTGAAGCCTATCGGGTACTTAGTGAAGGCTTATTGTTAGGCTTCCAAAATTTAGGATTAAAAGCTTACTTTAGTGTTCCTGATACAGAAGAAAAACTAGCTGATTTAAAAAAACCAAAGAGTGCGGTATGTTTTGATGCACCGAGCTGGTATGAACTTGTCGTAGAAGGGAAAAAGGTAGCGGGAAGTGCCCAAACACGCCAAAAAGGTGTTATTTTACAACATGGCGCTATATTACTAGATCTTGATGAGGAAAAATTGTTATCCCTCTTTAAATTTTCTTCACCAGAAATGAAAGAAAAAATGCGTGAAAAACTCCCTCAAAAGGCCGTAGCTATTAATCAATTAACAGATAAACAAATTACAATTACTCAATGTGTAGAAGCATTTAAAGCAGGTTTTGAGCAGGCGCTAGACATTGAATTAGTACCTTATGAATTAACAGAAAAACAAAAGCAATATGTGACAGATTTAGAACAAAAAAAATATTTAACAGATGAATGGAATTTCAAAAAATAAAAAGGAACGTATGTTTCTTTTTTCGAAAAAAATTTTTTATAGAGTTTAAACTATTGAAATGAAAGGGTTCCAGCAAGTTTTAAAAAAATCAACCCCTTGAAACAATATTTGTTATGAGGTAATCTTTTCTAGTAAATAAATATTAACTATATCTAGTGTTGTTTATATTATTTGCATACAATATCTTGTATGCCTATATCAATGTAAACAACACTAGATTTTATTAAGGGAGGCTGGCAGATGGTAATGTTAAGTGAAACGCAAGCAACCATCCTCGTAGATCAACTAAATTCAGACATCAAGAATTTTCCACAAGTACATCCAATTACACCGGACATGCATATTACGCATAAGGGAGTTTCAAGATTAGTCATGATTGACCGTTATTCTTTTAAGGATACGGAAAAGAAGACATTAAAACCGGGAGATTTTGTAGTACTAACGATTAAAGAAGATCCAAAATTTCCTGCGCGCGGGTTAGGTTTTATTCGTTCAATCGATGTGGAAGCTAAAAAAGCTGAAATATTAATTGATGAAGAATACCGCCATGTATTAGATAATCCAGAAGAACAAGAAACAGGCATTATTGTGCGTTCCTTAGACGTAATTGAAAAGCCTCTTGAAATTTATTACGAACAAATTGCAAAACGTAATGCAACTGGTTTAGCGTCTGTTGAAGAAACAGAAGAAAATAGACAAAAATGGTTCGAAAAATTTTATGAACAACTTGTTTCATTAAAATTCATTCCTGCTGGACGAGTGTTATACGGAGCAGGTTCACAAACAGATGTAACGTTCTTTAACTGTTATGTGATGCCTTTCGTACCAGATAGTCGTGAAGGAATTAGTGATCACCGCAAACAAGTTATGGAAATCATGAGCCGTGGTGGTGGCGTAGGAACAAATGGTTCAACATTACGTCCACGCAACACTTTAGCGCGAGGTGTAAACGGTAAATCAAGTGGATCGGTATCATGGCTTGATGATATTGCCAAACTGACTCATCTTGTAGAGCAAGGTGGTAGCCGTCGCGGAGCACAAATGATCATGTTAGCCGATTGGCATCCTGATATTGTGGAGTTCATTATTTCAAAAATGCAAAACCCACGTATTCTTCGTTATTTAATTGAAAATACAGAAGATGAGTTAATTGCTTCTTTAGCTAAGGAAAAGTTAAAATTCAAACCTTTAACGCAACAAGAGGAAGCGATGTACCAAGGTATCGTCAATTATAAAGCAATTCCAGGTCTTGGCGGTTTCAACGAAGCGATTATAAAAGAAGCAGAAAGCAAATTGCGTGATGGTGGAACATATAGTGTTCATAATCCGGAATTTTTAACAGGTGCCAATATTTCAGTTACTTTGACAAAAGACTTTATGGAAGCTGTTGAAAATGACGCTGATTACGAATTACGATTCCCAGATGTTGCAAACTACACACCTGAAGAAATGGCGATTTACAATGAAAAATGGCATGAAGTAGGAGATGTACGTGAGTGGGAAGCGATGGGTTACGGAGTTCGGACTTATCGAACAATTAAAGCTCGTGAACTGTGGAACTTAATTAATATTTGTGCTACATACGCTGCAGAACCGGGGATTTTCTTCATCGATAATGCAAACGACATGACGAACGCTCGTGCCTATGGCCAAAAAGTTGTTGCAACAAATCCTTGTGGGGAACAACCGCTTGCACCATACTCAGTATGTAACTTGGCTGCTGTTAATTTAGCTCAATTTGCCGATAAAGACACAAAAACAGTTAATTACGATGCACTACGTGAAACGGTTCGCATCGGCGTACGTATGCAAGATAACGTGATTAATTCGACACCTTACTTCTTGGAACCAAACCGTAAACAAGCGTTAGGTGAACGTCGAGTAGGTCTTGGCGTAATGGGTCTAGCTGATTTATTAATTTATTGTGAAAAAGAGTACGGCTCTGCAGAAGGCAATGAATTAGTTGATAAAATCTTCGAAACAATTGCTGTAACAGCTTATGAAACATCGATTGAACTAGGTAAAGAACGTGGAAGCTTCCCATTCTTACAAGGTGAAACAGAAGAAGAAACAAAACGTTTAAGAGAAGCCTTTATTAACACTGGTTATATGAAGAAAATGCCTGAACATGTACGTCAAGGAGTGCTAGAAAATGGTATCCGTAACTCTCACTTATTAACAGTGGCTCCAACAGGATCTACTGGTACGATGGTTGGGGTTGCAACTGGATTAGAACCATACTTCTCCTTCACTTACTACCGTTCTGGTCGTCTTGGAAAGTTCATTGAAGTGAAAGCTGAAATTGTGCAAGATTATTTAAATAGCCATCCAGAAGCAGATGAAAACAATCTACCACATTGGTTCATATCATCGATGGAGTTAACACCTGAAGCTCATGCTGATGTACAATGTGTTATCCAAAGTTGGGTAGACTCATCCATTTCTAAAACCGTAAACGCACCAAAAGGCTACACGGTAGAACAAGTACAAAAAGTGTACGAACGTCTATACAAAGGTGGAGCAAAAGGTGGAACAGTTTACGTTGATGGTAGCCGTGATTCTCAAGTACTTACATTAAAAGCAGAATCATCCCATGATGAACAATTAGCATTTGATGAAGTATTGGAAGAGAAAGTCGTTGAAAAACAACCTGTTGTATTAGTGGATACAATTGCCCCTCTTACTACTACAAACGTTACAATCGGTTCCGAAGTAGGGAATACTTGTCCTGTTTGTCGTCAAGGAACAGTGGAAGAATTAGGTGGTTGTAACACATGTACAAGCTGTGGCGCCCAACTAAAATGTGGACTATAAAAAATAGCATGAAATAAAATAAACCGGAGGCAAAAGTGAAATGTGTTTTGCTTCCGGTTTTTATTTTATAACTATGCTTGAACATAATCATAAATATTTTTCATAATTAAAATAATTGTCATGACAATGAATAACATTCTGACAAAACTTGTCCCTTTTTTTAAGGCGAATTTCGTTCCAAAGAAGGAACCAACAATCATCGATATCCCCATAATGAGTCCGTAAGTAAAAACAACCTCTCCTAAAATTAAAAACATCGTAAGTGCAGCTATATTACTCATAAAATTTAATAGTTTTGCATTTCCTGCTGCTTCTAGAAAATCAAATCCCATTATTAGAAATACAAAAATAATGAAGGAACCTGTTCCGGGACCAAAAAAGCCATCGTAAAATGCTAATAATACAAGACTCGAAAAAAAGATGATGCCCCGTTTCCAATTGAATGGTTTTCTTTCGGCTAATTGTCCCCAATTTTTCTTCGCTAATGTGTAAATTAATACGATGATCAGCATAACGATAATTAAAGGTCTTAATAGCTCTGAATCCATTAAATGGACAGTCCAAGCGCCTATCATTGAAAAAATAAAGACGAAGGGTAAAATAGGTCCAATTAACTTCAAATCGATTTTTCCAGCTTTAAAAAAAGTTAAAAAACTAGTTAAATTCCCCATCGAGGCAGCCAGTTTGTTTGTTGCGATTGCAGCAGAAGGGGGAAGACCAACGGATAATAGGGCAGGTAAAGTAATTAAACCGCCACCGCCTACAGTGGCGTTAATAAATGCGCCGACAAAACCAAAGAAGGAGAGAACCAATACTTTCACGATATCTAATTCCATTTTACAAAACTCCTCATTATGTATTATGAAAATGGTATCGGATTTGTCGAAAAATGTAAATAGGTCCTTGATTGTTTCACGCTAACTTCTTTCATCATAAAAACCTTGCAAAAGATAACTTTTGCAAGGTTATTTAACAGGAGTCTATATTCGATTAATCGTGATGCAATTCCATGGCCAATTCCGGATTTTTCTCGACTTCATGTAATTTTTTAAATGAAGCAATAGCAACCTCGACCATTTCATCCTTTGGTTCCTTCGTCGTTAATAATTGAAGCCATAGACCAGGATAACCAAGGTATTTCAAAACAGGTATTCCTCTTACAGCATTCGTTGCTTGAAGAACTTCAAATGATATACCTAGAACAACTGGAATTAATAAAATTCGAATGACGACCCGTAACCATAAAGGATCGGTAGGGAAGAAGAAGTATACAAACATCCCGATGATTACCGTAAATAAAATAAAACTTGAACCACAACGATAATGAAGTCGGGATTGCTTTTGAACGTTTTCCACTGTTAACTCAAGACCTGACTCATAGCAATTAATGACTTTATGTTCGGCACCGTGATATTGGAATACCCGTTTAATAATCGGTGTCATCGAAACTATGTATAAATATCCTAAGAGCAAAATGAGCTTAAAGAGTGTTTCCAAGAAAATTTGTGGAAACTTACCTGAAATCCAAGGTGAAAATAATTCAGCAATGAAGACAGGAACTAATGTGAAAACAAATTTACCAAATAAAAAGGAAATGACTCCAACAACAGCAACACCTAAAATCATTTGTAATTTCGATGTTTCTGGTTCGTTTTCATCTTCTTCTCCTGGATTAATATCATACCGGTCACTTGAAAATTGAAGATGCTTTGCACCTAGACCGGATGATTCAATGAGGGCGATTACACCTCGAAGAAAAGGGATCTTTTTTAATTTCTGGAATAAAGGTTTCTTAGGTTTTTTAGCATAATAATATTCAATGCTATCGTCATTACGGCGGATTGCAGTTACGGTATGTTCCTTCCCACCGAACATCACGCCTTCTAAAAGGGCTTGTCCACCATAAACCGGTGCTTCATTACTCAAACTTCTACACCACTCTCTCAATTTTTAAAACTAGTAGTTCATCTATTGTACTAAATTTTTCCCAAAAGCACTATGAATTACGCATACGAAATTTGTAAATGGGGGAAACTAAAGAGAAAAAAAGAGGTGTTCAAATGGTTTATTTAGGAATTATTACAAGTTTATTTGCTACATTATTACTTACTCTGACATTGAAATTATTATCCTTATTTCATTTTATTAAATGGAGTCCAGTTGGATATACAAAGAGGTTGGATATTTTAACGGAAAGTCATTGGACCGTTCAATGGCTCATTTTAATGGTTGTTATTTTTTGTATTATTTTAATTTTTTATTTCATTATGCAATTTGTCCAAATGGTTCCTCCATTCTTCACTTCTCTGATCATTGGTGCTATTTTTGCCCTTATTTGTGAGTGGATTATTTTTGATTTACCTGCAGAACTTTCTTCATTTAAAAAATTATCGATTCCATTTATGGTGACACTCATCATTACGGCACGATTTGTTTTTGAGACTGCCATGTTCCATTATCGAGCGGAAAACGAACGAAATAAGTTGCCGTATAAAGACACTATGATAAAATAAAAGTGGTAATTTCCGTTAAAAGAGGAGAATGTCGATGAAGGTATTAATCTTAAATGGACCGAATTTAAATCGATTAGGAAAGCGTGAACCGGAGATTTATGGCAGTGAAACATTGGATGATGTTAAACTGAAATGTCAAAATCTTGCGACACAATTCAATGCCACTATTGATTTTCGGCAATCGAACCATGAAGGGGAATTAATTGATTGGATTCATGAAGCGGAGGACGGAGATGTAGATGGCATTGTGTTTAATCCGGGAGCTTATACCCATACAAGTATCGCTCTTAGAGATGCAATTGCAGCTGTAAATGTGCCTGTCATTGAAGTGCACATTTCGAATATACATAAACGGGAATCGTTTCGTCATGAGTCAAAGCTTGCTGCAGAATGTGTTGGTCAAATTTGTGGTCTAGGGACGTTTGGCTATCAATTAGCCCTTAGAAAGTTTCTAGAACAATAAGGGGAGGAAAAATGAGATGATAAAATTAGAGAAATTACGTAAAGCATTAGTGGAAGAAAATGTGGATGGTTTACTCATTACGAATGACTACAATCGTCGTTATATGACGGGTTTTACTGGCAGTACGGGAGTAGCCATTGTGACAAAAGATGATGCAGTTTTTATCACCGACTTCCGTTATACGGAACAAGCAAAAAACCAAGTACAAAACTTCAGAATTGTACAACATGACAGTGTTATTTATAAGGAAGTAGCAGCTCAAGTAGAAAAAATGGGTATTAAAACGTTAGGTTTTGAGAAAGATACGATGACTTACGGGATGTTTGAAACTTATAAATCCCTTATAAACGCTGAATTAATACCTCTTTCTGGGTTAATTGAAAAAATTCGCTTGATTAAGACTGAACAAGAGATTAATATTATTAAGGTTGCATGTGAAATTGCTGACAATGCTTTTTCCCATATATTAGAATTCATTAAGCCAGGTGTAACTGAGCTTGAAGTATCGAATGAATTAGAATTTTTCATGCGAAAACAAGGCGCAACTGCATCATCTTTTGACACAATTGTTGCTAGTGGTGTGCGCAGTGCATTACCCCATGGAGTAGCAACAGAGAAAGTCATTGAAAAGGGTGATTTCGTCACACTTGATTTCGGTGCGATTTATAATGGATACGTTTCAGATATCACACGTACAATTTCAGTTGGCCAACCGTCAGAAAAATTAAAAGAAATGTATCAAACGGTCTTAGAATCTCAGCTTCTAGCATTGGAAAAAGTGGGTCCTGGTATGACAGGTATTCAAGCTGACGCGGTTGCTCGTGATTATTTAACTTCAAAAGGTTATGGTGAGGCATTTGGTCATTCGACTGGCCACGGTATCGGACTCGAAGTACATGAAGGCCCTGGTCTTTCATCTCGTTCTGAAACCGTCCTAGAACCAAATATGGTTGTGACAATTGAACCAGGTATTTACTTACCGGGAATTGGCGGCGTTCGTATTGAAGACGATATTTTAATCACAGAAACAGGTAATGAAAAATTAACCCATTCAACCAAAGATTTAATTATTTTATAATGGAGGAATACAACTCATGATTTCAGTTAACGATTTCCGTACTGGTCTTACAATTATGATTGATGGCCAATTATACCGTGTAATGGACTTCCAACACGTTAAACCAGGGAAAGGTGCTGCTTTCGTACGTTCGAAATTACGTAACTTACGTAATGGTAACGTAACAGAAAAAACTTTCCGTGCGGGTGAAAAAGTCGAAAAAGCACAAATCGATAACCGTAAAATGCAATATTTATATGCACAAGGTGATTCCCACGTATTCATGGATATGGAATCTTATGAGCAAACAGAATTAGCAAGTGTTCAAATCGAAGAAGAGTTAAAATATCTTCTTGAAAATATGGAAGTTCACATCCAATCATACCAAGGTGAAATGTTAGGTGTTGAATTACCAAACACTGTAGTATTAGAAGTAAAAGAAACAGAACCAGGTATTAAAGGTGATACTGCTTCTGGCGGTTCAAAACCAGCTACACTTGAAACAGGTTTAGTTGTTCAAGTTCCTTTCTTCGTTAATGAAGGAGACAAATTAGTGATTAATACTACTGACGGATCTTACGTATCTCGTGCATAGTAGAAAACAATAGAATGAAAGTTAAAAGCCACTCCTTTATGGATGGCTTTTTCTTCTATAAATTGGAATTTTAAAGTCATCTCTTTGAAAGAGATGACTTTTTTTACGATAAAAAGGTCTATTTTTTTGAACAAGCTCATATATTGCCTTACACAAGGAGGCGTCGTGATGGAATTACAGGACGTTTTGCGGGTAGCTGGGGTAGGGCTTATTATTGCTTTGCTTCATGTTTTCTTTGAGCAAATCGGCAAAAAGGAATTTTCGTTCTTTATATTTTTTATCGCATATTTGTATATTACGGCAGAACTAATTCGATTTTTACGGCTTTTCTTTGACGACATACTTACATTCTTCCAATGGCTAAATTTAAATTAGGGTAATATATGAAATTTTTAATTTATGCCGTCATCTTAATTTTACTATTAATACTAATTAAAGAAACTTTCGAAAAACTACACGCAGTAACCGTCATTGTTTTCTTTTTCATCCTACTATATTTCTTACTGTCGGTGCTCGCTATTCCTTTTACAGAGCAGCTCCTTACTTATGTGCAATCAGTGCCATATGTACCTCAGCTTGTGTACTCTGCACTTTTTTACCAGATAGGTTTGTTCTTTCAATCCTTATTTGATGAAAAGGAATATGAAACATTTGGAGAACTTGTCATGTTTTCCATTCGCATCGTACTACTATTTTATTGGACTAGCGAATTTGCAAAAGTATTGTCAGATTTCTCGTCAATTTTAGAAAAGCTTCAGTAAGGGGCTTTTATAATGAATGAAATACTAAACATTTTTACAGATCCATTGAAACTCGCTGGACAATCCATCATCTTAGTTTTGATTTATACCGTGTTATTTCTTGTGATAGAGGCCTTTGTGCCAAAGTTTAAAAAATGGGGCGATACGTTATTCGTCATCGTACTCGTGCTAACCCTTGGACAAACTGTAATGGATGCTTTTTCTACAATGGGAGAAATCGTCAACGTTGCTTCAGACTTCTTTTTAGCCATTACACCGATTTTAACTTCCATTTTAGTCGTTTTAAATGCGGTATTTTCATTTATCGCCTGGAGTCCTATTGTTCTCTTTATTTTTGAGATGTTAATGCTACTTTGTAAAAAAGTCTTAATTCCTGCGATAACGGTAGCGCTAATTCTTGATTTCTGTTCAAGATTTATTCAAGAAATTTCGTTTTCAAAGGCTTCAGACTTAATTCGCGGCACCGTAATGACGCTCATTACGGCATCGCTATTAGGAATGGTAACCGTACTTTCCTTTACCGGGGTTGCCTTTTTTACAATTGACCAAGCTATAGCGAGTCCAGTAAAAAAGGTAATTGAACAAACGATACCAATTGTCGGCTCCCTCATTGTAGAAGGTTTTTCGATCTTCCATAAATATCAATCAACGGCTACAACGGTTGTCGGGTTAGGGGCTATGACTGCCTTCTGGATTGCTGCTTTTTATCCTGCTGGTAAACTACTAATTCATGCGATGACCTTTAAGTTACTAGCAGCCGTTGTGGAACCCTTTACCGGAAGTACGATTAGCGGACTGTTAGATGACGTTGGTAAGTCTCTATTATTACTTTGTGCTGTAGCAATATTACTAGGAATTGCCTTTGTCTTTATTTGGCTCATCTTAATCGTCATTATGCAGCTAGGGGTGGGGAAAAGCTTTTGATCAAACTAATAATTATTATTTTAATAGGGAAATGTTTATTACTTTTAGCAGATGAGAAAGACGTCATTGTCTACGTAAAACTAGCAACATTATTAATTTTTTTAACAACAGTGTTAGATTTTCTTAAACTATAAAGCATACAGTTAGGACTAGCTTCATACAATGTGTTGAAACGTTAAACTTTGTTCAGTAAAGTGCCTTCAACTAGAGTAAAGGGAATATGAACTTTATAAATTTATTATGAACGATGCTGAACAAAGGGAAAGCCTCCGGCAATACGCCGAGGCGTATTTGATAGAAAGGAGGCGCTAAAGAACGTGAGGTGGAAAAGAAATGGTCAAAACAAAAATTAATCTTTATTCCGATTGCAGTTCTAGTGTTCATTGCGTACATTTCTGTCACGTTGAATGATCCAAAGGAGGAGCAATATAACTCATCTGAAGAGGAAAGTAAACTTGAGCAAACCTTAAGTCAGATTAAAGGTGTTGGACAAGTAAAGGTCTATTTTCATTACGATGTCCCATCACCGAATGATTCAAATTCTGATAGTTTGTTAAATGGGTACCTTAGTTCAAGTGAAAATCAACAGCATGTATCAGGATTGCTCGTTGTATCGGAAGGGGCGTCTAACCCAGCTATTCAAAAGCAACTTTTGGAAACTATTAGTCGAGTAATGCAAATGCCTACTCACAGAATTATGATTGTACCGATGGAGAGTAAAGGAGATGAACAATGAAAGTAAAAAGAAGAACAGTATGGTTATTAACGCTACTAAGTTTAGCGGCCGTCATTTCAGTTTATTATGTATTTGAACCAAATCGTGATGTGGATCTGGCGACGATTTTTTCAGATGACGCATTAAAAGAAACGACATTGACAGGTGTAGACGAAGAAAAAATGACTACAACAACATCAGAAAGTTACTTATTTGAAGAAATGCGAATGGAAAAAAGTAATGAACGAGATCAATTAAGAGAACAACTTACACAAAAAATTGCATCTGACGAATATTCGGCAGAAGAGAAAAATGAAGCCTTTAACGAAATGAATGCCCTTATTGAACAAGAGTCATCAGAATCTATGCTTGAGATGTTAATTGAATCCCTTGGTTATTCAGATGCTTTAGTACGAGTAGAAGATGATAAAGTTGCTGTAACCGTATTATCAGATGAAATTTCGAAACAGCAAGCAAACGAAATTATCTTTACAGTTCGTTCAGAGCTAGAAGATGTAAGCGATGTCCAAGTAAACGTAGAATCAAATTACTATTAATTGAAAATTTATATAGAAATTATTATTATACGAATAATATTTTTACAAACAGAAATTACGCAGTGCGTTCGTTTTCAAGACGAAAGCACTGTTTTTTACGTTATTTCTTTAAAATTGTATTTATGTATTTCAAATTTAGTAAAAAAACTATAAAATAGTAAAGAAGTGAATAAAACATAAGGGGTGTCTTTACGTGTTTAAAGTACAAGAATTGAGAGAAATTATTAAGTTAGTTGACGGATCATCCATAGACGAGTTCGTTTATGAACATGATGGGGCTAAACTTAAATTGAAAAAAAATAACGGAGTTGTAACAGAAGTTGTCACTCCTAAAATTGAAACTACTCCTGTAGTTCAACAAACAGCTCCAGCACCAGTAGCTGTAGAACCTGTTGTTGAAACAACAAAGGTTGAAGAAGTAAAAGCGGAGGAAAAAGCAGCACCTGTTAATGTAGATCAATCTTCATTACATAAAATTACTTCGCCAATGGTAGGGACATTCTACCAAGCACCTTCACCTGACCAACCACCTTACGTAAAAGTAGGGGATAAAGTTGGAGAAGAAACAATTGTATGTATCGTCGAAGCGATGAAATTATTCAATGAAATTGAAGCGGAGATTAAAGGTGAAATCGTTGAAGTACTTGTGAAAGACGGTCAATTAGTTGAATACGGGCAACCACTATTCCTAGTGAAACCTGAGTAAGGGGTGCTTCTATTATGAAAAAAGTTTTAATTGCAAACCGCGGTGAAATTGCAGTACGTATTATTCGTGCATGTAAAGAACTAGGTATTGAAACCGTTGCGGTATATTCCGAAGCAGATGCAAATGCACTTCATGTAAAATTAGCAGATGAGGCGTATTGTATCGGACCAAAATTATCAAAAGACTCTTATTTAAGCTTCCCAGCAGTACTAGGGGTAGCTCAAAAAACAGGTGTAGATGGCATTCACCCAGGTTACGGTTTTTTAGCGGAAAATGCTGATTTTGCTGAAGCTTGTGAAAATGCAGGAATTAAGTTTATTGGTCCTTCATCTGATTCGATCAAAATTATGGGAATTAAAGACGTTGCTCGCAGTACGATGGAAGAAGCGGGAGTACCACTTGTTCCTGGGACAGGCATCGTCCCAGATATTGAAACGGGTAAAAAATGGGCACAAGAAATTGGCTACCCGGTTATTATTAAAGCGACTGCTGGTGGCGGCGGTAAAGGTATTCGTGTTGCGCGTACGGAAGAAGACCTTGTAAAAGGAATCGAGATTACGCAAAAAGAAGCAGCTGCGGCTTTCGGTAATCCTGGTGTCTATTTAGAAAAGTTCATTGAATACTTCCGTCACTGCGAAATTCAAGTGTTAGCTGATTCTTTTGGAAATGTTGTCCATTTAGGTGAGCGGGATTGTACTGTTCAACGCCGTATGCAGAAGCTTGTAGAAGAAGCTCCATCACCTGCATTATCAGAAGAACGTCGTGCTGAAATGGGGGCTGCGGCTGTTAAAGCTGCACAAGCTTGTAACTATGAAGGTGCGGGTACAATTGAATTTATTTACGATTACCAAGCAGATAAATTTTACTTCATGGAAATGAATACGCGTATCCAAGTAGAGCATCCAGTAACAGAAATGATAACGGGTGTTGATTTAGTTCAACAACAATTAAAAATTGCAGCTGGAGAGGCGCTTCCATTTACACAAGAAGATATTAAAATCAATGGTTGGGCAATCGAATGCCGTATAAATGCTGAAAATGCGTATAAAAACTTTATGCCTTCAGCAGGTACCGTTGAAACGTATATTACACCAGGTGGTTATGGAGTTCGTATTGATTCAGCAGTATATGCTGGATACACAATTCCGCCATACTATGATTCGATGGTTGCTAAATTAATTGTTCATGCGGATTCTCGAGATGAAGCAATTGCTAAAATGAATCGTGCTTTAAGTGAATTTGAAGTGGCCGGACCTGGTATTCATACAACGATTCCGTTCCATCAAGCTTTAATGAACAATGAAGTATTCCAATCTGGAAAATTCAATACGAAGTTCCTTGAGGAAAATGATTTATTAAATACGGCTAAAAAAGAAGAAGTACCGAATAAATAAAACTGATGAATAGAACGAAATAAAAAATTACGATATGTTTTACCTCCTAACCTAAATTAGGTTAGGGGGTTTATTTTATGGCTAAAAAAAGACAAAGAATTAATATGCTTGATTTAAAAGATGTTATATAAGAATCGCTTGAAATCGATAAATGAAGTGCTTGAATCTTATCTTATGATGATTGCACTTCAGTTTTAGTGAATCCTTCACAAATTAAATCAAATATGGAAAGACGAAAAGTTAAGAGATTCTTCCTTGTAGGTTACAGCCATGCAAAAAGTTTTTAATGACGGTATTTATTAACCAACCTAGACTAGAAAGACGCCTAGTTGTTGGGCCCGGTTTTTTTATTTTAGTTTGTTAAAATTGAATTAAAAAATTCTAGTGTTAAACATTGTATTACGAAGCTATTGATAATTCTTGTCCAGTTGTTTGAATTTATTGATTATCCATCTAAGTACCGTAGCGATGAGAAAATAAGGGACCAATGAATAGATATGTTTCCATTGAATGGGTTCATATACCTTTAACCACACCAATATCGATTCCAAAGGAAATGCGAATATAAATGCATTGATTGCAGCGGCAATTAGAAAGGTTTTCCATGTTTTAAAATACTGATAAATCACCATATAAATAATAGGCATTTGTAGTCTGTGTATTTCAAAAGGTAAATGCATAGGTGTTATTGTAATTGGGTAATGCCAAAAATCTAACCAAACTCCTAATACGTCTGCGTATATGGCTACTGTCCCGACAAAAAATCCATAGGTGATAATCTCGAATATTCTTTTTTTATCTAAAATAATAATCCATACAATAAATATACCAATAGATGTAATTAAAAGAATCCACCAACTCAAAGTATATACGTTTTCACTTAACCAATACTCTGTTTTTGTATGTCTATACTGTTCTGTTATTTCAAGAACGTCCTGCCAGGTTGGTTGCATTTCAATCCTCCTAACCTATATGTAATACCCAATTATTATATTGAATGCTTTGCTGCCTACGTATGTATGATGGTTGTAGAAAATCATCAATAACCAATCAGTGAGTATCCTAAATTCCATCTTGATCCATGCTGAATAAAGTCTATATTTAAAGTATTTGGAATCTGGAAAATTCAATACGAAGTTCTTAAAGGAAAATGATTATTAAATGCGGCAAAAAAAGAAGAAGTACCGTATAAATAAAATGTTCATTAAAAATGACGATCTCCTAAATTGAGGTAGTCATTTTTTTGTCCCGAGACGAAATAAATGAATACTTCTACAGTTCGTTTTATACTATCAATATGGAAGGGGGAGTTACAGTTGTTACCAAAATTATCTGTACTCGATTTAGCGCCTGTTTTAGAGGGGCAAACGCCAGCTAATTCTTTTCAAAATAGTAGAGAATTAATCCAGACTGCTGAGAAGTCTGGTTATAATCGTTATTGGGTGGCAGAACATCATAATATGCAAGGGATTGCAAGCTCTGCTACACCCGTTTTAATAGGATATTTAGCCGCTGCAACAAGTACGATTCGGGTTGGTTCAGGAGGAATTATGTTACCAAACCATTCCCCACTCGTTGTGGCTGAACAATTCGGAACATTAGAATCCATGTATCCAGGTCGAATCGATTTAGGTTTAGGAAGAGCGCCTGGTTCAGATATGCTCACAGCTCGTGCATTACGCCGAGATGATAGAGGAGCTTATGAGTTTGATCGTTTAGTAGATGAATTAAGAGGCTATTTTGAAGATATTGAACGACCTGTTATAGCCGTACCTGGGAAAGGGATGTCCATTCCAATCTGGTTATTAGGGTCTAGTCTTTATAGTGCTCAATTGGCTGGACGACTTGGATTACCTTATTCATTTGCAAGTCACTTTGCTCCAGATCTTTTAGATGATGCCCTTCATACTTATAGAAGAAACTTTATACCTTCGAAAGTATTAGATCAACCTTATGTCATGGTAGCTGTCAATGCAGTAGTTGCAGATACCGATGAAGAAGGGGAATATTTAGCTAGTACATTATTCCAACAGTTTTTAGGAATCATTAAAGGTCAACGGGGTAAAACCCAACCACCAAGGGAAATGGCAAATCTTTGGACAGAAGATGAAAAGAAAGTAGTATTCCAACAACTGAAATATACATTCTTCGGTTCACAACAAACAGTATATGACCAATTATTAGATTTCCTTCGCCATCGTGAACTAGATGAATTGATGATCAATAGTCCGATTTACGATATTGAAAAACGTAAAGCTTCTTATGAATATTTGGCAAGCATTTGGAAAGAACACGAGTAAAATATTATTTAGAAAAAACGTATTCGGTAAAGCGTTAATGAAAAAAATAAGGTATAATATATTGTAAATAGAAATCTTTGTGAATTCTGTCATTTTAATAAAACTCGACAATTTGCAGAGTAAGAGAGGATGAAGAAGATGGCTGAGAAAGTAGCAAAAGCTTTCATACAACCAACTCCTTCTGGTAAAGAAGAACTTGGTCAAATCGAAGTAGCTCCTGAAGTGATTGAAGTAATCGCAGGGATTGCCACAACAGAAATTGATGGTGTTGCTGCCACTAGAGGGAACTTTGCATCAGGTGTTGCAGAACGTCTAGGAAAAAAAGTGCATTCGAAAGGTGTTAAAGCAACCATTTCAGAAGATGGACAAATTATAATGGATGTATTTTGTTCAGTAAAATATGGCTACTCCATTCCAAAAGTAGCAAAGGAAATCCAAACAGCCATTCGTCAAGCAATCTTTAATATGACGTCGATTGATACGAATGAAGTAAATGTTCATATTACTGCTATTCAATTCGAAAACTCAAAAGAAGACGAATAATTCAACAAATGTTAGAGCTCTTTCTTCATATAAGAAAGGGCTCTTTTTTATTCCTTAAAAAATGCAGATACCGTATAAACATAGGAAATGGAACCAAACTAATCCCGTAAAATAAAAAAGGAGGCATTATCAAATGGCAAATAATCGTAAGCCTAATCCAGATGATCGATCAGATAATGTAGAGAAGTTACAAAGTATGGTCCACAACACACTTGAAAATATCGAAGCAGCAGAAGAAACAATGGGGTTTTCAAGCCCAGAAGAAAAAGCGAAAATTCAGGCGAAAAATGAACGCCGTAAGCAAGCTTTAGAAGGCTTCAGAGAAGAAATTAAAGATGAAGCAGCAAATCGTCAACAAGGGAAATAGGATTTAGTAATTTTAATCATCGAAATGTATGGATGAGTTCGTATGGAAAGAAGTAATAATCGAAAAAGTATCAACTAGCAAACAGATTCAAAGGAGAGTATGTCATTTTGGACATACTCTTTTTTAGAATACTAAGTATTCTAATGTTCGGAAACAGTGGTATCCTATTTAATGGATCAAACATACATAAAGTTTGGAATTTCTTTTTGGAGGGAAGGCATTTTGAAAAAATATATTTTATCACTAGATCAAGGAACGACAAGTTCCCGAGCTATTTTATTTAATAAAGAGGGAAAGGTGGAACATATTTCCCAACGAGAATTTAAACAACATTTTCCGCAAAATGGCTGGGTAGAGCATAATGCAAATGAAATATGGAGTTCCATACTATCTGTCATTGCAACTGTGCTATCAGAAAAAAATATCCGACCTGAACAAATTGAAGGAATTGGGATTACAAATCAACGGGAAACTACAGTTGTATGGGATAAAACAACAGGAGAACCGATTTATCATGCCATTGTTTGGCAATCTCGCCAAACTTCACAAATATGTAATGAACTATTAGAGCAAGGATACGGAGAGTTATTCCAACAAAAAACGGGGCTAATTATCGATCCGTATTTTTCTGGTACGAAAGTGAAATGGATATTGAATCATGTAGAAGGTGCTAGAGAAAAAGCAGAAAAAGGTGAGTTGCTTTTTGGAACCATTGATAGTTGGATTATATGGAAGCTTACAGAGGGTACTGTTCATGTAACGGACTATTCGAACGCTTCTAGGACGTTAATGTATAACATTTTTGAACTAAAATGGGATGAACAATTGTTACAAATTCTCGACATTCCTTCTTCGATGTTACCGGAAGTACGCCCTTCATCTGAAATATACGGTTATGTTTCCAAAAGTCATTTCTTCGGTGTGGAAGTGCCTATTGCAGGAATTGCGGGAGACCAACAAGCAGCGCTTTTTGGGCAGGCTTGTTTTGAATCTGGCATGGTGAAAAATACATATGGCACTGGATGTTTTATGTTAATGAATACAGGGGAGAAAGCCGTTTGTTCCAATCACGGATTACTAACAACAATCGCTTGGGGTATTGATGGGAAAGTGGAATATGCTTTGGAAGGGAGTATTTTTGTTGCTGGATCAGCCATTCAATGGTTACGTGATGGATTAAGAATGTTCCGGGATTCCAGTGAAAGTGAACGATATGCGGAGAAAGTACCAAGTACAGAAGGAGTTTACGTCGTTCCTGCTTTCGTAGGATTAGGTACGCCTTATTGGGATAGTGATGTGAGGGGAGCTGTTTTTGGTCTTACCCGTGGAACAACAAAGGAGCATTTCATTCGCGCTACGTTAGAATCCCTTGCTTATCAAACGAAAGATGTTTTGAGTGCTATGGAGGCAGATTCAGAACTTTCTTTGAAATCGTTACGAGTAGATGGCGGCGTTGTAAAAAATAATCTTTTAATGCAATTCCAAGCGGATATTTTATCTGTTCCAGTTGAACGGCCAGCGATAAATGAAACGACGGCATTAGGAGCAGCTTATTTAGCCGGGTTAGCAGTTGGTTTTTGGAAAAATAAAGAGGAAATTTCGAAGTATTGGAATATCGGCAAAAAATTTAATCCTGAAATGGATGAGGCGAAAAAGGAAGCATTGTATGAAGGTTGGAAAAAGGCAGTCAAAGCTGCACAAAGTTTCAAATAATAATTTTAAATAAGGAATCCCAAAGACAGTGTGTTTTCCTTTAGTCGGAAAGTGAAGGAAAATGCTACGAAACTTAATAAATATCATATGACTGTTCCTATTTTTTAAAAGTTCGTTTGAAGCTGTGTTAGAATAGCTAAAATATGTTATTATAGGACTTAATGTTACTAATGAAGGAGATTTATACATGAAACGACATGATGCGCGCGAAAAAGCGGTGCAAGTACTGTTTCAGTTAGACAACACAGATCTAACATTACAGGAAGCGATTGGACACGTACTAAATGAAGAAGAATCCGATGCATTTTTTGATCAATTAGTACACGGTGTTACCGAAAATCAAAAAGAAATTGACGAAAAGCTTAGTCAAAACTTAGAAAACTGGTCTTTAGGCCGTTTACCTAAAATTGAAAGAACGGTATTAAGATTAGCTGTTTATGAATTACAATTTATGCAAGATACACCTAGCCGTGTTGTTTTAAACGAAGCGATTGAGCTTTGTAAAACTTTTGGTGATGAAAAATCAAGCAAATTTGTCAATGGTGTTCTATCAAAATTCACACAACAATAGTCCTTTGAAAGGAAGTATCAGAAGATGTCTAGTGCAATCATTAACGGAAAAGAAATTGGCCAAGAAATTCGAAAATCAATTGCCGAGCGAGTGCAATTGTTAAAAGAACAAGGAGTGACACCAGGATTAGCGGTTATTTTAGTCGGCAACAATCCAGCGTCACAAACTTATGTTCGAAATAAACAAAAATCTTGTGAAGCAATTGGGATTTTCTCCGAACTGATTCAACTACCGGAAGAGGTAACAGAGGAAGAATTACTTGTGCAAATTCGTTCATTAAATAATCGCAATGATATTCATGGAATTTTAGTACAATTACCTTTACCAAAACATATCGATGAAGACAAAGTTATCGCAACGATTTCCCCAGATAAAGATGTAGACGGCTTCTCCCCGGTAAGTGTAGGGAAAATGATGTTAGGCCAAGAGACATATTTACCATGTACGCCATTTGGTGTAATGAAATTACTTGAATATTCAGGGATAGACATCGCTGGTAAACATGCAGTTGTTGTTGGTCGAAGCCACATCGTTGGTAAACCAATGGGACAACTGTTACTTCAAAAAGACGCTACTGTTACATATACACATTCTAAAACACCGGACTTACCTTCTATCACAAAGCAAGCGGATATTTTAATCGCAGCTGTTGGAAGAGCGAATTTTATTACAAAAGAGCATGTGAAACCAGGTGCTGTTGTCATTGATGTAGGGATAAACCGTGATGAAAACAATAAGTTAACTGGAGATGTAGATTTTAATGCAGTTGATGGAATCGCATCCCATATTACACCTGTTCCTGGTGGTGTCGGCCCTATGACGATTACAATGTTACTTTTTAACACTGTACAATCAGCAGAGAACACCTTAGCACAGGACAAATAAGTTGAAAACATGTAAACTATAGAGACAGAAGCTGTTTTTCTGCGCGGATATGATTCTAAGACTTCCGCATAAGAAAATACATCAATTTGCACCAAATGGTGATAAATTGTGTTTTTCTAAAGAGAAACAGCTTTTCTTTTGGAATGAAATTTTTATATTCATAGTTTCATACAAATATTAATTTTAAGTTGGAGGAGCCGTACATATGACAACGTCTTCTTATTTAACCGTGAAAGCCCTAACAAAATATATAAAACGTAAATTCGATGCAGATCCTCATTTACGTGAAGTGTATGTAAAAGGTGAGCTCTCCAATGTAAAAATACATAGTTCTGGCCATATATACTTTACTTTAAAAGATGATGCAGCAAGAATTACTGCGGCCATGTTTCGTACACAAGCAAGTAAGTTGAAATTTAAACCTGAAGAAGGCATGCAGGTTTATATTCGTGGGGAAGTCAATGTGTACGAATCATCAGGGATTTACCAATTGTATGTGCAAACAATGGAACCCGATGGCGTAGGTGGATTGTTTGTTGCTTTTAATCAATTAAAAGAAAGATTGCAAAAGGAAGGGTTTTTTAATCCGAATTTTAAGCAACCGATTCCAAAATTTCCGAATACCGTTGGCGTATTGACTGCAACGACAGGGGCAGCTATTCGAGATATTTGTACAACGATTAACAGACGTTACCCGTTGGCGGAAATTATTATTTATCCGACAGTTGTCCAAGGCGAAAATGCAGCTCCAAATATTGCAAAAAATATCCAATTGGCAAACAAGCAACAATTATGTGACGTGTTAATTGTAGGACGTGGTGGAGGTTCGATTGAAGATTTATGGGCATTTAATGAAGAAATGGTTGCCCAAGCAATTTTTGAAAGTAGAATTCCTATCATCAGTGCGGTAGGACATGAAACGGATATGACAATTGCAGACTTTGTTGCTGACCTCCGTGCACCAACACCTACTGCAGCAGCTGAACTAGCTGTTCCAAACCAACATGAATTAATTCAACGAATCTTATCGAATCAGTCAAGATTGCATCAAATGACTTCATCTCGCGTGCAATTTGAAAGAAGTCGTTTAAAGAAGCTGCAAAATGCTTATCCGTTAGCAACACCTGAAAGACTTTACCGTCCATTTACAGAAAAAATTGTGCAGTTAGATATGCAACTAGGTCGATCCTCACAAATGTATTTAATGAAAAAATATAATGCATTGCAAAAATTGGATTCGACGATTAAATCCTATTCACCTGAAAATGAAATTCAGTATCACTATAAACAAATTAATCAAATGACGGAATTGTTAACTCGTAACGTTCAGTCACTATTGCAAAAAAAGAAAGATCAGCATAGTTCGAATATCCGAACATTAGAGGCATTAAACCCTTTATCGATTATGACAAGAGGGTATAGTGTAACTTATAAAGATCAACAAGTCGTTAAATCAGTTACACAATTAACGGCGGATGAAGAAATCGACATTCATTTCCATGATGGGAAAGCGCAAGCAAAAATTATTAAAACTCTTGAAGGTGGGGGAAGATAATGAAAAAACAACAGTCCTTTGCAGAAGCTATGTCCGAACTAGAGGAAATTGTACGTAAGCTGGAACAAGGTGACGTCCCTTTAGAGGAAGCGATTGATTTATATAAAAATGGGATGGAATTATCCCATTTTTGTCATGAAAAGTTACAAAGTGCAGAGAAACAATTAATCTCGATAGTAAACGATCAAGGTGAGAAACAACCTTTTGAACCAACAAACGGAGAGGAATAACTATGTCAAATCGTATAAAGGAATTTATTGCAGATAATTTACCTAAAATTGAGCATGAGTTATACTCATTAGTTCAATGTATTAAAGCACCTGAACAATTAAAAGAATCGATGCTTTATTCACTAAAAGCTGGCGGGAAAAGAATTCGTCCACTTTTTGTTTTAGCTGTATGTGATTTGTTTCAAAATAAACAACAAGAAGCATATACAGTCGGTGCAGCCCTTGAAATGATTCATACATATTCACTTATCCATGATGATTTACCAAGTATGGATAATGATGATATGCGTCGCGGCAAACCGACAAATCATATCGTTTTCGGTGAAGCATTAGCAACTTTAGCAGGTGATGCATTAAACACATTAAGTTTCGGGATATTAGCTCGAATGGAAAACGTTCCATCAGAACAACGAGTTGAGTTAATCAACTTATTAAGTGTTGCTTCAGGTGCTGAAGGAATGGTTGGAGGACAAGTATTAGATATCGATGGGGAAACACGCCAATTAAATTTACCTGAGCTGGAGCATGTCCATATTAATAAAACAGGTGCGATTTTACGCTTTAGTATCGAATCAGGTGCTGTTTTATCTAACGCAAGTGAAGAAGAACGGTTTGCATTAGTGGAATATGCCCACCATATCGGTTTAGCTTTCCAAATCCAAGATGACATTTTAGATATCATTGCCACTTCCGAAGAACTTGGAAAAACCGCTGGTAAAGATGAGAAAAGTAATAAGAGTACTTACCCAGCATTACTTTCCCTTGAAGGAGCGAAGCAAAAGCTAGAAGAACACTATCATTTTGCCCTTGAAGCGTTAGAAAGAGTGGAGAAGGACACTTCGTTATTACAAGAATTTGCCGAATATATTGTTCATCGAAATAATTAAAAAATAGTAAATTCTTTTGATTAAAAGTTTTCACTGGTATAATAGTAAAAACGTTTTCTTTGATTAATAATTATGAAAAGGTGTGTGTGAGATGGATTTAACCAAAATAACTAGTCCATCCTTTTTGAAAAATATGAATAAAAAAGAGTTAGAGTCGCTAGCAAGTGATATTCGCTCTTTTCTTATTGAAAAATGTTCGATTACAGGGGGACATATTGGCCCAAACCTAGGTGTTGTTGAGTTAACGATCGCATTGCATAAAGCTTTTAATAGTCCGAAGGATAAATTTTTATGGGATGTAGGGCACCAAGCCTATGTTCATAAAATTTTAACGGGTCGTGCAGATCAATTTGATACGTTACGACAATTCAAAGGTCTAAGTGGCTTTCCGAAGCGCAGTGAAAGTGAACACGACGAATGGGAAACTGGGCATAGTTCCACGTCCCTTTCTGCTGCGATGGGTATGGCGATTGCTCGTGATATTAAAAAAGAAAAAAATTATGTTATTCCGATTATTGGTGACGGTGCATTAACAGGTGGAATGGCTTTAGAAGCGCTTAACCATATTGGACATGAAAAAAAGAATATGATTGTGATTCTAAATGACAATGAAATGTCCATAGCGCCAAACGTCGGTGCATTACACAATATTTTAGGTCGACTACGTACAGCCAAAGAGTATTCAAAGGCAAAAGAGGAACTGGAAGTACTATTGAAAAAAATTCCTGTTTTAGGTGGGAAAGTTGCGAGTACTGCTGAACGGGTAAAAGACAGTTTAAAATATTTAGTTGTCTCAGGTGTATTCTTTGAAGAAATGGGCTTTAAATATTTAGGGCCAATTGATGGACATGATTTTGATGCCTTAGATAAGTCATTAGAATATGCAAAAAAAGTAAAAGGTCCAGTTATTGTTCACGTCATTACGAAAAAAGGAAAAGGGTATAAACCAGCTGAAGAAGATACTGTAGGTACATGGCATGGTACGGGTCCTTATAAAATGGAAACAGGTGACTTTGTTAAATCTTCTGCAAAAGGTCCAAGTTGGAGCGGGTTAGTTTCAGAATCTGTTCGGAAGTTAATGGAAGATGATGAACGAATTGTTGCAATCACTCCAGCGATGCCGGTTGGTTCAAAAATGGAAGGAATTCAACGGTCATTCCCTGATCGATTTTTTGATGTCGGTATTGCTGAACAGCATGCGACGACGATGGCTGCTGGGATTGCTACACAAGCGATGAAACCATATTTAGCTATTTACTCTACTTTCCTACAACGGGCGTATGATCAAGTATTACATGATATTGCAAGACCAAACTTAAACGTTTTTATTGGAATTGATCGTGCTGGTTTAGTTGGGGCAGATGGGGAAACTCATCAAGGCGTATTCGATATTGCTTTCTTAAGACATTTACCGAATATGGTCCTCATGATGCCAAAGGATGAAAATGAAGGTCAACATATGGTGAAAACGGCGATTGAATATAATGACGGTCCGATTGCTTTACGATATCCACGTGGTAACGGCTACGGGGTACCGATGGATAAGGAAATGAAAACTATTCCAATCGGTAGCTGGGAAGTACTAAAAGAAGGTAAAGATGTAGCAATTTTAACTTTTGGTACGACGATTCCGACGGCGATGGATGCTGCAAAGGAATTGGAACAAGCAGGAATCGATGTTAAAGTTGTCAATGCCCGTTTCATTAAACCGTTAGATGTTGACATGCTTCACGAGTTATTAGTGAAAAAAGTTCCAATCCTAACGATTGAAGAAGCTGTTCTTCAAGGAGGCTTTGGTAGTGCTGTCCTTGAGTTTGCTAGTGAAAACAAATACTTAGATGTGGAAATTGACCGAATGGGTATTCCAGATCAATTTATTGAACAAGGTAGCGTTGATTTGTTATTGGAAGAAATTCATCTTACAAAAGAAGAAGCAGTAGAACGCCTTCGAAAGTTGGCGAATAGTAACAAAAAAGTAGGAACAAAATTAGTATGACAAAACAAATCAAAGAACGGGTGGACATATTACTTGTTGAAAGAGGATTATGTGAAACTCGTGAAAAAGCAAAGCGCTCAATTATGGCGGGATTAGTTTATTCCAATGAAACCCGAATCGATAAAGCGGGTGAAAAAATTTCAATAGATGCCCCTCTTCAAGTGAAAGGTTCCCAACTGAAATATGTCAGTCGTGGAGGCCTAAAACTAGAAAAGGCGTTAGAAATATTTGACATGACGGTTGAAGGGAAATTGATGTTAGACATTGGTTCTTCTACTGGTGGTTTTACCGATTGTGCTTTACAAAATGGGGCAAAACATTGTTATGCTCTAGACGTTGGATCCAATCAGCTTGCTTGGAAAATTCGTTCGGATGAACGGGTAACTGTCATGGAGAAAACAAACTTTCGTTATTCGAAACCGGAAGACTTTACTGAAGGGTTGCCGGAATTTGCAACGATTGATGTCTCTTTTATTTCCCTGTCGTTAATATTACCTGTTTTAAAAACAATTTTATTGCCAGGTGGAGATGTAATGGCACTAGTGAAGCCACAATTTGAAGCTGGCCGTGAAAATGTAGGAAAAAAAGGCATTGTTCGTGATCCGAAAATCCATTTAGATGTTTTAGAAGAAACGGCGAAAATGGCAACGGAAATCGGTTTTATTGTCAAAAATGCTTCCTATTCTCCAATTACAGGTGGGGAAGGAAATATTGAATTTTTATTCCATTTAGTTAATCCGAAAGACGATGAAGAAGTAGAACCTTTTACGAACTTTAAAGATGTCGTAGAAGCAGCACATAGTGAATTAAAATAAATTCTATAAATTCTATAAATGGTATACATGATAATTTATGATACCCAAAATAAGTGGGTGACTCTTCATATAAGGGTCATCCACTTTTTCTTGAGGTTTTATAGGTGGAATGTTAGTATAAATATACATATATATTCATAAGAGGTGAACAGGATGAATAAAGGGCAACGTCATATGAGAATCCGTGAAATTGTAACAAATAATGAAATTGAAACACAAGATGAATTAGTTGATCGTCTAAAACAAAATGGATATAACGTTACACAGGCAACTGTTTCAAGGGATATAAAAGAATTACATTTAGTAAAAGTACCTCTTCAAGATGGCCGTTATAAATACAGTCTTCCTGCAGATCAACGTTTTAATCCATTGCAAAAACTACAAAGAGCATTAGCAGATTCTTTCGTAAGCATTGATGGCGTATCACATTTTTTAATGTTAAAATCTTTACCAGGGAATGGGAATGCGATTGCGGTCCTGATCGATCATTTAGAATGGAAAGAGATATTAGGAACCCTTTCAGGAGATGATACGATTCTTATTATTTGCCGTAGAGAAGAAGATCGTGAAATTGTAAGAGAACGTATTTTAGATTTACTATAATGAAATCAATCTCATAGATTTTATTAATCTAGTATAAGGGTAATTTAAGAGGTGAAGGATTTTTGTTAAAAGAGCTTAGTATACGTAACTTTGCTATTATAGATGACTTAACAGTAGATTTTTCTGATGGTCTAACAGTTTTAACCGGTGAAACAGGTGCGGGTAAATCGATTATTATTGATGCCGTTCATTTACTTGCTGGTGGACGAGCTTCTTCAGAATTTATTCGACATGGTGCTACAAAGGCGGAACTAACCGGACTATTCATCATGACAAATGATCATCATCCAATTTATGAAAAATTAGAAGAAGTTGGACTTGAAAGTGAAGAAGGAACGATTATACTACGCCGAGATATAAATGAAAGCGGTAAAAGTGTTTGTCGGGTAAATGGTAAACTCGTTCCATTATCAGTTTTACGGGAAATTGGCGCAACATTAATTGACATTCACGGTCAACATGAAAGTCAAGAGCTGATGGATGAAAAACAACATATATATTTACTCGATCATTTTGCCCATCACGAAATAGCCGAATTGAAGGAAAAGTATACTCAAAAGTATCAAGCGTATCGTGATTTTAAACGTGAAATCGCTGCCATAAATATTGATGAGCAAAGAACGGCACAGCGAATCGATTTATATCAGTTTCAAATAAACGAACTGGAAGAAGCGAACCTTAAATTAGGAGAAGAAGAAGAATTATTAGAGGAACGTAAACGTTTATCTAACTTCCATAAAATTTTTGAGCGGGCGAATATTGCCTATGAGGCAATCTCTGGCGAATTAAAGGGTCTAGATAATATTGGTGATGCAATGAATGCATTAGAAGATATTGTTGAGATAGATGAGCAATTTAAAGATTCCTCAGAGGCTGTGACGACCTCTTTTTATGCATTACAAGATGCGGCACATCAAATTAAAAACATTATTGATGAATTAGAATTTGATCCGAATCGATTGAACGAAGTGGAGCATCGATTAGCTCAATATCAATCGATGAAAAGAAAATATGGAACGACGGTTGAAGAAATTTTACATTATTATGAAAAAATTACGGATGAACTAGTTCAATTACAAAATCGAGATGAAACAATTAAAAATAACGAAATCCAATTAGCAAAAATGGAACAAGAACTGGAACAGTTGGCCGAGCAACTTACGAGTAAAAGAAAACAATGTGCTTCGAAACTTAGCGAGGCGATTATGGGTCAATTACGCGATTTACATATGGAAAAAGCGAAGTTTATTGTTAATTTTGATTCCTTACATAGTTTTGATATGAATGGGAAAGACTATGTATCATTCTATATATCAACAAATGTTGGTGAACCGCCGAAATCATTACCAAAAATTGCATCCGGCGGAGAATTATCTCGAATTATGCTCGCTTTAAAAACGATTTTTTCTTCTTCTAATGGTATCACTTCGATTATTTTTGATGAAGTGGACACAGGTGTAAGTGGACGAGTTGCACAAGCGATTGCAGAGAAAATTGCTGCCATCTCAATTTCTTCGCAAGTACTTTGTATCTCCCATTTACCTCAAGTAGCCGCAATGGCGGACCAACATTATTTGATCCGTAAACAAGTGGAGAAAAATAGAACTTATACAACGGTTTCAAATATCGATATCCAAAATCGAATCGAAGAAATAAGTCGTATGATGGGCGGATCCGAAATTACGGATTTAACATTACAGCATGCGTCTGAACTTCTACAACTTGCTGAAATGCGTAAAAAAGAGATGAAGTTTATCAATAATCAAATTTAGTTTTCCATCGTTAGAAAAAAATATTTGTCAAATTTGAAAATAAGGAGTAGCTAAAAATAGCTACTCCTTTATCCACATTTTTTATTTGTTTAGACGACAAATATTTACCTCTCATTAATGATGTACAAGTGACACATAGTAAATGTACAAATCTTAAAGGAGGTGGACTATGAAATGCCATTTGCGTAATCTGTTGTCTTTGATCGTATTCATGGTATTTATTTTTTCGCCAAACGCAGAAGCCTTTGCGAAGAAATTAATTCCAATGGGTGAATCAATTGGGATACAGTTACAATTGCCATTTGTATACGTCGCCCACGATGTTTTATTACCAAATGGGCATTGGTTAAAGAAGGGTGACGTCATTACAGAAGTAAACGGTTCATCTGTAACATCTGTCGAAAAAATTAAAGATCAAATTTCCACAAATGAACTTACATTCTCTGTAAAACAAAAAGCACAGGAGAAACGAGAACTTTCATTAACAAGTGAACAGGCAAATAATATTATACCGTTTTTGAAAGATGAAACAGATGGCATAGGTACATTAACCTTTATAGATCCAGAGTCGAAACAATACGGTGCTTTGGGTCACCAAATTATCGATGGTGTTTTAAATGAACCACCAGATTTTCAGGATGGTTCGATTTTTTTAGCCTCCATAGAACAAATTAAGAAAAGTACTCCGGGGAACCCTGGTTATAAAATTTCGGTAATTGAAAACAATAATATTCGCTTAGGGAATGTTAAATCAAACGATATATATGGCATTTTCGGTAGCTGGGAAAGCGACTTGAAAGAAAGTTTGCGTAAACCAATTGATATCATGAACGAAGAAGATATTGAGCTCGGTAAGGCAGAACTTTATACGGCAATTGAAGGTTCTAAAGTGGAAGCCTTTGAAATAGACATAGTCAAAATTGAAGATAATTTTTTACAATTTGTCGTAACGGATAAAGAATTATTGGAAAAAACAGGCGGTATCCTGCAGGGGATGAGTGGCAGCCCAATTATACAAAAAGGACAATTTGTTGGGGCGGTGACACATATGTTTGTCGAACAACCTTCTAAAGGAGCAGCCATTACCGTAACAGAAATGTTAAAGAAAAAACCGAAATAAGCAAAAAGACTACACTTTTCATGGGAAGTGTAGTCTTTTTTTGTGATTTGTAACAAAATGATGACGTGAAATGTTTTTTACGATAGATTAATTACAGTCGATTCAAAAAATTTGTCGATAAAACATGAAACCTTCGGACTAGTTATTCATTTTTTTATAAATTAAAGGAATTTTCTAACTAATGTCGAAAATACAATTGTCAAGTATAGTAAAACTGTGGCATAAAATGAGACGGAATACTAATTAAGTAGAATACTTGTATTAATGAATCTAAGGAGGAATTTTTTTGGCGAAAGTAAAAATGGCAATTGCCGACGATAACCGAGATTTAGTCAGAACGATGGAACAATTTTTTGAAAATCATCCTGATATTGAAGTAGTAGCGACTGCAGCAAACGGTAAACTTTGTATTAAAATGTTAGAAGAATTTCAACCAGATGTATTACTGCTTGATATAATCATGCCACATTTAGATGGACTTGGCGTACTTGAGGTAATGTATAGTGACGATCGTCTTGCGAAAACTCAAGTAATCATGTTAACAGCCTTTGGACAAGAAGATGTTATGAAGCAAGCAGTTACATATGGTGCTTCCTACTTCATGTTAAAACCATTTGAATTTGATCAGCTTGTACAAAAAATATTACACTGTGCTGGACAAAAAACAGAGAGTGTAAAAAGACAAAGCATTCTTCAACCAGATGGACAAGCGAAAGTAAATCAACGGCAACTTGACACAACGATTACAGCAATTATTAAGGAAATTGGTGTTCCTGCTCATATTAAAGGCTATTCTTATTTAAGAGAAGCAATCCAAATGGTCTATTATGACATTGAATTGTTAGGTTCAGTGACTAAAATTTTATATCCAGAAATTGCGAAAAAATTCGGTACAACTCCTTCTCGTGTAGAAAGAGCGATTCGTCATGCCATTGAAGTGGCGTGGAACCGTGGGAATTATGAATCGATTTCCCAGATGTTTGGTTACACTGTCCACCATTTAAAATCAAAACCAACTAACTCAGAATTCATTGCCATGATTGCCGATAAAATTCGTATTGAATTAGTGGCAAGTTAAGGTAAACATACGAGATTGCTAGTTAAGTCTAGCATGAAAAACACTTCTAATTTCAAGGGAAATCCTTGTTTGGAAGTGTTTTTTATTATGCCAATTTTAGGCTACCAACTTAGTTTACTGTAAGGAAGAAGAATAGGATATGTACAAACAATAGTAAATCTTTCTTTTCGCTGGAGAAACAAGTTGGTGGGTAGACAAATGTGATAGATTCGACTTCTATTAGTTCATCAATAACGTACGAGATAATCGAAATGTTCATAATAGATTTTCTTAATGATAGAAAAGCCAGTTGAAATAGAAGCGGAATAAGTGCTGTTTTAAAGTGTCATAACACTTTTCCATATAGGATGACATTCTAGGGGCGCATGGAATTGCGTCTTTTTTTATCCTGAGAGGAATAAGCATACCCCTCTTCTAAACTTTAAATCAAACTAACATCTTACAATTTTTTTGACTACAAGGAGGATGAACATGAAGGAAATTTCATTTAATTCTGTTGTTTCTTTATTCGGTACATTCGTTACCTATTGGCTAGGAGGTTGGGATCAAGCGTTGAAATTTTTAGTTGCCTTTATGGTGATTGATTATATTACGGGTGTATTAGTTGCAATTAAAAAGAAAAAATTAAATAGTGATATCATGTTTTGGGGAGGTATTCGTAAAGCAGTTATCCTCATCGTCATAGCAATTGCTGTCATGTTAGATACGCTTGTCGGCAATGATCAACCATTAATAAGAACACTCGCAATTATGTATTATGTTGGCCGTGAAGGATTATCAACGATTGAAAATATTGGAGCATTAGGCGTTAAAATTCCGAGCTTTATATCAGAACCCGTTTCGAAATTGTCTAAAGTTGGCGAAGAAGAAAATGAAATCGAAAAGAAAGAAAAAAGTAAAAAAAATTAGTACTTTTTGAACAGCTGGATAAAATGTGAAAATTATCCTATAACCCTCTAAACAAAACTAGGTTTTTTGTTTATACTGGAAAAAGGGGTGATTTTCAGGTGATAATTTATACGAATGATTTTATTGAGTTACTGGAGCAAAACGGTACTGTTCTATTACAAACGAATAAAGCGGGGTTTCCGTTAAAAGAAATCGATATGATTTTACGACAATATCCTCGCATTCGTTTAACCAATTTTGCTGGATTGAAAAATGCTTTAGTAACAAAAAGTGAAGAACCTGTTGAAATTGGAAAATGGTTACCGAATATTGAATTGGAAATTGCAAAAGACCAGATGTCTGCTTCTGTCTTTATCAATGAACCAATCGATGAATTAAAAAATAATATAGAAAAAATTACATCTGATATCGATACTTTGTTAACGGAACATCATATTTGTCACGGCATTAAAGAGTTACAAATCGAACAATTAAAACCAGGTAAATCATACGTTATAGCAGAAGGTACCCCACCGATAAAGGGGGAAGATGCTAAAATTACGTATATCGAAATCCCTGAAAGAAAGCCAATCATACGTGAAGATGGAAAAGCAGATTATTTTGAGATGAATTTTGTATTAGAAATCCAAGAGGGAGATTGGGTAGGAGAGAAAACTCGGGCTCAGCTTGGGGTTGATGGCATGACGATTTTTGGTGATCCGATTCCTGCACCTCCTGGCCATGATGCTCCATTAAAATATGATCCAAAATCAATTTATGAAGTAGAAAAAGAAGATAAAATTATCCTATATGCGAATAAAACTGGAGTACTAGAAATTCACCAAGGTGTAATAGCTGTAAATAATCATCTACCAATAGATGGCGATGTTGGAATTGAAACAGGTAATATAACCTTTGATGGTTCGGTTACAATAAAAGGTACTGTCGGAACAGGTTATTCAGTTATAGCAACTGGAGATATTTCAATAGAAGGACGAGAAGGGATTACTGGTGCCAAATTAATTAAATCTGAAAGTGGAGATATTTTCATAAAAGGCGGCATTTTTGGACTTGATGAAACCATTATCGAAGCAGGGGGTAACATCTTTGTTAAGCATGTAAATAACGCTAAATTACTTGCTAAAAAAGAAATTGTCATCGGTTACTATTCAATCGGCTCGACATTATCGGCCAATTCGATTTTATTAGATGAGAATAAAGGGAAGATTATTGGTGGGGAAGCGGTTGCGAAGCAGAAAATTGTCACAGCAATTTCCGGAAATCGATTGGAACGGCGTACCGCATTAATAATTAAAAATTTAAATCGACAAACTATTTATGAACAAATACAAGAGAAAGCATCCTTGTTAAAAAAGACACAAGAAGAAATTATAGACTTTACATCTAAAATTGACAGAATAAATGCAAATAAAGATAAATTGAATGCTCAGCAACTACAAAGTTTAGAAGATTTAAAGATGGAATTAGAAAGAAAGAAAGCGATTTCAAAAGAAATTGATTTAGAAATAAAGCTATTGATGAACGAAGCAAAGGAAACGGGAAAAGAAGAAATTGTTGTAACGAAATTTGCTTATCCTGGAACAATTATTCAAATCGGTAAAAAGTCTTCCTTGTTAAATCATACAACACAAGGAAAATTCCGTTTAGAGTCTGGAGAGCTGAATGTTTAATGACAAATTGTATTCCGATATTTGCTCATCGTGGAGCTTCTGGCTATGCTTTGGAAAATACCTTGAAAGCTTTTGAAAAGGCAAGAAAACTTGGTGCTGATGGGATTGAAATTGATATTCAATTGACGAAGGATCATGAATTAATCGTTTATCATGATATGGATTTATTTCGCCTCACGGGTAAGCGGAAAAAAATCAATGAATGCACTTATAAAGAACTTTTAAATTATCCGATTGGGAAACATTTTTTCAGAAAATACTCGAAAGAACGTATTCCAACCTTTCAACAAGTTGTAGAATGGGCAAATGGATATCAGATTCCTTTAAATGTGGAGTTAAAGGAATCTTTTTTGGAAAATACCAGGCCACTTATTACAGCATTACAACGTGTTATTTTGCCTGAGGGAAGTCATTTTTCCTCCTTTCATGATGAATTACTACGCATCGTCAAAATGCAAAGACCTGATTTTCAAACGGCGTATATTGTGACGAGAAAATTTGATTGGAATCAATTACAATCACTTTCCCACATCGATGTCATCCATGCCAATAAAAAATATTATAAACCGAGTATTTTAGATGCAGTCGAAAGGGCTAAAAAGTCAATTCGATTTTACTCTGTAAATGGTAATGAGTCATTTTTATCTAACCCACATCCTTCTGTAATTGGTTGGATAACGGATTATCCAGACAAGGTAGCAAAAGCAGAAAAAAGAAAAAAAGAAAACAGACGTTCAATTTAAGGAATCGCTTGTCCTAAATTTGAACGTCTGTTTATTATTTTGGTCCCTTTTGATATTTGGGTGCAATTCTTCCATTCTTCCGGTCTTTATTTAATAAATAACCAGCAAAGAAACCAAGACCAATGACTAAGAATATGATTCCTACAACGAACTGTAACCAAAACCACGGAAATGGTGAAATTAATTTACCAAATAACGTATCTCTTAAAAATTTGATTCCTGCTCCAGCCATTAAGGCAGGTATTAATAATACGATAAACGCTAGTAATCTTGCCATTCGTTTACACCTCACACTTACTTTCATTTTACAATGGTCCCATTGAAAGTCAAGAAAGCAAAGGAATTATATGAAATAGAATAATAATTCAAATAATTAGAAAATTCTTAATTAAACCGATTTTAACATTTATTGTTGCGATTTCCCATAATTAAAAGTATGTTTAAATTAGGTAAAAGAATCATGATGAATATAATGATTTTTTTAGCTGATTCATTGTCTATTCAAGAAAGAAAACGCTTACTTTTTGGAGGGGTTATTGTGGAGATCTTTAAATACTTAGAAAAATACGATTATGAACAGGTAGTTTTTTGCCAAGACAAAACATCGGGGTTAAAAGCAATTATTGCTATCCATGATACAACTCTTGGACCAGCTTTAGGTGGTGCGAGAATGTGGTCATATGCATCTGAAGAACAAGCGATTGAAGATGCTCTTCGACTTGCACGTGGAATGACTTATAAAAATGCCGCTGCTGGACTAAATCTTGGTGGGGGAAAAACTGTAATTATCGGTGATCCATTTAAAGATAAAAATGAAGAAATGTTCCGTGCTTTAGGTCGTTTTATTCAAGGTCTAAATGGTCGATATATTACGGCTGAAGATGTTGGAACTACGGTAACTGATATGGATTTAATTCACGAAGAAACAGATTATGTAACGGGTATATCCCCATCGTTTGGTTCTTCAGGAAATCCTTCTCCGGTAACAGCTTATGGAGTTTACTTAGGAATGAAGGCAGCTGCAAAAGAAGCTTTTGGTACGGATAGTCTTCAAGATCGAACAATTGCTGTTCAAGGCCTTGGTAACGTAGCTTATACATTATGTGAGTACTTGTACAACGAAGGTGCAAAGCTAGTTGTAACAGATATTAATAAAAATGCCGTTGAAAGAGTAGTGAATGATTTTAATGCGGTAGCAGTAGATCCAGGGGATATTTATAGTCAAGATGTCGATATATTTGCTCCATGTGCCCTAGGTGCTATTATAAATGATGAAACAATTCCACAGTTAAAGGCAAAAGTGATTGCTGGTTCAGCCAACAACCAATTAAAAGATTCTGCACACGGTGATCTTATTCATAAAATGGGAATTGTCTATGCCCCCGATTATGTTATCAATGCAGGTGGTGTAATCAATGTAGCCGATGAATTATATGGATACAATAGAGAACGTGCAATGAAGCGTGTGGAAGCAATTTATGATAGTATTAGTAAGATATTCGAAATATCAAAACGTGATAAAATTCCAACTTATTTAGCTGCTAACCGTTTAGCAGAAGAAAGAATTGAACGTATTTCAAAATCTCGTTCTCAATTTCTTAAAAATGGTAAAAATATATTAAACGGTAGATAAAGCTTCTTAAGTTGAAAGGGGAGTAAAGAGATTCTTTGCTTCCCCATTTGTTAGGAGGGAACTACATGGCTCGTGAATATGATTTAGTAATTCTTGGTGGAGGTACTGGCGGATATGTTGCTGCTATTCGAGCATCTCAACTAGGATTAAAGACGGCTATCGTCGAAAAGGAAAAACTTGGTGGTACTTGTTTACATAAGGGGTGTATCCCAAGTAAGGCTTTTCTACGAAGTGCGGAAGTATATAGACAGTCGCTTAATGCAGAACAATTTGGAATTGATATTCCTGAAGTGAAAATTAATTTCGATGGAGTACAAAATCGAAAACAATCGATTATTGACCAACTTCATAATGGAATACAAGGGTTAATGAAAAAAGGGAAAATTGATGTTTATTATGGAACAGGGAGAATATTAGGTCCTTCTATCTTTTCTCCGATGCCAGGCACTATTTCGGTGGAAATGGCGGATTTAGAAAATGAAATGCTGCTTCCAAAAAACATCATTATCGCTACTGGTTCAAAACCGCGTAATTTAGATGGGATAAATGTTGACGGTCAAGTGATTTTATCATCGGACCATGCGTTAGAATTACAAACTCTCCCTAAATCAATGATGATTGTTGGAGCAGGAGTAATTGGAATTGAGTGGGCTTCATTGTTAGCGGACTTTGGAGTCGAAGTAACTGTTTTAGAATACGGGGATCGAATACTTCCAACTGAAGATGTCGATATCTCGAAGGAAATGGAAAAACAGTTAACTAAAAGGGGAATTAAATTTTATAAAAATACAGAAATCATGGCAGAGTCCATTGAACGACAAAATGGCGTGACATTAACAGCTAAAGTTAAAGGAAATGAACAAACATTTGCTGCTGATAAAATGTTACTAGCTGTAGGGCGTGTTGGAAATGTAAATGGCATTGGCTTGGAAAATACAGATATCGAATATGACTCGAATTTTATTAAAGTCAATGAAGTGTACCAAACGAAAGAAGAACATATTTACGCAATTGGGGATGTTATCGGTGGGATGCAATTAGCCCATGTCGCTTCCCATGAAGGGATTGCCGCAGTGGAGCATATTGTAAACGGCACTTCCCATCCGCTCAATTATACAAATGTTGCTCGTTGTATTTATAGTTATCCTGAAGCAGCGAGTATTGGGTTAACAGAACAACAAGCAAAAGAAAAAGGGTTTGATATCAAGGTCGGACAATTTCCGTTTAAAGGAATTGGTAAAGCGTTAGTTTACGGCCAATCGGAAGGCTTTGTAAAAATGATAGCCGATAAAGCGACAAATGATTTGTTAGGTGTTCATATGATCGGTCCACATGTTACAAACCTTATTTCAGAAGCGGCACTCAGTATGTTGTTAGATGCTACTCCGTGGGAAATTGGAGAAACAATTCATCCTCACCCATCATTAAGTGAAGTAATAGGGGAAGTAGCGTTAGCAGTAGATGGCAAAGCGATACATTTTTAGAAATTAGTTTAATAGATTTGAAAAATTGTTTAAAGTATACTAAAGTAGTTTTTTGCGGAAAAAAATCCAAATCATATGAGTAGGTTTCGCTTTTTAGAGCATTTCCACTTTATATTTCGAAAGGGGATGTTTGGATGGTCGAAGAGAAAATAAATCATAAACAATTAGGGCTTTCCGACGAAGATGTGTTGAAAATGTATGAAACGATGTTAATGGCTAGAAGACTTGATGAGAGAATGTGGCTATTAAATCGTTCCGGAAAAATTCCTTTTGTTATTTCATGTCAAGGTCAAGAAGCAGCCCAAGTCGGTGCAGCTTTTGCGCTTGATCAAACAAAAGATTATATCGCTCCATATTATCGTGATATGGGAGTGGTCCTTCATTTTGGTATGACACCAAAAGA
The DNA here is from genome assembly GCF_014836845.1 of Ureibacillus galli. GTDB lineage: Bacteria > Bacillota > Bacilli > Bacillales_A > Planococcaceae > Ureibacillus > Ureibacillus galli. Next base: position 57,289 of record NZ_JACSQA010000005.1, read on the forward strand.
TTTAATGTTATCTGCCTTTGCGAAAGCGGAAGATCCAAACTCTGGCGGTCGTCAAATGCCTGGACATTTCGGACAAAAGAAAAATCGCATTTTAACTGGGTCTTCTCCTGTAGCGACTCAAGTTCCACATGCAGTCGGCGTAGCGCTTGCTGGTAAAATTAGACAGGAAGATTTTGTTTCCTTTGTAACCCTTGGGGAGGGTTCTACTAACCAAGGCGATTTCCATGAAGGAGCTAACTTCGCAGGGGTTCATAAATTACCGGTAATTATTATGGTTGAAAATAATAAGTATGCCATTTCTGTACCAGTTGAACGTCAATTAGGCTGTGCTCAAGTATCTGACCGTGCCATTGGATATGGTATGCCAGGATATACAGTAGATGGTCAAAATCCTTTAGAAGTCTATCGTGTTGTAAAAGAAGCGGCAGATAGAGCGAGAAAAGGCGAAGGACCAACTTTAATTGAGACGGTGACTTATCGTTTAACTGCCCATTCTTCTGACGATGATGACCGACAATATCGTACGGCGGAAGATTTAGCGGAAGGTCGAGCGAATGACCCGATTCTATTATTTGAAAATTATTTAAAAGAAACGGCTGTTATTACGGACGAAGGACTACAAGAAATGAATAAAAAAGTAATGGCGATTGTAAATGAAGCAACTGACTATGCTGAAAATGCACCGTATGCAACTCCAGAGCATGCATTGAAATTTGTGTATGAGGAAGGGGATGGCGAATAATGGCTGTAATGTCATATATTGAGGCTATTCATTTGGCCATGAAAGAAGAATTAGAACGAGATGAAAATGTCTTCATATTAGGTGAAGATGTAGGTCGTAAAGGAGGCGTCTTTAAAGCGACTGCTGACCTTTACAATCAATTTGGCGAATATCGAGTACTTGATACACCGCTTGCTGAAAGTGCGATCGCGGGAGTGGCGATTGGTGCTGCAATGGTTGGAATGCGACCGATTGCGGAAATGCAATTCGCAGATTTTATCATGCCTGCGGTCAATCAAATTGTATCGGAAGCAGCCAAAATTCGTTACCGTTCGAATAACGATTGGGACTGTCCATTAGTTATTCGTGCTCCTTTTGGAGGGGGGATACACGGTGCCCTTTATCATTCCCAATCCGTAGAATCTCTATTTGCTAATACTCCAGGATTGAAAATTGTCATTCCATCTACACCATACGATGCAAAAGGATTGCTAAAAGCAGCAGTTCGAGACAATGATCCAGTTTTATTCTTTGAGCATAAAAAAGCTTATCGATTATTAAAAGGGGAAGTTCCGACAGAAGATTACGTACTTCCAATTGGCAAAGCGGATGTTAAGCGAGAAGGGGATGACATTACAGTTATTACGTACGGTTTAGCTGTCAACTTTGCCCTTCAAGCAGCAGAACGACTTGCAGATGATGGTATCGAAGCTCATGTATTAGATTTAAGAACAATCTATCCTCTCGATAAAGAAGCGATTATTGAAGCTGCAAGTAAAACCGGAAAAGTATTATTAATCACCGAAGATAACAAAGAAGGTAGCATTATTAGTGAAGTAGCAGCCATTATCGCGGAAAATTGTTTATTCGATTTAGATGCTCCAATTCAGCGACTTGCTGGTCCAGATGTACCTGCGATGCCATACGCACCACCAATGGAAAAATACTTTATGATTAATCCGGATAAAATTGAAAAAGCAATGCGTGAATTAGCAGCTTTCTAAAGGGAGGATGTTCGTTATGTCGATACAACAGATTTTAATGCCGCAACTTGGAGAAAGTGTTACGGAAGGAACGATTGAAAAATGGCTCGTCCAACCAGGGGATCAAGTAAATAAGTATGATCCTTTAGCAGAAGTTGTGACAGATAAAGTAAACGCAGAAATACCTTCATCTTTTACAGGGACAATTAAAGAACTAATAGCTAAAGAAGGGGAAACATTACCAGTAGGTGCCCTTGTATGTACGATTGAAGTAGAAGTTGTTGAAGAAACTGGTTCAGCATCTGATCAATCAAACGGTGCAGAAAATAACACTGAAAAACCACAACAAGTAAAAACAACTGTTGTAGGAGAAACGAATTCGAAAGATTCTTCTCAAAAAGGTCGTTATTCCCCAGCAGTTCTAAGGCTCGCTAATGAACATGAAATTGATTTACAGCTTGTTGAAGGTACAGGTCTTGGTGGACGTATTACGAGAAAAGATATTTTAAAAATTATTGAAACTGGTAACATACCGCAACAAACAGAAACTGTAGTACAAGAACCGGTAAAACAGCAGGAAATCCCACAAGTTCCGAAGAAGGAAAGTACGATTACAAGTGCAGTTGGTGATATTGAAATTCCGGTTACACCTGTTCGCCGTGCAATTGCGAATAATATGGTAAGAAGCAAACAAGAAGTACCTCATGCATGGATGATGATGGAAGTTGATGTAACAAATCTTGTTAACTATCGAAATAAAATAAAAAATGATTTTAAAGCAAAAGAAGGATTTAACATTACGTACTTTGCCTTCTTTGTAAAGGCAGTTGCCAAAGCTTTAAAAGAATTCCCGATGATGAATTCTGTATGGGCTGGAGATAAAATTATTCAGAAGAAGGATATAAATATTTCCATAGCGGTTGCGACTGAGGATGCTTTGTTTGTACCAGTTATTAAAAATGCGGATGATAAATCGGTTAAAGGGATTGCAAAGGATATTCACGAATTATCGACTCTTGTACGTTCTGGAAAATTACGACAGGAACATATGCAAGGTGGAACTTTTACGGTTAATAATACAGGCTCATTTGGTTCTGTCCAATCAATGGGTATTATTAATTACCCACAAGCAGCGATTCTTCAAATAGAATCCATTGTAAAAAGACCGGTCATCATGAATGATAATATGTTTGCAGCTCGAGATATGGTTAATTTATGTTTATCCCTTGACCACCGCGTTTTAGATGGTCTTATTTGTGGTAAATTCTTAAATCGAGTGAAATCAATTCTAGAAAATGTGAATGAAGAGACAATGTCAATTTATTAATATTTTATGGAACAAACTTAAATAATTTCTTTTTCTATAAACAAAAAATCTGCTCGCTTCTCAAAGGTGAGGAATTTAAGATGCCATTTTGGCAAATTGCCATATTGAATAAATATGGATCTTTATTCTGCAATAATACCTTTGAAGAAGTGGAGCGGATTTTTTTATTTTAAAGTCTTCCATATAGTACCACTATCCCATTTTACTTATATACTTTATTGGAAACTTATTCTAATGTAAAATAGTAATTAGAAATTGTTAAGGGGGGAAGCTGTTTAGCGAGAATATGACAATTCAAATGAAAAGTATTAGTTTTCCAACAGCTCATTATGGGGAATGGAAAGAACAAGCAATAAAAGCATTAAAGGGGAAGCCGTTTGAATCGTTATTCACAAAAACAATTGAAGGGGTCACTTTAGAGCCACTCTATACGCGAGATATGGTATTGGACCAGTTAAATGAACAATTAGAGAAACAAATTTCAACGATTCGTTCATTAAAATCCACAACTGGTTTAAAAGTAGCTCAACAAATTTATGGTAGTACAGCTGAAGAATTTTTTGCACGACTACAAGATAGCATTGATAAAGGAAATGAAGTAGTAACAATTGATAGTCGGATCGCTTTTGAATGGCATGAAGAAAACTTAATGACATTAGCCGAATTTTTAACTGAAAATTCGTTCAAGTTGTTCGTTCAAAATGCAAAGGATCCGATTTTAAATGTATTTAAATTTATAAAAAATTATGAAATAAAAGGTTTTATCATTTCAAATGAACCGATACAGTTAGATAACTTTGAACATGTAAGAACCATTTCGGCTAATATTGTTACATATCATCACGAAGGGGCACATGCAATACAAGAATTAGCTTTATCCCTTGCATTTGCTGCAAAGTTCGCAGAGCAAGAAGGAGATTTCAATCGATTTATAAATAAGTTTTTTGTTAATTTTGCTGTCGATACATCCTTTTTCGGTGAGATTGCAAAATTACGTGCTTTTAAAGTATTGTGGAAAGTGTTTACATCTGGTTATGGTATTACTGAGGCGAGGGCAATCCCTGTCGTTGCTGAGACTTCTTTAAGAAGTTTTTCGACGTTGGATGTGTATGTTAATTTATTGCGTGCGGGGAATGAAGCTTTTGCAGCATTAATCGGAGGAGCAGATTTATTTACCGTCCACCCTCATGATTGCTTAACAAATCCAACCGATAAATCGATTCGTATTGCACGAAATGTTTTATTAGTTTTAAAAGAAGAGTCCTTTGTCGAAAAAGTATTAGATCCATCGGGTGGTTCCTATTTTATTGAATCATTAACAGCCGAGTATGTCGAGAAGGCATGGAAACTGTTTTTAGAGATTGAAGAAGCTGGCGGTATCGATGCATATATAGAGTCTGGGAAATTAAAAATGGAATTAGAAACAGTATATGAAAATCGATTAAAAGCAGTTGAAACAAGAAAACAGTCATTAATCGGTACAAATATTTATGCGAACCCTACTGACGAAATAACGACGGAAATGAACCCGTTATTTAAACAAGTAAAAAGGTTAGCAATACCCTTTGAACAGTTACGCGTAAGCTACCAAAAGGTTCAACCGAAAATTGGCATTTTAACTTACGGAAAATTAAAAGACTTCAAACCTCGAGCAGACTATGTATCAGGTATTTTTGCAACTGCAGGTATCTCTCCCGATCAATCCGGGGAAATCCAGACGATTGAATCAGCACAAACATGGTTACAAAATGGTCAGTATGATTATGTTATTTTTGTTGCAAAAGATGATGAGACAAAAAAGATTGTACCGACACTCCTTTCTTCAAAACCGAAAAACTTACTATTAGACGTGGCTGGAAAGTTTGTTGATGAGCAGAACGAGTGGATAGAAAAAGGGGTAAATGGCTTTATTTTTGCGGGGCAAAATATGGTGAAAAAGCTGACAGACATACTTGAAAGCTTGCAGGGGGTGCAACGATGAGTAAACCAGATTTTAAAGCCATCAACTTAAAAGAAGTATTTTTAAAAGAAAAAATAGATTCTACCAATTCATTCATAACAAATGAAGAAATTGAAGTGAAAGAATTTTATAATAAAGAAGATATACAACATATGAATCATTTAAATGATTTCTCAGGTATTGCACCAAATACTCGAGGTCCTTATCCTACAATGTACGTAGCAAGACCTTGGACTGTTCGTCAATACGCTGGTTTTTCAACAGCGGAAGAGTCCAATGCCTTTTACCGAAGAAATTTAGCAATGGGGCAAAAAGGATTATCAGTGGCCTTCGATTTAGCAACTCACCGTGGCTATGACTCAGATCATCCTCGTGTAAAGGGGGATGTTGGAAAAGCAGGGGTAGCTATCGACTCTATTGAAGATATGAAAATATTGTTTGATGGTATTCCGTTAGATCAAATGTCTGTTTCCATGACGATGAATGGTGCCGTATTACCGATTTTAGCATTCTATATCGTTGCGGCGGAAGAACAAGGAGTTTCACCTGAACAGTTAGCAGGTACGATTCAAAATGATATTTTAAAAGAATATATGGTACGAAATACGTATATCTATCCACCAGAAATGTCCATGAAGATTATTGCTGATATTTTTGAATTTACGAGTAAATTTATGCCGAAATTCAACTCGATTTCCATTTCTGGCTATCATATTCAAGAAGCGGGCGCAACAAATGATATCGAATTAGCTTATACGTTGGCAGATGGTCTTGAATATGTTCGGACGGGTTTAAAAGCTGGGATTGATATTGATTCGTTCGCACCACGTTTATCTTTCTTTTGGGCTATTGGAATGAATTATTATATGGAAGTAGCGAAAATGCGTGCTGCACGCCGTATTTGGGCACAAATGATGAGTACATTTAATCCAAAAAATCCAAAATCTTTAGCTTTACGTACCCATTCCCAAACATCAGGATGGTCTTTAACAGAACAGGATCCATTTAATAATGTGACGAGAACATTATTGGAAGCAAATGCAGCGGCAATGGGACATACACAGTCCCTCCATACGAATGCCCTTGATGAGGCGATTGCATTACCGACGGATTTCTCAGCACGAATTGCGCGGAATACTCAGCTCTTCTTACAAGAAGAAACTGGAATGACGAAAGTGATTGATCCTTGGGGTGGATCTTACTATGTAGAAAAATTAACGGATGAACTTACCCATAAAGCGTGGGCGTTAATTGAAGAAATTGAAGAACTAGGTGGAATGGCAAAAGCGATAGAAACAGGGTTGCCAAAAATGAAGGTGGAAGAATCTGCAGCAAAACGTCAAGCCAAAATTGATTCTAAAACGGAAACAATTGTTGGAGTAAATAAATATTTACTAGATGTTGAAGAACCAATTGATATTTTAGATATCGATAATACAATTGTTCGACAAAAACAAATTGAACGTTTAGAAAAGTTAAAGTTAAATCGAAACGAAGAAGAAGTTCAAAAGCATTTAGCAAGACTTACACGTGCAGCAGAAACAGGGGAAGAAAATTTATTAGCTGTAGCAATTGATGCGGCTCGTGCTCGTGCTTCCCTCGGTGAAATTTCTGATGCGATTGAAAAAGTATCAAGTCGTCATAAAGCAGTGATTCGTTCGATATCAGGCGTCTATTCTTCTAATTTCTCAGATGATGAATTAATCAATGAAGTAAAACAAATGACGGAGGAATTTTTAGAAAATGAAGGTCGTCGTCCGCGTATTCTTGTGGCTAAAATGGGGCAAGATGGTCACGACCGAGGGGCAAAAGTTGTGGCAACAGGCTATGCAGATTTAGGATTTGACGTGGATATTTCGCCGCTATTTTTAACTCCTGAAGAAGCTGCGCAAATGGCAGTAGAAAATGACGTTCACTGTGTGGGTGTTTCTTCCCTAGCTGCAGGACATAAAACATTAGTTCCTGAACTTATCGCGGAACTTAAAAAACTCGGTCGAGAAGATATTATCGTTATCGTCGGCGGTGTTATTCCAGCTCAAGACTATCAATTTATTTACGATGCTGGAGCAGTAGCGATATTTGGTCCAGGGACGGTTATTCCTGTGTCTGCGATTAAAATCATTGAAGAAATATATAAACGATTAGGTTACGAGGAAGTGTCTTTGTAATGGGCGATCAAACAGACAAGGGTGCATTACATGTAATGGCCGGTGTAGAAGGGACCCATGATGGAAGAACGATATCACCAAAAAAATTTAGGAAAAAGAAACAGCAATCCATTGATATTGAAAATCTAGCTGAGGAAGTGCGGAGCGGTTTACGCACTTCTCTTTCAAAAGCGATTACGTTAATTGAAAGTTCACATAGTGAACATAAAGAGCAAGCGCAAAAATTGTTACAGGAACTATTACCTTTTACAGGGAATAGCATTCGAATTGGTATTACTGGTGTCCCGGGTGCTGGTAAAAGTTCTTTCATAGAAGCGTTTGGGACAATGCTTTGTAATATGGGAAAAAAAGTTGCAGTTCTTGCCATTGATCCGAGTTCATCTCTGTCCGGTGGTAGTATTTTAGGTGATAAAACCCGTATGGAGGAATTGAGTCGTCATAAACGCGCTTTCGTTCGACCATCACCAAGTGCAGGGATCCTTGGTGGTGTTCATAAAAAAACGAGAGAAACAATGTTACTTTGTGAAGCAGCGGGTTACGATGTCATATTAATCGAAACGGTTGGTGTCGGACAGAGTGAGACGTATGTTCGAGGGATGGTAGATTTTTTCCTTCTATTAGTTTTAACAGGTGCAGGCGATGAATTGCAAGGTATGAAAAAAGGAATTATGGAGTTGGCAGATGGTATTATCGTTCATAAAAGTGATGGAGATAATTTACCAAAAGCGAAAAAAACCGTTCGCGAATATTTGCAAATTCTTCACTTCCTACAGCCTGCCACACCAGGGTGGATGAGTAAAGCGTTAGCTGTATCCTCGATTAAGAAAACGGGATTAACCGATGTTTGGGACATGATTTGTCAATTCGAAAAAACGATTAAAGACTCTCACTATTGGGAAACAAGACGTCTAGAACAAACGAAAGAATGGTTTCAGTCAATGATTACCGATACATTAATCGATTCATTTTTTAATAATTCGGATAAAAAGGGCCAAATGAAGTCAATCGAGACGCAAATATTGCAGGGGGAAATAACCGTAACTCAAGGAGTAACGAAATTATTTTCCAATAACCAATGATCAGTATTTTAAACCGTTCAAATAGATGTCTTTGTGATAATATATATAGTTGAAAGGAGCGATAAATCATGAATATGGATTACGATTTATTTATGGAAGAAATTAAAAGAACAGCGCGTGCTGAAATAGAGGGAGCAGGTTATGAACAACTGCGTACACCAGAAGAAGTAGAGGAAGCATTTGCTCGTCCAGGTACTACGCTTGTAATGGTGAACTCTGTTTGTGGTTGTGCAGGTGGGATTGCCCGTCCAGCTGCAGCAAACGCGATTCATTACGATAAACGTCCAGACCATTTAGTAACTGTTTTTGCTGGTCAAGATAAAGAAGCGACAGCAGCTGCTCGTCATTTCTTTGGTGATAACCACATTCCTTCTTCACCTGCCTTTGTTTTATTAAAAGATGGTAAAGTTGTTGCAGATATTGGTCGTCATGAAATTGAAGGTCATGATCCAATGTCCGTTATTACAAATTTACAAGCAAACTTTGAAGAATATTGTGATGAAGTTTAATGTGAAAAATTAAAAGAACTTGTCCTTAGATTATTTTTAAGGACATGTTCTTTTCTTTACATTTGTCACAATTATCCGATTTTTACATAATAACCGCTTCAAAGCTTGAAGGAGGAAGTCGTTATCAAAAAATTTAAAATCGGCTATCGCACAGTTAAAACAGCAGTTGGTGCTGCAATTGCAATTGCTATCGCTCACTACTTTGACTTACAATACTTTTCATCAGCAGCGATCTTAACGATTCTTTGTATACAAACGACAAAAAAGAAATCTGTTCATGCCGTTTATACGAGATTGATCGCAAGTTTTATTGGAATGGCTTTTGCCTATCTTGCTTTAGAAACGTTCGGCTATAATCCAATCGTTTTAGGATGTATGATACTAATTTTTATCCCTACCATTGTTACTTTAAATGTTGCAGCAGGATTTGTATCAAGTTCCGTTATTATTATGCATATTTATGGAGAAGCAAATTTCACTTTGGACTTATTTTTAAATGAAATTGCTTTAATGGCAATTGGGTTTGGAACAGCTCTAGCTGTCAATATGTATATGGGGGATTTCCAAAAGGAATTAGATCGTTACCTTGACGAAATAGAAAATTTATATAGTTCGATATTTAAGGAAATTGAAAAATATTTACGAAACGGAGATACGACGTGGGATGGAAAGGAAATTATTGAAGCGGCCAATATTTTAGAGAAGGCGAAATCTCTTGCGTTTAAAGATGTAGAAAACCATCTAACACGTAAACAAAACGAATATTATTTATATTTCGATATGCGTGAAAAGCAATTAGAGATTATTGAAAGAGTATTACCTAAAATTACAACTTTACCTGTTATGGTACAGCAAGCGGAGTTGGTTGCGGATTTTATGGAAGAACTAGCTGAAAATGTACATCCAGGTAATACTGCTAAGCGCTTTCGAAATAAATTGGAAATGGTTAAAGAGGAGTTTGCCAAAATGCCATTACCTGAAAGTCACGAAAAATTTTTAGCGATGGCCTCCCTTTATCAATTTATCGAAGAAATGGATCAATATTTAATGATAAAACAGTCATATAAAGGAATAAAGAATAAAAGCAGAAAAAAAGCGATTACAGGAAAGTAATCGCAGAAAGAAGACGTTTAGAAGAATGATAGACCAAATGCTAAAGTTGAAATAACCATTATGGCAATCATGCTATATACGACTATTTTTTGGAATTTTTTATTACTCATATTTTTTCTCCCCTTCTATTGTTAAATTTAGTTTATCAAATTTGAAAAATATCTCAAGTACGTAGCGAATTGTTTTCCTTTTTTGATACAATAGAAATGTACTATAACAGAAGGGGTGTTGTTATGAAGGGCGTAGATCATATTGGAATAGCTGTTAAAAACCTGGATGAACGTATTACATATTATACTGAAACTCTAGGCTTAACATTACTAAAAATAGAAGAGGTTCCTTCACAACATGTTCGAGTAGCGTTTATTGATGCAGGTAATGTGAAATTTGAGCTATTGGAACCTACTAGTGAAGAAAGTGCGATATATAAACATATCGAAAAACGTGGAGAAGGAATTCAACATGTTGCATTTGGGGTAACGGGTATTCGGGAAAGAATGAAAGAATTGCGAGAAAAGGGAGTACGTATTCTTTCGGATGAACCGAATCCAGGTGCTGGGGGAGCAGAAGTTGCCTTTTTACACCCAAAGGACTCTTATGGTGTACTATATGAACTTTGTGATAAAAGTAAAAAAGGGGATAATGAGAGATATGGACATGTTCGACAAAATTAATGAGATGTATGATCGTAAACGTGAAATCGAGCTTGGCGGTGGAGACAAGCGTATAGAAAAGCAACATGAAAAAGGAAAGCTAACAGCTCGTGAACGGATTGATATGTTATTAGATAAAGATACCTTTGTAGAAATAAATCCATTTATTACTCATAGAACAACGGATTTTGGTATGGATGAACAAAAAGGTCCTGGCGATGGGGTTGTAACAGGTTTTGGTAAAATTAATGGGCGCAATGTTTATTTATTTGCACAAGATTTTACGGTTTTTGGTGGAGCCCTTGGAGAAATGCATGCCAAAAAAATAGCAGCTGTTATGGACTTGGCAGCTAAAAATGGTACTCCTTTTATCGGCATTAACGATTCTGGCGGTGCTCGTATTCAAGAAGGTGTTTTATCTTTAGATGGGTATGGAAGTATATTTTACCGTAACTCTATCTATTCCGGTGTAATCCCACAAATTTCTGTTATTATGGGACCTTGTGCCGGTGGAGCAGTCTACTCTCCAGCAATTACGGACTTTATTTTAATGGTGGATAAAACATCCCAAATGTTTATAACGGGACCAAAAGTTATTGAAACGGTTACAGGAGAGAAAATTTCTTCAGAAGATTTAGGTGGTTCGAAAGTTCATAATACGATTAGTGGGAATGCCCATTTTCGTGCTCCATCTGAGGAAGAATCTATCGAACAAATTCGCAATCTTCTAAGTTATCTGCCACAAAATAATAAAGAGAAAGCGCCTAGATTCCCACGACCTGAAGGGGATGATTATCGTCCAGATATTATTGATTATGTACCAATTGAACCGACAAAACCTTATGATGTGCGTAAAGTCGTCGAACAGGTCGTAGATAAATACTCCTTTATGGAGGTTCAGGCTGAATTTGCGAAAAACATTGTGGTTGGATTTGCACGAATAGCAGGGGAGTCAGTTGGATTAGTTTGTAACCAACCGAAAGCATTAGCAGGTGGACTAGATATCGATTCGTCTGATAAAGCTTCTCGATTTATTCGAACTTGTGATGCTTTTAACATTCCGATTATTACTTTTGAAGATGTTTCCGGATTCTTCCCAGGAGTTAAGCAAGAACACGGCGGTATTATTCGCCACGGTGCGAAAATTTTATATGCATACTCAGAGGCAACTGTACCGAAAATAACAGTCATTTTACGAAAAGCATATGGTGGAGCATACGTTGCACTTAACTCGAAGTCAATAGGCGCAGATTTAGTTTATGCTTGGCCAAATGCAGAAATCGCGGTAATGGGGGCAGCTGGGGCGGCAAATATTATTTTTGCCAATGAAATAGCTAACTCTGAACATCCTGAAAGTACACGTGAAGCAAAAATTGAAGAATATAAAGAGAAATTTGCGAATCCTTATGTTGCGGCATCCCGTGGAATGGTGGATGATGTTATTGATCCGAGGGAAACACGTATAAAATTAATCCAATCACTTGATATGTTGGCAACGAAGGAAGAAACTCGACCATATAAAAAACACGGAAATATTCCATTGTAAGTTGGAAAAAACGATATTATGTATAAACATTCGATTTATCTATTTAACTAAAGAAAGTTAGATAAAATTATCCCAAGGACCTGAGTTCGGTAATCTACTGGGCTAGGTCTTTTCATTTTTCAATAAATAACCCCCGTAAAAATAGATTATTCTCTAACTTTACGGGGGAGATGAATTTGGAACAGTGATTCTTCATATTTTACTATTTATTTTCTTTAGTGGCTTTTTCGTCTTGGTTTATTTCATCATCATCCATAATATCTTTTGTGGAATCTTTAAAGTTTTTCATCGATTCTCCAATGGAACGACCTAACTTAGGTAATTTTGATGGACCAAAGAGTATTAAAATAATGACTAAAATAATAATTAAGCCTGGGATACCAATTGAATTGAACATAGAATATTTTCCTCCTACAATGTGAACCGCCTATAGAAAAGGGGCATTGTCAATCTCTCACTATATGGCATCACTTTAAAGTACACAATCTATTATTTTTGTGAAGCTTCTTCTTTTTTGCTTTCAGTTAATTTGAACTCTTCTTTTACTTCTTTCACGTCACCAGTTACTTCATCAACTACATCTTTTGTTGAATCTTTAAATTCTTTTAAAGTTTGTCCAACAGCGCGCCCAAGTTGCGGAAGTTTTGATGGTCCGAAAAGAATTAAAGCAATGACTAGAATAATAATTAAGCCTGGAACTCCGATTGATTGAAACATATGGTAAATCCTCCTAAATATAGTGTTTTAGTTTGATACTTCTTTATTTTGTAATTGTTTTTTATATGTTTTTTCCGAAACAATAATACTAATTTCAAATAAGAGTAATAGTGGAATGATGATTAAAAAATCTGATACAAAGTCAGGGGGTGAAATCATTACACCGATTACGATAAGAATGAAGTATGATACTTTTCTCATCTTTCTTAATCTAGTTGGGGTAACGATACCGAGCTTAGTTAAAAATAAAATTACGACTGGTAGCTCGAAAACGATCCCTACAGGAATTAATAAATTAAACATTAGTGTAAAATACTGTTTCATTCCATAAGTTTCAGTTGCACCAATGGAATTATTGATATTATCCAAAAAGTTTAGCATTAACGGAAATAAAATAAAGTAACTAAAGGATACTCCGATAATAAATAGGAGGAATGCTAAAGGTACAAATTTTGCTGCGCCAGATGCTTCTTTTTTTGTTAAACCTGGTTTAGTAAACAACCAAAGTTGATGCATTGCAACGGGTAATGTTAAACAAATGGAAACTAGTAATGCACATTTTACATAAATCGAAATACCATCTGTATAGCCAAAAACGTTCCAATCAACATTTTGAGCAACTTTTTGGGCTTTAATAAAATGTAAAATATCAGGTGCGAAAATGAATCCAATGAGTAATGTCACAATGAAAACAGAACAAGAAATAATAAGTCTTTTTCGAAGTTCTGTTAAATGTTCAACTATCGTATATTCTTGCTCTTCCATTTTTCATCCCCTTTTCGAAACTTTTAATTATAGCAAACTTTCAATATACTATCTACAAAAATAAAAGTATACATCAAATAAAGTATACAAAATCGATTAAATGTACACAAAATTGTTGAATTGTATACAGAACTATTGTAGACTGTAATAGTTTTACAAGGAATATTAATTGATTATACACTCTTTAAACGAAAAGTAAATAATTTAATAGAGTGATAGATAGGGGGGATTCTATGTCAGAGTATAGCCGTGACGAACTATTTACAATTATACAAATGTTAGCAGGAATCACATTAACGGTAGGTTATGCCTTTTCCGTCGCAAACTTTCATCAAACTGTTCCAGCATTTGCATTAATTGGTTCAGCGGTCGGCCTTGCCATAATTATCGGATGTTGGTTAGGGTTAAAACATTTAACCTTTATGCTTGCAATGATTATAACGTCAATTATTTATGCGATTTATTTTAACTTTGGAGCAATGTTTAGTTAATTTTAGGAGGAGTCATGATGTCAGAGAAAGAAAACTTCACAGAAAAACGTTCTACAAGAAGGAACTTTTTGAAAAATTCTGGTTTAACAATTGGTGGTTTAGTGCTTGGTGGAGCTGTAACAAGTTTAGTAACGAAAAAAGATGAAACAATTACAACTACTGCAGATCCTTCACATTCCCACAGTACAGCTAATTATAATCAAGCATTAATGTTCTTCACACCGGAACAATACTCAACGATTGAAGCGGCGACTGAACAAATTTTCCCCGAAACAGAAATTGGCCCTGGTGCAAAGTCCTTATTAGTAGCTTATTTCATCGATCATCAATTAGCAGGAGCATGGGGCTTAAACTCCAAAGAATACACTCAAGGACCATTTAGTCCTGAAGCATCCCCGTTATTTGGATATCAAACTCATTTGAATCGTCAACAAATTTTTACATTAGGTATAAATTTATTAAACGATGAAGCGAAAAAACGTTTTGATAACACGTTTTATTCAATCACTGCTGAACAACAAGTAGAAATTCTTAAGGCTGTTGAAGCAGATGAAGTAACAATGAAAGCTGCTATAAAACCGTCATTTTTCTTTAAATTATTGCGTGGTGCAACTTTAGAAGGGGCATATTCAGATCCATTATACGGTGGTAATAAGGATATGGCTGGCTGGAAAATGAAAAACTTCCCAGGTCACCAAATGAGCTTCAAAAACATAATTGAAAAAGAAGAATTTGTAGCAATTGAACCACAAGGATTAAATGCTCAACATAATCACTAATTAGAATGGAGTAATGAAAATGGCAACAAAATTACCAAAGGTAGATATAGTAACGGTAGGTGTTGGTTGGACTGGTGGTATTATTGCCGCAGAACTAGCCAAAAAAGGATATAAAGTAGTAGGTCTAGAGCGCGGTAAAGCCCGTACGACTGCTGATTACTTAATGGTACACGATGAACTTCGTTATGCTTCACGTTTAGAAATGATGCAAGATTTATCAAAAGAAACTTGGACACTTCGTCATGATCCTGATCAAACAGCATTACCAATGCGCCAACATGGTTCATTCTTAATCGGTGATGGTTTAGGTGGTTCTGGTGAGCACTGGAACGGTTTAACTTATCGTTTCATGCCTTACGATTTTGAAATTTATACAAAAACGGTTGAACGTTACGGGAAAGATAAAATACCTGCAGATATGCCATTGCAAGATTGGGGTATTACGTATGATGAATTAGAACCTTATTTCGATAAATTTGATCAACTAATTGGTCTATCAGGAGAACAGAATCCATTCCCAGGTTCACCAAAAGTTGAATATCCAACAGCTCCATTATTAAATACTCCTTCAATGAAAATGTTTAAAGAAGCAGCAACTAAATTAGGATATCATCCATATACAGCTCCTGCTGCAACATTATCAGAAGATTACACAAATCCAGATGGAATTACACGTGGAGCTTGCCAATATTGTGGATTCTGTGAGCGTTTTGGCTGTGAATATGGTGCAAAAGCATCACCAGTCGTAACAGTTTTACCAGTTGCAAAAGAAACAGGAAACCACGAAGTTCGTAATTTCAGTTATGTTCGTCGAGTTTTACATGAAAATGGTAAAGCTACTGGTGTATTGTATGTGGATACTAATACAGGTGAAGAGTTTATCCAAGAAGCGGATGTTGTTGTGATTTCTGCATATGCAATTAACAATGTACGTTTATTATTGAATTCTAAACTTGGTAAACCATACGATCCTAAAACGGGTAAAGGTGTCGTTGGTAAAAACTATGCGTACCAAATTACTTCAGCAAGTACTACTGGTTACTTTGAAGATAAAGAATTCAACTTATACGCCGGTACTGGTGCATTAGCTTCGGTTCTTGATGATTTTAATGGTGACAATTTTGATCATACAGATTTAGATTTCATTCACGGTGGAAACATTGCATTAGGTCATTATGGTAAACGTCCAATCGCGAATAACTCTACTCCAAAAGGAACACCTTCTTGGGGAGCTGAATTCAAAGATGCATCTGTAAAATATGCAAACCGTACTTTAAGTATTGGTAGCCAAGGATCTGTAATGCCTCATAAAAATAACTACTTAGACCTTGATCCTACATATACTGACCAATTTGGTGACCCATTATTACGTATGACATTTAACTATCGTGAAAACGAACGTAATCAACAAAAATTCATTCGTGATATTACGACTAAAATCATGAAAGAAATGGGTGCTGATATTATTGATCCAGCTGGTGACCAAGGTGATTGGGATACTACAAAATATCAAACAACGCATAACACAGGTGGCGCAATTATGGGTGCTGATCCAGAAACTTCAGTTTTAAATAGCTACCTACAAATGTGGGATTGTGAAAACGTCTTTATCCCTGGTGCAAGTGCCTTCCCGCATAACTCAGGTATGAACCCAACTGGAACTGTAGGTGCACTAGCATACCGTGCTGCAGAAGGAATTGAAAAATACCTTAAAAACGGTGGCGGCTCTTTAGTATAATTTTGTCTGAAATGAAATAGTAAAACAAAGTTAAATAGAAATAGTCTTATAATATTTAAATAAGTTTCTAGTCAACAACATAAAAAGGGTGGTGGGATGTATTCCTACCATCTTTTTTGTCGTTAGTAACTTTCAAACCATTGGACAAATGGGTATGGATATATTTTTTTCTAAGTTGTTGAAACGGGAAAACTTCAAGTGTTACAAAAATTAAAGTTTTCTATTGAAAAATATGTTAATAGGTTATGAAAATTTCATAAGGTCCTAGGTTATTGTTCTTTTTTCTCATCATCTTCATCGTTAATGACATTTTTTGTTGAATCCTTAAAGTTTTTTAATGATTCGCCAATTGAACGGCCTAACTTTGGCAGTTTGGAAGGACCAAAGATGATTAAAATAATAACTAAAATAATAATTAACCCAGGGATACCAATTGAGTTCAACATACAGTTTTTCCTCCAATTTGTTTACTGCAAAAGATATAAGTGTATTTCAACTTTTAATCCCCTCTAAATATTCGTGTATCTGTTAGGCTCACTCGTATATAGAGGGGACAAATAGTTTGTTTGAAAGCGGACTTATTTATTTGCAGCCTCTTCTTTTTTATTATCTACTAAAGTGAATTCTTCTTTTACTTCTTTAAATTCACCAGATACATCGTCAACAACATCTTTCGTTGAAGCTTTAAATTCCTTTAATGTTTGTCCAACTGCACGACCTAATTGAGGTAATTTTGATGGTCCGAAAAGAATTAATGCAATGACTAGGATGATAATTAATCCTGGAACTCCGATAGATTGAAACATGAAAAAATCCTCCTTAAAAAATAATTGTTATTCGGTTCCTTCTTGTTGTGCTGTTTTTAACTGTTTTTTATAAGTTTTTTCTGAAACGATAATACTTATTTCAAATAAAAGTAATAGCGGAATAATAATTAAAAAATCTGATACAAAATCTGGTGGCGAAATCATGACACCGATCACGATTAGAATGAAATAAGATACTTTTCTCATTTTTCTTAGTCGATTTGGAGTAACAATCCCTAACTTGGTTAAAAATAATATTATTACCGGCAATTCAAAAACGAGACCTACAGGAATAAGTAAGTTAAACATTAATGTAAAGTACTGTTTCATTCCATAAGTTTCAGTTGCACCAATCGATTCATTAATATTGGACATAAAATTTAGCATAAGTGGGAATAAAATAAAGTAACTAAATGATATTCCTATAATAAATAAAAGAAAGGCTACTGGAATGAAGATTGCTGCACTATTAGATTCTTGATCAGTTAGAGCAGGTTTAGTAAATAACCAAAGTTGATGCATTGCAATCGGTAATGTAATACAAATCGATACAATTAGTGCACATTTCACGTAAATTGAGATGCCATCTGTATAACCAAAAACGTTCCAATCAACATGTTTTGCAACATCTTGAGATTTTAAAAATTGTAAAATATCCGGTGCGAAAATGAAACCGATCAATAGTGTCACAACGAAGACTACGCAAATAATAATTAATCGTTTGCGAAGTTCTTCTAAATGCTCAACTAATGTATATTCTTTTTCTTCCATTTTTTCACCAACCTTTCAAAACAAACTATTAAAGAAAAAATTAACAGGAAAATTTCAATTTCAAGATAAGCACTTTACATTGTATACAATCCTGTTATAAAATGAAATGGTTTTGTAGGACACAGAAGTAAATTATACACTCTTTATCCAAAAAGTAAATTATTAATTCCTTTTATTTGAGTGGAAAGGTAAGGAGGGAATTATCATGACAGAGTATAGCCGCGATGAGCTTTTTACAATCTTACAAGTGTTATCCGGAATTACATTAACTGTAGGTTATGCATTTACTATAAATGTATACAACAGTTCTGTACCAGCCTTCGCGCTTATTGGAACAGCTGTAGGTTTAGCCATTATTATAGGTTGCTGGATCGGCTTAAGACATTTAGGCTTCATGCTTACGATGATTATTACATCAATAGTATTTACAATTTATTTTAATTTTGGAGCTATGTTTAGTTAATTTAAGGAGGAGTCATCATGGCAGAGAAAGAAAACTTCACAGAAAAACGTTCGACGAGACGTAATTTCTTAAAGAATTCAGGTTTGACCCTTGGGGGATTAGTACTTGGTGGAGCTGTAACAAGTTTAGTAGTAAAAAATAATGAAGGTACTACGACGACAGAACATGAAGCAGCACATGGTGGGGGTACAACAACAAATTATAACCACGCGTTAATGTTCTTTACTCCTGCAGAATACCAAACGGCTGCTGCAGCAGTTGAGCGAATTTATCCAGAAGATGAGAACGGCCCAGGCGCTAAAGAATTAGGAGCAGCCGTTTATATTGACCACCAACTCGCAGGTCAATGGGGTAATAATGTAAAAGATTATCGTTTAGGTGCATTTTATAAACCGGGAGAAAATCAAGGTCCACAAACGAAATTATTACGTAAAGATTTATTCCGTGCAGGTTTAGAAGCTCTTGATGCATATTCAAAAGAAAACTATGATGCCGTATTTACAGGATTAGAACCTGAACAACAAGATGAAGTTTTAACCGCTTTCAGTGAAGGAAAAGTGACATTATACGGTAATACAGGTTCAGGTGAATTCTTCAGTTTATTACGTACGATGACAATTGAAGGGGTTTACGCAGATCCAATGTACGGCGGTAATAATGAAATGAAAGGCTGGGCAATGCGTAAGTATCCAGGTTCTCGTATGCAATATGTAAATGAAATTCAAAGTGATGAATTTATCGAATTAAAACCAGAGGGCTTAAGTAGCCACATGAGCTAACATTTGGATAGTAGAAAGGATTGACACTTACATGGTAACAAAATTAGATAAAGCCCAAGTAGTAGTAGTCGGTATGGGTTGGGCAGGCGGTATTGTTTCCGCAGAACTAACAAAGGCTGGAATTAACGTAGTCGGGCTGGAACGTGGTAAAGATCGTACAACAGCAGACTATACAATGGCTCACGATGAGTTACGTTATCAACATCGTACAGAGTTAATGCAAGATTTATCAAAAGAGACAATTACTTATCGTAGTTCTTTAAAACAAAAGGCACTTCCAATGCGCCATTACGGTACTTTCATCGTTGGTGATGGAGTAGGGGGAGCAGGTTCCCACTGGAATGGACAAACATATCGTTTTTTACCATATGATTTCGAAATTCGTTCCCAAACAGTTGATCGTTATGGCGAAGGTAAAATTCCAGGTTGGATGACGCTTCAAGACTGGGGAATTACTTATGATGAACTTGAGCCTTACTATGAAAAATTTGAATATATGGCTGGTATTTCTGGGGAAGAAGTTGAACTGTGGGGTAAACGTGCGAAACCATATCCAACTGGCCCATTAGTAAAAACGCCAATCATGAAAACTTTTGAAGAAGCTGCAACAAGCCTAGGATATAAACCGTTCGTAATTCCAGCAGCCAACCTTTCTGAATCTTATACAAATCCAGATGGTATTCAACGTGGTGCGTGTCAATACTGTGCATACTGTGAAAACTTCGGATGTGAATACGGAGCAAAAGGTGATCCTGCTGTAACAGTGATTCCTGTAGCAAAACAAACAGGTAAACTGGACCTACGTACACATGCGAACGTATTAGAAATTACTTCTGCTAATGGTAAAGCAACGGGCGTACTTTACGTAGATATGTTAACGGGTGAAAAATTCGAACAACCTGCTGATGTCGTTGTTATCACTTCTTATGTATTTAATAACGCACGTTTATTATTAAACTCGAACTTAGGTACACCTTATGACCCGAAAACAGGTAAAGGTACGATTGGGAAAAACTATTGTTACCAAGTAACTGGTGGTACAACGCAATTATTCTTTGAAGATAAAGAGTTTAACTTATACGGCGGTGCTGGTGCATTAGGGATTGAAATTGCCGAATATATGGGTGATAATTTTGACCATTCCGATGTAAACTTTATTCATGGAGCTGGTATTCGCTCTACTCAATACGGTGATCGTCCGATTGCAACGAACCGTGTGCCAAAAGGTACACCTAACTGGGGTGCAGAATTTAAAAAGCAATCCATTAAATATGCGAACTCAAACTTCCCAGTAAAAACACAGGGTGCAAGTATGCCACACCGCGAAAACTACTTAGACCTTGATCCTGAATATAAAGATGCTTGGGGTTATCCTTTACTGCGTATGACGTATGAATATACGGATAATGACCGTGAATTAGTAAAATTCATGGCGACAAAAACGCGTGAAATCGGTGAAAAAATCGGTGCGGATATTATCGAAACTTCAGAAGAACAAGGTAACTTCAGTGTAAATAAAGATACAAATACCCACAATACTGGTGGCGTTATAATGGGATCAGATCCAGAAACATCTGCCCTAAATAAATATCAACAAATGTGGGAAGTAGAAAATGTATTTGTAGTAGGTGCATCTTCGTTCCCACACAACTCATGTTTTAACCCAACTGGTACAGTTGGAGCATTATCATACTTAGCTGCTGAAGGTATTCAAAATTACATTAAAAATGGCGGCGGATTATTAGTTTAATCGTTTTGTAAGTTTTTCTACATCTAATATAAATCAAGTTTTAGTCAACGATGAATGGGCGATTCTTTATGAATCGCCTGTTTTTATTTAAAAAAGTGTAACCAAATTTTCCGAAAATAAAAAAGGAAAATGAAATTTTTGGTCAAAAAAGAAACCTTTAGGTTTGTGCTCCTTTCTAGAGAGGCGTAAAATAAGATGGAGATTATCCAAAGAAAAGGGAGTTTTTTTACATGAATAGTCGTTTAGTAAACGAATTTTTAGAATTAGTTCAAATTGATTCTGAAACAAAACATGAAGAGGTCATTGCACCAATTCTAGTAAAAAAATTAAAAGATATGGGATTCGAAGTTTTTCAAGATGATGCACATACACGAAATGGTCATGCTGCTGGTAATATTATTGCCACATTACAAGGTACAATAGAAGCAGATCCAATTTATTTTACTGTACACATGGATACAGTCGTCCCGGGAGTTGGCATTAAACCGGAGATTAGAGAAGATGGATATATCTATTCTGACGGAACAACCATCTTAGGTGCAGACGATAAAGCAGGAATGGCAGCGCTTTTCGAAATGGCGAAACGTTTAAAAGAACAAAATATTGATCATGGTACAATTCAATTTATTATTACTGCTGGAGAAGAAAGTGGTTTGGCAGGTGCAAAAGAATTGGACCCATCATTCATTCAAGCTAAATACGGATTTGCTGTAGATAGCGATGGGAAAGTAGGTGGAATTGTAACTGCAGCCCCATTCCAAGCGAAAATTGAAACAAAGATTTATGGTAAAACTGCCCATGCAGGTGTGGCACCTGAAAAAGGAATTTCAGCGATTACGTTAGCTTCCAAAGCGATTGCAAAAATGAATCTCGGTCGAATCGATGAAGAAACAACGGCAAATATTGGGCGATTCGAAGGTGGGAAAGCTACAAACATTGTTTGTGATGAAGTGTATATTTTAGCTGAAGCTCGTTCGATTAATAAAGATAAATTAGATGCTCAAACGAAACATATGAAAGAAACTTTCGAAAATGTTTCCCAAAGTTTAGGGGGACGTGCTGAAGTTGAAGTTAAATTAATGTATCCAGGCTTTTCTGTTACAGAATCTGATCGTGTTGTACAAATTGCGATGGAAGCTGTCACAAAAGTTGGACGCAAACCATTATTAGGTACTTCAGGTGGGGGGAGCGATGCCAATGTTATCGCTGGTTTTGGTATTCCAACTGTAAATCTCTCTGTCGGCTATGAAGAAATTCATACGACAAAAGAGCGTATGCCTATTGAAGAATTGGAGAAATTAGCCGATTTATTAGTGGAGATTGTAAAATGCTCTGCAAAGTAGAGTAACGAGGTGATAGCAATGACATTTAATCAAGCACTTATTTTTGGTTGTGGTAATGAAGAATATGCTGTACCAGTTGAACAAGTAGTATCAATTGAAAAATTAAATAATGTTACACCGATTCCACACCTACCGATTTATTTACTTGGTTTTACGAAAATTCGAGGAGAAATAATTCCAATTATTGATCTCAATCGTATTTTATATAATAGAGAAAGTTACGGGGAGTTATGTCGCATTATCGTAGTCAATACCGATATTGTTCATTTTGGTTTAGTTGTTAGTGAAGCAAAGGAAATAGTAGATTTTTCTGGAACGGATATTCATCAAGTAGGACTAGTAAATTATACAAAAACCCAATATTTCACGGCTGTAGCCAATTTGGAAGATCGGATGATAACGTGTGTTGATCCGAAAATATTAGTTAATTCTTTGGAAGGTATTCGAGAAATAATCGATTATTTAGAAAAAATGCGACAGGATGAAAGTGCGTTAAACACGTAAAAATTAAAATGCTAATAGGCGATGAAATTATTTAACCGTCATGTTTCAAAAAAGAAACGTAAATGGCAAGTTATAAAATCAGCCTATTAGCTATTTTTTTAGTTTTTATACTTCGGTATTTTCTGCAATGGTCGTATGTTTTTTCCGAAAGTGTGATATGAAACCAAATATACCCGGAATAAACATGATTACAGTAATAAGCATTAATGTGACAAATAAATTTTTTTCTACCCAAGGAATATTTCCTAGTGCAAAACCTGTACCAAGCCAAACTGTCGTCCAAATGAAAGCGCCGATGATATTGTAACGTACAAAATGATAGTACGGATGTCCAGTATATGCAGCGATAAATGGTGTCATCGTTCTCATCAAAGGAATAAACCTTGAAAATGTAATGGCAATTTTTCCATATTCATCTAGAAACTCTCTCGCCCGATCAATCGTAGATAGTGGAATAAACTTTATTTTTTCGGTTGGTATTTTAGCAAAATTTCGTCCGATAAAAAAATTGTTACTATCAGCTAAAGAGGTTGCGATAAAAAATAAAAGAAATAAAATCACTATATTTAATTCCCCTACTGCAGCAATTGTCCCACTAGCAAATACAAGGGAATCACCTGGTAAAAAAGTTAAAATAACAAAACCTGTCTTGCCAAATACGATTAGAAATAGGATAAAGTAAATGTATATCCCAAATTTATCTATATAATAGTAAAGTTCAGAATCAAGTTTATTTAGTAATTCAAAGATTTCAGACATACTCATGTAGTTAACTCCAATCGTTAAGTCTAATTTCTACCTTATTAAATTATATTCATAAATTAAAATAATTAACCTAATATTCAACTATGGTTAGTGAAACTTTTTTGTTATTGCCCCGTATAGAAAGAGGAAACAATCAATCTTGATAAAAAATCGTCATTTAAATAAGAGATTCTTACTTTTAAAAGGTTTGAAATAAGGACTCGGAACAGTGTATACTACTAAATAGGTAAATTTGGATAGATGGGGAAAATTAGGAAATAGGATGGTACTTCTTGTTAAAAACTCTATGTTAATAGAGTATTTCATTTTCATTGAAGTTCTAAAATACTATTTTTAACATTAAATTGTTTCATTTGGAGAGGTATTATTGAAAAATTTGTTTCAAGTCTTCTTAGGCGGTATGATTGGCTCTCTTTTACGTTTTATCGTCCAATCACTTACGAGTGTTTCGATTATGTTGTGGGTTGTGAATGTATTGGGCAGTTTTGCTCTAGGGAGCTTAAACGGTTATTTTGAAAGGAAAGAAAATAAATTAAAACTTCTTTTCACAACTGGTATGCTAGGTGCTTTTACAACATTTTCAACCTTTTCCGAATATTGGTTTCATCAATTACAGGAAAATCAGGTAGTTGGTATCCTTTATGGAATAGCAATGACACTCTCTTGTTTTTTGGCTGCTTTCGGAGGGTATTATTTGAATCGAGGGATGACTAAATGGAGTGGATCTTAGTCGCCCTTGGGGGTGGAGTAGGGGCTACATTAAGATATAGTACACAACGTTTCATTCAACAAATGGATGTTCCTTCCTTTTGGGCTACTGCTCTCGTCAATTTATTAGGTTCGTTTTTATTAGGTAATGTAGGTTCTTGGACATTTATCGAAAGTACAATGTTATCGTTTTTAACGATAGGTGTGTTAGGTGGATTTACAACCTTTTCAACCTTTGCATTTGATTTGGTCAAATTGATCGATTCAAAACAGTGGAGAATGGCTCTTCTATTTACCGGAATTAATCTATTGGGAGGGATTTTATTCTTTTGGTTTGGATGGAATCTTTAGTTATATAATCGTTTTTTCATACATACATTAAAGGCGGTAATGAACATGAAAGCTTACTTGGCAAATGGTTTATTTTCCATCGGAGATCGATTAGTAAATGAATTATTAGCAAAAGAAATACGAAAAGCAATACCAAATATTGATTTATATGTACCACAGGAAAACGATGTGATTAATGATAAACAAAGCTTTGCTGATAGTTTAGCGATTGCCAGTGCAGATTTGGAAAAATTACAGGAAAGTGATATTTTAATCGCTGTCTTAGATGGAATTGAAGTAGATTCTGGTGTTGCTGCTGAGATTGGTGTATTTTCTACTTTTAACCGGCCGATCGTCGCTCTTTTCTCAGATGTACGTCAACTTGGTCGAGATAATCAACAAAAAATAGATGCCCTCATCCAAGATGGGACTGAAAATCAATTCATCTATCGCAATTTATTTGTAATTGGAATTATTAAGCAACATGGTGTCATTGTGAGTACTGTGGAAGATGTTATTAAAAATATAGAAAAATTTAGTAAGGGAGAATGAAAATGAAAAGAACTGGTGAAAGAATATTAAGTATTGTGTCTGCTGTATTAAATTTAATAGGTGTAGGGTTTTTAATTTTCATGTTATTTATAAGTAAAATGATTGTTGAGGATCCAGCCTTTCAAACTGAGTTTGAGAATTCGATTTATGAAGATGCAAGTATAAACGGATACGACCCTGTATACGGTATGGAAATTATGGATGATGTTATGGCACTTATTAACACGATTGGTTGGTTAGTAGTCGTAGTTGCTATTATTGCAATTGTATTAGCAGTAGTTGGGGCTGTTAAAGTAAATCAAAATGCTAAATTGGCGGGAATTTTATTTATCATTGCAGCAGTTTTATCAGGTATCGTTTCGATTTCGGGAATTTTATTAATTATTGCTGCGATTATGTGTTTTGTACGCAAACCAAAAACATTCGAATATGATGAACAAAGAGATGAAAATGGATATATCATCGATTAGTCAAAAGCAGTGCAATTTGCACTGCTTTTTGTTTTACTATGGTTTATATGTAATTCCTTCTAGAGTTAGTAGTTTTTCTTTTACATCCAGTCCGCCACTGAATCCGGTTAAAGTTCCGTTTTTTCCTAATACGCGGTGGCAGGGAATTGCAATGGCCACAGGATTTGCTCCGATAGCAGTACCGACTGCTCGAACGGCCTTCGGATTTCCAATTTTGAAGGCAATATCTGAGTAGCACTTCGTTTGGCCAAAGGGAATCTCTTGTAACACCTTCCAAACAGCCATTTGGAAAGCAGTTCCACTAATGTCAAAGGAAAAAGTAAATTGGGTTCTTTTACCTTCAAAGTATTCAATAAGTTCATTTTTATATAGAGTTAACTTTTCTTCATTTTCGACGATCTCACTATTCGGAAACTGTTTACTACAACATGAAATTAAATCTTCAATTGATGAATGCTCAGTGCCGACGTAACAAAGTCCCTTTTCTGTACAAGCGATATAAACTTTCCATTTATTATGTTCTAGAAAATGATAGTATATAGGTTTTGTATTATGCATAAAAATACCCCCGTTTTCTCTATTCTATCACGAATTGCATAAGTTTTTACCGTCTTTTCTAATTGTATACAAATAGAATGGGGAAGGAAATGATTGTGATATAATAAATAATAGAGCAATCGTTCCTCTTTCAAAGTAGGAGCGATTTTTATATTCATTAATTATATGAATTTTTACCTTCTGATTATCTAGTTATGGATTAGGGAAAAATAATTTGAATGGTATTTTTTATGTAAGGAGAGAACTGTCATGGGGAATACGATACATAGTCCTTCAATTTTTAAACAAGCTTTAACGGTTAATAAAAAACCATTTCCATGGTTAAAGGCTCTTTTAGCTGGTTTTGCTGCAGGGTTTCCGATTGCAGTTGGGTTATTGTTTGGTAGTTTAGAGTATGGATTACTCGCAGGATTGGGTGGTTTTACTTATTTATATGTATTTCCTATACCTTATGCCCAATTAGCAAAAAAGCTTACATGGTGTATTTTAGCGATTACGTTATGTGTATTTTTAGGAACTGTTTTGGCTCCTTATCCTATTTTCGCCGCAATTGTAATGGGACTCATTGGGGCAACCGGGTTATTTATATTTGGAGCATTTCGATTAATTGGTCCTTCAGCTATATTTTTTGTTCTCATATTTGCGATGACAACGGGGATGCCAGTCGCCCCAGAAGAAGCCTTTATGAGAGCTGGTTTAGCCTTTTTAGGTGGGGTATTTTCATGGATCATTGCCATGAGTGGATGGTTTTTTAACCCACACGGACCTGAAAGGGTAGTTGTAAAAAGATCCTATATACAATTAGCTAATTTTTTAGATGCCATCGGGACTGAAAAAGAGAATGATGCTCAACACGCTGTTATGGCTACTTTAAAGGAAGCTAGCCAAATAATTGCATCGGGTTACATTCCTTGGCGTAGAACGGATGTTTTCAATCATCTGTATGTGTTAAATAATTATGCTAATAAAATCTTTTTATATGCAGTCGAACATTTTACTGATAGAAAAGAGCAAATACCTATCGAGTTTGGAGAATCTTTACGTACCATCGCCCATATCGTCGATTCAAAAAAATTTCATGAAGTAGAAACGATCCCTTTACCACATCCAAATCATATGGAAGAGCATATGGCCCAATTATTTATAGAAATTAATGAGGCAAAAAATAGTTTATCGGTTTCCAAAACGAAATTACTAGAACAAGTGGAAATTTCAAAGCCTACAGCAAAAAGAGTATTATTAGGGGCTTTTGATATAAATTCAATTATTTTCATTAACTCAATACGATTTGGTATTTTTACGATGCTTGCCGCTATCATTGCCTATGAGTTGGATTTAGATCGTTCCTTTTGGGTACCTCTTTCATGTGTTGCGGTTATGAGTGGTGCCACAGTTGTCGCGACTCTTCATAGAGGGATACAAAGAAGTTTAGGAACTATTTTTGGTATATTAATTGCAAGCTTCATCCTCGCTTTTCATCCAACCGGATATATTATTGCCTTTCTCGTTTTTCTTTTAACATTCATTACTGAGTTATTTATCGTTAAAAATTATGGTTTAGCCGCCTTATTTTTTACTCCGAATGCTTTAATCATGGCTGAAGCAGGTTCTAAAGGGCATTATGCATTTACATATTTTGCAACTGCTCGACTAATTGATGTAATCATTGGGATAGCGATTGGTTTAATCGGTGTATGGTTAATCGGTCGAAAATCTGCATCCAGTAGACTACCTCACTTAATTGCCAAAACGATTCGAAGTCAAGGACAAGTCTTTTATGCACTGTTTTCGGGTAATAAGATTTATCAACATTATGGAAAAAATATAGAATTTAATAAGATGGAAACAAATATGGCTAATTTAAGTACCGTTTACGATACAGCAGCAGGTGAAATTCCAAAAGATAAAAGGGCGTTAGAGTATTATTGGCCAATTGTTTATTCGTTAGAAGAATTAGCGTTTTTGTTAGATAAATATTCTAAATTCCACTCACGTCCTACACTTGATGATCAGAAGATGGCTCGTTTTTTATTAATTTTTGAGACTTTGGCCAATGCAGCAGAAAGAAAAGATTCTGTCATTGGTAAAGAAATTCCGATCATTTCAGAATATCAAAGCTTACTAGATACAATCGAGAACTTACAAAATAGTTTGAAAAATAAACAATAATAGCTCGGGAGCAAGTTATTACCCATTATAGAAAAAAATAGTTATAATGCATAATAATAAGAATTTTATTTCAATTCAAAAAGTGATTACAATTGATTATTTTGGTGAAAATAACAACAGAATGTTCTATCAAAATTCGAATGAATTAAGGGTAATTTTCTACTTGTTTAATCAATTGGAAAATATTTTCTTATTAAATTTTATATGGAGGTAATGAAATGCTGAACATCGGTATTATTTTAGGAAGTACACGAGAAGGTCGAGTAAGTCCACAAGTTGGTGAGTGGGTAAAGAAAATTGGAGACGCTCGTGGTGATGCAACTTATGAAATTATCGACATTGCTGATTATAAATTACCGTTTTTAGGTGAACCTGGCGGTGATGCATCAGGTGCTGCCCAATGGTCTAGTAAAATTAATGGTTGCGATGGTTTTGTATTTATCGTTCAGGAATATAATCATTCGATAACAGGTGCACTAAAAAATGCCCTCGATTTTCTTCGAGAAGAATGGAATCATAAAGCAGCAGGTATCGTAAGTTATGGCTCTGTAGGTGGAGCGAGAGCGGCAGAACATTTACGTGGCATTTGTGGTGAATTATTGATTGCCGATGTTCGTGTTCATCCAGCATTATCTTTATTCACTGATTTTGAAAATGGGACTGATTTTAAACCGAAAGAAGTTCAAGCCCAATCTGTAAATGACATGTTAGATCAAGTTATTGCATGGAGCACTGCACTTCAAACAGTTCGAAATAAATAATCATAAGATCCCTATTTATTTTACGTAAGTAGGGATTTTACTATTTTATTTTAATTACATAATGGTTTTCATTTTGGCATGAAAATGAGCAAACTGCAGAAAATAATTTGAAAAGTGAAAATGGAGGGAAAAGAAATGAAAGTAGTAGCGATAGTCGGTAGTATACGAAAAGACTCTTATAATAAAAAATTGGCTCAATTTGTACAAAAACGTTACGCAGATAAGTTTGATTTAGAAATATTAACATTAAATGATATTCCTATGTACAATCAGGACATCGAGGAAAATCCTCCACAAGAAGTGCTTGATTTTAAACAGAAGGTAAAAGAAGCGCAAGCTGTTTTATGGGTAACCCCAGAATACAATTCATCTATTCCTGGTGTTTTAGGGAATGCGATTGATTGGCTATCAAGGGTGGATAAAGTAATGATTGGTAAACCGTCTTGGATCATGGGGGCGTCAATGGGGAATCTAGGAACTGCAAAAGCTCAAATGCACTTGCGGGATATATTATTTGCAATTGGTCTTTCATCACCTGTTTTAATTGGGAATGATGTATATATTGGAGCGGTTCATACGAAAATGGATGATAAAGGAAATATAACAGATGAAGGTACTGTACAATTCCTCGATTCAGTAGTGGCCAACTTTATGGAATGGATGAAGTTGTATAGTTAGTCGTATAAAAAATGGAGGGATTTAAACGTATCTCCTTCATTTTTTATTTTTATATGTTATTCAATGTTCGGAAGTATTAAAATAAAGTAAATAGTTCGAAATTATAGACGAAAAGTTTGTACATATTTTTCAAGCTATCTTTCTACAACAAGATTTACAGTGTGAATAGAACCAATTGTCATTGACTAGGAGCTTATGGAAGTTGAAGGAGGAATTCCATGATTCAATTAACTAATGTTTCTGTTATAAAAAATAAAAAAACCATTCTAAAAAATGTAAGTTGGCATGTTGAAAAAGGAGAACATTGGTCGATTTTAGGTTTAAACGGTTCTGGCAAAACAACCCTTTTGAATGTGTTAAATGGTTATTTACATCCAACAACAGGTCAAGTAGAAGTGTTTCATCAACTCTTTGGAAAAACATACTTACCAGACTTACGTAAAAGGATTGGGCTTGTAAGTGCTTCATTGCAGCAACAAATCCAACCTTTTGAAAGTGTATTAAGCATTGTATTAAGCGGAAAGTTTGCATCGATTGGATTATGGGAATCAGTAGAAAAAAGTGATATTCAACTTGCCGAGCATTATATGGAGCTATTACAATGCAATCATTTGCAAGATAAAGAATATGGAACTTTATCGCAAGGGGAACGTCAAAAAGTTTTAATTGCTAGGGCTTTAATGGCACAACCTGAACTTCTTATTTTTGATGAGCCTTGTAATGGTTTAGATATAATTATGCGGGAACATTTACTTGATTTGATTAACGATTTAAGCATGCAAAAAGAATGTCCAACTATGATATACGTAACTCATCATGTAGAAGAAGTGTTACCTTGCTTTAGCCATACGTTGTTATTAAAAAATGGAGAAGTTTTTGACCAAGGCTTGTCAGAGTTTTTATTTACAGAAGATATTTTATCTACATTTTATGACCGCCCTGTTTCAATACAAAAGGAACAAGACCGCACATGGCTTGCTTTAAAAGAAATCGTCCAACATAATTAAATGATCATTGTTTCATTTCCCGTTGAATGCGCGAATATTTTAAAGCATACATCTAAATAAGGTTAGGGATGAACAATTTTTAATATCCCATAGGAAGAGCATGTAGTTTATAGATAGAGGAGGGGGATATTGAATGAAAAAAGAACGAAAAAATAAAAATGAGTTTATGTCTTGGTTAGTCGCTATATTATTCGGAATTGTAATTTCTTTTATTTGTCGAGAATTTCTTTTCTCCCCAATTGTGGTTAAGGGTGCTTCCATGGTACCGACTTATGAGAATAAAGATGTCATTATTGTGAGTAAAATTAGCGAGATTGATCGATTCGATCATATCGTCTTTAAATCCCCGGTAGAAGATGAATACTATATAAAACGAGTAATTGGGTTACCTGGAGATACGGTAGAAATGAAAGAGGACATTTTAATTGTGAATGGCATTGAATATGAAGAACCGTATGTTAATCGTGAAACGGATAACCCCTTCCAAAGAAGGGTAACTGAAAATTTCACTTTAGAAGACTATACTGGTGAAAAAACTGTACCAGAAGGTTATTTATTCGTTTTAGGTGATAATCGCTTAACAAGTTTTGATAGTAGACATTATGGATTAATATCGATTGATGCTGTTTTAGGAGAGTCCAAAATGAGAATATATCCTTTCAACCATTTCACGTTAAATTGGGGAAAGGAAGAAGTGGAAGTTAAATCAAATTAATTTTCATTGAACCTTTCATTACCTAACGTAAAAAGTAAATGGAAATATTAACATGTAAACTAATGGCTATTCATTGAAAGTAGCCATTTTTTACTTTTTCCCATAATTTAATCAGGACAAATTAGGAGGAAACGATTATGCTAGCTTCTTTATATAAAAATAATCACGGTACAATAGCTGAATACAAGAGAATATTTTCTTCATCACCAGCCGAAGTTTGGAATGTCTTAACAAACAATGAAAACTTGAAATTGTGGATGGATCACCTCGAAATAACGGATTTAAGAAAGGGAGGAAACATACAATTCCATTTCCATGACGACTTAGGAACTGTAGAGGAGATAACAATTACCGACTTTGAAGAGGGAAGAGTTTTGGAATTTGAATGGGGAAAGGATTTTGTAAGGTTTGAAATTCGACCGGAAGAAGAAGGGACACAACTTCTACTGAAACAAGTGCTAACAGAAATAACAGATCATACACCAAAAGATTTAGCTGGTTGGCATGTTTGTTTATTTCATTTCGCTGATGTCGTCAATAATGAAAAAAACCATTATCCTGAAAATGAATGGGAAAAATGGTATGAAAAATATAGAGAAATAATGAAATAAGAAAGTAAAAGAAACTCGAAAAAATATTGAATTTCTTCGAGTTTCATCGTTTACCACGTTTTCTAAAGATAAATAAAATTTATTTTTAATGAATTAATATACTTTATCTCCGTTAAAGATGGAATTTTTCACAACTACATAATCAACTGTGCGAATAGCATCAAGCTTATTTCCACCAGCGTAGGAAATAGAGGATTGTAAGTCTTGTTCCATTTCAGTTAAAGTGTCCATCAAAGAACCTTTATGTTCAACATACATTTTTTTCCCTTCGACATTTTTCTTTTCGCCTTTTTGGAATTCAGATGCTGAACCAAAATATTCTTTAAACATTTTTCCGTCTTTTACGACGGTTTGACCAGGAGATTCTTCATGACCTGCAAATAGGGAACCGATCATCACCATGGAAGCACCAAAACGAACAGACTTCGCAATATCACCATGGGTACGAATACCACCGTCAGCGATAATCGGTTTTGTTGCAGCTTTTGCACACCAACGAAGAGCGGCTAATTGCCAACCACCTGTACCGAAACCTGTTTTAATTTTTGTAATACATACTTTACCTGGTCCGATGCCGACTTTTGTTGCATCTGCCCCAGCATTTTCGAGTTCACGAACTGCTTCAGGTGTTCCGACATTACCAGCAATAACAAAGCTTTGTGGTAAATGTGTTTTAATATGTTTAATCATTTCGATAACCGCATTCGAATGACCGTGAGCAATATCAATTGTAATAAATTCAGGAATTAACTCTTCTACTGCTAACTGTTCGATGAACGCGTATTCTTCCTCTTTCACACCAACAGAAATAGATGCGATTAATTTACGTGAATGCATATTTCGAATAAATTCTGCACGAGTTTCAGGATTGAAACGGTGCATAATATAAAAGTAGCCGTTTTCAGCTAATTTAATTGCAATAGATTCATCGATGATTGTTTGCATATTAGCAGGTACTACAGGTAATTTAAATTTATATCCGCCAAACATAACAGAAGTATCACATTCTGAACGGCTGTTTACTATACATTTATTTGGTATTAGTTGAATATCCTCATAATCAAATACGTTATCCATTTTACGTACACCCCTAAATCACGAATATTTTTTATAAATACGGGCAATAATGTTCGCCCTTTGGTAATTTACCTCATTTTTCATGACATGTCAAAGCATTTATTAAAATATTTTTATTTTGTCCTATTTATATTTGAAATATAATGACGTAATCTTGACAATTTAAAGTATTGGTTGTTAGAAAAATAGAGAAAGCGTTCGTTTTATCGTATAAATCGTCTCCTTTTTATTCATATTAAAAGAAACATCAAAGGAGATGACTAGAATGCCAAGAAATGATAATCAACATGTTGAGTCAACCCCACATTTTGATGGGGAAAAGGAAAGTATCATTAATGATCCTACTGCATCAGCGAGTGAAAAAATAAGCGTTTATACTCAAGCGAAACCGGTTGTAGAGTTTGCTGTGGAGAAAAATCCTTATAAATTTACTCCAAAAGTCGACCCGATGATGGAAAGATTTGAAAAAATCATGCGCGGAAAGAAAAAGGAATAATGAGGTACATCTCGTTCTTTTAAGAACGGGATTATTTTTTTCATAAGGCAATCGCACAAGGATGGGCTCTCTTTTTTTCATAATCTAGATGAAGGAGGGAGCTAATCGATGCTTGATAAAATCAAACTATTAATTGGTCAGCCGATTGGCGTTGCGTTTAAAAATGGGTTAAGTATCTCGGGAGTTTTATGTGGGGCCGATGAAGATGAAATCTGCCTTATGGAATATTTATATCAAGCAAAATTTGTTCAAAAATATTATAATTATGAGTCTATTCAAGGTATTTATATTTTCCCTACTTGTGATACAGATTTACTAAATTAAATAGATTAAAATAATACCATCCCATTTAGTAGAGATGTGTAGAGACATAGCAGAAAAAAAAAGGATAAAATAATGAATTTAAATAAAAGAACTCATTTTTGATGCTATTACAAAATGAGTTCTTTTATTTAATGTAAATTGTTTCTAATAAACTTTTTCTTTTAGAAATTTTACATAAATTTACTATTTTGTACGTTATAATACTATGTAATTAGCTTATTCATTGTTGTCTACCAATTGAATAGTTTTTGCATTATAAGAGGTAGGGAAAATACTGTAACCAATACCTACTAATTAATATACTTTCAATCTAAAAGAAGGGAAATCCTATGAAAAAAATATATCTCTTAATGCTCTTATTAATTATTCTAGTGGGAATAGTTACTTTTATTTTTTCACCTACTAGTATCAAAGGAACTTCAACTGATGGTATGTGGAAAGTAGTTTATAAAAAAATTAATGAAGTTGAAGCTGGTGACGCCTGGAAAGTATCTGTGACACAGTTAAATGACAAGGAAGTAATTGTGAAAAAACTTGAGTTTTTGGAAAATGACAAGGGTATATCTGATAGAACTGAGTTTTATGAAGGCAGAGATATCGATGGGACTACGTACACATTACATCCTTTTTCTTATCCAGACTTATATTATGGAGAAGAACCAAAAAAAGATGCTTCGTATTCTGTTGTCATTATATGGACAGACGCACAAGGTAAAACATATGACGAAAAAATAGAATTAAAATAAAAACAACGTTGAATTGGTGAACAACTAAAATAAGAAGCTGGTAATTATCGATTATGTAGAAGTCCTAGTTCATCTTTTTCGAAATGGAGTTTTTATATTTGTTTTTTCAAATTTTAACTAAATCATAAACTAGATTTAATCATGTTGAACATTTCTATTATCCATTCCCCTTTAACATTATAATTGGATTTGAAGTGAATGTATTGATTATAAAGGTGCAATAAATCAACAATGATTAATGTATCAGTTGGTATGTTATTTGAGTAATTGATAGTAAAAAGAAGCTCACAATTAAGGCAAACATCTAATAAAATGGATGTTTTATAACCGGGAGCTTCTTTTTTATATTTTAATGAACCTCATTTTTAAGTTTTCTCCAGAGAGTTGCTCGATTTATACCAAGTCGTTCTGCCGTTTTTGATTGATTAAAATTTTCTTCCTTTAATACAAGTTCGATAATTTCTTTTTCAATTTCCTTTAGAGTTCCTTTAAATGATATCGGTTTTAAAGTTTGGTTTCTTTGCTTTAATATATTTTCAACAGTTTCATGTTGGATAATATAATCTTTTTCATTTAATACAATTTGTTTCATAATGGCATGCAAATCATCAATATTTAATGGATAATTCGTTTCTTCCAATAAAGAGAGGGATTTGTTTTTGATTTTAACAGGAGTTGTTCCGTACTTTTCGTGAAATTGGGATAAAAAATAGTGGATTAAAGGAACAATATCTTCTTTTCGTTCTGAAAGAGTAGGAAGTTGAATTTTATTACACTTTAACCATTCAAACGAATCGACTTGTTGACTCTCTTCACATAATACAAAAATATGAATATTTTTTTCTAAACATTGTTGAACAAATGAAGATAAAACTTCTTTTTGTTGTTCCCCAATCGCTTCACAATGTTGAAATTTAATCGTTCGTACATGTTGCAATGGAAAGATCTTTAATTGATCGATATTAAACAATTTAAAATTAATTGTTACTAATAATCCCTCTTCATGTTTTTCGTGAATATAAGTTGAAATAAAGTCTTTTCCCGTCCCTTGCTGTCCAATAAGTAAAATCGGTTCTCTATGTTTAAAAAGTAATTCTACTTGTTTGTATACATGTTGTATAGAAGTTGATTCTTTAATTACCGGTATATGAAGGGGATGAGTTTGGACCGTTAAACCGGACTGATTAATAAGCTGATCATATTTTTTTAATATAAAAAGTTTATATCCGAACTCCGAGACAAAGTAACCCTTTATTTCGATTAAATCATTATCCACTACGATTAATTTTGACGCCCTTGGTTTTAGTTCATTCATATCTGTATTTAATATGTATAAATGATCCTTTATTTCACCGGTGAAATTTAATTTTGAAATATGTTCATATATAATATGGTTTTCTTTATTAAGGACAACGATATTTTTATATTTTTTTTGAACGATTTGTTCGAATATTTTACTCGGGACATCGATATTATTTTTGTACTCGTTTGCCTGTTTAGCCCGTTCTAGTGCTTGTAAAATTGTTTCTTTACAAGATTGAATTAAAAACCCTTTAAGTCCATACGTTTCGCTAATGTGGGTAATTATCACATCACCGATAATTTGTTTAAACCCTTTATTTTTTAATTCTAAAACTAAAGTGGGAATCTCCTCTAAATGCTCCACTGTATAAATCGCTATAGGTATATCCATTAAATCGATGATTGCTTTTGCAACGTGGGTAATGGATCGCATTCCAATAAGTGCCGTTTTAGTTGTTATATTCGATGCTAATGAAAGAGAACGCATTAAATCGTATCCTGATATGTGCATATCGATAACAGGTTTTTTAACCGCTTCTTTTATTAGTCTTGCAGTCGTACCTCTACTTATAAAGATATCAGTATTGCACTCTTCTTTAATCGCAATGTTCACTCCATCTTCTAAGCTACCGACAGATGTGTTAACAATTAACTCTGGAAAAAGGGCGCTACATTCTTTTACGACGGGTAACATTGTGGCATAGGGTGCTATAACATGTACTCGACTCTTCAATTTCTCCCACCACTTTTCTTCGAAGTTTAAAATAGTTTGTTTTGTTTATTTGCCAATGTATTCATAAGAAGAAATATGGGTTTTTGTTAAATCAATGATATCATTGATGAAATCTTCTTC
Source organism: Ureibacillus galli (assembly GCF_014836845.1). Classification (GTDB taxonomy): domain Bacteria; phylum Bacillota; class Bacilli; order Bacillales_A; family Planococcaceae; genus Ureibacillus; species Ureibacillus galli. The sequence continues at coordinate 94,376 of NZ_JACSQA010000005.1, forward strand.
CGATCTACTAAAACTGCTGGTAATCCAATCCATTACTAATCCATAAAAACCATAGGAAGTATACAGTTTAAAGTAATTCATGTTTACAGGTGTATTATTGATCGTTTTAAAAATAAATTGCTCTTTGTAAATTTTAGTTATTGTTAATGGAAACTGGGTATGTAAACCAGGTAATGTATTTTCATACTTTACCAGCTCAAAAAAGTTTCGATTTTCATAAATGAAATGTACGATATTAAAAGCAGGTTTAGTTAGCTGGGAAGTATTCACTCTTTGCCCATAAGTATATGGTTGTCCAACAGATTGTTCTAATCCTTTTAACATCGATTCTAATAACTCTTTAGCTAAATGTTCTTTATCTTGAAAGTGAACATAAAAGGTACTTCGATTATAGTTCGCATATTCTACCAAATCTTTTACGGTAATCGAATGGTAGCCTATTTCTTTAATTAAATCGATAAGTGCTTGTTTAAAATGGGTTTTTGTCCTATTTTGACGTCTAGTTGTTATTTGGAGATCGTCTTTTGTCATTAGAATCCTCCTATTTTCAACACAATGATCGAAAGTGTCTATGTAATAAACACATTGAATTATATTAATGATTGTACCATGAAGTGAGAGGAGTACAATGAAATTGTGAACAAAATCGAACACTTTACAATAGTAAAATCACTTTGAGCAAAGTCGTTCATGTTCTAATTTGTATAACAATTTAGGAGGTAATATACATGGGTAAATTACAAAATAAAGTAGCGGTTATTACTGGTGGAGCTTCTGGTATTGGTGCAGCTACTGCTCGTCTATTCGTGAAAGAAGGAGCAAAAGTCGTACCGTACTAGTTGATTTAAATGAAGAAAAAGGAAAAGCTTTTGAAGCGGAATTAAAAGAACAAAACGCAGAAGCTTTATTTATAAAAGCAAATATTACAAGTGAAGAAGAAGTGGCCAATGTTTTTAAACAAACATTACAAACTTTTGGAAAAGTAGATGTTGTATTTAATAATGCTGGAATTGGTCGCGTTCATTCGTCCCATGATCTTGAATATGCTGAGTGGAGAAATACAGTAAATGTAGATTTAGATGGAGTTTTCTTAGTTGCCCGTGAAGCTATTCGTGAATTTTTAAAAGCAGATGGCGGTGTAATCGTTAACACAGCTTCTATGTATGGTTGGGTTGGATCACCAGGATCAGCGGCATACAATGCGGCAAAAGGCGGAGTGATTAATTTAACTCGTTCTTTAGCTTTAGAATATGCAGAACAAAATATTCGCGTTAATGCATTATGTCCTGGTTTTATTGATACACCGATAATTCCTGAAGAAAGCAAGGAAGCTTTACGCTCTATGACACCAATGAAACGACTAGGTAAAGATGAAGAAATGGCAAAAGCAGTTTTATTTATGTCTAGTGATGATTCTTCCTTCATGACAGGGAATGCATTAACTGTCGACGGTGGATATACTGCTCAATAAAGAATGATTTCATTTAAAAAATAAAAAGCTGATTTCAAAGCGTTAGCTATGAAATCAGTTTTTTTATGAAAAAAAGAAGATTATGAAATTATTTCAAATGTTACAAATATTTCATTTTATTTCTATTTTTATATCAATATGTATAATCTTGTAAAACCCTGGAGAGTACTTAGTTCATCAATTTCATTACAAATTTTGAAAAAATGTAAGGAGGACTAAGTATGAAATCTAAAATCGTTTTACTATCTTTACTTCTAGTATTTTCTATAACTACAAACTCTTTTGCTATGGACATAGATAAATCTGCAATGCACACAAATGATGCGGGTGAACAAATCATTATTACCGATTCATTTGAGAACCAACTTTTTGATCATGTATTAGAGAAGGATAAGGTGTTTTATAAGTCGGCTCAACCGGAAACATACGAAGTAAAGGATGGGGATAACCTGTTCCGAATTGCTTTAAATCACCAAGTAGAATTAGAAGATCTAATGGAATGGAATAATTTAAATGATTATACAATCCACCCTGGAGATGAATTAGTTTTATATGAGGATCATAGTAAACAGGAAAAGAAAACGACAGTTGCAGATGCATCATCAGCAAATACTCAAGTCAAACAAGAGAAATCTGTGAAGGAAAAGAAAAACCAATCAAATTCAAAAACTACAGAAACAAAATCGGCCGTTAGTTCAAGTCCAGAACCAACATCCGGTAAAGAAATGACTGTGACGGCAACGGCATATACAGCTTATTGTGAAGGATGTTCCGGAACAACAGCGATTGGAATCAATTTGAGAGCAAACCCAAATCAAAAAGTAATAGCTGTGGATCCAAATATCATTCCTCTCGGATCTAGAGTTTGGGTAGAAGGATATGGTGAAGCTATCGCAGGAGATACTGGTGGAGCCATTAAAGGAAATAAAATTGATGTTTTCATCCCTTCCCAAGATCAAGCTTTAGAATGGGGAAGAAAGAAAGTCAAAGTTAAAATTTTGAATTAATCCCGTATAAATTGATATGTGAAGTGGCCCTTAAAGATTATTCTTTAAGGGTCTTTTCTGTTTTTATCAAAAAGAAACGAATTTTACAGGAGGGTTAATTGTATTGTGTGAAAAAATATGACATGTAATTAAGACGGATTGATAAAAAAATCAAGGGAAAGACGAAGCTAATTTATCCGAATGTAAATAAAAAATATAAATTTAAAGTGAATGAAAGGTTGTGTTTTATGAAATCGGATACAAAACTGCATGCGTTATCTAAAGAAAAGAACTTCTATTTCTAAGTTGTCTAATGCTTTTATTAATATGTTATGTTTTCTTACATAATAGAAAACAATTGATGAAAATTGTATTGACATTAAACGAATTTAGGATAAAATAAACGTAATAAAACGTGTTACATTTTCTAACATCTATGAATAACATAAAGTAACGTATAGTTTTGCGAGAAGGGAGAATGAGTATATGGAAGCTGTTCAAGTATTAATGGATAACCTGTGGGTAGGGATTGGTGCAATTTTAGTTTTCTTCATGTTAGGCGGGTTTATTTTACTCGAAGCAGGTTCGACTAGAATGAAAAATGCTGGACATATTGCTGGAAAAACAATTTTCACAGCTGGAATTGGAACTTTAGTGTTCTGGGCGGTCGGTTATGGCTTTATTTATGGAGATGGGAATCCAATTATCGGATTATCAAATTTTTTCTACGGTGACGCATCTGCTCCAGAGGATGGTTTAACGACTGCTGTTGATTTTTCTTTCCAAGTGATGTTTGCATTAGTTTCATTAACAATTGCCTTCGGTGGCTTTGCTGAAAGAGCAAAATTATCTGTATATGTTATTTTTGCCATTTTATTTAGTGCATTTATTTATCCGATTGTTGCCCATTGGATTTGGGGTGGTGGCTGGTTAGCTGAACACGGAAAGCAAGATTTTGCTGGTTCTACGGTAGTCCACTTAACAGGTGCAATGGCTGCATTAGCTGCTACGATGATTTTGAAACCACGTATCGGTAAATATAACAAGGACGGTTCGTCAAATGTTCTTGCTGGTCATAACCAAGTATATACGACACTAGGAGTCCTTATCCTTTGGGTTGGTTGGTTTGGATTTAATGGTGCGAGTACATTTGGTGTTGCTGATGGATTCTTTGGATATGTTATTTTAAACACGCAATTAGCTGCTGGTGCAGGTGCTGTTGCAGCAATGTTTACAGCTTGGGCTAAAACAGGTAAAGCTGATGTACCGACAACGTTAAATGGTGCCCTTGCTGGTTTAGTAGCGATTACTGCTTCTTGTGGATTTGTAGCTCCTTGGGCTGCAGTAGTAATTGGTTTAATCGGTGGAATCATGGTTGTATTCAGTATGCAATTATTTGAAAGACTTAAAATTGATGATCCAATTGCTGCATTATCCGTACACGGTACTGTAGGGGTTTGGGGTACACTGTCGAACGGTCTGTTTGCTTTACCAGCTTTATCGACGGACATCGATTGGGGTCAAGCAGGTTTGTTCTACGGCGGAGGCTGGGAACAATTGGGCGTTCAAACCTTAGGTGTTGTTGCATCAGGTGCTTATGCATTTGTCATTTCATTCATTATCCTTAAAATATTGGATAAGGTTATGGGTGGTCTTCGGGTTTCTGAAGAAGAAGAGATTATGGGATTAGACATGTCTGAACACGGAAGTTACGGTTATCCGGAACAAATGGCATTAGAAGAAGTAAAATTAACAACGGCAGCAACAAAAGAAAATTTTTCATGAATAGATAGGTAATATACTTTATACTTAATCAAAAAAGCCTCTGATATCAGAGGCTTTTTTTATAAAAGGGAAGTGTGAAGGTGGAAACGTACGAGACAATCAAAAAATGGAAAGATGCCAATATTGCTTCCTACCTATCCAATAATATTTCGCTCAACGAATTTCATGATCAAGTAATGTTAAAAGTGTTGACTGTTGCAATCGCCAACATAAATTGTCCAAAACCACCATGTGATTTTACTTGGTTTATTACAGGAAGTGGAGGACGTTTTGAACAAGGTTTCATAAGTGATCAGGATCACGGTATTGTTTATGAAATTTCAAATGAAGAAAATGATCATTATTTCAAACGGTTGGGGGAAGAGTTGGCTTTCGGTATGGATTGTGTTGGCTATCCATATTGTAACGGGAATATTATGAGCTCTAATCCAATTTGGTGTAAGTCACTGGAACAATGGAACACTCAAATTGTTCTATGGATGGAAAAGGAAAGTTGGGAATCCATTCGTTATTTACAAATTTTTTATGATGCTAGAGTTCTATTTGGAAATACAAATTATATTCAACAGTTAAAGTCCATTATAATAGAATATCAACTCGAACATCCGTCTCTATTAAGTAGATTTGTAGCCAACGTTAAACATATAAAGCCTATTATAGGTCCAGTAGGGCAAATTTTAGTTGAGCAACACGGGGTTTACCAAGGGTGTATTAATTTAAAGTACGCTGCTTTTTTACCATACGTAAATTCCATACGACTTTTATCTATAAAGGAAGGAATTTATGAAACTTCGACGTTAGAACGAATAAAACAGCTTAGGTTAATAGAAAGATACAAAGATTTACTTCGATATAGTTATGAAAATTTCTCAACGCTGATCACTTATCGTATGTCTTTGTTGGATTCGATAACTTACGATGATACGCATTACTTAAATATAAAAAAGTTAAGTAAAGAACAACGGAAACAGTTGAAACGTATTTTAAAAGATGGCAAAAAGCTCCATGATTCGGTAGTGGAGTTAACGTTTTTGAAAAGTTAAAAGCTTAAATTTCGTAATAGAGGGTGTTTCCAATGGCGTTTGAACCATTTATGCAATTATTGAGGGGAATTCAAGGAAGACGTGCCCACGGTGGAATTGGTGCCATTCAAAATTCACAACAAATGGCCTATTTAAGACATCTACAAAAAGAGATGAACAAAGAAAATGCTATGAACGTACCCTTGCAACAATTACCTGTCGTCGTATTTGACATGGAGACTACTGGTTTCTCTCCGGAAAAAGGAGATGGTATTTTATCAATTGGTGCAATAAAAATGCAGGGTACTAATTTAATAGAAGGTCAAGAATTTTATTCCCTTATACATTTTGATCGAAAGATTCCAGAAGAGATTATACAATTAACAGGCATAACAAATGAAGAAGTAATTGAGGCGCCACCATTAGCTGATGTATTAATTCAGTTTTTTCAATTCGTAGAAGATGCAACACTAGTTGCACATCATGCGAACCATGAAAGAAGTTTTATGCAACTCGCAAGTTCCAAGTTATTTAAAACCCCTTTTAAACACCGGGTCGTAGATACATCCTTCCTTTATAAAATAATCGAACCACATTTACATCATGTCTCTCTAGAACAACTGTGTATTCATAATGAAATTCCTATTACAAATCGCCATAACGCATTAGGCGATGCGAAAATGACGGCGAAACTGTGGAGTGTTTATGTTGAAAAGGTAATGCAAATCGGATGTGAAACATTAAATGACGTTTATAACCATTTTGCAAAAATGCGATAAATGGAAAGCTCTAAATGTGAAATTAGAGCTTTTTTTATTTTTACAAATCTTATAGTATCTTAACTTTACAAATAAACATTGAGAGACTAATTTAAAAGAATGGATATAAGGAGAGGGATGGTAAATGTATTATGTTTTCTCTCTTTTTATATTTTATTGGAACTTTCATAAAGCTTCTTTAAAACGGGGTGGGTATTTAAATTTGCCTGTTTTTGGAGAGAGGAAATAATTCCAATCTAATAGGTAGATGTTTGTGTGCATGCACCTCTTTTGATTTCGTAAATTACATAAGCTATAGTTAAGTTGTAATAATTGAAAGTTGATTAAATCACTAGGAATTTCAATTGACTTGTTATGCTTATTATTGTAAACTAAGTTACGAAAAGTAAGTGTAATAACAAATGCAAGTTGGACTAAAGATTAAATAGAGATAGGTGAGATGAGTATGGAAAATCTTTCAAATACAAAAGAGATACTTATAAATAGAATGAATTTAGTACCGTTTAATGATCAAGAAAATTTATGTATAGTAGGTCCCGTTCAATTGCCAATTAAACAAGGTGAGTTTGAGACTACATTTCAATGGTACACATGGTTAACTGTAAATAAAGAGTTCGAAACGAAAGAAAAAGTATTAGAATATATAGTCAATGCGGATTTGGCTTCAAAACAACAATCCTCCGTATTACTTTATGGTGACTTTTCTAGTGGTGATGACGCGATTATTCGTATGCATAGTATTTGTCATACAGGCGATATTTTTGGTAGCCAACGTTGTGATTGTGGATACCAGCTTCATGAATCGATGAAAATGGTTGAAGAACATGGTTGTGGCGCTATTTTCTATTTAGCGAATCATGAAGGTCGTGGGATTGGTTTATTCTCCAAATCATTAGCCTATATACTACAAGAGGAAGGTTACGATACAGTTGAGGCTAACCATGCGTTAGGTTTTGAAGACGATTCCCGTAGTTATGAGGAAGCAATTCGAGTTTTGGAAACTTTAAGAGAAAAACCAGTCACGTTAATTACGAACAATCCAAAAAAACTTGCAGCTCTGCAATCCCATGGCCTCCTTGCCCATAAACATATTCCGTTATGGGGCGGTTTGACGGAAACAAATCGTCACTATTTAGAAACGAAAGTTAAAAAATCTGGTCACATTGCAGAAACGCAATTAACGGTTTAAGGAGTATGTCCTATATGAAAACAGATCGTGATTATATGCAATTAGCTTTAGATTTAGCTGCTTCAGCAAAAGGGAACACAAATCCTAACCCTGTTGTTGGAGCGGTTCTTGTAAAAGATGGTGTCATTGTAGGGACAGGTCTTCATCGAAAAGCAGGTGAGCCCCACGCAGAAGTTCATGCCTTTCAAATGGCTGGTGATCATGCAAAAGGCGCTACATTATACGTTACGTTAGAACCTTGTTCCCATTACGGAAAAACACCGCCATGTGCAAAATTAGTAAAAGAATCGGAAGTAAGTCGTGTGGTTGTTGCGACAATGGATCCTAATCCAGCTGTTGCTGGACGTGGTATCAACATGCTAAAAGAAGCGGGCATAGAAGTGGAAGTAGGTTTACTGGAACAAGAAGCAAGAAAGTTAAACGAACGTTTCATTCATAATATGTTAACAAGTAAACCATTTGTTATTTCCAAATTTGCGATGACTTTAGATGGAAAGATTGCCACATATAATGGCCAATCAAAATGGATTACGAGCGAGGAAGCGCGACTTCAAGTTCATGAATTACGTCATGAGGTAGATGCGATTTTAGTAGGGATTGGCACAGTATTAGCTGATAATCCATCATTAACAACTAGACTTCCTCATCGCGATGGGAAGAATCCGATTCGAATTATTTTAGATAGTGAACTGAAAACACCTTTAGATGCAAATGTAATGGATACATCAGAAGCATCCACTATTATTGTTTGTAACCCTCATGTAGATGTAACGAAAATGAGTCAATATGAGGAAAAAGGCGCGACAATTCTTCCAATTGAAAAGGATGCTAGCGGACTAAAAATAGAAGACATGCTCGATGAACTATACAAACTTGGTATTACAGATGTTTTAGTTGAAGGTGGAGCTGAAGTGAATGCATCTTTCCTAAGAGCAGGTTTCATTAATAAATTCATCGTGTATATTGCTCCGAAACTACTTGGTGGGAGAAATTCAAAAACACCATTTACCGGTTTCGATGTGGAAACGATGGAGCAAGCTTTACAACTTGAAATCGATTCATTTGAAAAGGTTGGACCGGATTTATGTATAACCGCATATCCTAAAATCGGAGAATCGAAATGAATTTAAAAACGGATGTATGTATTGTTGGCGCTGGACCTGGTGGAGCTTTACTTGCGTATTTATTAGCCAAACAAAATATATCTGTCATTCTTCTCGAACGTTTTAAAGAAGTTGCAAAGGAATTTCGTGGAGAACATTTAAATGAAGAAGGCGAAGAAATATTAAAAAAGTACGGTTTATTAGAGAAAGTAGAAAAACTTGGGATGCTCCGTATGGAAAGATTAGAATATTGGGAAAATGGAAAACTGTTTAAAACGGTATTGCCTGATCCAGCTATCGGACATTTAGGAATCCATGTTCCTCAATCCCATCTTCTTACGGTGCTCATTAATGAAGCAAAAACATTTAATGAATTTTCATTGATGACTAGTACAACTGTAATTGACTTAATAAAAGACAATGAAGGTTCCGTTAAAGGGGTAAAAGCAAACCAAAATGGCAATGAGATATTCATCGAAAGTAACCTAGTCATTGGGGCTGATGGTCGTTATTCAATCGTTCGTAAAAAGGCGGGCATTGATGTTACCGTTCGAAAACATGGCTATGATTTACTATGGGCAAAAATTCCAGCACCTATCCATTGGGAACCGACGATTAAAATGGCTTTAATCGATGGAATGCAGCTTTCTTTGTTTACCCAAACAAATAGATTTATCCAAATCGGATGGAATATCCCAGAAGGATCATTTCCTTCGTTAATAAAACAACCTTTTATGCCATTTATTGAAAAATTAATTAAGGCGTTCCCTGAATTAGAGTCAACAGTACGCAGTCATATTCAGTCGTGGCGTGATTTTGTATTACTGGATGTGCATAGTAATTATGCAGAACAGTGGGGGAAAAAGGGTGTTGCGTTAATTGGAGATGCGGTTCATACGATGACACCGACAGGGGCTTTTGGGTTAAATAGTGCGATGAAAGATGCGGACACGTTAGCATCAGTAATAACAGAAGAAAAAGTATCTGAACTAGAGTTAATACAATGTTCAAAACAAAGGAAAAAAGAAGTAGCAAGACTGCAAGCAATTCAAATTGAAAAAGAACAAACATTTGCGACACAATTTGTCATTTATTCATAAAGAAAGTAGGAGCTTTTGTGAGATATGGTTTTGATATAGATGATACACTTATAAATTTACGGGAACATGCCTTTCATATTTACAATAGAAAGTTAAATGTAAATGTTGGATTGGAAGTGTTCCGTGAATTAAAAACTGTAGAAATACATGAAGCGTTTGGTTTGGATAAAGAAAGTGGTAGTCAAATGTGGGGGAGTCTTTTAGAAGAAATTTATTTTACCGATTGTCCTGCTTTTGAAGGTGCCATTGAATTATTAAATAAACTTGAACAAGAGGGACATGAAATATTTTATATTACTTCCCGTCCGAAAGAGTTTTGTTCTAGAACTAGACAGTGGGTAAAGGAAAAAGGATTCCCTGTCCATGATGAAAAATTTTTCTGCGGTATGCAAGATCAAGAGAAAATTGACATTATAAAAAAATTAAACTTGGATTATTATTTTGATGATAAGCCAGCAGTTCTTGATACGTTAAAGGATATTTCCACTAAAGTATTCGTAAAGGATCAATCTTACAATCAACATGTCCGTATTCCAAGAGTAGTAGAATGGAAAGAATTTTCTTATTAAGTAAATAAAAAGACGAGCTATTCTTCATATAGAATAGCTCGTTTAAATTAAAAGAAGCGATAAAATAAAATTATGAAAGTTGTGGTAGTAGGTGGGCACTTTCTAAACGTTTACGAACAAGTACCCCAAGCCAAGCTGCAAGGACTGCTTTTATAATGCCTACAACGATAAATGGAGCTGCTCCTCCCATAAATGCGGCAGTCCAAGATAAATCCCCGACAAATTTTAACCAAGTTGTACCGAAAGCTAACGTTATAACCATTCCAATAATATTGGCGATAATTGCGTGAACATAAGTAATTCCGAATTTGTCCATATAAATTCCCATTATGTAGGCTTGAACTAGGAAACCGATAATATAGCCTCCTGTAGGACCTACTAGAACTGCAAATCCCCCCGAAAAACCTGAAAATACAGGTAAGCCAATGGCACCTAATAAAATATATAATAATACTGATAGAGTCCCATATTTAGTACCTAAAATGGTCACAATCAGTCCGACAGCAAGGGTTTGTCCTGTAATCGGAATAAGTGGCAATGGAATGGTGATTTGAGCTAGTACAGCAATGATGGCTGCACCAAATGCAGTGACAACATATGAATATGTTTTTGATTTCAAATTAATACCCCCTTTGTGTTAACTTATTAATTATTTAAGTTTACACAAAAAGGTTATTATACTAATAGATAAATGTCAACATAGTTCTTTTAAAATACTGAAAATAATTAACTTTAAGTATATGTAGACTTTCGTATGAGTTGAGAATATCACAATTCAGACTTATGTATGAGGAAATGACTATTACTTTTATGGTATATTATAAACAGTGTGATTAATTATCATTTTTTGCTTTTGCATACTTTATAAAACTCTTTTTAGCGGTTTTGTATGTTGTATTCCGCTTTTTTCTTTTGTTTTAAAAAGGATGAAAGTATAAAATGTTAAATGATTACTTAAATGATTAAGATATATATACTATCAATATATCTTGCAAATATACATGATAGGTGGAAAAAAGATGGAATATAGAGTATTACTTTACTATTATTACACAACGATTGAAGATCCAGCTGCATTTGCCGCAGAGCATTTAGCCGCTTGTAAAGAATTAAATTTAAAAGGTCGTATTTTAGTAGCAAATGAAGGAATAAACGGTACTGTTTCAGGTACTATTGAAGATACAAATGCATATATGGAAATGATGCAAAACTCTCCTTTATTTAAAGATATCGTCTTTAAAATTGATGAAGCAGAAGGACATGTATTTAAAAAAATGCATGTGCGTCCGCGTCCTGAGCTTGTTAATTTAAGTTTAGAAGATGATGTGAATCCAAAAGAAATCACTGGTCGTTACCTTTCTCCAGCTGAATTTATGGAAGAAATGCAACGGGAAGATACGATTGTTTTAGATGTACGTAACACTTATGAATACGATGTCGGTCATTTCCGTGGGGCGATTCGTCCCGAAGTAGAAACGTTCCGTGATACGCCAGCATGGGTACGCGCAAACAAGGAATTATTCGAAGGAAAACGGGTATTAACTTATTGTACAGGCGGTATCCGTTGTGAAAAATTCTCCGGTTGGTTAAAACGTGAAGGTATTGGAGAAGATGTTGGTCAATTACATGGTGGGGTTGCAACGTATAGTAAAGATCCTGTTGCAAAAGGCCAATTATGGGACGGTCAAATGTACGTTTTCGATGAACGTTTAACGGTTCCGATTAACCAAGTAGAACATAACATTGTTGGTAAGGACCATTTTGATGGAACACCATGTGAACGTTACATTAACTGTTCGAATCCAGAATGCAATAAACAAATTTTAAGTTCTGAAGAAAATGAATTAAAACATTTAGGTGGTTGTACACTAGAATGTTCGAAACATGAACGTAATCGTTTTATTGAAAAAAATGGGTTGTCTGAAGAATTCGTTCAACAACAATTAAAATGGCTTGAAGAAATGTATGCATAATGTATTGGGAGAAGGAATCAATTGATCCTTCTCCTTTTTTATTGCACTAAATAGGATAGAACAATTAGAATGTGATAATATTTTAATGAATTGATTTTGGGAAAGGGTGGTGAGAGTATGACGAAGGGTAGAATTATTTTACATGTTGATATGAACAGTTTTTATGCATCGGTGGAACAGTCCCATCGTCCTGAATTGAAGGGGAAAGCGATTGCTATAGCAGGGAATCCAAAAGAACGGCGTGGAATTATTGTCACGAGTTCCTATGAAGCCCGTGCAAAAGGCATCTATACAACGATGAATGTTGGGGAAGCCATGAGGAAATGTCCTGAGTTGATACTCTTACCCCCAGATTTTCCAAAATACCGAAACGCTTCGAAGGCAATGTTTACGATTTTACGAAGTTATACTGATTTAATAGAGCCGGTATCGATTGATGAGGGGTATATGGACATCACAGATCTATCTTCCGAACGCCACCCTCTCGAAATAGCGCAAGAAATACAAAAGAGAATTTACAATGAACTGGATTTACCTTGTTCCATTGGAATTGCCCCAAATAAATTTTTAGCGAAAACGGCATCAGATATGAAAAAACCGATGGGAATTACCATACTTAGAAAAAGGGATGTTCCATCTAAACTATGGCCTCTTCCTGTCATTGAAATGCATGGTGTGGGAGAAAGTACAGCGAAAAAGCTGGCATCATTGAACATTCAGACGATTGGTGAATTGGCCCATGTTGAAGAATATACGATCCGACAAGCTCTTGGTAAAAATGGAATACGATTAAGGGCACGTGCAAATGGAGAAGATGTTCGAAAGGTAGATCCAAATTCAATATATGAGACGAAAAGTGTAGGGAATTCCACAACTTTGCCGATAGATGAGACGGACATTCAAGTTTTGGAGAAAACCTTTGAAAAAATTTGTGAAAAAGTGGCAGAACGTTTGGATGCAAAAAAATTATGTGGATCTACGTTAAGTATACAAATAAGAGATGCAGATTGGCACAATCATTCTAAAAGTAAAACATTCCAAAATCCTATTTATAATAAAAATGTCATTTATGAAGAAGCAATTAAATTATTTCATCAATCATGGGATGGTGCACCAATTCGACTTCTTGGAGTAACTATTTCCAATGTGTTTGACCGAAAACAGTCGGTGGAACAGCTGTCTATATTTAATTTTGAACAATACGCAAAACAAGAACCAATCTATGAATTAATTGAAAATATTGAACGGAAATTCGGCAAGGGAGCCATTCAAAAGGGAATGGAAGTAAATAAACAGAGTTACGCCTCCAAAACGAGTTTTAGTAAAGATTTTTTGGAAGATTTAAAGGATATCGACTCCATCGAATAAAAATGTTCATATAAATACGAAGAACGGAGGCTAGAGATGGAACTACAATTTCTAGGAACAGGGGCAGGGATGCCTTCTAAGGAGAGAAATACAAGTGCACTAGCGTTAAAACTATTAGAGGAGCGCGGTACAATTTGGCTATTCGATTGTGGTGAGGCGACACAACATCAAATTTTACATACAACAATTCGCCCTCGTAAAGTTGAAAAAATTTTTATTACCCATTTACATGGGGACCATATTTTTGGGTTACCTGGATTTTTAAGTTCACGGTCTTTTTTAGGTGGTAAAGATACATTAACGATATACGGACCTAAAGGTTTAAAGGAATGGATTAACAGTAGCTTTGAAGTTTCAAAAACTCACTTAACCTACCCGATTGAATTTGTTGAGGTAGAAGAAGGGGTAATATTCGAGGACGATCAATTCATAGTTACAGCAAAGTTACTGGAGCATGTCATACCTTGCTACGGTTATCGTATCGAACAAAAACCACTGCTAGGGGAATTGTTAATCGACAAAGTAAATGAATTAGGGGTTCCAAAAGGTCCAATGTTAGGAAAATTAAAAAATGGTGAAGATGTAACTTTGGAAAATGGGACAACAATTCTTAGTAAAGATGTAACGGCCCCACCGAAAAAAGGGTTTATTGTTACAATTTTAGGCGATACAAAGTATTGTGAAAGTGCAAAAATACTTTGTAATGAGGCGGATATTATCGTACATGAAGCAACTTTTGATCATGCAACAGGACATTTGGCAGCGAGTTATGGCCATTCCACAAATGTCGAAGCAGCAAAAATAGCCAGAGAATCAAAGGGGAAAAATTTAATTTTGAATCATATCAGTGCTCGATTTTTACCCCATGATTTAGAAACATTATTAAATGATGCAAAAGAAATTTTCCCTAATGTGTCTATCGCAAATGATTTTACGCTATATCAATGGAAAAACAACCAATTAACGACAGAGTAAAAAGGAAGAATATTTTACTAAAGTGAGAAAAAAGTAGAATAATCGAGATGATTTATGTATCATAGAGCGAGGAGGGGATGTTATGAATCAAACCAAAATTAATCCTGCTGTACTACGTTTACTTGTTATTTTTCCAAATGTACTAAGTTACATTTTACTGTTAGGGGTAATTATTTACATCATTACAAACTTTGCAGGATTAAAAGCAGCGAATGCTTTAACTTTTTGGCTTATTCTAGTTGTAATCCTTGGCCCTATGGCAATTTATACGACTTACTCAATCGTCAAAAGAATAAAAGCGGGAGTTTTATAAAAATCACGCGTACGCAAATTTCAACAATTGCGTACGCGTTTTTTCACGAAATAGATAAAGATTTGTAATAAAATGATGAAGTATATAGGATAAATGGCACCTTTCGACAAAAGAAAAATAGTAAAAAAAAACATTTCCTAGGAAATATTAGAACTAAAGCAGAATTATTTAATAAATATTTACTATTTTTATAGCCTATACTTCTGAAACTTGCATTGATATGTTACGAATTTGTTAGGGAAGAAAATTTTAATGTCAATCTTTAGGGGTTAATATAGAACGATAAATAGATTTGAATGATGCTTTAAAAGATTCATTACACTAGATAAGAATTAGTCTCCTTTTGCTAATTCTCTTGAGCGGGCCTCAGCACTTTTTATACAAGCATAAATAGCATCATGAAAGTGATAATTTTCAAGGGCGCGAATGCCAGCTTCAGTAGTGCCTCCTGGACTAGTCACTTTTTTTCTCAGTACGTTTGGCTCCTCTTTTACGGATTGTAGCATTGCAGCGGAACCAGCTATAGTTTGTACCATTAGTTTACGTACAATTTCCTTTGATAATCCAAACTCAGTTCCAACACTTTCCCATGCCTCTAGTAAATAATAAAGATAGGCAGGACCACTACCAGAGAGAGCGGTTACCGCATGTAGCTTATCTTCTTCTACTTCTATAACAATTCCAACAGCTTCTAACAATTTTAAGTACATTGTTTTTTGAACTTCGGAAACTTCTTTATTAAACGCAATGCCACTAGCAGACATTCCGATGGTAGCTGAAGTATTCGGCATAACCCGTGCAATCGGGCGACTACCTAACCCGTCTTCAATTGTTTGAATGGAAATACCAGCTAAGACGGATAGTATTGCAGTATTTGGAGAAATAATTGGTTGAATTTGTTCGATAACTGATTGTACATCCTTTGGTTTAGTAGCAAGAATGATGAAATCCATTTCTTTTATTTTTTCAATATGTGACAAAATATGAATTCCATATTTCTTTTCTAATTCTTCCAGTCGTTCATAATTGGAACGATTGGTGACATACAAAGAGTCGTTCGAAACGACGTTTTGTGTTATCCAACCTTGAATAAGGGCTTCTGACATCGAACCTGCACCGATAAATAGTATTTTTTGCAAATGTTATCCCTCCGTTTAATGATATTTATGTGTAAAGAATGTCATTATTCAAAAATGCGATTAAAAAAATCAGCATTTTATTTTTAAATGAATGCAATGACTTCTAATGATGAATAATAAAACAACAAAAAAACGTTTTCGTCCTTAATAATAAGGACGAAAACGCTTGAACGCTTTTCCGCGGTACCACCTTTGTTTGCCTATTCAATAGACACAGCTTAAATCCTCATTATCGCAGAGGGTACGGTCATGTTTTCATGACTGCTCTGAAGTAGGTTCGATGAAATTAGTGGGTTATGCTACTTCCACCAAACATAGCACTCTCTGAAACCATAAGCTCATCTACTTGTCTTCATCATCGCATTAAGAAATTTTAAATTATGAAAATTATAGGCACACTTTTAAAATATGTCAACTTACATACGTGACGAAAAAGAAAAAAAGAGATAAAATGAGTGAATAGTGATTCATTATAGGGATAAAATAGTTTTGCTTGTAATGAGGTTAGAGGGGGATTTCCATGAACATACATAAAATTGTTATTCCAACACCATATCCTGAAGGGGATGTAAATGCTTTTTTAGTGAAGGGTGATGCATTGTCGCTTTTTGATGCTGGACCAAAAACACCAGAAGCATTTGAAGCATTAAAATGGGGAATCCAAGAAGCTGGTTATAAAATGAACGATGTGGAACAAGTTGTATTAACCCATCATCATCCGGATCATTGTGGATGGGTCGATGCATTTCCGGATGCTGAAATTATAGCCCATGAATATGTGGACCATTGGCTGAGAAAAACAGATGAATTTTTATCTTATCGAAGTGATTTTTATCGACAACAATTACAGTTGCAAGGGGTTCCTAATAATTATATTGAAAAAATAGTTCAAAATAAGGGAGAGATGGAGTTATTTGGTTCAAAACCATTAACTCAATTTATTGGTGATGGTGATGAGGTGCCAGGTCATCCAAATTTAAAGGCTTATTATACTCCGGGGCATGCTCAAAGTCATTTAATTTTCGTTGAGCAAGAAACAAAGGAAGTAATCGGTGGGGACCTTCTATTAGAAAAAATAACGCCTAATCCATTAGTGGAACCCCCAATCGATTTATCCAAAAATAGACCGAAGTCACTAATTCAGCAACAACAATCTTTAAAATTGTTACGTGAATTAAATGTGGCGAAAGTCTTTTCAGGTCATGGCCATGATATAATAAAGGTAAATGAGTTAATTGATATTCGGTTAGAAAAAGATCAACTACGTATGGAACAGTTATTACAGTTAATGGATGGTCATCAAACAGTAATTGAATTGACAATGAATTTATTTCCAACAGTTTATCAAAAACAGATGGGACTAACTTTATCAAAAACATTAGGATATTTAGATTGTTTAGTTCGAGATGAAATAGTTCAAGTGGACTTGATTAATGGAGTTCATTTTTATTCGCTCGTAACAAAGTAAATTATTATCCCCCAAACCATTCTCTGTTTGGGGGATTTTTATTTGAATATTTGTTAATTAGCGCTTGCTAATGCTTCTAAAGACATAGCAGGCCCGAAGAATTCAAAATGAATTTGATCATCTGAAACTCCTAAATCACGGGCAATGGAAATAACTGTTTCCATAAATGGCGCAGGACCACAAATATAAATTTCTGTATCTTTACTTATAAATGGAGCTAAATCTTCTTTTGTAACATAACCAGTCTCTTCTGAGTATAGGATGCGGTAAGAACCATTTAACTCATTTACCTTTTTCTCAATTTGTTCTTTAAAGGCAGCTGATTTATCGTTACGGGCACATTGAACAAATGACACTTGTCGTCCTAATTCCATTGTTTGTAACATTGTATTTAGCGGTGTCACACCGATTCCACCACTGACAAATAACAATGGGCTGTTATTTTCTTCTAAAGTAAATAAACCAGCAGGAGCACTTACTTCAATTGTATCTCCTACGTTCACTTGTTTATGAAGAAAATTCGAAACAACACCTTTTGGATCACATTCATCTTCTACTTTTACAGAAATACGGTATTCATTATTGTTAGAAGGCTGTGAAAGGGTATAATGACGGTTGGATGTATATTCATCACCAGGAACTTTTACACGAACTGTAATATACTGTCCAGGTTTAAACTCAGGTAGTATTTCGCCATCAACAGGTTCTAGATAAAATGAAGTTACAATTTCGTTTACTGGCACTTTTTTTGTTACTAAGAAGGTTTTAAATAAACGCCAACCTCCATCTTTTTCTGCTTCCTTATATAGATCTTCTTCCACAGAAATAAATACATCTGCAATAACGCCATATGCTTCAGCCCATGCGTTCAAAATGTCATCCGTTGCTGCATCACCTAATACTTCTTTAATAGCAGCTAATAAGTTTTCCCCAACGATTGGATAATGTTCAGGTAAAATTCCTAATCCACGATGTTTGTGGGCAATTTGCATTACGGCAGGAACAATTGCTTGTAAGTTATCTATATGGGCTGCTGCGGCATAGACCGTGTTAGCCAATGCCGTTTGTTGTCTTCCTCTTACTTGGTTTGCGTGATTGAAATAATTCAATAATTCTGGATGTTTTTCAAATAGATTTTTGTAAAAAGTCTTCGTAATCGTTACACCATGTTGTTCTAATACTGGAACGGTTGATTTAATAATGTCAATTGTTTGTTGAGATAACAAAACATTCACGTCCTTTCATCGCCATCATACGCTTCACTGTATTTAAAAGCAATATTTGAAATATATGTTTAACAAAATGGACACAATGATGTATATAGAATACATCTTTAATTGAGACAAAATTTTCATTCTATATAAATTTATAATGGTATAATACTAAGAGAAAGAGTGGTGTGTAATTGATGCGCTTAACTTTATATACAGATTATTCTTTAAGAGTTTTATTATATCTTGGTATTAAAGGGAAGGAACGCTTATCAACGATACAAGAAATAGCGGACAATTATCATATTTCGAAAAATCATTTGATGAAAGTTACTTATGATTTAGGACAATTAGGATTAATCGAAACGATACGCGGCCGTGGTGGTGGTATACGATTACATATTGATCCAAAAGACATTAATATTGGGCAAGTAGTTCGTCAAACCGAAGAAGATTTTCATCTTGTAGAATGCTTTGATGAAGAAAATAATATGTGCAAAATTTCACCTACTTGTCAATTGAAATTTGCTTTAAGAGAAGCACTTCATGCGTATTTAGAAGTGTTAGATAAATATACACTAGCAGATTTTCTCCTATCTAAAGACGAAATGTATAGACTACTAGGAATTGATCAGTCTTAAAGGGTATAGATGATGTATCTATACTCTTTTTCAATTTTATTTCTATAAATAACAAAATTATTATGAGTAAATTGAAAGGAATTATACAGATTGATGAATAATAAAAAGATATTTATAACAGGTGCAACGAGTGGAATTGGTCGAATGATTGCAGAAAAATGTATAAATAAAGGATATACAGTTTATGCAACTGGACGTAATGAGTCTTCATTACTTTCATTATCCGAAATGGGAGCAAAAGTATTTCAAGCAAATATGTCCAATCTTCAAGATATAAATAACGTATGTAGTCAATTGCCTGCAATCGATGTTGCCGTCATAAATGCAGGAGTAGGTATATTTGAAAATGTGTTTGAATTATCGGATGAACAAATTAATGAAATGATTGATGTTAATGTAAAGGCACCAATTTATTTAACGAATAGACTTTCAAAACAAATGATTGATTGTCAATCGGGGCACTTCATTTTTGTAGGATCACAAGCAGGAAAAGTGGCGACAAAAAAAGCGAGTGTTTATGCTGCTTCTAAACATGCTATTACAGGACTTGCAAACGGAATTCGAATGGAACTAGCTCCCTTTCATATAAAAGTAACAACGATTTTCCCTGGACCAATTGATACGCCTTTTTTACAAAAAGCCGATTCCACTAACAATTATCGTAATACGATTGAAAAATTTCTACTGAACCCAGAATACGTAGCAACAGAAGTAATGAAAACGATTGATAGACCTGTTCGTGAAGTAAACTTGCCGAGGGTCATGTCGCTAACAAGTAAACTTTATGCATTAGCACCGACACTAGTAGAAAGATTGGGTAGTAGTTTTTTTAATAAAAAATAGGTGATGAACCAATGATAGTAAAGCGTCTAATGATAGGCGCTTTTTTATTTTGGTAAAAATAAAAATTTATAAAAATACACTTGTGTTTATTTTTATTCCATGTTACTATTCGTGTATAAAC
Source organism: Ureibacillus galli (assembly GCF_014836845.1). Classification (GTDB taxonomy): domain Bacteria; phylum Bacillota; class Bacilli; order Bacillales_A; family Planococcaceae; genus Ureibacillus; species Ureibacillus galli. The sequence continues at coordinate 114,432 of NZ_JACSQA010000005.1, forward strand.
TTTTATGACAATGTATAAAAATACATAAATGAATTATCGGAGGCGCTATTTTATGGCAAATAAAAAAGTAGTTTTAGCTTATTCAGGTGGACTTGATACATCCGTCGCAATTCCTTGGTTAAAGGAACAAGGCTGGGATGTCATCGCCGTTTGCTTAGATGTGGGAGAAGGTAAAGACCTTGAATTTATAAAAAACAAAGCACTTCAAGTAGGTGCCATTGAATCGTATATGGTCGATGCAAAGGATGAGTTTGCAGAAGAATATGCTCTTATTTCATTACAAGCCCATACATGGTATGAACAAAAATATCCATTGTTATCTGCACTATCCCGTCCACTCATTTCAAAAAAATTAGTGGAAATTGCCAACCGTACAGGAGCAGATGCGGTTGCCCACGGATGTACAGGAAAAGGAAACGACCAAGTACGATTTGAGGTTTCCATTAAAGCATTAAATCCTACTCTCGAAGTTTTAGCTCCTGTTCGTGAATGGGGATGGAGCCGTGACGAGGAGATTGAATACGCACAAAAGCATGGAGTCCCTGTACCAGCAACGATCGATTCACCATTTTCAATAGATCAAAACCTTTGGGGTCGAGCTAATGAAGCAGGAGTTATGGAAGATCCTTGGGTAGCACCACCGGAAGAGGCTTATGGCTTAACGGTTTCCATTGAAAATGCCCCTGATACTCCTGAATACGTTGAAATCGAGTTCGTAGAAGGAAAACCGGTTGCATTAAATGGTAATGAAATGAAATTAGCAGATTTAATACAAACGTTAAATAAAATTGCTGGGGCACATGGTGTTGGACGAATTGACCATGTTGAAAATAGACTTGTCGGCATAAAATCCCGGGAAGTTTATGAAATTCCAGGAGCCAAAGTGTTGTTAACGGCCCATAAAGAATTAGAAGATATTACTCTTGTTAAAGAAATCGCTCATTTTAAACCAGTAATTGAGAAAAAACTATCTGAAATCATTTATGACGGTTTATGGTTTAACCCAATCCGTCCAGCTTTAGAGGCATTCTTAAAGGAAACTCAGAAATTTGTAAATGGTACTGTCCGCGTAAAATTATTTAAAGGCCATGCAATAGTAGAAGGACGTAAATCTCCTAACTCTTTGTATAGTGAAAAACTTGCTACTTACTCAAAAGCTGATCAATTTAATCACGCTTCTGCTGTTGGGTTTATTGAACTGTGGGGTCTTCCAACAGTTGTAGCTGCAGAAGTGAATAAACAGAAAGAAACAATAACGAAACAGTAATGTTTGAAATCCGTAAGCGATCGTCAAAACGACTCTTACAAAGTAGGTGAATTGGATGACGAAATTATGGGGTGGACGTTTTCAAAAGTCCGCTGAAAGTTGGGTTGACGAATTTGGAGCTTCTATCGGTTTTGACCAACAATTAGTAATGGAAGATATCGAAGGAAGTATTGCACACGTAACAATGTTAGGTAATCAGGGAATTTTAGACTCTAACGATGTGGAGCAAATTTTAGCTGGCTTAGCTGAGTTAAAAATAAAGGCAGAGGCCGGAGAACTCGAGTTTACGGTTGCAAACGAAGATATTCATTTAAACTTAGAAAAAATGTTAACAGATTTAATTGGACCTGTTGGAGGAAAACTTCATACAGGTCGAAGTCGAAACGATCAAGTTGCGACAGATGTTCATTTGTTTTTGAAAAAAAGGGTAAACGAAGTAGTGGAGTTAATTGAAATCTTCCAAAAAGCAATAATGGAAAAGGCAGAACAACATGTCGAAACAATAGCTCCTGGTTATACTCACTTACAACGTGCTCAGCCAATCAGCTTTGCCCATCACTTAATGGCATATTTTTGGATGCTTGAGCGGGATAAAGAACGCTTTACTGAATCGATGAAACGGATCGATATTTTACCTTTAGGAGCAGGGGCTATGGCTGGAACTACTTTCCCTATTGACCGTGAAAAAACTGCTCAATTATTAGGTTTTAGTAATGTATATGCCAATTCCATGGATGCGGTGAGCGATCGAGATTTTATAGTAGAGTTTTTATCAAACGCCTCTTTATTAATGACTCATTTATCTCGTTTTGCAGAAGAAATTATTATATGGTCAACTGATGAATTTAAATTCATTGAATTAGATGACGCCTTTTCAACAGGTTCATCTATTATGCCTCAAAAGAAAAATCCCGATATGGCAGAACTTATACGAGGCAAGACTGGTCGCGTATATGGCAACCTAATCGGACTGTTAACGGTGTTGAAGGGCACACCATTAACTTACAACAAAGATATGCAAGAAGATAAGGAAGGGATGTTTGACACAGTTCATACGATCCTGGGTGCATTGAAAATTTTCGAAGGTATGGTTCGCACAATGACTGTGAATACAGAACGCCTTCACGCAGCAGTGCATAGTGATTTTTCAAATGCAACAGAATTGGCAGATTACTTAGCTACAAAGGGTATGCCATTCCGTGAAGCCCATGAAGTAACTGGAAAGCTTGTCTTTACTTGTATCCAAAAGGGAATATTTTTATTAGATTTACCTTTGGAAGAGATGAGATGTGAAAGTGAATTGATTGAAGAAGATGTTTACGACGTATTGAAGCCACATGCGGCAGTAAGTCGTCGTAACTCCCTTGGGGGTACTGGCTTTGACCAAGTTCGTTTGCAACTTGAGAAAGCAAAAACATGTTTAAATCATTTTTGATGCAATCCTAATTTAAAGGGTTAAGCATACAAGGCTATTTATTAATGATGTACAGCGATGCACAATAAATAACCGACTTTTATCAAAGAAGCCAGAGGGTAACTTGATAAAAGGAAACTTTATAAGGAACGACTACTTTTATAAAGTAGGAGTAAACATATAAAGTTACATAAACCGTCTCGGGGTCGCGAGACGGTTTTTTTGTATGGTTATTTTTAAGGGACTTATTTCACATGTCTTGCTTTTTTCTTTCAACATTCTCAAGCATTTTGTTGAAAGTTCAGGTATATTGCGCTGTTTTCATAAAAAAGGAAGGTCTCACTCTATCTTCTCAAGAATACTATTTTCATTTTACTTTTACGATGAAAAGAGGAGGGATAGAGGATGGGTTTTAAATCGGCGAAACTATTAAAAAGCTGTTTACTCTATGTGTTCATTTCAACCATCATTTTTGGCTCTTTCGTTATCTTTCAATCAAACAATGAAACTACAGCTGCAACAAATTCAGGAGAACTTCAACAATCTTTTAAAAAGGCTGCTGAAGAATTTGGTGTTCCAATTGAAGTTTTAATGGCGGTTTCTTATCATCAATCTCGTTGGGATGAACATGATGGCCATAGCGAAGTTGGGGGTTACGGTGTTATGAATTTGATCGATATCCCATTGAACAACGATGCAAACGGAAAAAATGAAGCAAATTTTCAATTTACAATAGAACAAAACGACACCTCTTTAGAAAAAGCAGCCAAGTTACTTCGTATTGATAAGGAAAAACTAAAAACGAATACCGAACAAAATATACGGGGCGGAGCTGCTCTTTTAGTTCAATATGCAATAGAAACAATAGGAGAAGTACCAAAAGAAATCGGTGATTGGTATGGAGCTGTTATGTTGTTTAGTGGATCCGACATGAAAAGTGTAGCAGAGGGATTTGCTGAAGATGTTTATACAACGATAAAAAAAGGAGTCGAAAGAACAACAGTAAGTGGGCAAAAATTGACTTTAAAAGGAAAGGAAATTGAGCCGAATCAAAATACAGCTAAAAACATTAACTTACGAAACCCAAAAACTACTGGGGTAGATTGTCCGAATGGTTTAGATTGTACCTTTATTCCAGCATCTTATAAACAATACTCCAATAGTTCAAGAGATTATGGGAATTATGATTTGGCCCAAAGACCTGACGATGGGTTAGATATACGGTATATTATCATTCATGATATCGAAGGAAGCAGTGAATCGGCTATTAATCATTTCCAAGCCCAATCTTACGTTAGTGCCCATTATGTACTAGATTCGGATAATGGAACGATCACTCAAATGGTTAGACCAAAGGATGTGGCTTGGCATGCCGGTAACTGGTATTTTAATGCCCATTCTATCGGGTTAGAACACGAAGGTTTTGCAGTTGAAGGAGCGGATTGGTATAGCGAACAAATGTATCGATCTTCTGCAAAATTAGTAAAATATTTAGCGAAGAAATATAATATTCCCCTTGATAGGCAACATATTATTGGCCATGATGAAGTTCCTGGCTTGACTCCTGCTAGACAAGCGGCAATGCATTGGGATCCAGGTGCATATTGGGATTGGTCCCATTTCTTTAATCTTTTAGGAGAACCAATTAACCCTTCTGATGGCAATGAATATAGCAATATGATAACGATTCGTCCAAATTATCATACAAATAAGCCGATTTTCACTTATGGCTCTATGATACTTGAACCGAAGTCTTCTAGTCTTATACAATTTTATACGCAACCTAGTTTTGAATCACCTCTTATTAAAGATACCCTTTTAAGCAATGGAGGAACGAATCGTATTAATGATTGGGGTAATAAAGCAGCAATTGGACAAACCTATTATAAGGTGGCACACGAAAATCATTGGACTGCCATAAACTATGGGGGGCAAGTTGCATGGTTCTATAACCCTCATGAACAAAATTCGATACCGGGTAATGGCATTTTGATAACGCCTAAACAAGGTAAAGAAAGTATTCCAGTATACGGGGCGGCGTATCCGGAAGCATCTGCCTATGAAGGTACAGGAATTGGGGAAGGTGCTCGAGGAACTGCAACACCTCTTTATCAATTAACAGCGGGTGAAATGTATGTTGCTAGTGGTCCAATTTTATCTTCCTATTACTATGCGAAGGATTATAATGATCCAACATCATACAAAGTAGTGATTGGGGAAGATGAATATTATCAAATTTATTTCAATCACCGTTTAGGTTTTGTGAAAAAATCAGATATAGAGATTGTTCATTAACTTTCCTAAAAAACAATAACAGCCACAAAGAATGGAAGGTCCATTCTATTTGTGGCTGTCTACTACTTAAAAAGGATATTCCCTCGGTTTTGTTTGCACGGAAATCCATTTTGTGACAGTGAATTCATCAACAATCCAAGGATTACCAAAGCGTCCAACACCACTATCGCGCATCCCTCCAAATGGTGCTCTCGGTTCATCGTTCACCGTTTGATCATTCAGATGAGTCATCCCAAATTCGATATCAAGGGCATATTCCCGTGCCTGATCCAAATCTCCTGCAAAAATAGCAGAACTTAATCCATAAATCGTATGGTTCGCAAATTCAATGGCTTCATCATCAGAAGAAGCTTTAATAATCGGTACGATTGGACCAAATAATTCTGTTTGTGCAAGTTCACTGTCATTTCGTACATTTCCAAAAATGGTAGGTGTAAGTACATTACCAATTAATTGTCCGTCTAAAAGAACTTCTGTACCTTGTGCCTTCGCTTTTTCGATATTTTGTAAAGAGAAATCGATTTGTTTTTTATTAATAATGGGTCCGATAATCACTTCATGGTCTCGTGGATCCCCATATTTTAAACTTTTTACCCGTTCAACAAATTTTTGGACGAATCCATCATATAATTTTTCGTGAACTATAATACGGTTAGTAATCATACAAATTTGTCCTTGGTGAAGGAATTTACCAAAGACCGCCGCTTTTACCGCTTGCTCTAAATCTGCATCTGATAAGACGACAAAGGGAGCGTTACCACCGAGTTCTAATGCTACCCGTTTAAATAAACCACCTGCTACTGTACCTATATGCCTTCCTACTTCTGTAGATCCAGTAAAACTTACTAAACGAACGACAGGGTGTTCAACCATTAAATCTCCGATGATAGAAGTTTTCGTAAGGACACTTTGGAAGACACCTGAAGGGATACCACCTTCTTCAAACGCTTTTGCAATTAACGAGCCAGAAGATAAGCTTACTTGTAAATCTGCTTTGTGTACGACTGCATTTCCTAATGCAAGGGCAGGAGCAATCGTACGCATCGATAAATAAAGCGGGAAATTGAAAGGGGCAATGGATGATACTACTCCTAAAGGTAGTCGATGTATTTCATTTATTTTATTTGGTACTACAGATTGCTCTTTACGAACTTCGTGAACTTTATCGATTGTTGTTAAGGCTTCTTTCATTACTGAAACGGTACTGCCATATTCGACCGTTGCTTTTATAAAGCTACTACCCGATTCAATGATGAGTAAATCAATAATGGCATCTTTATTTTCTTCAAAAAACGTAATGGCTTTTTCGATTACTCTTCGTCGTAGATTAGGGTTCTTTCCCCAATCTTTTTGAGCTTTTTGAGCATCATAAAAGGCACGGTCAACCTGTTCTTTTGAAGCCATTTTAACCGTCGCTAACACTTCATCATCAAATGGATTTGTAATATCAAAAGTACTTTCTGATTCCCCATCTACCCATTGACCATTTAAATAACTTTGATTTAAGGTTGTAAACTGGTTCATTTGAACATCCCTCCAATTTTGAACATCTAAATGATTTACCCTGTCTATATTGTTTTAAACGTTGAATGATATTATTGTGTACATTGTTAATTAATACATACAAAGAAAAGGAATATCTTCATTCGTTTAGAAAAGACTAACGAAAAGGAGGCGGGGAGCAGTTGAAAACAAAAATTGCAATATCGGTTTTAGTAATATTAAGTACGATTGCAGTCGGTAAGATTTTGACGGTACCTCCAAATAACAATACGACAAGTGCAGAAGAAATTGCCCCTTCTTATGCCAAATGGGGAAGAATTGCAATGCAAAAAGTGATGGAGAAATATCCGTCAGCGGACGTAATTGACTATTTGCATATTGGAAAAGAAGTCGGATCCGTTAATTCTGTAGAGAAATTTAAACTTTGGTTAAGAGCAGAAGATAATCGTGAATTTGGAGTATTTGTTGATATATCCATAAATAATCAGACAGAAGAAATAGTAGACATTCAATTTACAGAAACGGATCGATAAAAAACGCAAGGCTTTTATGCCTTGCGTTTTATTTTACCTCTATTTTAAAAATGTATGAGCTATCGCCACTTGAGTTTTTATCATCTTTTTCCCAAACACCATAGTAAGTTACGATATATGTACCTCGTACTATTGGGGCTGAAAAAGTAGTTTTATCCAGTTTCAACTCTTCCGTTTGGCCCGAGCTATCTATTACGGTAACTTTTTGGGAACTAGGTGTACGTTCGATGTGTAACGTTATGTTTTCATTTCGTGAAACCTTTATCCCTTTCATACCATCCATCAATTCAGTAGGTGTGGCCATATCTACACACTCGGTAACTTTTTCTGTATTCCAACAGTAGGAGCCTTGGGAAGTTGGATAAATTTCCTCATCGATTTCAATTTCTACTTTAGGTGGAGAAGTTAGTTTGGAACTTGTTATTGGCAAGTCCAATTTATTTTCCGTATTCGAACAACCAAAAAGGAAAAAGAGTAGTAAAAGAAGTAAGAAGATTGGGTTCTTCAAAATATCACTCCTTTTAGAAGTTTAAAGCCTTTCTCTATCTATATGGTAATTTTTCGACTATTATCAATTTTTTTATTGTCCACTGAGTCGTTTTAAGAACATAATCGTCTATATAGGTGGAGGTGGGATTTTGGCTTTCAATTTCGAACAGGAATATGAAATACATAGTGACCGTATTTATCAATACATATATTTTTTAGTCGGACATACCGAAACGGCTGAAGATTTAACGCAAGAAACCTTTATAAAAGCAATGCAATATTCCGCTTCATTTCGACAAGAGGCAAGTGCTTTCACATGGCTAATGAAAATTGCAAGGAACTTAACTTATGATTATTTTCGTCGAAAACGTCTCATTCAGTTTTTACCTTTCCGAAAGGAGTATGACAATAGAGAAACTGTATTTACACCAGAAAAGTGGCTAGAAAATCACGAAGAATCTAAACAATTATACGAGGCATTACATCAATTAAAATTGGACTATCGAGAAGCCATAGTACTAAGAAAAATAGAAGGCTTTTCAATTAAGGAAACGGCAGAAATTCTTGGATGGAAAGAAGCAAAAGTTAAAAATTGTACAGAGCGAGGAATGAAGGCATTAAAACAATTTCTATTGAAAGGGGGAGAGGAGCATGAATCTTGATGAGCAATTAAAAGAAATGGTTCGACCATATCGAGATGAGTTGACGAAAGATAGTTCAAAACAAGCCATTATGAAAAAAATGAAAAAGGAAAGCATTCGAAATCGTTGGATTTACCGAACGGTACTCGTCAGTACATGTGTGATTGCTATTTTATTATATGCGTCGTTCTTTGCCTCTACTTCGATTCAGCAAGATGTAACGGCGACCCCTTTTGGAAACATTGATGATCAATCAAAAATAGAAAAAGTGATTGTGTTAGAAAATGAAAATCCACAGCGTCAGTTAAATTTAAAGTCCATTTTCTATCCTTTCAAGGAATCTATCACAACAAGTGAAGTTTTTGATGACATTATTCCTATTTTATTGGCAGCGAGGGAACAGGCAATACCATGGGATGGCGCTTTTGAAGAAGAAGTCATTGAAGATATTCATTTTACTTTTTCAAATGGGGAAGAACTTTATTTAAAGCAGTCCTTTGAAGGGGATATTCCTGAACATGTTAATTTTTTGTACGATCCAAATGCGAACATGAAATATGCCTTATCCAATGAAGAGTGGAGAACAATTACTGCACTAACCGATGAGATTCATAGTCAACATCAATTTACAAGATGGACATTTATCTGGAAATTTTTAATGGTGATTATCGTTTTGGGAATATTGTTTATCATTGAGAAAAAAGAGCAAAAGAAATTTAATGTTGAGCAAAAAAAGAAACCTTTCGCTATAATGAATACTCTATGTTTATTATTAGCTATTTATATTTGTAATAAAATAATTCATTATTTAGGAACGATTCATTTCGGTGTAGCTATTTTATTATTAATTTCCGTTCACTCCTTTAATGAACTAATAAATTATATAAGAACAAAACAACCGATTCGCTGGAAATTTTCAAGTTTAAATTTGTTCATTATTTTAATATTTGCTATATTATTAACTTATTTTTAAATGAGAAGGTACTTTAAACCGTAGTAGTTTAAAGTACCTTTATGTTTATTCCCTTACTTGACCATTCCCATAAACAAAGTATTTAGCTGAAGTAAGTGCAGGTAAACCCATTGGTCCTCTTGCATGTAGTTTTTGTGTACTAATGCCGATTTCAGCGCCGTAGCCAAATTCAAACCCATCTGTAAAACGGGTAGATGCATTATGATAAACAGCAGCTGAGTCAACACTAGTTAAAAAGGTTTGGGCTGCCATTGGGTCTTCCGTAATGATGGATTCAGAATGATTTGTACTGTACGTATTGATATGATCAATTGCTTCATACAAGCTTTCTACTACTTTAACACTTATAGTTAAGCTTAAGTATTCTGTTGCGTAATCCTCATCTGATGCAACTGTTGCATGAGGGAATACTTCGCAGACCTTTGAATCACCAATAATTTGAATATTTGCTTCATGTAGATGTTGTAATAACTGTTTACCGTTTTGTTCAAACCAATCCTGTTGGATGAGTAAACTTTCCGCAGCATTACAGACAGAAGGGCGTTGGGTTTTAGCATTTAGAATAATTTTTAATGCCATCGTATAGTTAGCCGTCGTATCAACATACACATGACAATTACCAGCCCCCGTTTCTAAAACGGGAACAGTTGCTTCTTTCACGACTAAATCAATTAAATTTTTCCCTCCACGTGGAATCAATACATCTAAATATTCCTTTAAATGGAATAGTTCCTTTGTAGTTTCGTGACGCGTATCTTCGATTAATTGAACAGCATCTAACGGAAGTTCAGTGTTTTGTAATGCGCGGTGAATCGTATCAACGAGTACTTTATTGGAATGTTTTGCAGAAGAACTTCCTCGTAATATAACGGCGTTGCCTGTTTTTAAACTAAGGGTTGCTGCATCAATTGTTACGTTCGGACGAGCTTCATAAATCATGCCAATCACACCAAGGGGAACACGCCGTTTTTCGATTAATAATCCGTTATCTTTCGTTGTTGATTCAAGAAGTTCACCAATCGGATCTTGTAATTGAATAAGGTCATCAATGGCTTTAGCCATTACGTCAATTCGACTTTCGTTTAACATAATCCGATCTAATGTAGAATCGGGGATTTGTTTTTGCTTCCCAATTTCTAAATCTTGCTGATTGGCTGATAAGATTAAATCTTTATCGATCAGTAGCTGCTCGGCAATTTTTGATAGAGCTTCATTTTTTTCATCGGTTGTTTTGACATTCATGAGGAAACTTGCTTTTTTAGCTAATTTACCTTTTGCTTGAACTTCACTGTCCATTATTGCTTTTGTCATCAAAACTCCTCCTTACAAACGTTTTTAACGATGGTTCTTATGCTTTAACCCATTTATCCCGGTGAATCACTTCAGTGGCAGTTGCATCAATTTCAGTCGTTCTTTTTCCAAGAGCTTGTAACAATTCATTACTGGAATAAAGCACTTCACCTCGACCTAACAATTTCGACTCCCCGTAAACTTCGACTACATCACCTTTTGAAAATTCGCCTTCAATTTTATAAACACCTGCAGGTAGAAGGCTTTTACCATTCAATATAATGGCTTTTTCTGCCCCTTTATCGATAAATAATTTTCCAGAAACTTCTGTAATAGATAACCATTGTTTCTGATTAGCTAGAATAGCAGAATCATCTTTTCCGATATAAGTCCCATCACCTAAACCGTTTAAAATATCGATTAGTTTTGTTGGACCTTTTCCATTTCCAATAAAAACTTGTACGCCTGCTTGTAAAGCTGTACGAGCAGCCAATAGTTTCGATTGCATTCCACCAGTACCTACCTTTGAACCCCCATCAGTTGCAAAAGTTAACATGTCATCTGTAATTTCATTTAAATAATGAATACGTGTTGCATTCGGATTTGTAAAAGGGTTGTCATTATAAAAACCATTGATGTCCGTTAAAATAATGAGGTGATCCGCATGAACAAGTCCACTTACTAAAGCAGATAACATATCATTATCACCAAAGGTTAGTTCCGTTACAGATACTGTATCATTTTCATTAATAATGGGAAGGACGTTTCGTTGAAGTAATTCCATAAAGGTCGCATAGGCGTTTTTAAATCGTTCTTTTTTTGAGAAATCAGTTCGTGTTAATAATATTTGCGCTGCCGTTATTTGATGTTCATGGAACGATTCTGAGTAATATTGGATGAGTAAACTTTGACCAACTGCAGCTGCCGCTTGTCTCCCTTTTAAAGTAACTGGTCGAGAAGGGTAGCCCAACTTACGAAATCCAGCAGCGACTGCACCAGAAGAAACGAGTAATACATCATGGCCTTCGTGTTTTAAAGTTGCTAGTGCTCCGATATGGTCCTGAAGTTTAGTATGATCAATTTCTCCTTTTGTGTTTGTAAGGGAACTACTTCCGATTTTTACGACAATTCTTTTTTTCTTCACCAATATACCTCCCTTAACTTTCTAAATAATAAAAAGCCTTTTTCACCCTGAAAATTAGGGCGAAAAAGGCTACTTTTCCGTGGTACCACCTAGATTGGACTGCAATGCAAATCCCACTTTGTGCTCATAACGCTAGAGTCTGCGTCTAGTTTTCTAGAAGCTGGCGAAGTAGGTTCCGTGATCCTTTTTGTACGATGTTTTACAGCCGGTGAACATCGCTCTCTTTCCAACAGGGTTTCACATACTAGTCTTCGTTAAGCTGATTTTTCTTTTTGAATAAATATGCAATAAATTAAAAAGTTTGTCAATAACATTGTATTTGTTTTAATAAAGTAATTGAGAAATGTTTTAATCTGTTTCATAAAATCAACATTTAGAACAATCGATTTTTTTAGTGATATTGTGGTATGTTTAATCTATGGATAATTTCATTTCATATCGTGGTATATTATGCGACTAAAGTTAAATTCGTATATGAAAGGATAGCTGGAGATTCAATTTTTCCAAGTACTGTAACGGCTTCTTCCTTTGTTTCGAATTCAAAAATTCGGTAAGAATTTTGTTCAAAAATAGTTAGTACCCACATAATAGGGTCGCCTCCTAGAAAATGTTATTTTTATTCAAAAAACAGGATCTTCACTATCACAAATTGAATTAGGTTAGTTTGTAAAGGAAAGGATAGAAGATGGTTGTTCCTTAAGTACAAGTTTTGCTTCTTTTTCATTTTCAAACACAAACATCCGATACGAATTGTTTTCAAAAACGGTTAATACCCACATTTGAGGATCTCCTCCACTATGAAATTTTCTGGTTATAACAAAATCCCTTGTCTTTTCGAAATTATTGTTATACCAATTTGTGACCATTGTACATGGAAAAATGGTAAAAGAAAATGGTTAGTGAACTATTTCACATATTGTTCATTTTGATTCCGGTTTCATAAAATTTTACAAAAATGTCATGCATAATTTCGTAACAATATATAATTGAATAAAAATTTTATATAATAGGAGATATAAAATTTATAATTTTCAATAAATATTTTATGTAAACTAAAATTGGAGGATAAAAATTGGCAATAAAAAAGGCATATGGGTATATGACAAGAATGAAAGATGGTGCCCCTCAAGTATTAGTATTTCAACACATCAATTTGGAAGCTGGCATCCAAATTCCAAAAGGAACAGTTGATGCAAATGAAACACCGCTTGAAGCTGTAATTCGAGAAATGAAAGAGGAAACAGGTCTAGTCGAATTTGTTGTTGATGGTTTGCTAGCTGAGGATTTTTGGGAAAACGATGATGGGGCCATTCATCATCGATACTTTTATAAGATTTTATTAGAAGAGGCACCTGATGAGTGGGACTATCAACCGACTGGTGGCGGAGCAGAAGAGGGACTCACTTTCCATTTTTTCTGGATAAATAATCAACAGGAAGTTGAGTTAGTTAGGGGACATGGAGATTATTTAGATTATATTTTTCATAAAACGGCACCTTAAAAACTTTCGTTAACGGATGTGTTCGTAATGGATCAATGTTTTAACAACAGTCTTTAATAAAGGAATTGAAAACGTGACCTAGCTGTCAATTACTATTAAAACAAAATGAAGCGTGACGGATTTCCATAGTATGCTTAAACAACATACTAGTTATCTGTCACGCAAGTATTCGTTTTCAAGTATAGAATTTAATCTCTATTTTCCCATTCTTCTCGTAACATCCCCATTCGTATGGAGTCATAATATACTCCATTAAATAAACGGACTTTTCGAATACGGGCTTCCAATTGCATGCCAAGCTTTTCTCCTACTCGGATCATTCTTTTATTTCCAGACCAAGTTGTAAATCCAACTCTTACGATGGGCAATGTTTGAAAAAGATGATGAATCCATAGTTTCATTGCTCGAGTACCTAGTCCTTTTCCCCAAGTTCCTGCTTCATGAAAAACAATTCCCATTTCAAGCCATTTAGAAGGCTCATGTTCCCAATAATAAGTAATAATCCCCTTTACTTCGTAGTCCACTTCGATTACCCAAAAATCATTTCGATTAATCCATGACTTTCCTTTAGGTAAAAATTCTTCGTAACTCATTGAATGATGGGGAAAGTAAGGAGCATCCCATTTTTTCCATTCAGGTTGGTCCTCTTTGTAAATGAGTTCCCATAATTTAATTAAATCTTGTTCTTTAATAGGTCTGATTGTTAATTCATTATCGGTATACATATTTGTCCTCTTTTCAAATTTATTAAAATTTTTTTGATTGAAAAGAGATAGAGTCCATTCTACTTTTCAATCCCTCTAATTGTGTTTTTCATTTCAATCATTCCTTTCGATTTTTATAGTGTTATTATACATTATATTCTGAATTTATCGTCATTTCATTTTGCTTGCATTCTATCATTTTTCATCATATATTATGGATGGCTCAATTATTGATAGCTCAAATATTGATGGGTCAAAGGAAAAATGACCATTTGTCATATAAAGTGACATTAGGGGGTGCACCAATGGGATATTCGGTTTCTGAACAAGAACAGTTGTTATTTTTATTCAAAACCCTTAGTAATCAACTAGGTCCGAAGTTTGAAAAAAATACCCAGTTCAGTTTATCTCGTTTTGAACTTTTATATCAACTTGTTCAATTTGAAGAAATTTCCCAATCGTCTTTACAAAAAATCGTAAATATCGACCATGCAGCGATTACACGACATTTAAAGCAATTGGAGATAGATGGTTATGTGACGAGGAGACGGAATCCAAAAGATAACCGGGAAACCATTGTCCATTTAACGGAAGAAGGACGACAACAAATCTTTAATTGTCAAAAAGATAAACAAAGTTTTACCAATCAAATGTTTTCTCATTTTAACGATAAGGAACTAAAATCGTTAATCGATATGTTGCAACGTATACAAAAAAATATTAAAGAGATATAAGGAGTTACAATAAAATGAAAGATTATTTAGTTAGAGCTATTGGTTTTAATGGACAAGTTCGTGCTTTTGCAGCACGTACGACTGAAACTGTAGGAGAAGCACAACGCCGCCATCATACATGGCCAGTAGTTTCCGCTGCCCTAGGTCGTACAATGACAGCTAGTGTCATGATGGGTGCTATGTTAAAAGGTGAAGATAAAATTTCAGTTAAAGTACAAGGGAATGGCCCAATTGGGGGGGTAGTAGTTGATACGGACGCAAAAGGGAATGTGCGAGGATTTGTATCAAATGGACAAGTACATTTTGACTTAAACGAGCAAGGAAAATTAGATGTACGTGCTGGTGTTGGAGAAGAAGGAACGTTAACCGTTGTAAAAGATTTAGGTATGAAAGAAATGTTCTCTAGTCAAGTTCCAATCGTTTCAGGTGAAATTGCCGAAGATTTTACCTACTATTTCGCGACAAGTGAGCAAGTATCTTCATCCGTAGGGTTAGGGGTACTCGTAAACCCGGATAACACGATTTTAGCTGCTGGCGGATTTATTATTCAATTAATGCCTGGTTGTGAAGAATCAACAATTGCTGCTTTAGAACAACATTTAACAACAATTGAACCGGTCTCTAAAATGATTGAAAAAGGGTTAACACCAGAAGAAATTTTACAAGCGGTATTAGGAAAAGATAGTGATATTCAAATTTTAAGCTCAATGCCAGTCCACTTCCAATGTGACTGCTCGAAAGAACGCTACAGTCGAGCATTAGTAGGCTTAGGAGCAAAAGAGTTAGAAGAAATGATCGAGGAAGAAGGACAGATTGAAACGCAATGTCATTTCTGTTTAGAAACATATGAGTTTACTCAAAATGAATTACAAAGTTTAGTAGATGAAATTAAATCTTATGTTCATTAATAACAAGCCTGTTTTGAACGAATTGTGTTCAAAGCAGGCTTGTTATATTTTATTCGTTATTTAAAAAAATAATGGTAAATACACTAGAAAAAGTGATATCCTTTTTCATTTCATTTCGTTATATCTCATAGATTAAAATTTTTTATATAAGTATTCTCTTATACAAAGTATTTCAGAGGTGAGATGATGGATATTCCATTTTTAGAAAAACAATTAAAGGCATTAGCTGATAAAAATCGACTAATTATATTAAGTTGTTTAAAATCCGGAGAAGTATGTGTTTGTGATTTAGTGGAGGTTTTAGGCTTATCCCAACCTGCAGTCAGTCAGCAGTTAAAAAAGTTGGAACAGGCAGAAATTGTTACATCTCGTAAAGTAGCTACTTGGAAGCATTACCGAATTGTTGACGAACCGTCACCTGTTTTACAAGCTGCTTTATCTCAATTAGAAAATAAATCGGTTTATCACTATGAACCCTGTTATTAAAATGTTGTCATAATTTAACATTATCTATTATTGAATCCCAATTTTTTGTTAAAACTTAAATGAGGTTTGGAATATGAATCATAATAGGAGTGTGGCTGATTGAAAAAAATAATAACTGTTAATGTCATCATGATGGTACTACTTGTTGGGTGTTCAAAATTTAATGAAACTGAAAAGAATGAACAACAAGAAAATACCGTTATCGAAGTGACGAATGTTCTCGATGAAAATACGTCGGTCGTAGCGGATGAATTAAATATTCCTTGGTCCATCGATAAAAAAGATGATACTTTTTATTTATCTGAACGAACGGGTAGTATCGTGAAAATTGAAAATGGGGAAGTTGAAAGACAAAAGGTTGAATTAGAAAAGGACTTGGCAACTGCATCCGAAGCAGGTCTATTAGGATTTGTTCTCGCACCTGATTTTCAACAATCAAACAGAGCGTATGTTTACTATACTTATAAGGATGATACAGGGCAGTTCAATCGAATTGTTACGGTACAACAACAAGGAGATATTTGGAAAGAAGAACGTTTACTTTTAGACAAAATTCCAAGCGGATCCTATCATCACGGTGGGAGGCTGAAAATTAGTCCTGATGGAAAACTATATGCAACAACAGGTGATGCGGCAAAAAAACCGATTGCCCAAGATTTAAACTCATTAGGTGGGAAAATTTTAAGGATGAATTTAGACGGTTCTATCCCTGCTGACAACCCTTTCCCAAATTCTTATATTTATAGTTATGGTCATCGAAATCCACAAGGACTTACTTGGTCGGATGATGGAGCAATGTATGCAAGTGAACATGGTAACAATGCAAATGATGAAATTAATTTGATTGAAGCAGGACAAAATTATGGATGGCCAACAATTGAAGGGACGCAGCAACAATCAGGCTTAAAAACACCACTGTTTACTTCTGGAAGCGATACGACTTGGGCTCCATCAGGAATGGATTATGTAGATGGGAAATTATATGTTGCAGCATTAAGGGGGCAAGCCGTTATCGAATTTAATTTAACAACGGGCTCCCACAGAAATGTTGTTACAAATATTGGAAGAATTCGAGATATTTTCATTGATGGTGATCAATTGTATTTTATTAGTAATAATACGGACGGTCGCGGGGATGCTCTTGAAAACGACGATAAATTATATCAGTTAAACCTTTCACAATTAAATTAAAACGTTTTATTTACTTACGATATGACATGTCGTAAGTATTTTTTTTATTCCAGTACTAGTTTAGGGAAACGCTTTATTTGAAGGAAAAGAATTATCCATTGTAGAAATAAATATTTAGGAGGTGGATGAGGAGATGGATGCCGTATTTAAAACAGAAAATGCAATTTTTAATTATCGTGTAGCAGGTGTTTGGCTATATAAAAACCATGTCTTACTGCATAGAGATGTAAACGATTTTCTTTGGTCATTACCTGGGGGTAGAGTGAAAATTGGTGAAGATTCCCAAAATGCTATCAAAAGGGAGTTTGAAGAAGAATTAGGGATAAAAATAAATGTGGGGAAATTAATATGGTCTGTTGAAAATTTTTTCGAATACAATAGCAATAAGTTTCATGAAATTGGTTTTTACTATTTTATTTCAAACGTTCCAAAAGATTTTGACAGTAAAATTTTTAATGGGAAGGAAGGGGATCGGTTAATTTATCGATGGACACCTATTGAAGAACTTCCATCATTAGAACTATATCCAAAATTTTTAAAAACCGAATTGAAAGTTATACCAAGTGAAACTGAACACTTCGTTGTAAAAGACGGTTAAAGCTTTTGTAAAATCGTCCTCCTTCATCTACATAATTTGTTCCTATACGAATAACCCTCATAAAAGTTTCAAAATTAAGTAACAACAATTTTTCATTATGAAATGATTGTGACATGATGGCAGATTCATAGAATAATCATTAAGAAGAGTGTATAATATAAACTATAACGTGATGGTTGGAGGGAAAATAATTGGGAACGAGAAATTAAAAATCGGAGATTTAGCCAAAATGACTGGGATTACAAAACGTACCATTGATTACTATACAAATCTTGGTTTGCTAAAAGCAGAACGTTCTACTTCGAATTATCGTTTCTATACTTCTGAAGCAATCGAACGAATTCATGAAATAGAAGCTATGAAAGCGCAAGGAATGTGTTTACAAGATATTAAAAAATCATTGGACGTTGAACATAACGGTAATCCTAAAGAGGACTTACAAGAAATTTGTTTGCACATGCAAACATTACAATCTGAAGTTTCAACACTTATTGAAAGTATGAATCGTCAGGAACAATCAACAAAAGAAACAATTAAAAATAAAGTGTTACCAGAAAGTGTTACATTAATTCAGTCTTTATTAAGACTAATAACCTAGGAGGTGAAGTCTTACTTTTTTAAGTAAGACGATTTTTGACCGCATTAAATTTAATCATTTTTGCTATATTAATAGCTTTAACCGCTTTTTTCGTTGCAACGGAATTTGCCATTGTAAAGGTGAGGCAATCTAGAATTGACCAATTAGTTGCAGAAGGAAAAAAAGGTGCTTTATCTGCGAAACATGTAACGACCCATTTAGATGAATATTTATCTGCCTGCCAATTAGGTATTACCGTTACAGCCCTTGGTATTGGTATGGTTGGGGAATCAACATTTGAGTTTATTTTACATCCGATGTTCGAATCAATTGGAATTGGCGAACAATATATTCATTTCTTCACGATTGGGGCAGCCTTTGTTATTGCAACATTTTTACACGTTGTAGTAGGGGAATTGGCACCAAAAACAGCAGCGATCCAAAAGTCTGAAAATATTACACTACTATTTGCAAGACCAATTATGATTTTCTATAAAATTTTATACCCATTCATTTGGTTCTTAAATGGTTCAGCCCGTATTTTAGTAGGTATTTTTGGTATGAAACCTGCTTCGGAACATGAACTTTCCCATACAGAAGAAGAGTTACGTTTATTAATGACTGAGAGCTATAAAAACGGGGAAATTAATCAAACTGAGTTAAAGTATGTGAATAACGTCTTTGAGTTCGATGATCGAATTGCCCGTGAAATTATGGTTCCACGAACGGATATTATCGCCTTTGAAAAAAATACAACCTTTGAAGAAGTATTAAAAACCATTCAAGAGGAGCGTTATACTCGATACCCTGTTTATGAAGAGGATCGGGATAACATGATTGGTTTTATTAATATAAAAGATTTCTTAACTCAAGGTATGAGCAATCGAATTACAGCTGAAAATTTCTCTTTGGAGCAATTTATTAATCCTGTTATTAATACGATTGACACGATTCCTATACAAGAATTATTAACGAAAATGCAAAAGCAACGGACACATATTACCATTCTTCTAGATGAATATGGTGGTACATCGGGTCTTGTCACGGTTGAAGATATTTTAGAGGAATTAGTCGGAGAAATTCGTGATGAGTTTGACGACGATGAAATTCCTGAGATTCGAAAATTAAAGGATGGTCACTATATTGTCTACTCTAAAATGTTATTAGAAGATGTGGCTAAACTTTTACAAATTGAACTAGATAATCCTGATGTCGATACCCTTGGTGGTTGGTATTATTCACAAGATATGGATTTAAAATCTGATCATTGTATTGAACATGAAGGATATACTTTCTCCATTCATGAAATCGATGGCGTTCAATTACGCTACATTGAAATTAAACAAAATTCAAATTTAGTCGTTTAATGTTTCTAAACACTTCACCTTGCTATAGGTGGGGTGTTTTTTATTTGAAGAAATAATAATGGGAATATAGGAGAATGGTGTGGTGATGGAGAAATAGTATTGGGAAACTTATTTTGGAGGGGAATAATATGGAGAAATTTAGTTTATTCGTTAAGTTTACAGTTCAGGAAGGAAAACGGGAAAATTTAGTAGAGATATTGCTAGAGGCTGCAAAGTCAATGGTGCAATTAGAAGATTGTGAGATATATCTTGTGAATATTGTAGAAAAAGAACTGAACGCTGTTTACGTTTATGAAGTGTGGAGCAATGAACAAGCACATCAAGCTTCCTTAGTGTTAAAAACAACACAAACTTTAATACAACGGGCAAAACCATATATAACAGGAATGGAGAAAATGGGAACATTTATTACAAAAGGAGGAAAGGGGATTTCTTAGGAAATTTGACAATCTAGATTCAATCTAGTTTTTATTTTAGGAAGACAGATGACAATGGGGAAAAATGAAACAAGTAAAGGCAATGTAAAATATTTAAAGAGGTGATGGAGTAGAAGGAAATATATTTATTAAATTAGCAGCTTTACTCGAAATTCATAAGAACATTGACTAACATTAAAAATGAGGTGTTTACATGAACATAAAAGGACTAAATCATTTATTATTTTCTGTTTCAAATTTAAAAGAATCTATCGCATTTTATAAAAATGTCTTCGATGCTAAGTTGTTAGTAGAAGGAAAAACGACCGCCTATTTTGATTTAAATGGAATTTGGCTTGCCTTAAATGAGGAAAAGGATATCCCTCGTACAGAAATTCATGACTCATATACCCATATCGCCTTTACAATCGAAGAAGCAGAATACGATTTAATGTATCGTAAACTTAAAAACTTGAATGTCAACATCTTAATAGGCCGCCAACGGGATGAACAGGATAAAAAGTCGATTTATTTCACGGATCCGGATGGTCATAAATTTGAGTTTCATACAGGTACTTTACAAGATCGATTGGATTATTATAAAAAAGACAAGACGCATATGAGGTTTTATACTTAAAAAAGTTAAATACATAGGAGCTAAAAAGAAGGAGCGCTATTCATCGATGAATTGGCGCTCTTTATAAATATAACTTATAATAGTTTTT
Source organism: Ureibacillus galli (assembly GCF_014836845.1). Lineage (GTDB taxonomy): Bacteria > Bacillota > Bacilli > Bacillales_A > Planococcaceae > Ureibacillus > Ureibacillus galli. The sequence continues at coordinate 135,188 of NZ_JACSQA010000005.1, forward strand.
TAATATCGAGGATCGTTTGTAAGTGCATGCCTTCATGGAAAATAGTGCGAATTAACACTTGTTCGATTGTATTCATTCCCATTTCAGTAGGGTGAAATTCTTCTTCCAATCGTTCTCCAAACCGTTCTTTAATGATTTTCGGTTGGTTATTCAGTAACCCTTTTAATCTTTCAAAACTAGGGGTCTCATCGGAAAAATTTGAGGGAGAAGTACCAAATCCAAACCAATCATGAAATGTTTTAGGCACATTTTCTTTTTCTTTCGTCAATGCTTCAATCCATAAAAATTGATCTAAATATATATGCCCCATATTCCATCGAATATTATTACGAAATCCGATTGGAATCATTTCTGCTTGTTCTTCTGTTACATCAATTAAAACCCCTAGTAACTCACTTCTATAACTTTCTAATTGGTTGAATAAAATTTCATGTCGATGCTTCATTTTATATTCTCCTTCCTCTAAATAACTAATATATTTGACAAAGAAGGGAATTTTCCTTTTGTTATATAAAAATGGATCCAATTAGAAAATATAAAAAGGTTTACAACAAAAGTTGTTCCTTTATAGTAAAATTTAATCAAATGATTGCTTGGGAGGGAGAACATGTTTAAGTGCAAACTGAATGATGAGTTGGAAATAAGGTTGTTAGAAATTAGACATGCTGAAGAACTTTATCATTTAACAAATCAATCGAGAACCTATCTTCGTGAATGGTTACCATGGGTTGATTTTACGAAAGACGTAGATGATTCAAAAGCTTTTATTGAAAGTACATTAAAGCAATTTGGCAATAATGATGGATTTCAAGCAGGGATTTGGTATAAAGGAAACTTAGCAGGTGTAATAGGGTTGCATCATATAAACTGGGTTAACAAATCAACATCGATAGGTTATTGGTTAGGAGAAGGTTTTCAAGGCAAAGGTATTATGACGACTGCTTGTAAGGCTGTAATCGACTATTGCTTTAATGAATTGAATTTAAAGCGAATTGAAATCCGCGTAGCTACAGATAATCACAAAAGTCTAGCCATTCCTGAAAGACTTGGGTTTGAAAGAGAAGGGTGTCTTCGAAGTGTGGAATGGTTATATGATCATTATGTCGATCATGTAGTATTTGGTTTCATTAATCATAACTGATTATTCAAATGGCAAAATCGATAAGGAAAACTAAAAAAGGGGAATAGGATTATGAAGTCAATTACCGTTCATCATTTTGATGCCTTTAGTAATCAACCAAATAAAGGAAACCCAGCTGGGGTTGTATTAAACGGGGATGATTTAACTGATGAAGAAATGCAGAAAATAGCGTATGAAGTAGGATTTAATGAAACATCCTTTTCTGTGAAGTCAGAAATAGCAGACTTAAAAATACGCTTTTTTACACCTGGTCACGAGATGAATTTATGTGGTCACGCCACGATGGCAACAATCTTTGCTTTAAAAACAAAAGGTCTATTAGGAGACAAAAGTCAATTAACGATTGAAACGAAGGCGGGCATTTTACCAATCTCGATTCAAACATCCGATGAAAACGAACTGCTGATTACGATGAAACAGGCAACGCCAAAATTCGAACAATTTACCGGTTCGAAAGCAAAATTGGCCCAATCGATTGGACTGGAAGAAACGGATCTCCATGAAACTTTACCGATTTTATATGGAAGTACAGGAATATGGACATTATTAATCCCAATAAAGGAATTAAAAGCCTTTGAAAAAATGAAACCAAACACTAAAGAGTTTCCTACTATATTAAAGGATATGCCTAAAGCATCTGTACATCCATTTTGTATGGAAACTTTTGATCCGAAAGCAACGATGCATGCCCGCCATTTCTCTTCTCCTTATTCTGGCACTATTGAAGATGCTGTAACGGGAACTGCTTCAGGAGTAATGGGTGCATATTATGGGAAATATATAATGAAGAATGAGTATGATTCGCTTCACCTCATAGTTGAGCAAGGACAGGAAATAGGAAAAGACGGTCGTGTCTTTGTGGAAGTTTCGAAAAATAATGAATCATTTGATATTGAGATTACTGGAAATGCAGTACATGTTCGAGATTTCGAAGTTTTGCTAGAAAAAGAATAAGGTTTTCCAAAGTGATTTACATATTTTAAACATAAAAAGGTGCTGCTCTAGGCTTAGACTAGAAAAGCACCTTTCTAGGTTCTAATGGAACATTTTGTCTACACGTTCAACTACTTCATCAGCAGATAAGCCACTTGCATGAATAACCGATCCTTTTGTTACTGTATCGCTGATTCCCATAACGTTTTCATCTTGGCCAGTAATAACACAACAATCACAATTTTTTGCATCTTCTTCACTGCGAAGTTGAATAACTTCATAACCCTTTGCCTTTAATGCAGCTTCAACATTCGATAAGGATTGTTCAACACCAATTATGTTAGGCATTTTCCTTCCACCTCCTATAAGTAATGTGTCATTTATGTCTGCTAATTATTCATAGTGGAAGTATTTTTTGTAGTAGTTTGATTTGTATTTCCTCATACACTTGAGGGCTAACGAAAAATGTATAGTTTTAGAAATATAAAAATACGTCGATTAAAAACCATTCAAAGAAAGGGATACTTCCTCTGGAAAGAATAGAAGGAAAAGTTTTAGGCCATTCATTACAATCACTTATGTAACGAAAGAGACCTCAAAATGTTTATCACTGTCATTCATGAAACGAATTTGTTATGATATGTAAACATTTTAATGACTTTCAAACTTGGAGTGATAACAAATGAATTTATCAGGAAATACCATTTTAATAACTGGTGGAGCTTCTGGTATTGGGCTAGCCTTTGCAGAAAACTTTATGAAAGCAGGAAATAAAGTAATCATCGTAGGGCGAAGAGAAAATAAACTGGCAGAAGCAAAGGAAAAGTTCCCTGAATTACATACAAGAGTTTGTGATGTATCGGTTGAAGAGGAACGAATTCAATTAATTGATTGGGTAACAGAAAAATTCCCAGATCTTAATATGATAGTTAATAATGCGGGCATCCAGCAGAGAGTTAATTTGCTCAATGAAAAGAAAGAATGGAGCTATTATCAAAATGAAATTGCGATTAATGTTGAAGCCCCAATTCATCTTTCTATGCTTTTAATTCCTCATTTCTTAAAGCAAAAACAGGCAACAATCCTTAACGTAACATCTGGGCTCGCGATACAACCAGGAGTTTGGGTACCGATTTATAGTGCCACAAAGGCGGCAATGCACTCATTTACAGTAACATTACGCCAACAATTAGAAAATACAAATGTAGAAGTAATAGAAGTATTACCTCCTGCTGTTAATACAGATTTAGGTGGTGCGGGTCTTCATACTTTTGGTGCTCCATTAAATGATTTTATAAATGCCATCTTTGAAGGGTTGAAAAATGAACAGCTAGAAATTGGTTATGGCGGCACTGAAAAGCGGCTTTTTGCTTCAAAAGAAGAACTTGAACAAGGGATGAAAAATGCTTGGGAAAACTTTTTAAAAAGAAATCCTGATTTTCTAAATTAATTATATAAACGAAAAAGTCCGTCTCCACCATGACGGACTTTTTTATATATTTATTGTGATGTATAGCCACCATCAATGACAACGGCTTGTCCTGTAATACTTTTTCCTTTATCACTCGCAAGGAATAAGGCATAATCTGCAATTTCACTTACATCCAATAATTTTTTTTGAGGTACTTGAGCAAGGATAATGTCTTCAAGCGCCCGATCTTCAGGGATATGACGCGTTTTCGCTAAATCCGCAATTTGACCGCGTACAAGGGGCGTGTCAACATATCCTGGACATAAAGCATTAACGGTAATACCGTCTAGAGCTCCTTCTAATGCGGCTACTTTTGTTAGTCCGATAACACCATGTTTTGCACTATTATAGGCAGCCTTACCAGCAAATCCGATTAACCCATTAATAGATGCGATATTAATAATGCGTCCCCATTTTTGCTTTTTCATAATAGGGAATACTTCTCTTGTAAGGATGAAAGGTGCAATCAACATTATTCTATGCATTAATTCAAATTTAGCAGTTGAAAATTCTTCAATTGGTGCGACATGTTGCATACCCGCATTATTAATGACGATGTCAATGGAACCAAATGTCTTCTGAGTTTCCGTAACTAAATTTTTCAAATCTTCTTCATTCGTAACGTCTGCTTTTACTCCAATTGCCTCATAACCGGCACCGTTAAGGGATTGAACAGATTCTTGTAATAAATCGACATTAATATCAGATAGAACAACCTTTGCCCCTTCTTTTGCAAAGTGTTCTCCAATCTTAAATCCAATTCCTTGGGCAGAACCAGTCACAATCACAACTTTATCCTTTACCACCATACATAACGCCTCCATATTATAAAATTTTCCTCTTATTTTATTCTATTCTCTATCCGCTATAAAACATGTCTATATTTATAGTGTTTGTTCTAATCAGTTTAAAAGTTAAGTAGTTTCTAATATTGGAAAACGATAAGGAGGAAAATAATTAGTTTTAAGGAATTATTTGTATAAGTAGACGAAGGAGGATAATAGATGAAAATAAATGTTGTATCAGCCAAAGTAGAAGATTTTAATGAGGTGAATGTTATTGTGAAAGAAGGACAAGATCAACATGCAGAAGCTCTTCCTAATATTTTTAAAAAAGTGGAGCAAGTGATGCCAGAAAGTTATTTTCAACAGTTGTTAGCAGAGTCGAATTGTGACATTTTGATTGCGAAAGAAAATCAAACTGTTATTGGTTTTGTTGTGGTGGAAATAAAAAAATCCCCTGCCTTCGAATCAATGGTCGAGAGAAAATATGCTTATATAAACGATTTTGGTGTGAAATCTAATTATAAAAGGGGAGGGGTCGGAACGACATTATTTAATGCATGTGTAGAGTGGTCGAAAGAAAAAGGGGCACAATCATTGGAATTAAACGTTTGGGAATTCAACGAACAAGCCATTTCCTTTTATGAGCGTTTTGGAATGAAAACGATGAGCAGAAAAATGACCTTAAATTTATAAATTATAATGAGTTGTTATGTAGACATATGATTTATCTAAAAAACTAAGGAGATGTAGGACATTTAAAGGAGGGGTCTTTATGGGAATTGATTTTCACGAGAAGAAAAACCGTAATTCGTATACAACTCGAAAGGCTAACCAATCTTGGATACAAACGGTGAAAGAACTCGTACCGATTAACAATACGACCCACGCGGTAGATATTGGATGCGGAGGAGGAATTTATTGTAAAGCACTAGCGGATATGGGAGTGGCAACTGTAACAGGTGTTGATTTTTCAGAAGTGATGATTGAGGGAGCAATTATTAATTGTGATAACTATCCAAACATTTCTTTTCACAAAGGAAATGCTTTTGAAACGGGTTTAAAGGGAAATTACTATGATTTATTGCTTGAAAGGGCATTAATCCATCATATCGAGGATTTACAAAGCTGTTTTAAAGAAGCATATCGAGTGCTCAAAAAAGGCGGTTATTTAATTATTCAAGATCGTACGCCGGCTGATTGCCTTTTACCTGGTGATGAACAACATATTCGAGGATACTTTTTCGAACTTTTCCCAAAGTTAAAGGAAAAGGAAATTCAACGAAGACATTCAAGTAATTTGGTTATGGAAACTTTGACAGAGGTTGGTTTTAAAGAAATAGAAGAAGTGAAATTGTGGGAAATTCGAAACATCTATGACAATAAAGGGCAGTTACTAGAAGATTTGAAGGAAAGAACGGGTAGAAGCATTTTACATGAACTTGACGATAAAGAATTGAACTTATTAATTCACTCTATTGATGATGCCGTATCGAAAAGGACCAACATCATAGAAAAAGATAGATGGACATTTTGGAAAGCTGTTAAATGATAGATGAATATGAGTTTGCCATATGAGATGGTCACTCTTATTTGCTTAACTAGGTAGTCTTTTCAACCTCTTTTAACACGAATGATATTGTTTCCAAAAAAATTAAAAGAACCTGTATAATATAGAGAAATAATTTGTTGGAGGCTTTATATGGAATACATAACAAATAAAATCGTTGTGGTGGCAATATTTATATTAATCGTAACGATGATTGAGACGTTAGCTTATTCAACGAGAATATCTGGTGCAAGGGTGAAATTAATAGCTACTGCATTATCTTTATTTAGCACGTTAGTCATCGTTTCAAGATTTTCCACAATGATTCAACAGCCTCTTACTGCAAAACTCATTGCTGAAGCACCAGATAGTAATAAACTAAATTTTATAGAGGAGCAATATCGAATATTAATTGGGGTTACTTCTGTTGGCGTATTACTTGGAATAATGCTTTTTCCAACTTTCATCAACATTTTTTCAAGAGCCATCATCCAATTATCAAATGAAAGAGGTTCGATTATCTCCGCAATAGGAAAACAATTGAATCCAACAGGAATAAAGAAAATAATTTCTTGTTTTCGTGTCCCGAAGTTGAAATTTTTACAGGGGATTACATTCAAAACAATCCCTAAACGATTATTTGTAGTAAATGTGATTGTTTCCGCTGTATTTACCATCGGTGTATTATCCTCTTTATATGCTTCTATGTTAGTTCCAGAAGATTATGCTCAAGCGGCATTAATGTCATCGGGAGTCATTAATGGAATTGCGACGATTTTATTAACACTGTTTATCGATCCGAAAGCTTCCGTTTTAGCCGATCGAGTGATGAAAAATCAATGTGATTACGTTTATTTAAAAAGTTACTCATTGACGATGATTAGCTCGAAATTTGTAGGTACTATAGTAGCACAACTATTGTTTATACCAGCTGCCTATTATGTTGCATGGTTTGCAGAATGGATTTAATTTAACAAAAGCTTAAGGAGGTTCCCTAAGCTTTTTTGCCGTTAAATTTCTGCTCGAAAAGTTTTCCCTAGATGTTCACCTAGACTAAAATAATGGCGGAAATTATAGATAAGTGGACTCCATTGGTTGGGATTGATATGGTTTTCGCCAATCAAAATGTCTTTATGGGCGTGTACTTGAATCGACTGGGTTTCTACAATGGCAAATTGGGGTGAATAATCTGGTATTCGAATATCTTTCACCTTTGCTTCAATTTGTAGGGGACATTCTGATATTCTTGTAGGTTTTACTAAAGTTGATGGAATAGGCGTTAACCCACTCGCATGATATTTGTCTTTTTCAAAACGAAATCCACTATTTATTTTATAATCAGGAACTGGATGTTTCCCTGTATAATGAGCCAATCGTTCAACATTTTCCCATAAAGATGGATCTGGGACATTTATAACACATTCTGGATGCCTAGTTAAATTTTCTAATGCTTTGCCATCAACTCCAAGGCCAATGATGATACAATCTCCTAAAGCCCATGATGATGAGATAGGACTTATATTCACCGTATCATCTTCATTTAGTGTATTTAATAAAATAACTGGTGTTCCGTAATATAAAATTTTCGGTTCAATCATTTTTGTCTCTCGTGCTTGAGCAATTTTTTTCATGTTTATTTCCTCCTTGATGGTATTCTCATTTCCCATTGTAGAACATAATTATTTCCACTATAATCGAAATATGGAATACATAGGAGATGATCATGAAAATGAATGCAAATGCGAATCCGAACGTAGCAATCATCGCTTCCCTTGTGAGTGAACCTTCCCGCGCGGCAATTTTAACCGTCTTACTCGATGGTAGATTTCATACAGCGGGGGAATTAGCGTATGCGGCAGGTATTAAACCACAAACAGCAAGTTTTCATTTAGCCAAAATGGTGGATGCGAACGTTGTTCACGTAGATAAACAAGGAAGACATCGATATTATGGAATTCGTGATCAAGAAGTAGCCCACACGATGGAAATACTTTTGACAATTACCCCACCTTTAAAAGTAAAATCTTTTAAACAATCCACAGAAGATAAGGCTTTACGGTATGCAAGAACGTGTTATGATCATATCGCTGGAAATGTAGGTGTTCAATTAGCTGATTCTTTAAAGAATTCAGGTATTCTTTCAGAAGAATTTATCGTGACTGAAAAAGGGATACAATTTTTCCAATCATTCCAAGTAGATCTTCATCAGATAAAGAAGAAACGTCGTTCATTCTGTCATAAATGTTTAGATTGGAGTGAAAGACGTCATCACATTGGTGGCGCATTAGGGAATGCTTTACTGGAAAGATTTTTGGAGTTGAATTGGGTTGAACGTATACCGAAAACACGTGCAATTAAAATAACGCCAAAAGGGAGACAAGGTTTTAAAGAAACGTTTTTAATGGATGTTTAATTTAGAGAGTGAAAAGCCGTAATGAATACACGGCTTTTTTTAAAAAATAACAAAATTCATTTCAAATAGGGTATGGAACAATGGGTATAAGTTAATGTAGGGGGTAAGTATTTGAAAATCATTACTTTATCGAATGGGAATAATGTCGAAGTAGAATGTTTAAGTTGTGCAATCACAAGTGGAATTATTATACCTGATGGAGGTGTCGTGTACGAATCAGAACATTTTCATGTCCATCAAGATGTTGCTTATCCGATTAAAGGGTTAATGATTGTAGCGTCAAAACGCCATGTGAAATGTTTGGATGAATTAACTGAAGAAAAAAAGTTCGATTATATAAATGTTTTATCTAAAATAAGACAGGCTCAAAGAGAAATTTTAGGAATAAAATATGTTTACTACTTTTACAATGAAGACACTACCCACCACTTTCATACTTGGATGGTACCAAGATATGATTGGATGTATGAATTTGGCCGTTCCGTAGAATCAGTTCGCCCCATTTTACTCCATGCAAGAAATCAGATGAATCATAAAGAAAATGTGCTAGAAGTGATGGCAGCAATTGACTGTCTAACAAAAGAACTTGATCGTTAAAATCAGTTTTTTACTAAGGGAGATGAAAAAATGAAATTTTCCCGCTGGATCCATTTGAAAAATATTTCCCTCTGGTTTTATTTATGTTCTTTGTTTCTTTATTTTATAAGTTTCGTCGGTGCCTTTTCAGTTGGGTTATATATTATCTTTGGTGCAATCGTATCTTTATTATTCGGATTATCTGTATCATTGAAAATTTTAACGAAAAAAAGAAATCCTTACTCGGTTCTTACAATTTCCATTGTCATCGTTGCAATTTCATTTATCCTTTGGTATTTGTTAGTCCGTTATATAGATGATTTTTATATTTTCTATCCCTTTACGTTGTTAAGTTGGGGAAATTAACAAAGGACTATTTCCTTGATACACTAATGGTAAGATGAATCACTATCCAAGGGGTGAAACATGGAACAGACAAATCATAATCAGTTTGAATTTGTTGAATTTATTTCGATAGAAGAAGAATTAACTCAATCTTATCCTTTGGCTGGTTCATATGCTGTAGTGAAATGTGACAACAAATTTTTGTTATGTTATAACATATGGAGACAACGATGGGAAATACCGGCTGGAAAAAGGGAAGCCAATGAAACCCCAAAACAATGTGCGATAAGGGAACTTTTTGAAGAAACTGGGCAACAAGTATATGATATGGCGTTTAAAGGTTTAATAAAGGTAAAAAATAAAACGAATCATCAGATCAAGCATAATCCTGTTTATATGATTACAGTTGAAAAATTGGAACCATTTATCCCAAACAATGAGACCTCCTCTATTTTATTATGGGATTTAAAGGAAAAAATTGGTTTGATGGATGAGGTTGATAGAAAAGTATTGAATTTTCTAAAATAATTTTATTAAATAGCGTGCACATTTTGATCTACAGAATTCATGAAATTTTAAAAAAATGAAAACCCTTTCAAAATCCAATGGAATATCTATCTCTACATCGGAAAAACTGATAAAGACTAAAAATGAGAGGAGTGTTTCATATGGGTAATGAAAAGGCGCCCCACGAGCAGTTAACAACGAAAGATAATGGACTAACATCGACTCAAGAAGTCCTATATCGCAAAGAATTTAAACGGGCAGATAAAGCAAATGACAAAAATAATAAACAAACAAAAAAGTTAAATTAAAAACGAAAAAATAACTATATTGATTATTCCCCTAAGAGATAAGTTTACTTCTTAGGGGTTTTTTATTGAAAACAGAAATACAATATATTCCACCGTTACAAATAATAAATAGTTGACATTTTTCTTTGTAAGTACTTACTTGTGCAGGTGAAAAAAATCATATAATATAACATTAAAGCTACGTTGTACGTAAAATATTAAGTTTTAACCTTTGAACTGTAAAAGGGAGTTTTATATCGAAGGTGGAATGGCGAGCATCACACTCCGGTGATTGATGATATACAGGATATCTTTTGCGAACACCCACTTTGAGGAGTGGTGGTTTAAAACTTTCTATAATCATTACGGCAAGGTGGCTTTGCATACATAAGATGTATCGCAAGGCTAAAAAGAGGCTGGGACAAAAACCCTCCTCTAAATAAAAAAAGCCGGTGAAATTTTACGAAAAGTAAAATTTCACCG
>NZ_JACSQA010000060.1 GCF_014836845.1 Ureibacillus galli
TGAGCCAGGATCAAACTCTCCATAAAAGAAAATTTGATAAAGCTCAAATTTTTGCTGGCATCATAATGATGTCCAAATTTTGTTTCAACAATTAAGTTGAAACTGTATTCATTAACGTTTTGTTGTTCAGTTTTCAAGGTTCATGTTTTACGCCACTGATTGAAGCGACTTTTTATAGTATAACATCTAATGTTTTGTATGTCAACACTAATATTATCTACCATAAAATGCGATAACTTTTTTAGTATAACATTTTGTTATACTATTGTCAAATACTTTATAAATCTTTAATGACAACTTTATTATTATATCAATCACAATCAGTAAAGTCAATAACATTTTTTAATATCGTATAAATCCATCTTTACTGAAGAGACATTTATTACTATATCACTATAATGTATTATATGCAAGTGTTTTTATAAGAATAATATTTTCTTTTTGGTTTTATTAATAAGGATAACTAAAATGATTTTAGACAGTTGTTCTTTCTAACTTATTACAACATATGCCAAACTAATTAGTTATTAGTATATTCCTAATAATAGAGTATCCATTGTTCGTTAGCGGTGTACAGCTTGCCATTTACTTCTCTATGAAAAGAGGTCTTAGCAAATCCGTAAATGACCCACAAGATTTAGATAATAAATCGACATTTGGAATACAAACTGAGTCACATCAAAATTGGAAGGAAAGCAACAATAATATGTTTTTTGCTTCTACTTAAAAGAGCATGAATATTTGCTGATTAACAATGTACTTTACTATTCGAGGATTACCTTGGTGTAAAAATAGTCTGTTATCATGAAAATCAGTGTTGTAACTTTGTTAATACTGATGCTTTCATTGCCTCTTAACGATCATAAACGACAATTATATTGTTATTTCATTCGTGAATAATATTTACCTCATATGATGATAAGTTACCTTTAGGTAACCTTGTAATAAAAAAGTGCATACTTCACATGATAAAAGAGCATCTGTAAAATATGTGTTGAATAAGAGTAACATTTGTATAGAAAAGAGGTTTTGATTATGGGTCAATCATTAAAAGGAAAAACGGCACTCATAACTGGGAGTGGTAAAGGAATCGGAAAAGCTACTGCAATCGCTCTTGCAAAGGAAGGGGTTAATGTAGGGCTTTTAGCTCGAACAGAGGCGGATTTAAAAAGTGTTATAACAGAAATTGAATCAACTGGAGTAAAAGTCGCTTATGCTACAGGAGATGTTACTTCACTTGAACAAGTGGAAAAGGCAGTCGATTCACTGACTAATGAACTAGGATCCTTCGATATTTTAATTAACAATGCGGGAATAGGAAAGTTTGGTGGCTTTCTCGATCTTTCTCCTGAAGAATGGAAATCTATGATTGATGTTAATTTAATGGGAGTCTACTACGTAACAAGAACAGTTCTTCCGCAACTAATTGAAAAAAGTGGTGGAGATATTATTAATATTTCCTCTACCGCTGGACAGAAAGGTGCCCCTGTTACAAGTGCATATAGCGCCTCTAAATTTGGCCTCCTTGGTTTAACAGAGTCATTAGCACTAGAAGTTCGGAAACATAATATTCGTGTTACTGCTTTAACACCAAGTACTGTCGCTACAGAGCTTGCTTTTAAAGAAAATTTGACGGATGGCAACCCAGAAAAGGTCATGCAGCCGGAGGATTTAGCTGAATTTATCGTTTCCCAGCTGAAACTTCATCCTCGTGTATTTATTAAGTCAGCAGGATTATGGTCTACCAACCCATAAGTAAAAATAAAAAGACAGTGTAAAGGGTGATCTATTTATATTTTAGATTCACCCTTCTCTTCGTCTTTTAAATCCGTAGAACCTTTAATTTGCTCTATACGTTTTTTCCCCCACTCGTACATCATTTCTACAATTGGCAATAAGGTCATTCCAAGATTTGTCATAGAATATATTACTTTTGGAGGCATTTCAGGATACACTTCTCGATGAATGATCCCATCTTCCATCAGCTCACGTAATTGATTCGTTAATATTTTATGTGATATTTTGGGAAACAGTTTTTGCAACTCACTAAATCGATGTGGTCCTTCTACGCCTAGATGCCATAAAATAACTACCTTCCATTTTCCACTGATAATTGATAAAGTTAATTCTTTCTCACAATGAAAGTCACCATTGCTAATCTTTTCTTTTATCTCATCTCGTAATCTATCGGTCATAATTCTGACTCTCCATTCACAAATTCAATAAAGGCAACTGAGATACCTCACTATTTATTTAGTATATCATTATTATGTCTGGATAAATGAAACTACGCTTAGCTTGATATCAGGTATGTTAACTAACAAAATATTAATGATACTCTCTTGAACCTCAAGTTACTTCAGGTTTTATAATGAACTTATACTTTTGATGGGGGGGAATTTGATGTATAAGAATAAAAAATTTTCCATCGGGGAATTTTCAGAAAAAACAGGAATACCGATTCCTACTTTACATTACTATGATGAACTTGGTTTATTACAACCCGAAAGAAATCCTTCTTCAGAGCACCGTATATACAATTACGAAGATATTATTACCCTACAGAAAATTCTAAGTCTTAAATTTTTAGGATATAGTCTAGATAAAATTGCTAGTTTGTTACATGAATCAAGTTTTACTGCTGATTTGAATGAAAGTTTGTCCCTACACTTGCATGCATTAGAAAGAGAAAAAGTCCAAATTGAACAATCAATGCAAGCAATTAAAAGGGTGATTAAGTTAGTCGAAGAAGAAGGAGAAGTAGATAGTGCCTTGTTATTTAGTCTTATCTACAGTATGCATATGGAGCATACATGGATAGAGCGCTATAAATTAACCGAAGTCGTGGAAGAGTTATCAAAAAAATCGGAAGAAGATAAACTTGCCTTGGATAAAACATATATTCAGTTAACTAAAGCAGTGAAACAATTATATGGTAAACCAGTAGAAGACTCAAACGTTCAAAGGATGATTAAGGACTATTTAGAAGCTTCTTTTTCATTTCTAGGTGAGGACTTGATGGAAAAGATAGCTCATACTAATGTGAAAGAACTGGACATTCAAGAACTAGAAAGCATGACACCTTCTCCTTTCACAGAGGATGAACAAACATGGCTAAATCAAGCGATAGAATATTATATGAAGCAAGTCGAAATGGAATAGAAATAGATATATGAGTTTTATCCACTAAACTATATAGATCATTTACAATTAACATCAAGTTATTGTGGAATAGTATAAAACATCTACATCAATTATATTTTAAAATCTAGGATAAAACCCTTTTCTAAAACCTAAAAAGCCTGTGCGAAGTAAAATTTCACAGGCTTTGTTTTTTTTATCATAACGGACATCTTGATAAAATTTAAATACCACTACCAAAATCAATATTATAATATGAATTATCTAGTTTTTTGCATTGAATATAAAAGTTCTGAAGCGCGATGACACGTCGGAAAACGGCGTCATCTACGTCGGTCCGATGCTCATGTACGGAGTACACTGCGCTTCGGGCCTCCTTGATTCCTTGTTTTCCTCGGTCCTCCCGCTTCTCGAGGTTTTCCTTCTGTATT
>NZ_JACSQA010000061.1 GCF_014836845.1 Ureibacillus galli
AGTTCTTAAGTCTCTTCTTTATAAGAAGAGCAGTAACTAACTTTTTTAGGTTAAGTTATTAAGGGCGCACGGTGGATGCCTTGGCACTAGGAGCCGATGAAGGACGGCACTAACACCGATATGCTTCGGGGAGCTGTAAGTAAGCTTTGATCCGGAGATTTCCGAATGGGGGAACCCACTGTTCGTAATGGAACAGTATCTTGACGTGAATACATAGCGTCATGATGGCATACCCAGGGAACTGAAACATCTAAGTACCTGGAGGAAGAGAAAGAAAATATTCGATTCCCTGAGTAGCGGCGAGCGAAACGGGAAAAGCCCAAACCAAGAGGCTTGCCTCTTGGGGTTGTAGGACACTCTATATAGAGTTACAAAGGAATGAATTAGGCAAAGCGACCTGGAAAGGTCTGCCATAGAGGGTAAAAGCCCCGTAGTCGAAAGTTCATTCTCTCTTGAGTGTATCCTGAGTACGGCGGAACACGTGAAATTCCGTCGGAATCCGGGAGGACCATCTCCCAAGGCTAAATACTCCCTAGTGACCGATAGTGAACCAGTACCGTGAGGGAAAGGTGAAAAGCACCCCGGGAGGGGAGTGAAATAGAACCTGAAACCGTGTGCCTACAAGTAGTTAGAGCCCGTTAATGGGTGATAGCGTGCCTTTTGTAGAATGAACCGGCGAGTTACGATTACGTGCAAGGTTAAGTCGAGAAGACGGAGCCGTAGCGAAAGCGAGTCTGAATAGGGCGAATGAGTACGTGGTCGTAGACCCGAAACCAGGTGATCTACCCATGTCCAGGGTGAAGGTGAGGTAACACTCACTGGAGGCCCGAACCCACGCACGTTGAAAAGTGCGGGGATGAGGTGTGGGTAGCGGAGAAATTCCAATCGAACTTGGAGATAGCTGGTTCTCTCCGAAATAGCTTTAGGGCTAGCCTCGTGATTGAGAATACTGGAGGTAGAGCACTGTTTGGACTAGGGGCCCATCTCGGGTTACCGAATTCAGACAAACTCCGAATGCCAGATATTTATACACGGGAGTCAGACTGCGAGTGATAAGATCCGTAGTCAAAAGGGAAACAGCCCAGACCACCAGCTAAGGTCCCAAAGTAATCGTTAAGTGGAAAAGGATGTGGCGTTGCTTAGACAACCAGGATGTTGGCTTAGAAGCAGCCATCATTTAAAGAGTGCGTAATAGCTCACTGGTCGAGTGACGCTGCGCCGAAAATGTATCGGGGCTAAACGATTCACCGAAGCTGTGGATGGACATCGATGATGTCCGTGGTAGGAGAGCGTTCTAAGGGCGTTGAAGTCAGACCGGAAGGACTGGTGGAGCGCTTAGAAGTGAGAATGCCGGTATGAGTAGCGAAAGATGGGTGAGAATCCCATCCACCGTATGACTAAGGTTTCCTGAGGAAGGCTCGTCCGCTCAGGGTTAGTCGGGACCTAAGTCGAGGCCGATAGGCGTAGACGATGGACAACAGGTTGATATTCCTGTACCACCTCCCCGCCGTTTGAGTAATGGGGGGACGCAGTAGGATAAGGTAAGCGCGCTGTTGGATATGCGCGCCCAAGCAGTAAGGCGTGGAAGTAGGCAAATCCGCTTCCTATAACGTTGAGCTGTGATGGGGAGCTCTTTAGAGCGAAGTACCTGATTTCACGCTGCCAAGAAAAGCCTCTAGCGAGGCGGGAGGTGCCCGTACCGCAAACCGACACAGGTAGTCGAGGAGAGAATCCTAAGGTGTGCGAGAGAACTCTCGTTAAGGAACTCGGCAAAATGACCCCGTAACTTCGGGAGAAGGGGTGCTCTCGTGAGAGAGCCGCAGTGAATAGGCCCAGGCGACTGTTTAGCAAAAACACAGGTCTCTGCAAAACCGTAAGGTGACGTATAGGGGCTGACGCCTGCCCGGTGCTGGAAGGTTAAGAGGAGGGGTTAGTGGTATCACGAAGCTCTGAATTGAAGCCCCAGTAAACGGCGGCCGTAACTATAACGGTCCTAAGGTAGCGAAATTCCTTGTCGGGTAAGTTCCGACCCGCACGAAAGGCGTAACGATCTGGGCACTGTCTCAACGAGAGACTCGGTGAAATTATAGTACCTGTGAAGATGCAGGTTACCCGCGACAGGACGGAAAGACCCCGTGGAGCTTTACTGTAGCCTGATATTGAATTTTGGCACAACTTGTACAGGATAGGTAGGAGCCAGAGAACTCGGAGCGCCAGCTTCGAGGGAGGCGTCGGTGGGATACTACCCTGGTTGTGTTGAAATTCTAACCCATACCCCTTAGCGGGGTAGGAGACAGTGTCAGGTGGACAGTTTGACTGGGGCGGTCGCCTCCTAAAAGGTAACGGAGGCGCCCAAAGGTTCCCTCAGAATGGTTGGAAATCATTCGTAGAGTGTAAAGGCACAAGGGAGCTTGACTGCGAGACCTACAAGTCGAGCAGGGTCGAAAGACGGGCTTAGTGATCCGGTGGTTCCGCATGGAAGGGCCATCGCTCAACGGATAAAAGCTACCCCGGGGATAACAGGCTTATCTCCCCCAAGAGTCCACATCGACGGGGAGGTTTGGCACCTCGATGTCGGCTCATCGCATCCTGGGGCTGTAGTCGGTCCCAAGGGTTGGGCTGTTCGCCCATTAAAGCGGTACGCGAGCTGGGTTCAGAACGTCGTGAGACAGTTCGGTCCCTATCCGTCGTGGGCGTAGGAAATTTGAGAGGAGCTGTCCTTAGTACGAGAGGACCGGGATGGACACACCGCTGGTGTACCAGTTGTCTTGCCAAAGGCATCGCTGGGTAGCTATGTGTGGACGGGATAAGTGCTGAAAGCATCTAAGCATGAAGCCCCCCTCAAGATGAGATTTCCCATTACGCAAGTAAGTAAGATCCCTCAAAGACGATGAGGTAGATAGGTTCGAGGTGGAAGTGTGGTGACACATGGAGCTGACGAATACTAATCGATCGAGGACTTAACCAAATCTTGAATGCATTCAATGTCTTTATCCAGTTTTGA
>NZ_JACSQA010000062.1 GCF_014836845.1 Ureibacillus galli
ATGTCCAAAATTTTGTTTCAACAATTAAGTTAAAACTATATTCATTAACGTTTTGTTGTTCAGTTTTCAAGGTTCATTTCGTGTTGCATCACCGCGTTATCTTGTGGCGACTTTTCTATAATACACCCATTTATTCATGAAAGTCAACACTATTTCATAAGTTTTTTATAAGACACTATTTTCATGATTAAAATTTTGCTAAAAAGGGGAAGATTCATGATTCGCAAACTGTTGGTAACAGTAACTTTAGTGGTGATTGCAACATTATTTGTTTACCCTCAAAGAGATTCCATCATTTCAGTTTTCCGTATAACAGAAGATCCATTGGTCATTTCAAAAGGAAATTATGGACAATCATTAATTGTGGAAGTTTCCTTTTCCCATGAAGGATTTCAAGAGTGGCTACAAACTTTAAAGCAACCTTACCCACTGTTAATGTTAGATGCTGATTGGATAGCACGTTCACCTAAAATTGTAGAGCTTATAAGAAAAAACAATATCCCTACTGGACTACTCGGCGGTAAAGGTGCAAAAGAAAGTTACTCCATTGACCACTTTAAAAAAGATTTAAAAATTTACGAGAAGTATTTTAAAAATAAGCCACTTTGGTTTATGACAACCGATTATGAATTTCCGGAAAAATTAAAACAAACAGTTTATAAAGAAGAAATTAATTTACTTTCTCCTTCTAGCATTTATTCTAAAGAAACTTACAAGAAAGCAAATGGACAAATTATGACGTTAAAATTACACGAAAAATCCAAACCAAACTTTGAAGAATATTCAAAACTTATTGAATCGGAAAAATTTATTTCTATAGAAGAAAATGTTTTTGGTTATACGATAAAAACTAAAAAAATGCCTGAATAAAGAAAAGGCTAAGTCCATCATTTGGTGGATTTAGCCTTTTTCTTATCCGTTTAACTTATGCATTCGAGGATTTTTGTTGTGCTGCCACTTTTCTTGCCTTTTTACGTTCCTCTAACTTTTTGCGATCTTCATCAGACTTAGCGTTGTATTTTGGCAACACCAATAATTGGTATGCATTAACCGCTACTAATGGGAACAATAATAAACCAACATATGTATCAATATTCCCTTGACGACCCATTAGAGCAATTATCCATTCTAATGAAGTTACAACAATCATAAAGAAAAGGGATGAAACTAATACATGCTTTTTCCCCGTTAATTGGATTTTTTTAATCGCTGTTGCTATCGCACCGAAAAGTAAGAAAATTAATAACCCGCCATAAAATAACCAATCTTTAGTATTTTCTGCCTCAGGAGCAAAACGAAATACAACTAAATCCACTAAAAGAATGACAATAATGAGCATTTGTACCCAATTCCATAAAGTTAATGTACGGAAAATTCCCACTCCTACTTGGTGTAAGGTTAAATATGCAAAAAATCCCGCTTGTGCAATCACACTCATTGTACATCCTAATAGTATCATCCACCCGAAAGCAGCAAAAAATTCACCGATTTCACCGGCTGTTAAATACGGCTGGAAAAAGTTCCACCGAATGATGATTCCAGCAATGCCAGTAACAACACCACCAATTACCATGCACATGAAGAAAAACTTAACCCAATTTCTTATTGTCACGACTTAACGTCCCCCATTTTTTCGATATACTTTTATATTTTAACAATGCCATCTGAAAAAAGCTATCGTTGTCACAATCCTATACATATTATGCGTAGGATTGTGAACAATAATGAAAAGAAGAGCCTTTAGAGAAAGGACTGATAAAAGTGTTCAACCGTTTACTTTCTGTTTTGTTCATTGTGATACTGCTTGCCAGCTGTAATGACGCTACTAATAATCCGACCCTTTCTTATGAAGAAATTAAAAAAATTATGATGGACTCGATTCAAACGGAAGATGGAAAGAAGGCAATTCGCCAACTTTTAGAAGACCCAAGTTTCCGCGATCTTGTTGTTCTTGAACACGAAGAAGTTCAAACAGCAATTAACGATACGCTACTCTCTCCAGAGGCACAGGATTTCTGGAAAAAAATATTTGAAGATCCTTCCTTCAAAGAAAATCTTGCCAACAGTATGAAGGAACAGCAAACCGATATTATGAAGCAGTTAATAAAGGATTCAGCCTATCAGGAAGATTTAATTTCATTTTTTGGCCAAGCTGAAATGCAAAAGGAACTTGAAACTGTTTTGAAAAGTGCCGCGCTTCGTAAACAAATGGAAGAAGTCGTGATGGAAACAATTGAAAATCCAATGTTGCAAACAAAGTGGCAGGAACTAATTAAGAAAAGCGGTGAAGCGGCTGGAGCTGGTGGTGGTGAATCCGGCGGCGGCGGTGGCGAATCCGGCGGTGGTGGCGGCGGTGAAGAGAAAGAAGGAGCTGGAGGCGGCGGTCAATCCGGCGGCGGTGGTTCTTAATATAAATAAAAGCGGATTGCATGAAAGCAATCCGCTCAGATTGTCGACAAAAGGCCTTCAGAATGGTCACATTCTGAAGGCCTTTTGTAATTTTGAACGTTTTTCGGGTAT
>NZ_JACSQA010000063.1 GCF_014836845.1 Ureibacillus galli
TTAACGTATGAAGTAACAACGAAAAATGGCGGCGGCGACGTTGCAGCGAATGCAGTCTTTGAAGATGCGATTCCAGAAGGTACGGAATACGTTCCAGGTTCATTAAAAATTACAAATGGTCCTGGCGCTGGTGATTTAACAGATGCAACTGGAGATGATGCAGGTCATTTCGATGCAGACAATAATAAAATTGTCGTAGAGTTAGGTGATCTAGCGAACACAACAAATTTACCGGACGGAATTACCGTTCAGTTTAAAGTGAAAGCTTTAGTTAGTGATACGATTGATTCGATTGTCAAT
Source organism: Ureibacillus galli (assembly GCF_014836845.1). Taxonomy (GTDB): domain Bacteria; phylum Bacillota; class Bacilli; order Bacillales_A; family Planococcaceae; genus Ureibacillus; species Ureibacillus galli. The sequence goes on from NZ_JACSQA010000063.1 coordinate 301, forward strand.
AAAGCATCGGTTAATTACGACAATCTATTGACGAATGAATCCGAAACAATTGAATCCAATGAAACGACAACAGGGCTTTCTTATGAAAAACCTGTTCTTGAATCAGAAAAAACGTCTACGATTTTAGAAAAAGCGGACGGCAACACGGATACAGAACATCCAGAAGTAGGCGATACACTTCTTTACACGATTACAACACAAAATACAATCGCCAACAGTCTTGTGAAAAACATGGTGATTTCAGACCAATTGCCTGAAGGGCTTGAATATGTCCCAGGTACATTGGAAGTGGACGGAGTCCTAGTTTCAGATGAAGAAGACGACGACGAAGGTCATTTCGTTGATGGTACATTCACTGGACAATATGGCGACGTTTTCGATACATCCGCCCATACATTATCATTCCAAGTGACGGTGGGATCCGGTCAAGCAGGTAAAGATATTATCAATACTGCAACCGTTTCAGGAGATAATGTAGAAGTACCAGATAAACCACAAACAGAAGTAAAAGTTTACCCACGTCTTCCAGTGTTAGAGTCGGAAAAAACGGCAACGAATTTGGAAGAAGGAAAAGAAGTGTTTGAAGTAGGCGACACGGTTGTTTACAAAATTCAAACACGTAATACCGTGTCTGAAGGGGTCGTGACGAACTTAACGATTACGGACACATTACCAGAAGGTCTTGAATATGTAGCGGGCAGTTTGAAAGTGGATGGTCAGACGGTGACAGAAGAGCAAGATGGCGATAACGGATCCATCGTTGATCGTGACATTGCCGGTCAATTTGGTGATGTAACGGATACGGAATGGCATACGGTCGAGTTCCATGCGACAATTGCGGCTGGTCAAATCAATAAAGCCATTGAAAACACTGCGACAGTAGACGGTGACAATATTACGACGCCGGACGAGCCAAAAGAAACGGTTAACGTTGTTCCGAAGAAACCAGTTCTTCAATCAACGAAAACATCAAGTATTCTTGAAAAGGCCGTAGGCAATGAGGATACAGAACATCCAGAAGTCGGCGATACGCTTCTTTACACGATTACGACACAAAACACAGTAGAACATAGTCTTGTAGAGAACCTAGTGATCTCTGACGTATTACCTGAAGGTCTTGAGTATGTGGCAGACAGTATGAAAGTTGACGGCGTGGCTGTGACGGATGCCGAAGATGATGATAATGGTCATTATGTTGATGGTACATTCACGGGATTATATGGCGACGTTTTCGATACAAACGCCCATACATTAGAATTTGAAGTAAAAGTAGGAGAAGGGCAAGCGAGTAAAGATATTATTAATATCGCGACGGTTTCTGGTGATAATGTAGAAGTACCAGATAAACCACAAACAGAAGTATTAGTTTACCCACGCCTCCCACATCTAGAGTCGGTTAAAACGGCAACCAACTTAGAAGAAGGCAAGGAATTCTTTGAAGTCGGCGATACGATTGAATACACGATTGAAACACGTAATACCGTAGCGGAAAGTTTAGTAGAAAATCTAGTCATTACGGATGTGTTACCGCAAGGTCTTGAATATGTAGCAGGTAGCCTGAAAGTCGATGGGCAATCGGTTACAGAAGCACAAGATGGAGACAACGGTTCGATCGTTGATCGAAACATTGCCGCTCAATTTGGCGATGTATATGATACAGAGTCGCATAAAGTAACCTTCCATGCGAAAGTGTTGGTTGGTCAAGCTGGTGAAACGATTCAAAATACAGCGGTTGTTAATGGCGACAATATCGAAACACCAGATAAACCAACGGCGGAAGTTGATGTGAAAACATCGGAAATCGAGTTAACAAAAGATGCAGATAAACAATTTGTCCATGTTGGAGACAACATTACGTATACGATTAAAGCGATAAACGCTGAATCAGCTGCCACTTGGAATGGAACGATCCAAGATACATTACCAGCTAATGTGGAACTTGTCTCAGGTACGACGACATTAAATGGGGATGCGCTAGCTGATGAGGATGTTTGGAGCGAAGGTCAATTAACAGTAGAGCCAGTGACAGTAAAAGCTGGTGAAACAGCAACGATTACCTTCCAAGTAAAAGTACTTGAAGGTGCGTTAAACACAAACATTGAAAATATCGCAACGGGCTATGA
>NZ_JACSQA010000064.1 GCF_014836845.1 Ureibacillus galli
AGAGAAAGGTGAATTTGAGTTTCATCAAATTCACCTTTCTCACTATTTGAAGCTAGTTATGTCCCAGCCTCTTTTTTGCGGAGGGGAATTTTGGAAGTGGGATTAAAATGAAATGAATTATTGTAAAAAAATAGCACTCGGTAAGATAAAAGACACCCTTCAGAAATTTTGAAAATGGGGTAAATTTCATTTTTTATGAATAAAGCGCATTCATATAGAATAATTAAACGTTTATATAAGAAATCAATTAATTTTTAAACGGGCTATTTTTCATCCCGGTGAAGAAATTGGAAATCTGGAAGACTATGATTCTATGTTAGAATAGTAATCTGAAAGGAAAAGAAGGGATAAAAATGAACAGAAGTGCATATTTTGATAACGCAAAAGCTTTACTTATTTATTTAGTGGTATTAGGACATTTAATGTCTGGTTATCTACAAGAGAACGAGTATCTCGATACTTTATATTTGGTCATTTACTTATTCCATATGCCGGCATTTATATTAATATCAGGGCACTTTTCTCGAACGATCAAAAGTAAAAATGATTTGAAAAAAATAGGGAAAACGTTAGTGCTACCCTACATCATTTTTCAAATAGCCTATACATTTTATTATAAAAACATCTTTGGTGACGATGTTACCTATGATTTTTTTGAACCGCGTTATGCTTTATGGTTTTTATTGAGTATGGTCATGTGGAAATTGATGTTAACGATATTTGGCCGTCATTGGATTATGGTAGTAATGTCAGTAGTTTTATCATTATCTGTCGGCTATATTAGTGAAGTAAATGAATGGCTGTCATTGGCAAGAATATTTTTCTTCTTCCCGTTCTTTTTAATGGGGTATTACATGAGTCGTGAAAATTTCGTGAAGATGAAAAATAAATGGAATGTATCCATTGCGAGTATTTTAGGGCTAGTGCTTGTTATCGTCATCCATCTTTACGGAGATGTTCGTTGGCAAGAATGGCTATTTGGACGAATTCCTTATGAGGAAATTGAATTTTCAATTCTAGAAATAGGTGCGTTAAGCCGCTTACTCGTATATGTATTCATGTTTGTGGCGACTTATATTTTCTTATCTTTAGTACCTGAAAATAAGCGTTGGTACACAAATGTAGGTGCAAAAACATTATGTGTATATTTATTACATTTATTTATTATAAGAGCCTTTGAATCAACAGTGGCTTATGAATGGATTAAGGAAACGGGGAACTATATCCTATTATTTGGTATAGCGTTTATAATCGTTTGTGTCTTATCTAATAAATGGATTTGGAAAGTAATCGCCCCATTAATAACGGTGAAAAAGAAAAATGAACGAACTACGCAGAACTAGAGAAGAAATGATTCTCTAGTTCCTTTTTTATTTCACGAATAGCCCAACAGTGTAGGTTATGCGCGGTTTTGTAATGGTGAATTTTTGTTCTTTATTTGTAAAAAAGGCAAGTACAGCTTAGTGAAAGCATATATTGATATGTATCAACTAAATGATACGAGGAGCCTTTGCTAGTAGGATGTTTATTTTAATTCAAAAGGTATTTAATGGGAGGTAATGTAATGTTTACAATCGGTGATAAAGTCTTTTATGGTGCTCATGGTGTTTGTGTGATTCAAGATATTCAGGAATTATCCTTTTCTGGGCAACAAAAGCATTACTACGTCTTACATTCTTATCATGATGCATCCATAAAATTATATCATCCAGTTGAAACGGAAGATTCAAAATTAGCACCCATTACTTCTAAAAAGGAAGCAGAGGGTATTTTAGAAATATTTAAAAATCCTCCTGATGTTTGGCAAGAACATATGGTCGATCGGTCTCAACATTATCAAAATATACTAGAGTCAAAGGATCATATACAGATTGCCCAAATGATGAATACCATTTTGAGAAAGAAAAACGAGTTAGAACAAGATAATAAAAAACTAACAAATCACGATACGCAAATTTTGAAACAAGTTTCACCGATTTTTTACGAAGAATTAGCAATTAGTCTAGAATTATCCGTCGAAGAAGTCATGAAGAGAGTTGAAGAAACGATACAAAATTAATAGTTCATATATGTAAGAAGAGCATTTCGCCAAATGAACTGAACCCTATAAAGTAGACAGTTTAATTAAAAGGGAGTTCGCCACCTATTTTAAGCGACGATTAGATGGCTTCGGTATGCTACCGGAGTCATCTTCTTTAATGTCCATTGTTTTCTTGCAGTATTGTAGTAATCC
>NZ_JACSQA010000065.1 GCF_014836845.1 Ureibacillus galli
AAAAATAGAGAAAGGTGAATTTGAGTTTCATCAAATTCACCTTTCTCACTATTTGAAGCTAGTTATGTCCCAGCCTCCTTTTTTTGGTCTTATGAAGAAATCCAGTACCATTTGTTAATTGAATTCGATTAATTTGATAAGCTCCTCAGTTTTTACCTTTAGTAGTACTATTACCATAATCAGCACGAACCTTAGTGCCATCAGGATTTGTATACTCTCGGAAAAAAACAGTTACTTCGATTCTAGAGTAGGATGAGTTTTTGTTTAATGCATCATAAATTCCCTCTAAGACAGTATCACCGTTTATTAGTATATTTGCATTGTTAATTCGTCCTTGTGCATCAATTGCACCAACAGTTGCATATAGAGTTCCTGCAACAAGTTTTGGTGTGCATAAGTTTGAAAAAAGTAAAAACAATCGTAATACCCAAACCTTGTAATACAGAAGTAATAGCTGATTCACTAGTTCGATCTCGGAATGCCTTATATGCTGTACTTTGTGCTGTTAAATATTTTTGTAAATCCGCACGTGTTCCTGAAAGTGTTCCCCAATATTCTCTTACTATAACTGTCGTGTTATCAAACTCCCTTTAAATTTTTTTGTTTGATGCGCATTTATTTAGTAAAGAAATGTTTAGATGAATAAAAACAACCTCCACTCAAATTTTTTATTTTTTAGCTAAAAAAATAGAAAAGTATATCATTTATTATAATAACGATCGCATTAAACAAATACTGGCCGGCATGAGTCCGGTAAATTACCGAATACACGCCAGCCAATTAGCTGCATAATAAAAACTCTAACTTTAAGGTGTCACTACCGAAATGCGCCCGATTATGGAGTAACTATGATTCACCTATTACTGGATATACATAGGTTATATCCTCTAATTCTTTAATTAAATCTTCTAAATATGATTGATTCGATACAAATTCGAAGGTTAGTACAGCACCACTTCCCGCTGGATAACAAGTCTCTCCAGACCAATCTATATGACCCAATTTATCCATTTCACCTTCAAAATGTATAATGCTTTCTAAATTTTTTAATATTGCTTTTCCCGTTAAATACCTATTCATTGACTTCAAGTCATTAAGAAAATCCCTAATTTCATCTGTTCTTAAACTTGCATTAAAATCAACATAATACCCTGGAATTTCGACTTTTACATTTGAAATAACCCAGTTTCCATCCCAATAATCAGAACTATTCGGATATTCACGAGCTAAGACATCTATTTCTACTTTAGTTTTCTCTCCTAACAGATGGAACTTCATTTTACCACCTCATACTTTCAACCTTTCAACTCTATTCTTGTTGAACTATCATGCTCCGTTAGTTTAAGTACATTTCTTCATCTTACCTAATTTTAACTTAACCTATCTCAAAATCCTCACTCAATATTTTTCTTTCCTTTTGTTGATCTTTATTAAATTCATACGAATCAAAAGAGCTATATTTATTTTTAAGGAGACCTAATATAGATTTACTATAAATACAATAAATGCCATTTATTTCAGAAAAATCTGGAATATATGGATCATTCAAAAGATGCGAAATTCTAGGGTCAGATTTATTAATAGCAATTGCTCTAAAACGATTTACCATCATATCATGAATAAAACTTACTTTTTTAGGGATAAGACTTTCCTTTAAATCTAAGAACTCCATATTAACCTCCTAACTAAAAGTTGAATTGATTCGCTTGTTAAATCAGCCTTCAAATTTAATAGAAATTGAAGAAATTAAAACAGAAAATCTATTTAAGTTTTCTAAGTATGTAATCGAAGATATGGACTATGATATTGATGCAATTATGACTAATTTAAACGTATTTATCTTTGAACAAATTATCGGTTATATTGAAACTAATAAAAATAAATGTATAGAGATACAGATATATATTTTATATCGATACCTATTGAAAGTTACTTACCGAACTTAATTATAAATTTGCATAAATTTGTACAGTATCTTTCTTATCATTCAAAGTGTTATTCAACAATCTGGCCCGATCGTAATATGAGGTTAGCCAGATTTTTCTGGTTGACCTTTTTCGTTTAGGTCTTATTATAACGGTAGTC
>NZ_JACSQA010000066.1 GCF_014836845.1 Ureibacillus galli
AGCCGGTGAAATTTTACTTTTCGTAAAATTTCACCGGCTTTTTTTATTTAGAGGAGGGTTTTTGTCCCAGCCTCTTTCATAAAATATTTACCGTGATCTTGATGTATTCGTTAATTTCAAATTAAACGCATCGATAATTTTCTTTGATGCCTCTTCTACCGGTATTTTCTTAACAAAGTGGCCTCTAGTTAACAACCTAGCTTCCCCCTCTTTATCACAAGTAATGAGGGTTAAAATGGTCTCTCCTGCTATGTCGTTAATTACTTCGACTTCTGTTGCTTCTATTGTCCTTTGCTCGTCTATTTGATATTCATAGACGTATTTCAAATCAGTTAAATAAACGGCTGCTCCCATCTCCACTTCATACAGCGGACTAAAAAGTAAATCTTTCCTTGTCATATGATGTCCAGCTAAAGCATAGTTGCCTTCGCCCATTACTTGATCCTCTTTCATCGTCCCCGCAGTTAAAGCTAGAGTATAACGGGAAGTTCCTTTTCCAATTGGCAAATTCATTTTGACACTTGGAATACTTATGGCACCAATGACCGTGATTTCATCTCTATTGAAGTTCGCCTCTAAAACCGTTTGTAAATCTAATTCTGATGCCTCTCCAAAATCAAAAGAGGTATTTCGATTATTATTGTTTTCCAAATCATCTGCACTTAAATCACCGATTCCTAATGAATCGATTCCCATTGAAACAAGCCAATTTTCAATCGAATCTCGGAACACTAATAAAATTCCAATAAATAGAAACATCAAAAGAACTATGTTTTTTATTACTTTGAGTTTCTTTTTATTTTCCTTCATATTTTTCTCCTTACGTAAAAAAGATTCCTAATTTATCCCATTATACTAAATAAACTAAAATGATTTAGCTAATAAAACGGTTTGAGTTGATTCAGACACTTTTAATAGTGATTTTCTTAATGTTTCAACAAAGTTATCACGGATTTCAGGCGATAACAGTTCCAAAGACAAGTACGGATTTAAATCCTCGTGTTCCACTAGTAGAAGGTTTCCTTCTTTTGTACGACACGCATCCACTCGTTCGATCCCCCAATCAAGGTCATTCCAATCAACAAAACGTTGGGCAAATGCTAAATCTTCCTCTGTTGGGACATATGCCTTCAGTTCCCAACGCTTATCTTTGTTTGGTGCATAAAGAGCATATTGGAAAACTTTATCTATAAAATAGAAAGATACTTCATATTCAAAGTCTACAAAAGGCTGTATTAACATACTTTTATTTGAGTCTACTTTTGCATTTAGCTGATTTTTAGAAACAAATTCAAATCCTACAGAATCTGCCCCATCTTTCGGTTTCATAATGTAAGTTTCTACATTCGGCAGTTTATGTAAATCATCCAACGTATCAATTGTAGGAATAACAGGGAAATTAGCATTTGTTAAGTCAATGATATATTGTTTTCCATTCATATCACCTTTACCAGTAAATGAATTATAAGTCTTTAACTCATTCGCAATAATTCGATTACGAAAAGCTTGATACTTTTCTTTAAAACGCGCGACCGGCCCAACATTTCGATATAATATTAAGTCACAATCTGCCTCAAAGTTTTCCATATCTTCTGGATGACAAATCACTATTTGAAAATCTTTTCTTAGTTGAGAAGTAAGGTAGATGTCTTCTTCACAGTAGACACGTGATCCTTTCGCTTCATAATATAAATCTGTTACAAATAATAATTTTTTCATTTTGCCTTCACCAGCTCTCAGTAAATTTTAGTCATTTCTTAGTTTGTATTGAAATCTTGACAATGAAAGCTCCATACTAATGGATTTTCTTTTATTTCTATTTCATTCTAAAAATAGCACCTAAAGTACTTCCCTTTAGGTGCTATTTTATTAGCTTTAAAACTTATTTTGTTGAATATCTTTTTCTTTTCACAAGACCAAACAATGCTGCTCCAATCATCAGTAAGCCGATGATTGTTACAAAATAATTTGTTTGTTTTTCACCTGTTTGAGGTAATTTGTCTTGATCGTCGGTTGTATCTGGTGTTTTTTCTGGATGTT
>NZ_JACSQA010000067.1 GCF_014836845.1 Ureibacillus galli
GCAACGATTACCTTCCAAGTAAAAGTACTTGAAGGTGCGTTAAACACAAACATTGAAAATATCGCAACGGGCTATGATCCAGATCAACCGGGTGAGCCAAAAGAATCGGATCCAACTGAAACAGCGGTTGTTCCAAGTGCGGGTGAATTAAACAGTAAGAAAGCGGTATTTAATGCCGAAGGCGATGCAATCGAAGGTCAAAAAGTCAAAGTTGGCGATGAACTAACGTATAAAATTACGGTAGAAAATATCAAAGATGCGACAACGATTGTGAACAACGTCAAAGTCATCGATGACATTCCTCAAGGGTTAAGCTATGTACCAGGCACATTAACGGTGAATGGAGAAGTGAAAGACGATAGTGCAGTAAATGGACAAGTCGTGACAGTAGCGGACATCGGCAGCCTAACAGGTGGCGAAAAAGTCGAAGTAGCCTTTACAGTCGTTGTAACAGAGGATGCAAAAGGTGAACTTACGAATATCGCAACAGTAGAAGGAACGGTTCCAGGTCAAATTCCAGGGGAACCTGACAGTCCGGGTGAACCACAAAAACCAGGAACGGATGTAAAAGTTCCGGCAGATATTACATTATCCAAAGTAGCGGATAAGAAAATCGTTCATGTCGGAGACGTAATTACGTATACGATTGAAGCGAAAAATGGGGAAACAGCTGGTATTTGGAATGGGACGATTCAGGACGAATTATCAGAAAGCGTCGAGCTTGTTTCAGGTTCAACGAAACTAAATGGGGATGCATTAGCTGATAAAGATGTATGGAGCGAAGGTCAATTAACGGTACAACCGGTAACCTTAAAAGCAGGGGAAACGGCAACGATCACCTTCCAAGTGAAAGTGTTAGAAAGTGCGTTAAATACGACGGTTGAAAATATCGCCACAGCGTTCGATCCAGATCAACCATTAGAGCCAACTGAACCAGGAAAGGATCCAGAAAACCCAATTACAACGACTCCGACTGAAACAGAAGTTGTTTCTAGTGCAGGAGAGTTAAGCAGTGCAAAAACGGTATTTAATGCCGAAGGCGATGCAATCGATGGACAAAAAGTACAAGTTGGCGATGAACTGACGTATAAAATTACGGTAGAAAACATCAAAGACGCAACAACGATTGTGAACAATGTGAAAGTCATCGATGACATTCCTGCTGGTTTAAGCTATGTACCAGGCACATTAACTGTGAATGGGGAAGCCTATGACGATCAGGCAGTGAATGGACAAGTCGTGACAGTAGCAGACATTGGCAGCCTAAGAGGTGGCGAAAAAGTCGAAGTAGCCTTTACAGTTGTGGTAACAGAAGACGCAAAAGGGGAAATTACAAATATCGCGACTGTAGAAGGAAGCGTTCCAGGGGAAAACGCAGAAGATCCAGATCAACCTTCTGAACCACAAAAGCCAGGAACAGAAGTGAAAGTTCCAGCAGATGTGACGTTATCCAAAGTAGCAGATAAGAAAATCGTTCATGTCGGAGACGTAATTACGTATACGATTGAAGCGAAAAATGGAGAAACAGCTGGTATTTGGAATGGAACGATCCAAGATCAATTATCAGAAAGCGTAAAACTTGTTTCAGGTTCAACGAAACTGAATGGGGATGCATTAGCTGATAAAGATGTATGGAGCGAAGGTCAATTAAGCGTACAACCGGTAACCTTAAAAGCAGGGGAAACGGCAACCATCACCTTCCAGGTGAAAGTGTTAGAAAGTGCGTTAAATACGACGGTTGAAAATATCGCCACAGCATTTGATCCAGATCAACCAATCGATCCAACTGAACCAGGAAAAGATCCGGAAAATCCAATTACAACTCCACCAACTGAAACAGAAGTTGTTTCAAGTGCGGGAGAATTAAGCAGTACGAAAGCTGTATTTAATGCCGAAGGCGACGCAATCGATGGACAAAAAGTAAAAGTTGGCGATGAACTGACGTATAAAATTACGGTAGAAAACATCAAAGACGCATCAACGATTGTCAACAATGTGAA
>NZ_JACSQA010000068.1 GCF_014836845.1 Ureibacillus galli
CAGACTGTAGACAAACTCGAAATTTCGAGTTTGCCTACAGTCTTTTTTCTTTTAAAATAAAAGTAATAGTTTCTGAAATAGAGTTAGTTGATTTCCGTTTCGGCGGACGCTTTCCGCGGGCGTGGCCCAATCCTCCTCGTCGCTTTGCTCCTGCGGGGTATCGGCCTTCACGCTTTTCCCGCAGGAGTCGCCGCCTACACTACAATCAACTCCTTTCTAAATAAATGTCTGAGGTGAATGGATATGATGTCGAAAAATCAAATAAATGAACGTGATCAAATTGAGATGATTACAATTGAACAACTTGTACCACCGAATCATCTTGTTAGAAAGCTTGAATCAGCTATTGATTTTTCCTTCATCTATCCACTAGTAGAACCACTGTATTCAACACTAGGTCGACCGAGTGTGGATCCAGTCGTATTAATTAAAATGACATTTGTTCAATATGTATTTGGAATTCGTTCAATGCGTCAAACTATAAAAGAGATCGAGACGAATATGGCATATCGATGGTTTTTAGGATTTGGATTCCATTCTGAAGTACCGCACTTTTCTACCTTCGGTAAAAATTATGAACGTCGTTTCCAAGATACGGATATCTTTGAACAGATTTTCTATCGAATTCTTAAAGAAATTGCAGATAAAGGATTACTAAGTGCCGACCATGTCTTCATCGATTCAACTCATGTTAAAGCCAGTGCGAATAAACGTAAATTCGAAAAGAAGATTGTACGCAAAGAGACTCGGGCATATGAAGCTAAACTTCAAGAAGAGTTGAATCAAGATCGGATTGATCATGGGAAGAAACCATTCCCGCCAGATAAATTTGAAAAAGAAGAGATGAAGGAAATTAAAGAGAGTACGACAGATCCTGAAAGTGGCTACTATGTAAAAGATGAACGGACGAAGCAGTTTGCTTATTCATTCCATGCGGCAGCGGATAGGTATGGATTTATACTTGGATCGATTGTGACACCTGGGAATGTTCATGATAGTCATATGCTTCAGCCACTTGTTGAAAAGGTAATGGAAAAAGTGAAGAAGCCACTTGCGGTTGCGGCCGATGCTGCTTATAAAACACCTGCGATTACTAAGTTTTTATTTGAACATGATATTCAACCGGCACTTCCGTATACACGACCAAAAACGAAGGATGGATTTTTACGTAAACACGATTATGTATATGACGAGTACTATGATTGTTACCTTTGTCCGGAAGGGCAAATCCTAAAATATTCGACAACGACTAAAGATGGAAAACGCCAATACAAATCGAACCCTACTGAGTGTGCAAACTGTCCTTTGCTTGCTCGATGTACGAACAGTAAAGACCATCGAAAAATTATTGAGCGTCATATTTGGGCACATCATGTAGAGGAAGCGGATCATCTTCGTCATCAAAACGATATCAAACAAATATATGCAAGACGTAAAGAAACGATTGAACGTGTTTTTGCGGATGCGAAAGAAAAGCATGGTATGCGATGGACAACCCTACGTGGGATTAAAAAATTGTCCATGCAGGCGATGCTTACTTTTGCTGCCATGAATTTAAAGAAGCTTGCCAATTGGACATGGCAAGCTCCAGAAATGGTCTAAATAGAATACTCGTAGAGTGCTTTTGCTTAAAATAAGACTGTCAAATACCCGAAAAACGTTCAAAATTACAAAAGGCCTTCAGAATGTGACCATTCTGAAGGCCTTTTGTCGACAATCTG
>NZ_JACSQA010000006.1 GCF_014836845.1 Ureibacillus galli
AAATACCCGAAAAACGTTCAAAATTACAAAAGGCCTTCAGAATGTGACCATTCTGAAGGCCTTTTGTCGACAATCTGCCATCTGAACAAAATTGTTCAGATGGTTTTTTCCGTAAAATTTTGTAAGGTAAGTTATTTGCAAAGAGGGAAATATGTTTAGTAAGATTATTTAAGTAATATGAAGGAGGGGACTTAAAAATGGCACAAGTAACATTTAAAAACAACCCAGTAACATTAGTTGGAAATGAAGTAAAAGTAGGTGACAAAGCACCGGATTTTACAGTATTAGCAAATGATTTATCACCAGTAACACTTAAGGATTCAGAAGGAAAGGTAAGATTAATCGCATCGGTACCTTCTTTAGACACAGGTGTTTGTGATGCTGAAACACGTCGTTTTAATGAAGAAGTAGCAAGTTTAGGCGGAGATGTGGCATTCTACACAGTTTCTGTAGATTTACCATTTGCTCAAAAACGTTGGTGTGCAGGAGCTGGAATTGACGGCGTTCATACCGTATCTGACCATAAAGATTTATCTTTTGGTGAAGCATATGGTGTGTATATGAAAGAACTTCGTCTATTGGCACGTGCTGTATTTGTTATCGACAAAGAAGATACTGTAACTTATGTTGAGTACGTTCCAGAAGGTACAAGTCATCCGAATTATGAGGCAGCGATTGAAGCTGTTAAAGCTTTAATTTAATGGTTTACGTTTCTTCCTTTCATAAGGTAAGATAGAATGATTAATAGGCTAATTGTCTATAAATTGGAATGGTTAATGGATACCCACTCAAATTTTGAGTGGGTTGTTCATTTCAAAAGGAGTTTATTATGGAAAAGTTTGAGCAAATATTTTCATTCATAAATGAGAAAGCAGAAAAGTATGAAAAAAATAAGGGGATTTCCTTTTTAGATGGTATTTTACAAGCCCTTGAAGATGTACTTGATGAGAAAGAAACATGGATTGGGAAAGAGGCAACGAAAGAAGAAATAAGAAAAGCCATTCAAATTGCCATTTTAAAAGGAATGCGAAAAACTTCTCAACCAAATCATCAAATGACACCTGACACTTTAGGTCTTCTAGTTGGTTATTTTGTAGAGCAGTTTTTCGAAAACGAGCTAAAAAATAACCTGATCACCATGTTGGATCCAGCCGTCGGTACAGGTAACTTACTTTTTACTGTGATGAATTTGCTAAATGATAAAGTATCGGCAACGGGAATCGAAGTGGATGAATTATTAATTCGATTAGCTGCAGATACAGCTGAATTATTGGAACAACCAGTTTTACTTTATCATCAAGATGCATTGCAAAAAATGTTAGTCGATCCTGTTGATGCAGTTATTTGTGACCTACCAGTAGGCTATTATCCGAATGAGGAAGTCGCATTAGACTATGAGTTATGTGCCCATGAAGAAATGAGCTATGCCCACCATTTATTTATTGAACAATCAATCAACTATACAAAAGATGGGGGTTATTTATTTTTCTTAATCCCTGCGAATTTATTTGAATCAAATCAAGCGAAGGCATTGCAAAAATATTTGAAAAAACACGCTTGGATTCAGGCGGTAATTCAACTGCCAGAAAACTTATTTGCATCAAAGGCCCATGAGAAAAGCATTCTTATTTTACAAAAGCAAAGTAAAGAATTGAGAGCTCCCCGAGAAGTATTGCTAGCTAAAGTTCCAGCTATGTCAAATAAAGAAGCAATGTCCATGTTTTTTGAAAAAGTTCAAATGTGGAAAGAAAATAAATAAAAAGATTCGAAATGAAACGAAAGTCATTACCATATGAAGAGGGTAATGACTTTTTTCTTTTACTGTCTCCAAAGTATCATTTTATACTTTTCTCTAAATTTTTGGACAGAAGATACATAAAATAATAAAAAAAAATCTATCCTATTTTTATATGAACGGATAAAGATTTTTCATTTCCTGCCTTTAATTTTGAAAACGAAAAATAATGTATGAAAAGTTTGAGATTCAACAGTTAAAATTTTGAAATTATAACAAATCATTTACAGTTAGATTTTGTTTTTTAACGTGTTATGTTATCTATATGGGAAATGAAAAAAAGTTTTTAGAGATAAAAAATCTTAATTTTCCAAGAAAAAAACTACTTTTTCCTAAATTTTTATTATTTAAAAAATATTTTTTAATTAACTTCAAAATAGTATCTTACATATTAGCTGGAAAATTGTTATTATGTATATAAATTCAATTATTTGAATACATAAGTTCACAACGGGGAGAGGGATCAGCTATGAAAATTGGAGTACCAAAGGAAATAAAAAACAATGAAAACCGTGTTGCAATGACGCCTGCTGGAGTAGTTTCATTAATCAGTGCCGGACATGAAGTTTATATTGAAACGGGTGCAGGTTTAGGTTCATCCTTTGCAGATGAAGATTATGCTGCGGCAGGAGCAACAATTGTTAGCACAGCACAAGAAGCTTGGGCACAAGAAATGGTAATGAAAGTTAAAGAACCAATACCAAGCGAGTATTCGTATTTCCATGAGGGGTTAATTTTATTTACGTATTTACATTTAGCACCGGAACTTGAGTTAACACAAGCTTTATTAGACAATAAAGTAGTTGGTATCGCTTATGAAACGGTTCAATTACCAAATAGATCTTTACCACTTCTTACACCAATGAGCGAAGTAGCTGGTAAAATGTCTGTTCAAATTGGGGCACAATTTTTAGAAAAAATGAATGGTGGAAAAGGTATTCTTTTAGGGGGAGTATCTGGCGTTCCACGCGGTAAAGTAACTATTGTTGGCGGTGGTATGGCAGGTACAAATGCAGCTCGTATCGCAGTTGGGATGGGCGCCGATGTAACGATTTTAGATTTGAACCCAGAGAGATTACGTCAATTAGAAGACATCTTTGGTTCTTCCGTTCAAACGCTAATGTCTAACCCTTACAATATTGCGGAATCAGTTAAGGATTCGGATTTAGTTATTGGTTCGGTATTAATTCCTGGAGCAAAAGCACCTAAACTAGTTACTGAACAAATGGTGAAAAGTATGCGTCCAGGGTCTGTTATTGTAGATATTGCGATTGACCAAGGCGGTAGCTTTGAAACAACAGATCGTGTAACGACTCATGATAACCCAACTTACATTAAGCATGATGTTGTCCATTATGCAGTTGCGAATATGCCTGGTGCAGTACCACGTACATCAACAATTGCCCTTACAAACAATACGGTTCCTTACGCATTACAAATTGCAAACAAAGGTTATAAACAAGCATGTATTGATAATGAAGCGTTGAAAAAAGGGTTAAATACATTAGAAGGTCACGTTGTATATAAAGCTGTTGCGGAAGACCAAGGCCGTGATTATGTACCTGTAGATTCTCTGCTTCTTTAAGCGATAGTTGTTCAAGATAAATAGTCAGCCACTTGTGAGAAAAAGAACAAGTGGCTTTTTTTATTGCACTTAATAGTTATCAGAAAATATTAACTATTTTGAAATTTATCATTTACTTTTCCATAAAAATGTAATTTAATAGAATTGCTCTACTAAAAATAAATTATTGGGGGAATTTAGATGAAAGGGATTTTTCAAAAGTCGTTCACTGTTATGGTCGTATTGATGTTATTTTTACTTACGGCATGTAGTGGGTCAAGCACCGGTGATGAAGGCTCAACAAATACAGATGGTGGAACGATTCAAGCAAAAATTGGGGTTGTCTCCTATTTAACTGGCGCTGGTGCAGCTTATGGAGAAGCCATTACTAACGGATTAAAATTAGCTCAAAGCGAAATAAATGAACAAGGAGAAGTTAACATAGATTTAGTAATTGAAGATTCTGCTGGAGAGGCGGAGCAAGCCCTTTCAGCTGCTCAAAAATTAATGAATGACGAAGAGATTCTTGCCATTATAGGACCTACATTAAGTACAGAATTTTTTGCAGTAGCTCCTGAAGCAGATTTAAATGGAATATCGATTATGGGTACATCAACTACGGCAGAAGGGATCCCTGAAATTGGAGATTATGTTTTCCGAAATTCCATTCCGGAAGCATTAGCGATTCCAACGGCGATGGAAAAAGCAGTTGAAAGAACAGGTGCGAAAAAAGTGGCGCTTATTTATGGAAATGACGATGTGTTAACTAAATCGGGCTTCGATACGATGAAGAAAGCTGCAGAAGAAATGGGGCTAGAAATAGTAACAATTGAAACGTTCCAAAAAGGGCAAAGCGATTATAATGCACAATTAACAAAGATTAAAAATGCAAATCCTGATTTAATTTTAGCTTCCGCATTGTATAACGAAGGGGCCGTCATTATGGACCAAGCACGTAAAATGGGCATTGAAGTTCCATTTGTTGGAGGTAATGGTTTCAACTCACCTCAAGTGCTGGAAATTGCAGGCGAAGCAGCAAACGGTTTAATCGTTGCTACACCATGGTTTGGAGAGTCGGAAGATCCGAAAGTAGTTGAATTTAATAAAAAATTTGAAGAAGCCTATGGAAAATTACCTGACCAATTTGCAGCTCAAGCTTATGATGCATTATATATTTATGCTGATGCATTAAAAAGGGCAGGGGAAGCTGATCGAGAACTGTTCCATGAGGCATTAGCAGAAACGAAAAACTTCGAAGGTTTATTAGGGAACTTTTCTTTTGATGAGATCGGTGACGTAGTAATGGACGTTAAAGTTGTCGAAATAAAAGATGGAAAATTCGTTGAATTCCAATAATTAAACTTTTAAAGAAATGAAGAATAAACGGATTCATCTTCATGTTGAAAAAATCAATTTCATTTTTTGCCATTTATATTAAAAATGATTTTAAAGGATGATGATTTTGCTATTAGAACAATTTATTAATGGCATGACCTTGGGCAGCATCTATGCAATCGTTGCCCTAGGGTTTACCCTTGTATTTGGCGTTTTAGGCATTATTAATATGGCCCATGGGGAAATTTTTATGGTAGGAGCCTTTGTAGGAGTGATGACGACAGGTGTATTAGGTTGGCCGTTATGGTTAGCCTTTGTTGCTTCTATCGTCGTTACGTCGATATTAGGTTACTTATTAGAAACCTTCACTTTACGTCCGTTAAGGGGTAAACGTGGGGTTTCTCATTTAGCGCCTTTGATTAGTACGATTGGTGTTTCCATATTGCTTGAAAACTTATCCCATCATCTTTTTGGTGCTGGGAATAAACCATTTCGTACTGAATTTGCAGAGATGAGTATTGAAATCGGTTCGTTAACGATTTATATCGTTCAAATCGTCATTTTTGTCATTTCAATTATTTTAATGATTGGCTTATCGATCTGGTTATCGAAAACTAAAGCGGGGAAAGCGTTACGAGCAACGGCTGAAAATTTAGAAACAGCTAGTATTCTAGGAGTAGATACAAAGAAAATCATTACGTTAACAGTTATTATTGCCTCTGCAATGGGAGGAATTGCAGGAATATTAGTCGGAATGGCGTTTAACTCCGTCAGTCCTCAAATGGGATTAGCTATCGGTTTGAAAGGCCTTGCGATCATCATTCTAGGAGGAATGGGAAATGTCAAGGGTGCCATGGTAGGTGGATTAATTTTAGGTTTATCTGAAACTTTCCTCGTAGCATATGGGGATTCAGGTTATCGAGATGCCATCGCATTTATCATGATCATCGTCATTCTTTTATTAAGACCACAAGGCATTTTCGGATCAAAGATAGCGGAGGGCAGGTGATACTATGTTAGCTGATTTTATTAATCCATACCATTTACAAATTGCTTCATTTATATTAATTAATATTCTTCTTGCGATTAGCGTTTATGTCCCATTATCCTCAGGGCAGTTATCATTAGGTAGTGCGGGTTTTATGGGGGTTGGTGCTTATACTTCGGCATTATTAACGATTCATTTTGATTTACCTATTTTTGTTGGTGTTTTAGTTGGCGCTGCAGTTGCAGGTTGCTTAGGTATTATTATTGGAATCCCATCCTTAAGGTTATCTGGTGTTTATTTAGCGATTGCGACTTTAGGACTTGGAGAAGTTATTCGGGTTATTTTTGTAAACTGGGAATCCCTTACGAAAGGGTCAATCGGTTTAACTGGAATTCCCCAAATGGGTAGAGAATTATTAAAGTTAGCACGTAATGTTGGGATAGAACCTGCGATGTTTGGGTTAAGAAATAATCAATTTGTTTATTTAATGGTGTTTGTCATTTTACTTATTTTAGTCATCGGGACTATATGGTTTGTTTTCCGACAACAAAATTCACGGATAGGTCGTTCCTTTTCTTCTATCCAAATGGATGAAAAAGCAGCGGAATCGATGGGCATTAATATTACTTACTTTAAAGTTCTTTCCTTTTCACAAGGTGCTTTTTTAGCTGGCTTAGCCGGCGCACTGTTTGCCCATGTCATGGGATACATTTCACCTTCCGATTTTTCTTACCATCGGGCTGTTGAAATATTAATTTTCACAGTCTTTGGAGGTAGTGAAGTAATTATCGGTTCGATTTTCGGAGCTATCTTTTTAACGTTAATACCAGAAGTTTTACGCTTTGTCAGTGAATATCGATATATTATTTACGGAATTATGTTAGTTATATTAATGGCCGTACGCCCACAAGGTATATTAGATATTCATTTATTAAGCAAGTTTAAAAGGTTGAAACGTTCTAAAGGAGGGGTCCGTTAATGGTGCTTGAAATACGAAACGTATCAAAAAACTTTGGCGGTATTCATGCTTTAAAAGATGTCTCATTTAAAATTCAAGAAGGGGAGATTTATGGTTTAATTGGTCCAAATGGTGCTGGGAAAACGACGATGTTTAATTTAATTACGAATATATTTGAACCAACATCAGGGCAAATCCTTTTCCATGACACCAATATTACCGGTTTAAAATCCCATAAAATTACGGAACAAGGAATATGTCGAACATATCAAAATATTCGTCTTTTTTCCCAAATGTCTGCTTTAAAAAATGTTATGGTTGGCGGTCATTGTAGAAGCTCATCCGGCGTATTTAGCAGTGTCTTCCGGACAAAAAAGCAAAAGAGCGAGGAGAGGGGACTTACCCAAAAAGCAGAGGAGCTTTTAGATTTAGTTGGCTTATTGGAACATAAAGATACATTGGCGGAGAACCTTGCTTATGGCCAGCAAAGAAGGCTTGAAATTGCTAGAGCGTTGGCAAGTAATCCTAAATTACTATTATTAGATGAACCGGCAGCGGGGATGAACGAAAATGAAACGGATAGTTTGTATGATTTAATTAAACTTATTCAATCAAAAGGGGTAACGGTTTTAATTATTGAACATGACATGCCCCTTGTAATGAAACTATGCGATCGCATTACTGTGTTAAATTTTGGAGAGAAATTAGCAGAAGGTACTCCATATGAAATTCAGAACAATGAATCAGTTATTGAAGCCTACCTCGGTCGGGAGGAGGATGTAGAAATTGCTTAAACTAACGAATGTTCAAACTTTTTATGGACAAATTCAAGCATTAAAAGGCATTGACTTAGAAGTACCCGAGGGACAAATTATTACGTTACTTGGGGCAAATGGTGCTGGGAAATCGACAACAATGAAAACGATTGCCGGTTTACTGAAGCCTAAAAAAGGGTCAATTGAATTTCTTGGAGAAAATGTAACAGGATTACGACCCGATCAATTACTTCGTAAAGGAATCGCCCTTGTTCCTGAGGGACGTGCTATTTTATCTTCAATGACAGTACTAGAAAATTTAGAGATGGGTGCCTATCATCGAAAGGACAAAGGGGTAAAAGAAGACATAGAAAACGTAATGCAGCGTTTCCCTATTTTATTTGAAAGACAAACGCAACTAGCCGGTACTCTTTCTGGCGGACAACAACAAATGCTAGCCATTGCCCGGGCATTATTATCAAAACCTAAATTACTATTACTCGATGAACCGTCCATGGGTCTTGCACCATTAATCGTGTCAGAAATTTTTGCGATAATTAAAGAAATAAAAGAAACAGGAACGACGGTGCTTCTTGTGGAACAAAATGCAAAGCAAGCTTTAAAAATAGCTGACTTTGGCTACGTTATGGAAACAGGGAAGATTATCATTGAAGGGAAATCAGCAGATCTTTTAACAGATTCTCGAATTGTAGAAGCCTATTTAGGGAGAAAATCAACAAAAGTTCAAGAAGAAGTTCAGGATGAGGGGATATCTGCCTCGAAACAAGTTTAATTCTGTGTTCTTCTAGTCATTTAGCGTATATTCCTTACTAAAATATGAAAAAGGTGATGCGAAAGAAATATTCGCTTCACCTTTTACTTTTTTGATTCATCGTTATGATAAAACAACTAATTCTTTTGTGAATTTCGTTAAAACTTCAACGCCGTCTTCGGTTACAACAACATCATCTTCAATACGAACACCTGTCACATCGGCTTTATAAATGCCTGGTTCAATTGTAAAGACCATTCCAGGGGAAAGTACCATTTCATTAGTTCCTGTTACAGATGGGAATTCGTGAACAGAAATCCCAAGTCCATGTCCTAAACGGTGAGTAAAATATTCACCATAACCGGCATTGCTAATTGTATCGCGAGCAATTTTATCTAAATCCATAGCACGAACGCCAGGTTTTACTGCTGCAATAGCTCCTTCATTTGCTTGGCGAACCGCATTGTATATTTCTTTTTGTGCTTCAGATGGCTCTCCAAAGGCAACAGTACGTGTAATGTCTGAGCAATAGCCGTCATAAATAACACCTAAGTCAAATAAAATCATATCGCCTTTTTGAATTTTACGATCTCCTGGCGTACCATGGGGAGATGCCGTTTTAGGACCGGAAAGTACCATTGTTTCAAAGGACATTGAACAACCCTTTTCTTTAATGGCATTTTCAATGGCTGTTAAAATTTCCATTTCCGTTTTGCCTTCAGCAATTTCTTTACATCCTACTTCAATCGCATAGTCAGCTAAACTTGCTGCTTTACGCAATTTTGCAATTTCTACTTCATCTTTAATAACACGATATTGGTTAATTTGATCGTCAAGACGAACAAAGGTAGCTTGCGGATAAATTTGTTGAAGAGCTTCCAAACGTTCAACTGTTACATGGGACTTTTCGATAGCTACCGTTGTCATTTGGATACCACGGGATTGTACAGCCTGTGCAAGTAATTCCCATGGGTTATCTGTATCAAGGTGACCGATGATTTCTCCATCCCAACCAGCTGCTTTCGCATCGGGTGCTTCCATTTTAGGGCAAATTAAGAAAGGTTCCGCATCTTTGAAAACCATTACTCCTAATAAACGTTCATGGGGATTGCTTTTAAAATGGGAAAAGTAAAAAACGTTATCTGGTGTTGTAATAAAAGCTGCATCATATTCATTTGCTTTTAAATAACTTTGTAGTTGTTGTAATTTATTCATAAAAACCCTCCTCGAGATTAAAAAAAGACATATCCATTGTTTTACACCGATAGCTTAAACGGGGTACAATAAATACGAATAATTCATATTTTAACACTTTTATATAGTATAGCAAAAAGAAGGAAAAAAGCTTATAAAAGCGGAATAAGTTAATTTGAACATACTTTCAAGGAGGATAAAGAATGGAACTATCTTATCATGGGCATTCAGTAGTCAAAATTAAAACAAATGATACGAACATATTAATTGATCCTTTCATCCGTGGAAATGGTTCGACAGATTTAAAAGTAGAGGAAGAGAAGCCGGATGTTATTTTATTAACTCACGGACATAATGACCATGTCGGTGATACAGTTGAATTAGCAAAGGCAAATAATGCTCTAGTTGTAGCACCAAATGAGCTAGCCGATTATTTATCGTGGCAAGGGGTAAATACGCATGCAATGCATATCGGTGGTTCGTATCAATTCGATTTTGGTAAAGTAAAATTTACGCAAGCATTCCATGGTTCATCCTATGTAACGGAAAATAATGAAATCATTTATACTGGAATGCCATCTGGAATTTTATTTTATGCTGAAGGACTAACGATTTACCATGCAGGGGATACAGCTCTTTTTGGTGACATGAAGCTAATAGGAGATCGAAACGAAATTGATGTAGCTTTTTTACCGATTGGTGATAATTTCACAATGGGTCCAGAAGATGCTGCTTATGCCGTATCGTTGCTAAATCCAAAAACGGTTGTCCCTATTCATTACAATACTTTCCCAGTCATTCAGCAGGATCCAAAGTACTTTGCTGATTTAGTAAACAATAGTAAAGTTCAAATTTTAAATCCAGGTGAAAAAGTAGAGTTATAATTTTCCGATTGATAAGTCGAATAATAATGGAAATTATAAAAGAAAGTAGCGAAAGGTAATGAAAAGTTTGTATGTCAAATCAAACTGGGATAAGCTACTTTCTTTTTTTCTATACATAATTGAAATATGATACACTATTGGCAAGGAAAGATAGATGGGAATAGGTGATCGTAGTGTCAACAAAACATGAGAAAATATTACAATATATCGAATCGCTGCCTGTTGGCGACAAAATTTCTGTACGTCAAATTGCAAAGGAAATGCAAGTCAGTGAAGGTACTGCATATCGTGCAATTAAAGAAGCAGAAAATCGTCGATTAGTTAGTTCCATAGAGCGGGTAGGGACGATTCGAATTGAAAAAAAGAAAAAGGAAAATATTGAACGTTTAACTTTTGCTGAAATCGTAAACATCGTAGACGGACAAGTATTAGGGGGTAAAGCGGGGTTGCATAAAACCCTGAATAAGTTTGTCATTGGTGCCATGCAATTAGAGGATATGATGCGATACACAGATGCAGGAAATCTTTTAATTGTGGGGAATCGCTTTAAAGCCCATGAAAATGCCCTTAAGGCAGGAGCGGCGGTATTAATAACAGGCGGTTTTGATACAACGGAAAATAATAAGCGATTGGCAGATGAATTAGAATTACCGATTATTTCATCAAGTTATGATACGTTTACTGTAGCAACAATGATCAATCGTGCTATTTATGACCAATTAATCAAAAAAGATATTTTATTAATTGAAGACATTTATGTTCCGATTGAGGAGACGGCATCGTTAAAAATTACAGATACGATTGCAGACTTCCACAAATTAAACTTACAAACTACCCATGGTGCATTCCCTGTCGTTACGAATGCTAACAAATTAGTTGGTATGATAACAGTGAAGGACGTTATCGGGAAATCAGAGTTTGAAACGGTCGATAAAGTGATGACGAAAAATCCAATTTCAGGTTCAATGAAAACAAGTGTTGCATCAGCGGGACATCGAATGATTTGGGAAGGAATTGACTTACTGCCAATCGTCAATGATGACGGGATATTACAAGGTGTTATTAGTCGTCAAGACGTATTAAAGGCGCTACAACATGCCCAAAGACAACCGCAACACGGTGAAACTATCGATGATTTAGTAAAAAGCGAAATGAAAGTGATGGGGGAAGAAGATGTCGTCGTAGAATTTACGGTAACACCGCAAATGACGAACCAGTTCGGAGCGATTTCTTACGGTGCCTTTACAACATTACTTTCAGAAGTTGGCGCCTTTGCATTAAAACGTAGAAAGCGTGGAGATGCAGTGGCAGAAAATATGACTATTTACTTTATTAAACCGGTTCAAATGGAAAGCGTCTTAACTGTCATTCCTCATATATTAGATATGAGTCGTAAATTCGTGAAAATGGATTTTGATGTTTTTCATGAAACAACCCTTGTTGGAAAAGCGATGATGATGTTCCAACTATTAGAACGATAATATTTCAACATTATCCAATAAAAAAGCAATATACAACATCGTTGTATATTGCTTCCTTTCACTATTTATTTAACTCGTATTCTTCTTCTACGAATTGTCCTTCGTGGCGAACCCGTTTGTAGCTTGAGAATGCTTCCATAAATCCAACTAGGATAAATACCGCTGCAATGATAAATCCAACAAGCGTAGGGTAAATGATACAAGTATTTAAGCCGAATACCATAATAAAGATTCCTAGAGCAACACCTGCTTTTGCTTTGTACCATTTTTTACGAATTGGTAATGTGGAACGAAATTGTCTCGTTTTATAATAAAAATAAGCGACAAAGGAAACAACGATAAAAAATACAAAAATATAGTTTAACATTTTTAACCTCCCATTAAGGTGCAACAATTGCTATATGTATGTAGTGCCTTCATTATTGTAACGATTTTTGAATAAAAAAGCTAACACAACCAACAAAAAATAGTAGCTATAGGGGGAAATCCACTTGAAATTACAAATCATCGACAAAATTGAGCAATATGATACAATTATCATTCATAGACATGTTCGTCCCGATCCGGATGCATACGGCTCCCAAATCGGCTTAAAAAGATTACTAGAAAAAAACTATCCAAGTAAAACGATTTATGCGATTGGTGAACATGACCGATCCTTAACTTTTTTAGATACACCCGATAGCATTAGTGACGATGTATTTGAAAATGCATTAGTGATTGTAACAGATACAGCAAATACAGATCGTATTGATGATGCCCGCTATACAAAGGGTGATTTTTTAATCAAAATCGACCATCATCCAAACGATGATGCTTACGGTGATTTACTTTGGGTTGATACAAATGCCAGTTCTTGCAGTGAAATGATTTATGAACTGTTCATTGAAGGTCAAATATATAAAGGATGGGAGATGTCAGATAATGCTGCCCGACTTATTTTTGCAGGGATAGTAGGAGACACAGGGCGCTTTTTATATCCAAGTGCATCCGTCCGTACTTTTGAAATTGCGGGTCAGTTAATAAAGTATAATTTTGACCGAAATGAAGTATTTAATGGGATGTATGAAAAAGAACCTAACCTATTACATCTTCAAGGATATATGTATGAGAACTTTGTGATGGATGAAAATGGCGCTTGTTTTATTAAATTATCGAAGGATCTTTTACATAAATTCCACGTTACTGCTTCTGATACTTCTTTATTAGTCGGCTCTTTAAGTAATATTAAAGGGGTTTGTGCGTGGGTTATCTTCGTAGAAGAAGAAAGTCAAATTCGCGTTAGATTACGCTCAAAGGGTCCAGTCATTAATGAATTGGCGAAGAGATACAATGGAGGAGGTCATCCTCTAGCATCTGGTGCGACCGTTTATTCATGGGAAGAAGCAGACCAATTGATTGAAGATTTAAAAGTGCTTTGTCAAAATTATAACTAATATAGGAGGGATGAAGTTTGACAGTCGTATATCCGCAAGTACGAACAAGTGCAGATTTATTAAAAAGTACAATTCGTATGGAAGAGCTCATCCCTTTTTTACAATCTCAAAAGGCAGAAGCGTGTGCAATGGTAAATACGAAATTGTACGGGCTTTTGCCTTTTTGGCGTTCACTTAAGCAAGCAGGAATCCACCCGGTAGTTGGATTGTCTGTTCAAGTACGATTTTCGAATGAACTCTTATTTCCGGTTTTAATATATGCACAAACAAATGATGGGTATAAAAATTTATTGAAAATAAGTAGTGCTATTTCTATTCGAGATGATGAATTATTACCATGGCGTTGGTTAGCAGCTTATTCAAAAGGATGCGCAGCCGTTATACCAACGTCAGAACATTGGATTCACGAAAATCATATTCCCTTTCTTCAACAGATGGTGGAGACTTTTCAAACGAATCTTTATATGGGGATATCCCGGAGTAGTGGAAAGGTTGCTCCATTTGAAGGGCAGGCTGTACAGTTTAGTGATCGACTGAATATCAAATGTATGGCGATTCATGAATGTTTATATATGAATCGGGAAGATTATTTTGCTTATAAAGTAGCTCGAGCAATCGAAACCGGTGTGAAATTGAACGAGAATATCGAACGAGAGCAAGAAAATCAATATATGCCTACTGCTATCGAATGGCAGGAATGGTTTAAGGACAAGCCCCAATGGTTGGAAGAAAGCAGACAGTTTTTATTAAACTGTCAAGTGGAACTAACAAATGATCAATATTTTATGCCGAAATTTCCTTTACAACAAGGACAAAGGGCTGAGGACGTCTTAACTGAAAAGGCTTTTGAAGGATTAAAGGAACGTTTACAAACGGATACGCCAAATGAAGCATATCGAAAACGATTGCAATATGAATTACAGGTCATTAATTCTATGGGATACGCAGATTATTTTTTAATCGTGTCCGATTTTATGCATTTTGCAAAAAGTAAAAACATTTTAACAGGACCTGGAAGGGGTTCCTCCGCCAGTTCCCTTGTGGCTTATTGCCTCCATATTACTCAAGTTGACCCATTACAGTTTGGCTTATTATTTGAACGGTTTTTAAATCCTGAACGGGTTACCCTTCCGGATATTGATATCGATTTTGTCGATACAAAGCGACAAGAGGTCATCCAATATGTTGCTCAAAAATATGGACAACAACATGTAGCCCAAATTATTACATTCGGTACTTTATCGGCGAAGGCTGTAGCCCGTGATGTGGCAAGAATGTTTAATTTTGAAAGTGAAACATTAGCGATGATTTCTAAGCTAATCCCTAACAAACTAGGCATTTCATTACAAGAGGCTTATACTAGTTCGCAGCCATTTAGAACTTGGGTTGAAGCAGAGGAAATTCGGCAAACGTGGTTCCAAACAGCTAAAAAGTTGGAAGGTTTGCCGAGAAATGCATCTACCCATGCGGCAGGGGTAGTTCTTAGTCCGATACCTTTAGTGGAAGTAGTACCGATTGAAGAGGGACATGATGGCATTTACTTAACCCAATGGCCGATGCAGGAAGTGGAACAAATCGGTTTGTTAAAGATGGACTTTTTAGGGTTACGGAACTTAACGATTTTAGAAACGATCCGCCATTCAATTTATTACACTCATAAAAAGTGGATTGATTTTAATCGAATTCCCTTAGACGATGAGAAAACGTTCCAGTTGTTAAGGGAAGGGGATACAACGGGGATTTTTCAGTTGGAATCAGATGGCATGAAAAATGCGTTAAAGGAAATTGCTCCAACTGAATTTTTAGATATTGTAGCGGTTAATGCCCTCTATCGTCCAGGGCCGATGGAGTTTATACCTGTCTACGCTAGAAGAAAGGCAAAAAAAGAACCGGTGGTTATGCCGCATCCAGTTTTAGAGCCTATTTTAAAAGAAACTTATGGCGTAATTGTCTATCAAGAACAAATTATGCAAATTGCCCATTTGTTCGCTGGATTTACAATTGGCCAAGCAGATTTACTACGCAGAGCGGTAAGTAAAAAGAAAAGAGAAGTGTTAGAACAACAGCAGTCAGCTTTTGTGCAAGGTGCAATTCGTCAAGGATACCCAGAACAAGTAGCAAAGGAAGTATACGCTTTAATTGTTCGATTTGCAGATTACGGATTCCCTAAAAGTCATGCGGTTGCATATAGTTTTATTTCTTATCAAATGGCTTATTTAAAAGCAAACTTCCCAGCAAACTTTTATGCGGCTTTAATGACAAATGCAACGGGTAACAACGAAAAACTATTCCAGCTTATTTTAGAAGCAAAACAGAAGGGAATTAGCATACTGAGACCTTCCATTCAAAGAAGTCAGCGTATATTTACTGTTGAAGGCGGGAAAATTCGATTCAGTTTATCGGCTATTAAAGGAGTGCCCCAACCCTTTTTACAAAAAATCGTTGCCATTCGTAAGTTAAAGGAGCAGCCATTTG
The DNA here is from genome assembly GCF_014836845.1 of Ureibacillus galli. Classification (GTDB taxonomy): domain Bacteria; phylum Bacillota; class Bacilli; order Bacillales_A; family Planococcaceae; genus Ureibacillus; species Ureibacillus galli. Next base: position 15,638 of record NZ_JACSQA010000006.1, read on the forward strand.
AAGATTTATTTGATTTCGCTGTTAGCTTAAGTGCCAGTCATTTTAATCGTAAAGTAGTTGAGCCCCTTATTAAATCCGGTGCTTTAGATGACTTTGGAAAAGATAGAGCGACCCTCTTAGCAACGGTTGAAGCGGCAGAAAAACATGCTTCTTTAGTTCGTCCAAATGAAGAGGAAAATGACTTATTTTCTTCAGAAGTATTACTATTTGGGAAACCGAAATATGTGGAAGCTAGTCCAATACCGGATAAATTAAAACTTCAATTTGAAAAAGAAGCTTTCGGTTTTTATTTATCTGAACATCCCGTCGCTTTAGAGCGCGGGAAATGGCAGGATATTAACGCAACTACAGTGTCATTAGTTCAGTTAAGACCAAATTCTTTCGTTAAATTAGTAGGTATGGTGGAATCAATTCGCCAAATTCGTACAAAAAAAGGGGAGTTAATGGCTTTCATCCAACTCCAAGATGAATTTGGAACAATTTCTACTACGCTGTTCCCTCAAACATACAATGAAGTAATTGGCTGGATGAAAGAAAATCGGATTGTTTATGTTGAAGGGGTATTAGACTATCGCAATGGAAATAATCAAATAAAAGTAAAAACAATGAGAAATAGTCAATGACGTGTAAAAATAAGAAGTCATTGTAAAAACTGTGCACCGTTGCACAGTTTTTTTCTTTACAAATAGAGAAACATCATGTAGGATAGGTTAAAAGTGGTCAGACCACTTTATGTTTGTTATGTGATTTAGTTTAACAATGCCATTCATTTAATTGGTCCCATGTTAAACTTAGAAACGGGAGTTTACAGATTTTGTAAAGGGGTTGACTTATGTGACAAGCATAAGTCCAAAATCTGGACGCAATTACGTTAGGCGTAATTGATAATATTGAACGATAGTGTCTTTTTTAGTTCCTATTGTCTTGCGAGGTGCTTATGGATAAAAAACAGGAAAACAAAAAAGTATTTTTAGAGATTGTCAAACAGCTGAGAGAGTTAATTAAGCATGAGGGGATTCAGCCAGGAGAAAAACTTCCATCTGAACGAGTGTTATCTGAAAGGTTGAATGTTGGTCGTTCATCTGTAAGAGAAGCATTGCGAAGTTTAGAATTGCTTGGACTTATTGAAACGAGACATGGAGGAGGTACATTTTTAGCTTCCATCCATTCCAATCAACTAGTCGAGATCTTAGCATCTTTTATATTGCAAGAAAATAAAGCGGTGGAAGATGTCCACACGACAAGAAGGATGCATGAAAAGGAAGCAATTCGCATTATTTGTTCGAATCAATCTTTAAGAAGTTTACCTGTTTGGGAAAGTTTGTTCATGAAACTAGAAGTGGAACATGAAGTTGTTCGAGATCATTTACTAAGAGAACTCATTATCGCTTCTGGAAATCGATTAGCCTTAAAAATATGGCTACAACTCGCGGCATATAGTGCAACACCATTAAAGAAAACGACAACAGAAGAAGAAAAACCAATGCTGCAAATTCTTTTAAAATCATTGCAGTTAGGCTATGAAAAGGAAGCATTGGAAGCATACGATGATTGGATTCGTTATTTAAAAAAATTAAGGGGGAAAAGCAGTGGCAATTAAAAGTTTATTATCGATTAACAAAAAGAAACAAAAAGGTGTCATTGTAGATCGAAACAAAGAGAACTCCTTTCCCGCAGATTTAATGACAAAATGTCCTGAATGTAAAAAGATTTATTTAACAAAGGAATTAGAACATAATTTAAAAGTTTGTCCAAATTGTGATTATCATTATAAAATGACCGCTTGGGAACGCGTATCTATATTTATTGACGAAGGCACATTTGAAGCCTTTGATGACAATATCCGAACTTCCAACCCTTTAAAGTTTCCATCCTATTTAGAAAAAATTGAGATCGATTCTCAAAAAACCGGGTTAAATGAAGCTGTTTTAACAGGTAAAGGAAAAGTAAAAGGGGAACAAGTTGTTGTCGCTATTATGGACTCCCATTTCCGTATGGGTTCGATGGGTTCTGTCGTAGGTGAAAAAATTACTCGTGCTATTGAGAAAGCAACAGAATTGCAAGTACCGTTCATTATTTTTACAGCAAGTGGTGGAGCTCGTATGCAAGAAGGGGTCCTTTCTCTTATGCAAATGGCAAAAACGAGTGTTGCTTTAAAACGACATAGTGATCAAGGATTGTTATTCATTTCCGTTATGACTCATCCTACGACTGGTGGAGTATCTGCAAGTTTTGCTTCTGTAGGAGATTTAAATATTGCAGAACCGCAAGCGTTGATCGGGTTTGCAGGTAGAAGAGTTATTGAACAAACGGTTCGGGAAAAATTACCGGATGATTTCCAAACGGCAGAATTTTTACTTGCCCACGGACAATTGGACGCGATTTTCCATAGAAAAGAAATGCGCGATAAACTTGCAACAGTTGTGAGATTACATCGTAAAGGAGGTATATCTCATGTCTAAATCAATGGCGTTTGAAGAACCGATAGTAAAACTTCGAGAAAAAATCGATGAATTAAAAGAAATCGCTAAAAATGCAGATGTGGATATGTCAGAGGAAATTGTAACGTTAGAAACAAGATTAAAACAATTAGAAACGCAAATTTATTCGAATATGGAACCTTGGGACCGAGTACAAGTAGCAAGACATGCCCAACGTCCAACGACATTAGATTATATAGAAGAAATTTTTGAAGACTTTATCGAATTACATGGCGATCGTTTTTTTGGGGATGATGAAGCAATCGTTGGAGGAATAGCAAGTTTTAATGGACAACCGATTACTGTCATCGGTCACCAACGGGGTAAAGCAACAAAAGAAAATATCCGAAGAAATTTCGGGATGCCACATCCAGAAGGATATCGAAAAGCTTTACGTTTAATGAAACAAGCAGAAAAATTTAAACGTCCAATTATTTGTTTTATCGATACGAAAGGTGCTTATCCGGGAAAAGCAGCTGAAGAGCGTGGACAAAGTGAAGCGATAGCGAAAAATTTAGTTGAAATGGCGGGACTGAAAGTACCTGTTATTAGTATCGTTATCGGTGAAGGAGGAAGTGGTGGAGCATTAGCATTAGGGGTTGCTAATAAAATTTATATGCTCGAAAACTCAACTTACTCTGTTATTTCACCTGAAGGTGCAGCATCGATTTTATGGAAAGATGCCTCTTTAGCAAAACAAGCAGCAGAAGCAATGAAAATTACTTCTTATGATTTGAAAAAAATGGATATCATCGACGATATTGTTCCGGAAGTCGCAGGGGGAGCACATCGGGATATTCACGTTCAAGCAACATCATTAAAAGAATGTCTGGAAAAGGCATTAAAAGAGTTAAATGCTTTATCGGAAGAAGAATTAATTGAAGATCGTTATAATAAGTTTAGAAAAATCGGTCAATTTATCGAAGAAGACGAAGTATAATCAAAGCGTTCAAGCTTATAATGAATAAATTTCATTTTCATCTCCATACTTTTAATGGTTGGAGAGTGCTTGTCTGAAATAAAAATGACAAAATCCAAAATGGGTTTTGTCGTTTTTTTGTAATAAGGGTAAAATAAATACATGAATCGTTATTTTCTTAAACTTTTATAAAAATAATTCCGATTGTTTCGTCATCAATTTGCTATTTTGTAAAAGTATCGTTATATATAGCTTTGAATAATTACAATGACTCCATTTTATGCTAATGTGTTTAATATGAGGAAATATTAGGAGGTTTAAGAACGATGAGGAGAATAGCCGTTTTAACAAGTGGGGGAGATTCACCTGGAATGAATGCAGCTATCCGTGCGGTCGTTCGTAAAGCAAACTTCCATGGTGTTGATGTCATGGGGATTTATCATGGATATGAAGGCTTTATTGAAGGAAGAATGGAACTGTTAGATCTCGGTTCCGTTGGAGGCATCATTCAACGGGGAGGGACGAAATTATTTTCTTCACGTTGTCCACAATTTAAAGAAGACCGTTATCAGCTACAAGGAATTGAAAAAATGAAGGAAGCCGGTGTTGAAGGTTTAGTTGTGATAGGAGGAGATGGTTCTTATCGCGGTGCATTGGCTCTAACGAAAAAAGGATTCCCTTGTGTTGGTGTGCCAGGAACGATTGATAATGATATACCTGGTACAGAATATACGATTGGTTTTGATACAGCATTAAATACTGTTATTGAATCAATCGATAAAATTCGTGATACAGCTACGAGCCACGAAAATTCATTTGTTGTGGAAGTAATGGGTAGGGATGCTGGAGATATTGCCTTATGGGCTGGACTTGCCGCAGGGGCTGAATCAATTTTAATACCAGAGGAAGAGTATGACATCGAAGATATTATTAGCAGAATACAACACGGTGTTGCACGAGGTAAAAAACATAGTATTATTATTGTTGCTGAAGGTGTAATGTCAGGAAATGAGCTAGCAAAACTTTTAAAAGAGAAGGGCGATATTACAACAAGAGTTTCGGTATTAGGTCATATCCAACGAGGCGGATCCCCTTCTGCTCGAGACAGAGTATTAGCCGGACGCTTTGGTGCGAAGGCTGTGGAAGTTTTACTGGAAGGTAAAGGTGGACGAGCAGTAGGTATAAAAAATCATCAAGTATATGATTATGATTTAGAGGATGCATTTACAAAAAAACATAAAGCAGATCTGACGTTATATTCATTATCGAAAGAACTGTCAATATAATTTAAAAAACGGAGAGATAATATGAGAAAAACAAAAATAGTATGTACAATCGGTCCAGCAAGTGAATCACCAGAAATCCTTGCAGAATTAATGAATGCTGGTATGAACGTTGCAAGGTTAAACTTTTCCCACGGTAGCCATGAAGAACATGCGGTAAGAATTGCGACTATTCGTGATGTTGCTGAAAAATTAGGAAAAACAGTAGGGATTTTGCTTGATACAAAAGGTCCTGAAATTCGAACTCATACAATGGAAAATGGTGAATTACATTTAACTCAAGGGCAAGTCATCGATATTTCCATGACAGAAGTCGTTGGCAATGAAAAACGTTTTTCGGTTACTTATAATCAATTAATCGAAGATGTAAACCAAAACGACAAAATTCTTTTAGATGATGGTTTAATTGAACTTCGTGTATTAGCGAAGGATATGGAACAAGGATTAATCCATACAATAGTTGAAAACGCTGGTGTACTAAAAAATAAAAAAGGCGTTAACGTTCCGGGTGTTTCCGTCAAACTTCCTGGTATTACTGAAAAAGATGCGCAAGATATTTTATTTGGTATTGAACAAGGTGTTGATTTTATTGCTGCTTCCTTCGTTCGTACACCAAAAGATGTACTTGAAATTCGAGAATTGCTTGAACAAAACGGTGGTAGCCATATTCAAATTATCCCTAAAATTGAAAACCAAGAGGGTGTCGATAATATTGACGAAATTATCGAAGTGTCGGATGGTTTAATGGTCGCTCGCGGTGATTTAGGTGTAGAAATTCCTGCCGAAGTCGTACCACTAGTTCAAAAATCGTTAATTAAAAAATGTAACCTAGTTGGTAAACCGGTTATTACAGCAACTCAAATGTTAGATTCTATGCAACGCAATCCACGTCCTACACGTGCAGAAGCAAGCGACGTTGCCAACGCTATTTTTGATGGTACCGATGCGATAATGCTTTCAGGAGAGACAGCTGCTGGCTTATACCCTGTAGAATCTGTCCGTACAATGAATAACATTGCTGAGTATACAGAAAACTCATTAGATTATCGCTCTATTGTAACGACTCGTAGTAAAGAGAAAGGTTCTACGATGACAGAAGCCCTTTCTCAAGCAGTTGCTTATACATCTATAAATTTAGGAGTAAAAGCAGTCCTAGCCCCTACGGCTAGTGGAACAACAGCACGAATGATTGCTAAATATCGTCCTGGTGTTTCGATTATTGCGATTACGAATATCCAATCAACAGCTCAAAAATTAACTCTAGTTTGGGGCGTAACACCGATTGTGACACCTAAAGTGTCGACAACGGATGAAGTGTTAGAATTAGCAGTTGATGCATCATTGAAACATCAATATGTTGATCACGGAGATGTCGTTATTATTACAGCAGGTGTACCGGTAGGAGAAGCAGGGACAACTAATTTAATGAAAGTTCATGTGATTGGCGACTTGTTAGCTAGAGGACAAGGTGTTGGTAAATTATCCGTTGTAGGAAATGCTGTCGTTGTGAAAAACGCAGAAGAAGCAAAAAACTTTAATACGGAAGGTAGTATTTTAGTGACTGTCGGTACAGATCGTGAAATGATGCCGAATATTGAAAAATGTGCAGGGATTATCACGGAAGAAGGTGGCCTAACAAGCCATGCTGCCGTTGTAGGACTAAGTCTAGGCATACCTGTTATCGTAGGAGTTAAAGAAGCAACGAATATTATTAAAAACGGTCAAGAAATTACAATGGATGCCGAAACGGGTGTTATTTATAAAGGACATGCTAGTGTTCTTTAAATATTAATTGGATTAAGACGGTTTTTAATGAATGAAAGGAGAGCATCTCAACAGTAGAGATGTTCTCCTTTTTATAATGTATGAAACGAGGGGGATGAAACTTTTCGTATAACAAATCGTATATTACAGTAGAATACTCTTTAAACGGGAGGGTTATCATTTTGAGAAAGATATTCGGTTTGATGATAGCAATGGGATTAATGGAAATTGCTATTTTTATATTAGTTGGAAAAGGAATTGGAGTATTTAATACATTATTATTGATCATTTTAACTAGTATCATCGGTATTACTGTAGCAAAAAAACAAGGGCTTCAGTCCGTTCAAAATATACGTAACAGTGTATCTGTAGGTGAACCACCTGGGGAAGCAATGATTCATACCTTTTTAATTTTTGTAGGTGGAATCTTATTAGTATTACCAGGCTTTTTAACAGATTTGTTAGGTTTTTTATTCGTTATTCCTTTTACGAGAAAATGGTTTAAACCTGCTATTTATTTATGGTTAAGGAAAAGAATGAAAAATGGACAAGTCTTTATTATTCGTAGATAGATTTTTGCTTATATTTAACAGCGATCAGTAATAGAAATGGACTGAGTAATATGCCGTAAAAACCAAACAGGAGAATGGAGGCAGCACTTATAAAAAATGTGTGGACCGTTCGCAAGTGGAAAGTAGATGCCCACAATAAAGATTCTGCAAGTTGTCTTGTAATTTGAATAAAGATATAAAGAACAATTAGCGCAAAGCATAAGTATTTTTCGCCAATGGAAAAGAAATAAATCGCAATCGGAATAAGAAATAGTCCTATCCCAAAAAAGGGTAAGGCATCCGCTAATGAAATTAAAAAAGATTTATTTATAGGATTTTCAAACTGTAACAACGCCAGTCCGCAGCTTAATAAAATAAATGTAATAACAAACAATTGAAATTCTACGTAAATGAAATAACCAAAAAGACTTGTTGCCTTTTTAAAATAATTTTTCCATTCCTCACGGTACTGTTTTGGAACGTAAATAAAAAACCATAACCGATTTTTTTTTGATTCAAATAGTGAAAAGAAGAAGGCAACTAGGAAAATAAATAACTCGATAATATAAGATAATATATCTTGTAAAATGTTGGCTAGTCCCATAATGGCGGTGTCAATATAGGATAGGGACTTATTAAAAATCGTTTCTAACATAATATGATTTCCTGAATTTAAAATATCTAGGTTTTGAACTTGTACTTTTAGTTCAGGATAAATAGAAATGATACTTTGAACGGTAATATAAAAAAATGAATATGTTGCCATGAAGATTAATAAGGATATAAGGATAGCGCTTAATATGTATGGTATTTTTAATCGCTTATGACAAAAGTTGATGACGGGATAAAGAAAATATGCAAAAAAGATTGCTAAAGAAACGGGTAATATTAACCACAGAAGGATAAAATAAACAATTAAAACTAAATATTTCAAGTTATTTTTAAAGGGAAAAGTATTCATTTTGTTCGTTTGCAAAGTGTTTCACCTCAATTTATGTAATATCAAATCTCGTTCAGCTTGCATTATTCTCTTTTAATCAATTTTTTCTTTTCCTATTCAGTTTTTTCTTAATTTCATCTAATTTCATTCACAAAGCCGTCAAAATTTATTATAATAGTCGTGTAAGCGATTTACTTATAGGTTCATATGAGCAGAACATTTTAGGTGCTATATAGAAAAGAAAGAAAGCACTTACAAACTAATAATATTAAGAAGGAGCGATTTTTTATGACAGCAACACGTGGTTTAGAAGGTATTGTAGCTGCAGAATCAAAAATCAGTTCGATTATCGACGACACACTTACATATGTTGGATACGACATTGATGATTTAACTGAAAATGCTACATTTGAAGAGGTTGTTTATTTACTATGGCACACTCGTCTACCAAAAGCAGATGAACTTGCTGAGTTAACAAAAGCTCTAGCTGAAAATGCTGAAGTACCTCAAGCAATCTTCGATCAATTCAAATCTTATCCATTACAAACAGTACACCCAATGGCAGCTCTTCGTTCAGCTGTATCTTTATTAGGTGTATATGACGAAGAAGCAGACGACATGTCTCCAGAAGCAAACTACCGTAAAGCAATTCGTCTACAAGCTAAAATTGCAACTGTAGTAACTGGTTTCTCTCGTATCCGTAAAGGATTAGAACCAATTGCACCAAAACCTGAATTAGGATATGCTGCAAACTTCTTATATATGTTACATGGTAAAGAACCAGCACCAATTGAAATAGAAGCATTCAACAAAGCGTTAGTATTACATGCTGACCATGAATTAAACGCTTCAACATTCACTGCTCGCGTATGTGTAGCAACATTATCAGATATTTATTCTGGTATTACATCTGCAATCGGCGCGTTAAAAGGTCCTTTACACGGTGGAGCTAACGAGCAAGTAATGAAAATGTTATCTGAAATTGGATCTATCGATAACGTTGAATCTTATATCCAAACAAAATTAGATAACAAAGAAAAAATTATGGGCTTTGGTCACCGCGTATATCGTAAAGGTGATCCACGTGCGAAACATTTACGTGTAATGAGCGAAAAATTAACAAAATTAACTGGTAAACCAGAACTATATGAAATGTCAGTGAAAATTCATGACATGATCGTTGAACAAAAAGGTCTTCCAGCAAACGTAGACTTCTTCTCAGCATCTGTATATGATTCATTAGGAATCGAACATGATTTATTCACACCAATCTTTGCAGTGTCTCGTACATCTGGATGGATTGCACATATTTTAGAACAATATGCGAACAATCGTTTAATTCGTCCTCGTGCAGAATATATTGGACCAGGAATGCAAAAATATGTTCCAATTGATGAGCGATAATTTTATAAAAATATGCTAAAATTGTCTAGGACTGTATTTCACATGAATTAGCCGGTGTATAACACTGATTAATTTATAGCAATTGGCTCCTGCGGGTGTAACCGATTTTATATCGTTTTAAGATGTGAAATCTGAATCAGTTACCTCAAGGTGTAATTGAACAAATACGGTTCTAGACTTATGAATTTAGGAGGCAACATTCATGACTAACGGTAAAATTGTAGTAGAAAACGGTGTACTTCAAGTACCAAACAACCCAACAATTCCTTTCATCGAAGGTGACGGAATTGGTCCTGATATTTGGGCTGCAGCATCTCGCGTAATCGATGCAGCTGTTGAAAAAGCTTACAACGGTGAAAAGAAAATCGAATGGTTAGAAGTACTTGCTGGTGAAAAAGCATTCAACCAAACTGGTGAATGGTTACCACAAGAAACTTTAGATAAAATCAATGAATACTTAATCGCTATTAAAGGACCTCTTACAACACCAATCGGTGGCGGTATTCGTTCCCTAAACGTAGCATTACGTCAACAACTTGATTTATATGTATGTTTACGTCCTGTACGTCACTTCGAAGGTGTACCATCTCCTGTTAAACATCCTGAAGATGTTGATATGGTTATCTTCCGTGAAAATACAGAAGATATTTACGCTGGTATTGAATATGCTCAAGGTTCAGAAGAAGTGAAAAAAGTTATTAACTTCTTAAAAGAAGAAATGGGCGTTAACAAAATCCGCTTCCCAGAAACTTCTGGTATCGGTATTAAACCAGTTTCAGTTGAAGGTACTGAACGTTTAGTACGTGCTGCAATTGAGTACGCTATTAAACATAACCGTCCTTCTGTAACATTAGTTCACAAAGGTAACATCATGAAATTCACTGAAGGTGGATTTAAACAATGGGGTTACGATTTAGCTGAACGTGAATATGGCGATAAAGTATTCACTTGGGATCAATATGACAGAATTAAAGAAGCTGAAGGTGTAGAAGCTGCGAACAAAGCTCAAGACGAAGCTGTAGCTGCTGGTAAAGTAATCATTAAAGATTCTATCGCTGATATCTTCTTACAACAAATTTTAACTCGTCCAAAAGAGTTCGACGTAGTTGCTACAATGAACTTAAATGGTGACTATATTTCTGATGCATTAGCTGCACAAGTTGGTGGTATCGGTATCGCTCCGGGAGCTAACATTAACTATGTTACTGGACATGCGATCTTCGAAGCAACACACGGTACAGCTCCTAAATATGCTGGTCAAGATAAAGTAAACCCATCTTCAGTATTACTTTCAGGTGTATTAATGCTTGAGCACTTAGGATGGCAAGAAGCTGCAGACTTAGTGACTGCATCTGTTGAAAAAACAATCGCTTCTAAAGTTGTAACTTATGACTTTGCTCGTTTAATGGACGGTGCTACAGAAGTGAAATGTTCTGAATTCGCTAATGAATTAATTAAAAACCTTTAATTCTAATAAGCGTTTTATATCGATATGAATAATTGGGTAGCTTTTGTGAATAAAGTAAAAGTAATTTACTTTATACACGAAAAGCTACCCTTATTTATTTTGGTAAACATTTTACTGTCTAGCATCTATTGAAATAGCTCTACATTCATTTATCATTTATTACACTTTATTCTTTAACGATTGGATAGATTTGTTGAATCCGTTTTAAGAAATATACTAATCAAGGTTAACTTTCCATATAATATTGTTATTTTCTGAAATAATTGATACTATGAAATTAATCTCACTATAAAGGGGTTGCTTAATTGCTGCTACGAAAGGGTATGAAACTTGGGAAGAAGATTGATGAAATTACTGTTGGAGAAAAATTACAAATAACCGAAAAAATCGAAGATAAAGATTTACTTTTATATTTAGGGTTAACAAACGACAGTAATCCACTCTATATTCAACATGATTATGCTCTTGAAACACCATTTAAAAAGCCGATTGTGCCGACGATCATGTTAAATGGAATCATTACTTCTGCTATCTCTAAACATATGCCTGGTCCTGGTTCCCATGTTCTCGAACAAAATTTGATTTATTTGGAACCGGTCTATCATAACGAAACAATAGAATTCTTATTAGAAGTTCAGCATATTGATATTACGGAAAAAGTAGTAGATATTTATGTAAATGCTTTTAAAGAAAAGAGAATACAGGTAATTGAAGGAGTTATCAAAGTATTGCCTCCCCATTAGTGATATGGCTAACTGATTTGAAATGGGGGTTTCAAATCGACTTTGGAGGTTGTTTATGTCAAAAACAATATTAGTGGTAGAAGATGAAGTATCAATTGCAACTTTATTAAAGTACAATTTAGAACGTGTAGGATATGAAGTACTACTTTCCCATGATGGAAAAGAAGGACTCGATATGGCACTCGAACATTCACCAGACTTAATCTTATTAGATTTAATGTTACCAACGATGGATGGTATGGAAGTTTGTAAAGAACTACGTAGCCAAAAACGAAATATTCCAATCATTATGTTGACTGCTCGAGATGATGAATTCGATAAAGTGTTAGGATTAGAACTAGGTGCCGACGATTATATGACAAAACCATTTAGTCCGCGCGAGGTCGTTGCACGTGTGAAGGCAGTTTTACGTCGCTTCACACCAGTCCAACATCAAGACCAAGAAGATCCAGAAAATACGGTTTATCAATATGGAAAACTACAAGTATATCCAAACCGTTTTGAAGCACTTTTAGATGACGAACCTCTAGAATTTACGCCGAAAGAGTTTGAGTTGCTTGTTTATTTATTAGAAAATAAAAACCGTGTGTTAACGAGAGATCAACTGTTGAGTGCTGTTTGGAACTATGATTTTGCGGGAGATACTCGAATTGTCGACGTACATATTAGTCATTTACGAGACAAAATCGAGGAAAATAGCCGCAAACCGAAGTTTATTAAAACGATTAGAGGGATTGGATATAAATTCGAGGAGCCAAAAAATCTATGAATTCCTATCGTAACCGATTATTTGTGATTTTTATTATATTAACCGGTTCAATTTTAGCTGTCCTTGGCTTCGTCTTAGGTCAGCTATTCCCTTTTTATATTCAAAATTTTTCAGCTGAAACGAATATCGAGCTGAATGCTGAGGAAATCGCATATATTAGTAAACATTTTAATTATATTATTACTTTTTTATTGTTGGTCTCATTAGTATTAATCGGCTGTGTTGCTAGTTATTTAATTCGAAACTTGTTAGACCCCGTTGAAAATATAACGCAAACTGCCCGTGAGTTAACAAAAGGAAATTACCGTGCCCGTGCCTATGCGGTAGGTCCAATGAGTATTGTAGAATTAAGAAATTCAATTAATAGTTTAGCAAGAAATCTCCAAGAAATTGAAAAAACCCGTGAAATTGAAGAGGAACGGTTAAACACATTAATTGAAAACATGGGTAGTGCTCTTATTATGATTGATCGAGAGGCGACCGTATCCATCGTCAATCGTCAATTTTTAAATGGTTTTGAATTAAAAATTGATGAAGTAAAGGGGCGAAACTTTTTAACGTTAGGTTTACCTGAAGAGTTGGAAAAGTTTATTGACCATGTTTTTTTAACGGAGTTACCATATAGAAAGCAAGTAGAAGTAGTTGTGCATCAGGAAATTCAATATAAGCAAGTTTATGGTGCACCAGTAGTAGGGGAACATGGCCGATGGTTAGGTGTTGTCATCGTTATGCATGATATTTCGGAGCTTATTCGACTTGAACAAATTCGAAAAGACTTCGTTGCCAACGTTTCCCATGAATTACGAACGCCAATTACATCGATTAAAGGCTTTTCAGAAACCCTTTTAGATGGTGCGTTTAAAGATGAGAAGATGCTTCTTTCCTTCTTAGATATTATTCATCAGGAAAGTAATCGACTTCAAATGTTAATTCAAGATTTATTAGAATTATCGAAAATTGAGCAACATGGATTCTCTGTTAATCTCATGCCTACAAGTTTACAAGAAGTGTTAATACGTTCTGTTGAGTTAACAAGCCCTCGTTTAGATGAAAAAAACATGCAATTTGATGTAGACATTGTCCGTGATGTGACGGTTATGGGGGATTTCAACCGACTTATTCAAATATTTACAAACCTAATTGCGAACGCCATTACTTATTCTCCTGAAAATACAACTGTGACCCTTCGAATTAAAGAAAATGGCGAGTATGGCATTGTCGAAGTAGAAGATCAAGGGATGGGCATTGAAAAAAGTGAAATTGCCCGTATTTTTGAGCGGTTTTACCGAGTGGATAAAGCGCGCAGTCGTAATTCAGGTGGTACAGGGTTAGGGCTTGCCATCGTAAAACATTTAATTGAAGCCCATGCAGGAAAAATAAGTGTGGAAAGTCAGGTAGGGAAAGGTACTTGTATGAAAGTTTATATTCCTCTCAAAAAGAGTAATTAACAATACATTTACAAAACTGTTATCGTAAATTCATATTTAAACGATATGATAATTAACAGAAACCCCCCTATTTCAGATTTAGCAATTAGCTTAAAGTTCATAAGAAGTCCCCGTAGGAAGTGTCCCAATCATTGGGGCACTTTTTTATTTTCGGAAATATCTTTTATTGAAACTTTTTACAATAACGTCCGTAAATTAACTAAAGGTTCATATTACACCTTTTGAAAAATAAGGGGGATTATAAATGAGTGTAAAGCGGACGTTATTAATGACAGGACTAATCCTGCTATCTGCTGTCGCACTGGTCGTTGTGTTTACTTCTTGGTATACAGTGGACGAATCAGAGCAAGCGGTTGTTATTACATTTGGTAACGCAGATGAAACAATTACAGATTCAGGTCTTCATTTTAAAATGCCATGGCCTATACAAAAAGTTGAAGTTCTATCAAAGGAAACATACAGTTTACAATTCGGCTATGAACAAAATGAAGATGGTGAAATTGAAGCATACGATGATGAAACGAAAATGATTACAGGCGATGAAAACATCGTCTTAACAGATTTAGTTGTTCAGTGGAAAATTACAGATCCAGAAAAATATTTATTTAATGCAGAAAATCCAAAACAAATATTACATAATGCAACATCCAGCGCTATTCGTTCGATTATAGGTAGTTCTACAATTGATGAAGCTTTAACTGATGGAAAGGCGAAGGTTGAGGCGAATACGAGAGATTTACTAGTTAGCCTCATTGAAAAATATGATATAGGCGTAAGTATTTTGGGTGTTAAATTACAAGACGTGGAATTACCTAATGATGAAGTTCGTGCTGCATTTACAGCGGTAACGGATGCCCGTGAAACGAAAAATACGAAAACGAATGAGGCAGAAAAATATAAAAATCAAAAATTAAGTGAAGCAGAAGGGGAAAAGGATGCGATTATCTCCCGTGCAGAAGGGGAGAAAGTTGCCCGAATCCAGGAGGCTGAAGGGGAAGTCGAGATTTTCAAAAAGTTATACGCCGAATATAAAGGCAATCAAGAGATAACTCGTCAACGATTAATAATCGAGACGTTAGAAAATGTACTGCCAAATACGCAACTTTATATTATGAATGACGATGGAGAAACATTGAAATATTTACCATTACAACCGACAACGACTTCTCCTGTAAAAGAAACAGAAGAAACAAAGGAACCGACAGCGGAAACGTCTGAAGGGAGTGATAAACAATGAGTAATAACAACAAATATGATGGGGATTTAGAAAAATTCATTAAAGCTTTGTTTGGCAATAAAAAGAAAAAAGATGTTGTGAATATTCAAGAAGCAAAGGTGTTAAAAGAAAAAAATAAACAACCGATTAATGGACGTCAATTTGCCAAATCAGCTATATTATTCACTGCTATTTTTGCTTTACTAACCATACTCATTGCCAATGTCTATGTTGTTAAGGAAAATGAATATCGGGTCGTTCGCCAGTTTGGTGAAGTAGTGAAATATGAAGAAGAACCTGGTTTAAACTTTAAAATCCCATTTGTTCAAAGTGTAACGACATTACCGAAAAACTTAATGACTTATGATATGACGGAAGAAGAGATTAACACGTTAGATAAAAAACGAATTATCATTGATAACTATGCGGTGTGGAGAGTAACAGATCCAAAAGCACTTATCTCCAATTCAGGTACATTAATTAATGCTGAATCCCGTATGGAAGAGTTCATTTATTCGGTCATTCGTAACGAGCTTGGGCAATTAAATTATGATGAAATTATTAATGATGAAGATTCATCACGGGGAAGTATTAATGAACAAGTAACGAACAAAGTGAATGAACTTTTAGTAAGTGGGAATTTCGGAATTGAAGTTGTAGACGTACGGATTCGTCGTACCGATTTACCGGAAGAAAATGAGCAGTCTGTTTATACACGGATGATTTCTGAACGGGAATCGATTGCACAAAAATACTTGTCAGAAGGGGATGCTGCTAAAAACCGTATCGAAGCTCAAACGGACCGACAAGTGAAAGAATTACTTGCAGCTGCTGAAAAGGAAGCCGCTTTAATAAGAGCGGAAGGGGAGTCTCAAGCTGCTCAAATTTATAATAAAGCCTTTTCGGTCGATCCTGAGTTCTATTCTTTATATAGAACGCTAGAGTCGTATAAACAGACGATTGGTGAAGATACAATGATTATTTTACCATCGAATTCTCCTTATGCGAAATTGTTATCGGGCTATTTAGAGTAAACTAATGACATCTATAAGTATGGGAAACCATATTTATAGATGTTTTTCTTTTATAGTGTCATATTTTACTACTTTATAATAATATAATTGTTGTTATAATAAAGATAGGTTTTACTAGAAAGAGAGGTATGGACGTTTGAGTGTTATAAATAAATGGATTCAAAATGTATTACTGGCCTTTATTATGTCTTGTTCAATGACCGCTTTATTTAGTTCAACTCCATACTTTTGGATGAAACTAAATATTTTTCATATACCGATTGTATTTATCGTGATCTTTTGTTTAACGGTTGGAATTGCAGAGGATGTTCGAAATAGCTTTAAAAAAGTGTTTAAGTTTGAAAAAAGGAAAGATAAACGTCCAATTTGGCAAGTAGGGGTAGGGATGATTTTTTTCTTTACTCAAGTAGGGTTTGTTGAAGTGTTTGGACGCTATTTAATGGGGTTTGAACTGGGTGGAATGCCCCTTTACTTTATTTTTGCCTTTATGAATGCCTTTTTACTAACGGTTGTTTACGAAGAAATCTTTTATCCGAAGCAATCGAAAATACAAGGTTAATATTCTCTTTAAATAACACGTATTGATCGTCATCGTATCAATACGTGTTTTATAATGGAAAAAAGGCTCTATTAAGGATAAAGTAAAATAGAGAAGTGATGAATATAAAGAGAATCTTGAGATAAGTGTGAAGGAGACCCATACATGACAAAAGAAAAGTTATTATTATTAGATGGAAATAGTTTGGCCTATCGAGCATTTTTCGCTTTGCCTTTATTAACGAATGACAGCGGGGTTCATACGAATGCTGTTTATGGTTTTACAACAATGCTTCAAAAAATATTAGAAGAAGAAAAGCCGACGAAAATGCTTGTCGCCTTTGATGCTGGGAAGACGACTTTTCGTCATGAATCGTATGGTGAGTATAAAGGGGGACGTCAAAAAACCCCACCTGAACTTTCAGAGCAATTCCCATATTTACGTAAATTAATTGATGCGTATCAAATTAAACGTTATGAAAAGGAATTATACGAAGCAGACGATATTATTGGAACCCTTGCGAAACAAGCTGAATCTGAAGACATGGACGTTATTATCGTATCTGGCGATAAAGACTTAACCCAATTAGCAACAGACAAAGTAACGGTCTACATTACTCGTAAAGGGATGACAGACATCGAAAAATATACGCCAAGCCATATCGAAGAGAAATATGGACTTTCCCCTCTTCAAATTATCGATATGAAAGGCTTAATGGGGGATACATCGGATAATATTCCTGGCGTACCTGGTGTCGGCGAAAAAACGGCGATTAAATTATTAAAAGAATATGGTTCAGTAGAAGCCTTATATGAACAAATTGAAGCGATGAAAAAATCAAAAATGAAAGAAAAGCTTGTGGAAAACGAAGAACAAGCGAAAATGTCGAAGAAACTGGCGACGATTTTTACTGAGGCACCGATTGATATTTCATTGGAAGATTTAAATTACCCTGGACCGAATGAAGAAGAAGTGTTAAATGTATGGCAAGAACTATCCTTTAAATCGTTAATTGAGAAAAGTGATTTCCGTATGGAAGAAAAAGAAACGGCAGATTTAGCCTTCGACATCGTAACGGACGTGACAACAGACATGTTAAAGGATGTTATGGCTGTTCATGTTGAGTTGGAAAATGAACATTATCATACTTGTCGTATTTTAGGGTTAGGTTTCACTGATGGAAAGAAAAACTTTTATATCTCTTTTGAAGATATGAAAAATAATGAAGCGATTAAAAATTGGCTCGAAGATGAATCAAAGATCAAATATATGTCTGATAGTAAAGCGGCCCAAGCCATTTTAAAACGTATTAATATCGAATTGCGCGGTGTTGACTTCGATTTAGTGCTAGCGACATACATTGTAAATCCAGCAGTATCGGGCGATGATCTTGCTACATTAGCAAAAGAATATGGTTATTCGGATGTACAAGCAAATGAAACGATTTATGGGAAAGGGGCAAAATGGACTGTACCTGCGATGGAAGTGTTGGCAGAACATGTTTGTCGTAAAGCCTTTGCCATTTGGTCATTACAACCGATTGTAGAAGAAAAACTAAAAGAAAACGAACAGTTTGACTTATATCATGATTTAGAGCTTCCTTTAGCTTCTATCCTTGGAATTATGGAAAGTGAAGGAGTTAAAGTGAATATTGCTACATTGGAAAAAATGGGCGGAGAATTAGAACAAAAAATAACTGCTTTAGAAAAGGAGATTTATGAACTTGCTGGAGAGAAGTTTAACATTAATTCTCCAAAACAATTAGGGGTTATTTTATTTGAAAAGTTAGGCCTTCCTGTTGTGAAGAAAACAAAAACGGGTTATTCGACTGCTGCTGATGTTTTAGAAAAGCTTCAATCGGAACATCAAATCGTTAAATTTATTTTAGATTATCGTCAATTAGCGAAACTACAATCGACTTATATTGAAGGATTAATTAAAGAGGTACACAGTGAGGATAGTAAGGTTCATACAAGATTCCAACAAGCATTAACAGCTACTGGAAGATTAAGTTCAACGGATCCAAACCTTCAAAATATCCCGATTCGTCTAGAAGAAGGGAGAAAAATTAGACAAGCCTTTGTGCCGTCGAAAGAAGGTTGGGTTTTATTTGCAGCGGACTATTCCCAAATTGAATTACGTGTTTTAGCCCATATGTCAAAGGACGAAAATTTAGTAGATGCCTTTATTCAAGGAATGGATATCCATACTCGTACAGCGATGGATGTATTCCATGTTTCAGAAGAAGAGGTAACATCCAATATGCGTCGTGCTGCTAAAGCGGTTAACTTCGGTATTGTGTATGGAATTAGTGATTACGGTTTATCCCAAAATCTAGATATTACACGAAAAGAAGCTGGTGAGTTTATTGATAAATATTTGCAAAGTTTCCCTGGTGTAAAAGAATATATGGACAGAATTGTACAAGAAGCAAAATTAAATGGCTTTGTTACAACGATTTTAAATCGTCGCCGTTATTTGCCGGATATTACGTCTCGAAACTTTAACTTGCGCAGTTTTGCAGAACGAACAGCGATGAATACACCAATCCAAGGTAGTGCCGCTGATATTATTAAAAAAGCAATGATTGATATGGATGCCCGTTTAAAACAAGAAGGGTTACAAACGAAAATGTTATTACAAGTACACGATGAATTAATTTTTGAAGCACCGAAAGAGGAAATTGAAATTTTAGAGCGAATTGTACCAGAAGTAATGGAACATGCCATTGAACTGGCTGTCCCATTAAAAGTAGATTTCTCATACGGGCATACATGGTACGATGCAAAATAAGGAAGTGGGATTATGCCTGAATTACCAGAGGTAGAAGGAGTTGTTCGAGAACTAGTGCCTGCTGTAGAAGGTAAAACAATCGAACGCGTCAAACTATCCGAAACGATCTTCACTTCTTGGGGAGCGGGGAAGCAATGTATTGTTAAAAACATGGACCCTAATCTATTCGAAGAAGTGATGCAAGGAATGAAGATAAATAGAATTACTAGAAGATCCAAATATATTTATTTTCATATTGAAAAAGGGGTAGATCGATACCTTTTCGTCAATCATCTAGGAATGACGGGTGCCTGGTTTGTAGTTAAATCGTTGTCCGAAATTGGTGAGGGAAAATTTCGTAAACATGTGCATGCCATTTTTTATTTGACGACAGGGGAACTTCTTGTCTATTCAGATATACGCCGATTTGGCGAAATGCGTTTTATGACAAAAATAGAGGAGCATCCACCCCTTCTTCAAATGGCACCCGAACCATTTGAAGATGATGCATGTGATTACTTTTTAAATAAATGTGAGCTTCCAAAGTATCAAAATAAGCCGATCAAAGAAGTGATCATGGATGGCCAAGTGATTTCTGGTTGTGGCAATATTTATGCAACGGAATCATTATTTAAAATGGGTATCCACCCAGCTAGGAAAACGAATCGCATTAGTAGAAAAAGAAAAATAGAATTGTTTGAAGTGATCCGCGCCATTTTACTAGAAAGTATCGAAAGAGGCGGTTCGACCATTTCAGATTATCGTAATATTAATGGAGAAGCAGGTAGTATGCAGCATCGATTGAAGATGTACGGTAAGAAAAATTGCCCTACCTGTGGCACTTTAACAAAATCGTTGGTCATTGGGGGACGTACTTCAGTTTATTGTCCAAAATGCCAACATTAAAAGGTGTGTTGAGTATGATTATTGGATTAACAGGAAGTATTGCAAGTGGAAAAAGTACTGTTGCAAATATGTTAAAGGATTATGGTCTTCCGATTGTCGATGCTGATTTAGTAGCAAGAATTGTAGTTGAACCGGGAACACCGACATTACAAAAAATAGTAGAAGCCTTTGGTGAGGTCGCGTTAACGGAAGATGGGGCGATGAATCGTCAAAAAATCGGAGAAATTATTTTTAATGATGAAGAAAAACGTAAACAATTGAATAGCATTATTCATCCTGCAATACGTCAAGAAATGCTTCGTCAGCGAGATGAACATGTCGCAAAGGGTGCTCAAACTGTGATTATGGATATTCCATTATTATTTGAAAGCAAACTTCAACATTTTGTAGATAAAATTTTAGTTGTCTCGGTTACGGAAGAAACACAGCTAAAACGATTAATGGAACGAAATCAGTTAAGCGAACAGGAAGCAACCGCCCGGATTTCAAGCCAATTACCTTTATCGATTAAAGAACAAGGTGCTGATGCGGTTATTAATAATAATGGCACAATCGAAGAAACGGCGGAACAATTACAACGTATTTTACGCAATTGGGAAGTCATTGAATAAACGAATACTTTGAAAGACTTGGTTTTTATAACCAAGTCTTTTTTTATTTATTATTTTCAGAAAATAGAAATTTTTTAAATCTACAAGAAATATGTTCACCTTTTTCTTAAATGTGCTATACTATTTATGAGAAAAGATAACCTTATTAAAAACGCAAACACAGGAGGAAATATAAATAATGACAGTTTCTATTGCTATTAATGGCTTTGGCCGTATTGGACGCATGGTTTTCCGCCAAGCAATTGTACAAGATGAATTTAATATTGTAGCAATCAATGCGAGCTACCCATCAGAAACGTTAGCACATTTAATTAAGTATGACACAAATCATGGTAAATTTGAAGGAACTGTTGAAGCTGAAGAAAACGCTTTAATTGTAAATGGTAAACGTGTTCAGCTTATCAGTGAACGTGATCCGATTAAATTACCATGGAAACAACTAGGTGTTGATATCGTTATTGAAGCGACAGGAAAGTTTAACGACCGTGATAAAGCTGCGATGCATTTAGAAGCAGGTGCAAAAAAAGTCATTTTAACTGCTCCTGGTAAAAATGAAGATATTACAGTTGTTATGGGTGTAAATGATGACTTGTTAGATTTAGATCAACATGATGTTATTTCAAACGCATCTTGCACAACAAACTGTTTAGCTCCTGTAGCAAAAGTGTTAAATGATACATTTGGAATTGAAAGCGGGTTAATGACGACTGTTCACGCTTATACGAATGACCAAAAAAATATCGACAATCCGCATAAAGATTTACGCCGTGCCCGCGCATGTGCAGAATCAATTATTCCAACTTCAACTGGTGCTGCTAAAGCTCTATCTTTAGTGTTGCCGGAGTTAAAAGGGAAACTACACGGTATGGCGTTACGTGTACCAACATCAAACGTTTCTCTAGTAGACTTAGTTGTAGATTTGAAAAAGGATGTCACAATTGAAGATGTGAACAATGCATTCAAAGCAGCAGCTGAAGGGCCAATGAAAGGGATTTTAAACTTCACTATGGAACCTTTAGTTTCAACTGACTACAATACAACAACTTATTCTTCAACTGTGGACGGTCCATTAACAATGGTAATGGGTAGTCGTAAAGTGAAAGTACTTGCTTGGTACGATAATGAGTGGGGTTACTCAGCACGTGTTGTTGATTTAACAAAGAAAATTGCGAAAGCTTTAGAAGTAGTAGTAGCTTAATTAAACGAATTAGGGATAGGATAGGAGTTAAGGCTCCTATCCCTTTTTTTATTTGTTGAAATATATTAAAATGTAGTTTTGCATACACAAAGAAGAGCTATTTTTCTAGAACAACTAGATTTGTTATAATAAGATTACTAATTAAAAGTGAGACGGGAGAAAATTTTTATGAGATGTCCAGATTGTCAATATAATGGAACGCGGGTAGTCGATTCTAGACCAGTAGATGACAATAAAGAAATTCGCCGAAGACGTGAGTGTGAGTCTTGTGGCTTTCGCTTTACAACCTTTGAAAAAATCGAGGAGACACCTTTAATTGTCGTTAAAAAGGATGGTTCAAGGGAAGAATTTAGTCGAGAAAAGGTATTACGCGGTTTAATCCGAGCGTGTGAGAAACGACCAGTCGCTTTAGAAACGTTAGAGGGGATTGTCCTATCGATTGAAAAGGATTTGAGAAGAATAGGCAATTCGGAAGTCCGATCGGAAGATGTAGGAGAAAAGGTCATGGATTTACTAGCGAACGAGGATGAAGTCGCTTATGTACGATTTGCCTCCGTCTATCGTCAATTTAAAGATATTAATGTCTTTATATCAGAATTGAAAGATTTACTACATCGTCAAACGGATCTTAAAAAATGAATGTGTGGAGGGAATTAAATGGTTCATTTGTATAAAGAAGTGCAGCCTACAGATCATTTTGAAATCAGTCTCCCTCAATTTCTTTCAACAAATGAACGCCAATTGTTAACATTATTTTATCAACCGTTGACAGGTCCTGAACCAATTAGTCTTTATTTAACTTTATGGGCAGAAGGGGAAGATTTACATAGTACGCCTATGACCCATTATTATTTAATGAACGTTTTAAATATGTCCATTGGAAAAGTGTTTGAAGCACGAATTGCTTTAGAAGCAATCGGATTACTTCGTACATGGCGCAAGGATGAGGAAGATAGCCGCCACTTTATATACGAAATAATTCGTCCCCTTGATGCCCATTCCTTTTTCCAAGACCCATTGTTATCGATGTTTTTATTTTCGAAAATTGGGGAACAGGCATATCGGAAATTACGTAGACGTTTTATTAAGCCATTAAATAAACAGTCCTTTAAAGAAGTATCCCGTTCGTTTATGGATGTGTACAAGCCTGTTCATACGAATATTCCAAAGGATGTGATTGAGGCAAATGGGAATCAACTAAGTCAAAATTACCCTTTTTATTATGAACAGTTTGATTTTAATTTGTTAATGTCTGGTCTATCAGAAAATCTTATACCTTCAAGCAGTATTACGGCTGAGGTAAAGGAAGTGATTGCCAAACTGGCATTTTTATATCATTTATCTCCGTTGGATATGCAAAAAGTTGTGATTTTAGCATTAGATGATAATATGCAAGTTTCTCAGGATCGATTAAAAAAGGCGGCAGCGGATTATTACAAATTAACCCTTTCGAAGGAAGCGCCAAAATTGGAGAAAACCTTTGTTCAAAAGGAACAACAAATTCCTGAAAAAATATCAAAGGAACAAGAGTTACAATTGTATTTGGAAACGACTCCACCCCTTCAAGTGTTAAAGGACATTAATAATGGCAAGGAACCTTTACCATCTTCGGTTCAATTGGCGGAAGATTTAATTGTGAAACATGGGATGCCAGTAGGAGTAGTCAATGTATTGCTCGAATATGTCATGCTGACAACAGATATGAAGCTTCCTCGAAAATATGTTGAAAGAATAGCAGATCATTGGATGAGGAAAAATTTAAAAACGGCAAAAGAAGCGATGGACTTAGCTCGTACGGAACGAGATAAATATACAAAGTGGAAAAATGAAAACGACAATAAACCGCAAGCGGCTGCTTCTGGCTATAAAAAGCAAACGCGGGCAAGTAAAGAAATGATTCCGGAATGGTTTTATAAAAGAAATGAAGAAAATAGCGAGAATGAACAACAAGAGCAAAAGGCGATTGATTTTGAGCAAGAGCGTTTGAAAATATTAAAAAAACTTGGTGTACAAGATGGGCAGGTGAACTAACATCGAACCGATTAATCAATCATTAAAAAGAACAATTAAAGTACCGTCCTTTGAAGAACGATACAATCAAATTCGTCGTGAAATATTAGAAAATCGTGAAATTCAAAAATTTTTAGCAGAAAATGATCAAATCGTAACGACAGATATGGTCGATAGAAGTTTACCGAAATTGCAAGAATATATTAGTCAATCCATTGACTGCTGTCAGTGTGGTAATACGGAAAATTGTACAAACTATTTAAAAGGATTTGTACCAAAACTATATATTTCCCAAAATACAATAGATGTTCGTTATGAAAGATGTCAGCAAAAAATCATTGAAGATGAACGACGGGAAGTTGAACAGATGATTTCAAGTATGCATATGCCAAAGGATGTATTAAGTGCAACATTGAAAGATTTACAAATTGATCATACATCTCGTGTCAATATTGCCAATAAAGCAGCAGATTTTATTGCCCAATATAAAAGTACGAATGAATTACCTTCAAAAGGTTTTTACTTATATGGTCAGTTTGGTGTCGGGAAATCCTTTGTACTAGGTGCTATTGCCAATGAGCTGGCGACTTTAAAAATTCAATCTGTCGTCGTTTTCGTGCCAGAGTTTTTACGGGAAATGAAAAATTCCATTCATGATCAATCTTTAAATGAAAAAGTGGATTATGTAAAACGGGCGCAAGTGTTAATGCTAGATGATATTGGGGCAGAAACGTTATCCAGTTGGGCACGTGATGAAATCCTCGGTACCATTTTACATTATCGAATGAGTGAACAACTCCCAACTTTCATAACTTCTAATTTTGACTACAAAGGTTTAGAACACCATTTAGCACAAAATTCCCGTGGTGAAGTGGAAGTGATTAAAGCTGCCCGCATTATGGAACGTATCCGAGCGATTACGGTACCAATTGAAATGGGCGGAAAAAATCGTCGCCACGAAAATTAAAATATTCTATTATTCATAGTTGCATTTTTGTAATTTCGGGCGTATACTTTCATAATAATTAATCTAAATATGCAAGCTTTGAAAAGGACAATAAGTTTGTGAGACGACTTATAGAGAGGGAAGCCTAGGCTGGGAGCTTCCTAGTACGACACATACTTTACTACCTTGGAGCTTTAGCAGGGATAATCTGCTAACGTCAATCGGTACGTTAACCGACCTAGAGCTTCGTCTGAAACGTTTGTTTCGGAAGGAAGAAGGGTGGAACCACGAGCATACGCGTCGTCCCTTTACGAGGGATGGCGCTTTTTTTATTGGAAATGCTTTGTAAGTCCTATTCGTTACCTTTCAAAAAGCTGCAAATTTACCACAAATGAAAAAGGAGAGAAAACACATGTCAGAAGTAATTCAATTAACTTTCCCTGATGGCGCCGTAAAGGAATTCCCGCGCGGTACTTCTACAGCTGATGTAGCTGGTTCCATTAGTCCAGGTCTTAAAAAACAAGCTTTAGCTGGTAAATTAAACGGCACGCTGATCGATTTGAAAACACCAATCGAAGAAGATGGTGCGATTGAAATTATTACACCAAAATCTGAAGAAGCATTAGAGATTTTACGTCACTCTACTGCCCACTTAACTGCTCAAGCATTAAAACGATTATACCCAGGTATTAAATTAGGGATTGGTCCAGTTATCGAAGGCGGATTCTACTATGATGTTGATTCGCCAGAACCAATTTCAACTGATGATTTCCCTAAAATTGAAAAGGAAATGAAAAAAATCATTTCTGAGAACATCGAGATTGAACGGAAAGATGTTTCTCGAGATGATGCGCAAAAAATTTATGAAGAAGTTGGCGACGAATATAAATTAGAACTGTTAGAAGCAATTCCAGCAGATGAACAAGTGTCTATTTACTACCAAGGCGACTTTTTTGACCTTTGCCGAGGAATTCATGTACCGTCTACAGGTAAATTAAAAGAATTTAAATTATTATCTTTAGCAGGTGCTTATTGGAGAGGGAACTCTGATAACAAAATGCTTCAACGTATTTACGGTACCGCTTTCTTCAACAAAGAAGATTTAAAACAACATCTTCAAATGTTAGAAGAAGCGAAAGAGCGCGATCACCGTAAAATTGGGAAAGAATTAGAATTATTTACACTTTCCCAAACAGTAGGTCAAGGTTTACCTTTATGGTTACCAAATGGGGCAACGATTCGTCGAATTGTGGAACGCTATATTGTTGATAAAGAAGTAAAATTGGGTTACAAACATGTTTATACACCGGTTTTAGGATCGAAAAAATTATATGAGACTTCTGGTCACTGGGGTCATTACCAAGAAGATATGTTCCCACCGATGGAAATGGATAACGAAACATTAGTTTTACGTCCAATGAACTGTCCGCATCATATGATGGTATACAAATCATCGATGCATTCATATCGTGAATTACCAATCCGTATTGCAGAACTTGGTACAATGCACCGTTATGAATCATCAGGTGGATTATCTGGTTTACAACGTGTACGAGGAATGACTTTAAACGATTCTCATATTTTCGTTCGTCCTGATCAAATTAAAGAAGAGTTTAAAAAAGTTGTGGAATTAATCTTAGATGTATATAAAGATTTCGACTTAACGAATTATAAATTCCGTTTATCCTACCGTGATCCTGCTGATACTGAAAAGTATTACGATGACGATGAGATGTGGGAAAAAGCTCAAAGTATGTTAAAAGAAGCGATGGATGATATGGGGCTAGAATATTATGAAGCGGAAGGCGAAGCGGCTTTCTATGGTCCTAAATTAGACGTTCAAGTGAAAACAGCAATCGGTAAAGATGAAACATTATCAACTGTTCAACTTGATTTCTTACAGCCAGAACGTTTCGACTTAACTTATGTTGGGGAAGATGGAAAACAACATCGTCCAGTTGTGATTCACCGTGGTGTTGTGTCAACAATGGAACGCTTCGTTGCCTTCTTAATCGAAGAATATAAAGGAGCATTCCCAACTTGGTTAGCACCAGTCCAAGTGGAAATTATTCCTGTATCCAATGAAGTTCACTTCGACTATGCAAAACAAATCGAAGAAAAACTGATGCAAGCCGGCATCCGAGTAGAAATGGATTACCGCGAAGAAAAACTCGGGTATAAAATCCGTGAAGCTCAAATGAAAAAAATCCCTTACATGCTTGTGTTAGGGGACAAAGAAATGGAAACAGGAGACGTTAACATTCGTCGTTACGGCTCAAAAGATTCGGAAACTATTTCCTTCGAAAGTTTCTTAGAAAGTATTAAAGCAGAAGCAGTAAAATAAATATCTTGTACGAGAATGGTTCAACTTTTTGGACCATTCTTATTTATCATCTTTCGATCGGGAAATGCAAAAAGATTATCGACAAAAAGTTCATCGTGTTGTAAAATCATAAAGGCAAATAAATCATAGATGAAATTTTGTTGACATCGTAAATCAACAATGATATGATTATTTAGGTTATGAATACAGTTTGTGGTTGAAGTAGAGGCTGCCCGCTTCTCACCTGAATGACGCAATTGCAGTTAACAGGTATTAACACGTTGAATTAATTACGCTGTCTTAGAGCGTATGTATATATAGCGGGCGGACATCTTCTGAAATGTCCGTCCTTTTTTTATGGACATACTTAGGAAGTGTACCGTTCAACCGGGCGTTTTTGCTCTTAATCTCATGTATTCGCGACACAACCTTGGAGGTGGATTCGTATTAGCAAAGACATGTATGTAAACGAAGGCATTCGCTCACGTGAACTTCGTGTAATCGACCATAATGGTGATCAGCTTGGAGTTAAAACTCGTAATGAAGCGTTAGAAATTGCCGCTCGTGCAAACTTGGATCTTGTCCTTGTGGCCCCTCAAGCTAAGCCACCAGTCGCACGTATCATGGACTATGGTAAGTTTAAGTTTGAACAGCAAAAGAAAGATCGTGAAATTCGTAAAAATCAAAAAGTCATCAATATGAAGGAAGTTCGTTTAAGTCCAACAATTGATGAGCATGATTTCCAAACGAAATTACGTAATGCAATTAAATTCCTAGAAAAGGGCGACAAAGTAAAATGTTCTTTACGTTTTAAAGGTCGTGCTATTACTCATAAGGAAATTGGGCAACGTGTTTTAGATCGTTTTGCTGAAGCTTGTGCCGAAGTATCGACGGTTGAACAAAAACCGAAGATGGAAGGCCGAAGCATGTTCTTAGTTCTTCAACCAAAGAACGAGAAAAAGTAATATTGACGAATAGTTTAGGAGGAAATTCGAAATGCCAAAAATGAAAACTCACCGTGGCGCTGCGAAGCGTTTCAAAAAAACGGGCAAAGGAAAATTAAAATTTGACCGTGCTTATGGTAGCCACTTATTCGCTAACAAATCTACAAAACAAAAACGTCACCTACGTAAAGCAAAAGTTGCGTCATCTGGTGATTTCAAACGTATTAAATCTTTATTAACTTACATGAAATAATTTCGTTTATGTAATAAATGTACGTATTAAATTAAACATTCGGAAGAATTAGCAGGAGGTAATTAGTATGCCACGCGTAAAAGGCGGAACAGTAACGCGCAAGCGTCGTAAAAAAGTTTTAAAATTAGCCAAAGGTTATTTTGGTTCAAAACATACATTATATAAAGTAGCTAACCAAGCAGTAATGAAATCAGGTCAATATGCATATCGTGACCGTCGTCAAAAGAAACGTGATTTCCGTAAATTATGGATCACTCGTATTAACGCTGCTGCTCGTTTAAACGGTCTTTCTTATAGCCGTTTAATGCACGGTTTAAAAGTAGCTGGTATCGAAGTTAACCGTAAAATGTTAGCTGACTTAGCAGTAACTGACGCTCAAGCATTCGCTCAATTAGCTGAAGAAGCTAAAAAAGCAGTTGCGAAATAATTATTCAATAAATGGCTGGTAGGACATCCTATCAGCCTTTTTATATATGTAAAAGGAAGGTGAGATGATCCGATGGAATTAGCATTAATATCTTATATTGCCGTAATGTCAATCATCCTATGTATTTTTATGTATGTCGATAAGTCCAGGGCAAAAAAACATGAATGGCGCATATCAGAAAAATCATTATTTACGTTAGCTATTCTAGGGGGAGCGTGTGGGGGCGTATTAGGAATGTATTTATTCCGCCATAAAACAAAACATAATTCCTTTGCCTTTGGATTTCCGTTAATTGCAGCGATACATATTTATATCGTCGTAAGGATTTTTACGATTTATTAATAACAAAAAAGAATTCTCTAATTACTAAATAGGGGATTCTTTAATATACTCCTTCAAGAATTTTTATTTTTTTAATATTTGAAAAAGTAGAAATATAATGCGATAATATTGAAAAAATAATTTAATGGCATTGAAAAGGAAAAGTAAATAGGGGGTAGTTTTAAAGAGAGCTTCTGATGGTGGAAAGGAAGTAAATGAGCCTTATTGAAAATGACCTTTGAGCTTCGTACCGAACTAGGGGTAGGCTACGACGAGGAAGGCACTCGTTACAACAGCAACAGTATGAATACGTACTGGCAGAGGCAAGTAGTGTGAGCTACTTGTGAATTTAGGTGGTAACACGGGAATACTCGTCCTAATCGTTTGTCGATTAGGGCGTTTTTTTTATTTATTTGAAGGAGGAATATAGATGACGATATTGATTGGAGGAGCTTGACCTTATGCAAATGGTTCTTTGCATTTAGGTCATATTGCAGCATTATTACCGGGGGATATTTTAGCAAGGTATTATCGACAAAAGGGAGAGAAGGTTTTATATGTATCTGGAAGTGATTGCAACGGGACACCCATTTCCATCCGTGCTAATCAAGAACAAACGACGGTAAATGCGATTGCTGATCGGTATCATAAAGAATTTGAACAAGTGTTTCAACAACTCGGTTTTTCTTATGATATTTATACACGTACAGACGCCTCCCATCATCATCAAATAGTTCAAACGATATTTTTAACGCTATTAGAAAATGGGTATTTATATAAGAAAAAAACAGATCAAGCTTATTGTGAGTATGATGGATGTTTTTTACCTGATCGTTTTGTAGAAGGGATTTGTCCGAATTGTGGAGAGAAAGCAAGGGGAGACCAATGTGATCACTGTTCGGCTATTTTAGATCCCTTAGAATTAATCGATAAACGATGTAAAATATGTGGACAGGAACCGGTCGTAAAAGAAACGGAACATTTTTATTTGTCGTTCTCCACTCTGCAGGAAAAGTTAGAAAAATACATTGCTGGAGCAGAACAAGAAAAGCGATGGAGAGAAAATGCTATCGCTTTAACGAAGCGGTATTTAGCTGAAGGAATACAAGACCGGGCAGTTACGCGGGATTTACCAAATGGGGTTGATGTGCCGATAGAAGGTTTTGAAGGAAAGAAGATCTACGTATGGATTTAGGCCGTTTCCGGTTACTTATCAGCAAGTGTCGAATGGACCAAACAAAATGGAGAAAATATTCATGACTGGTGGACTCGAGAAACTGTTGCCTATTATATACACGGGAAAGATAATATTCCGTTCCATACCATTATTTGGCCCGCTATTTTACTCGGGATAAATACCCTACCACTGCCAACTTATATATTATCCAATGAATATTTAACGTTGGAAAAGCGAAAATTATCGACCAGTCAAAATTGGGCTGTATGGTTACCAGAAATTTTATCAAACTACAATCCAGATTCGATACGATATTTTTTAACAATGAATGCACCGGAAAATCGAGATACGGATTTTTCATGGAGGGAATTTATATATAGTCATAATAGTGAGTTGCTTGGTGCCTTTGGAAATTTTGTCAACCGAACATTGAAATTTATTGAAAAGTCCTTTGAATCAACTATTCCTCAAGGTGTTATTGATGAACAAATGGAGGGGGATACTGAAAAAGCTTACGATGTAGTTGGCTCTCTCATTGAAAGAGGGCAAATGAAGAAAGCGCTGGAAACAAATTTTGAATATATTCGAAAGGCAAATAAATATTTTGATGAACAAAAGCCTTGGGTACTCGTAAAAGAAGACGTAGATGAATGTAAAAATGTACTGGCAACTTGTACGTTCATCATTCAAAATCTTGCCCAATTATTAGAGCCCTTTTTACCTTTTGCCACTCAACAAGTAAAAGATATATTAAAATTAAAAGAAAGTACATGGACGATTCAAAGGCATTTGCCAACAAAGATAGGCAACGTTTATCCTCTTTTTGAACGAATCGATGTTAACCAGATCGATAAAGAAATAGAAAAGTTATATGGCCGTTCTATTACAACATGATTTTAAAATATAGGATTGCCTTTCATGCATAGTTCATGCCATGTTAGACAATCCTTATTTTATTGTTGTTATACATTTTGATTTTTCATTAACTGTTCAATTGGATTTTTCCAGTTTATTTTGGCTTTCGGGTAGCTCATTAAAATTTCTTTTTCTAAAAAGTAAAAGTCTTCCTTTGTTAAACCTTGAAGTTTCATCGTGTCGTGCACCCAAACAAAGATGGATACAACCTCAAAGGCATCTTCAGTCGTTCCTAGATATTTCTCACCCTCAAAAAGGGCACCTTTATAGGAAATGAAAAAGTTTTTTCGGACATTTTTAACATCATCATAGAAGTAATATTGTCCTTTTTCATAGGCTTCATCTAATTTACGCTTTGGATCCGTTAAGAAACGTACGCCTTTATAAAATATGTAAATGATTAAAATGATAATGAGCAAACGGAATAATAGAAGAGCCACGTAAAAGTCCCCCTTGTAAAGACATAGTTATTTCCTTTACGATTAAGGAGAACAATAAGTTTCATTTTTAAAAAGAAAAAGAGGGATTTTTTTATGGAATTTAAAGAACTATTTGAAATGCAAAGAGAGTTAGATGCATTTATCGAAAAAACGCAAAAGATTGACCGAGATGTTTTTAGAGAAAAAGGGCTCGCTTTAATGATTGAACTAGCAGAATTAGCGAATGAAACAAGATGCTTTAAATTTTGGAGTACAAAAGGTCCTTCTGAAAGAGAAGTTATTTTAGAGGAGTTTGTCGATTCTATTCACTTTTTACTTTCATTAGGAATTGAAAAGAATCTATTTTTAGACGCATGGCCAGAAATAACGATGAAACAGGATTTAACGAATTCATTTTTACGCACACAGGATCAAATCTTAACATTTATTCAACAACCAAATATGGATCATTATCGCGGAGTTTGGCAATGTTATGGGATTTTGGCATATAACTTAGGCTTTACGTTTGATGATATTATTCAAGCCTATATCGCAAAAAATGAAAAAAATTATGAACGTCAAAAATCAGGGTATTAATGACCGGTTATTTGAAAAACTTATAATTGTTTGAATTTAATATTTCAACATTCGAAATATTAGAGGTATAATAAGGAAAACACCTATTTAGGAGGCTGCAACATGTCCGAATTAGATCAAACATTAACCATGTTGAAAGAATTAACTGATGCAAATGGAATACCAGGGAACGAACGTGCCCCTCGCGAAGTTATGCGAAAATATATTGAACCATATGCGGATGAAATTGAAACAGACAATTTAGGAAGTTTAATTGCGAAAAAAGTTGGGGATGCCAATGGACCAAAAATAATGGTTGCAGGCCATTTAGATGAAATAGGTTTCATGGTTACTCAAATAGATGAAAAAGGCTTTGTGAAATTCCAAACGGTTGGTGGCTGGTGGAGCCATGTTATGCTTTCTCAACGAGTGACGATTACAACTCGAAAAGGGGAAGAAATTATTGGCGTTATTGGTTCAAAACCGCCTCATATTTTACCTGCTGATCAACGCAAAAAAGTAGTGGATATGAAAGAGTTATTCATCGATATCGGTGCTACTTCAAAAGAAGAAGCCCAAGGATGGGGAATTCGTCCTGGCGATATGATTACGCCTTACTTTGAATTCAACGTTATGAAAAATGAAAAAATGTTATTGGCAAAAGCGTGGGATAATCGTATCGGTTGTGCCATTGCAATCGATGTGTTAAAACAATTACAAGATATTAAACATCCAAACGTTGTTTACGGTGTGGGAAATGTTCAAGAAGAAGTTGGGCTTCGTGGAGCAAAAACTTCTACCTTTAAAATTAAACCAGATATTGGTTTTGCTGTTGATGTGGGTGTTGCTGGAGATACGCCAGGTATTACACCGAAGGAATCTACTTCAAAATTAGGTGATGGTCCTCAAATTATCATTTTTGATGCATCAATGGTAGGTCATAAAGGACTTCGTGATTTCGTTGTTGATGTGGCAGAGGAAAACAACATTCCTTATCAATTTGATTCTACTCCAGGCGGTGGAACTGACGCTGGTTCTATCCATTTAACAGCGAATGGTGTTCCTGCTATGGCAATCGGTATAGCTTCCCGTTATATCCACTCCCATGCGGCTGTCATCCATCGTGATGACTACCATAATACGGTTAAATTACTTGTAGAGATCATTCGAAAATTAGACCGGGATACAGTCAATAAAATTATATTTGATTAATAAATAATGAAAAGGAAGGGCAAAAATGCTCTTCCTTTTTTTATGTTTATAATCAAATTTAATGCATAAGAATAGTATGATGCAATCGGAATTAATATTACGTGTAATGAATATTTATAAAAATCAATTCGTTTTTTGCATTTTATTTAACTTTTATACTTTAAATATGCATATTTATTACATTGGAAAGAAATATAACTTATTATAAAAATGCACTTGATTTAATAAATATGCATATGTATAATGAAATACATCATCCATTGTATAAGGGGCGGGGAAAAAAATGAAATTATTAGAAGAGGTTCAACTGAAATTAGTTTCTAGTTTAAAAGGGAAAGATTTATTAACATTATTAGATTATACGAGCGAAGAAGTCCATGATTTAATTACATTAGCGACACAATTGAAGAAGATTACAAAGGCAGGGAAATGTCCAAAGTTATTAGAAGGAAAAACATTAGGAATGATTTTTGAGAAGCATTCCACTCGTACACGAATTTCATTTGAAGTGGGGATGAATCAACTTGGTGGAAAAGCGATGTTTATGCATTCCCGTGATTTACAAATCGGTCGTGGGGAACCGATTTCCGATACGGGGCATGTGTTATCCGGTTATCTTGATGGGGTAATGATTCGTGCAAATTCCCACGAAATGGTGAAGGAGCTAGCAGACCATGCTTCTATTCCAATCATTAATGGTTTAACGGATTTATATCACCCTTGCCAAGCGTTGGCTGACTTAGAGACGATTGCTGAGAACAAAGGATCTTTTAAAGGATTGAAAATTGCTTATGTAGGGGATGGCAATAACGTTGCTCATTCTTTAGTCGTCGCTGCAGTTCATGTGGGCATGGATATCGTTGTCGCAACTCCTGTCGGTTACGAACCAAATGATGAAATCATTGAAAAGGCGAAAAATATCGCCAAAGAAAATGGCAGTCTTGTTACCGTAACGAATGATGCAGTAGCAGCTGTAAAAAATGCCGATGTTGTGTATGCAGATGTATGGACTAGTATGGGGCAAGAAGAGGAAACAGCAAAACGCTTAGTCGATTTCAAAGATTACCAAATTAACGACAAATTAGTTGCCCATGCAAAACCGGATTATATGTTTTTACATTGTTTACCTGCTCACCGTGAGGAAGAAGTGACTGCCTCCGTTATTGACGGTCCTCATTCTTATATTTATGAGCAAGCAGAAAATCGATTACATGCACAAAAAGCCGTGTTAGCTTCTATTTTAGCTTAAGAAAGAAACCTCCCTATTTTAATGGGGATTAACTCTACCGCTAATTATGCGATGCCGATTTCAAGGTGGAAAAAAGCATCGCTACATAGGAAAGGCAACTTGGGAGACGCTGAGTTGTCTTTTATTTTTTCATAAAAAAACAGCGAAAAGAAAATTAGACAATTTTCTGATCACTGGAATACGTATTATTGATTGACGATCATTTCCAATTCATCAACTGGAATATTTAATATTTCTTGTACTTTTGTATGAATTTGTTCTATTGTCATATCTAAAGAGATAGCCAATTCTGCAAATAAAATATTTTGAATCGAAATTAAAAGTTTACGATCATATTCAGGGAATTTTTTTTCATTGCTCTCAATTTCATACTTTTTAACCATTAAAGTGTGAATAATTTTCGCAATGTCTTCACGATCGCCTTTTCTCACAATATTTGAATAAGTTTGAGTACGATGATTCGTTTTTTCAATCCATTCGATTCCAGGTTGTGTAAATACATTTAAAATTGCAATAGCTTCTTCTCTATTCATTATTTCAAGCATTGAAATGGATTTGTTATCTACGGGAGTGCAAATTTCTAATTTATTGTTATTGAGTGGATGTAATACATAGTAAGTTTTCGTAACACCGGAAAAAGTTTTTTCACTTATGTCATCAATATGGCATAATCCGTGAGCAGAATAGATGATGGTATCTCCAACCTTAAACATATGTTTTGCCCCCTTTTCATTGTCAACTTGGTTGACTAATTTAATTGTACGCTAATGAATGAAAAATGTCAACTTAGTTGACAATTGATTAGTCATTCAGTATATTTATTTCGAATATTGGTACGGGGTGAGAATGGTGGAACATGAACAATTAGATTTATTTGAGTTAATTAGTGAATGTTATAGTTCAATACGAAAGAAAATAGAAGAAAAATGGAGTGAAATAAGTGATATCACCATTTCAAATTCTGAATGGTATATTATGATGAAAATTTATAAAAAGCAACCAACAATTTCTTCTGTGACAAAAAATGTTCGAATTTCGCGACAAGCGACCCATAAGTTTATTAAAAAACTCGAATCAAAAGGGTTAGTAGAAATTTTGCCTGGAAATAATAATCGGGATAAATGCATTCAATTAACAAATATTGGGGAATTGTGTGTAGAGAAATATATCGTATTAAAAAAAGATTTAGAAATGAAAATCCAAGAAAAAATCGGAAATGAGAAATATACAATTATAAAAGAAATTCTTCAAAGCGAGTGGGGAAATTAATAGGGAGCTGACAAAGAATGATGGAATGCTTTGTCAGCCATACTTTTTTAATTTTGAAAAGCTTTAGATAGTTTTTCAGTAAATGCTTCTTGCTCAGCTGCACTAGATGTTTTCCACCATTTTTCTAAAAATACACCAAGACCTGGCAATAAATGCTCATCACCACGTGAAATCGCATCTTCTACTGTATCACGGAATTCATTTGCACTATCACCTTTTACATTGGATGTAATGGCATCTCTAATTTGAAAATTCATTGCATTCGCCTCCTCAATGACTAGTCTGCTTCGTCTGACTGAAACTATACATAGTAAATACATTAATAATTGCTTAAATTAAACAAAATATATAAAGGGGAAGTTTCTATGGAAATTAAATTTTCGACTAATGTTCAAGAAATACGTGAAGTTATGATACAAGCCTTTGAAGAGTATCGAGATGACCCAGTACCTTCTAGTGCATTAAAGGAGACAGAACAATCGATATTAGAAGAGTTGCAAAATGGCGCCTTTGCATTAGTTGGATATGATGACAATTTACCAGTTGCTTCAGTTCGTTTTAAATATGTGGACGATTATGTTTATTTTTATCGTCTATCTGTAAGCCCTGTAAGTCAAGGGAAGGGCCATGCGAAAAAATTGTTACAGAAGCTTGAAGAAATTACAGTTCAACAAGGTTATAATAAAATTCAATGTAAAGTTCGTATGAACGTTCCAAGAAACATTCTACTTTATGAATCAGCAGGATATGAGATTTTAAATGAAGAGTTAATTACAAGACCAACAGGTGAACAGTTTAAAATTGTGAATATGTCTAAGAATGTGCGATGATAATGACGCTTTATAAGGAACCTCATCATCACGATGAAAACATTTTTTACACAGTCCTACTTTTCATGTAAAATTAGGCATTAAGAACAGAAGGAAAAGGCGGTAACTGTCATATTATGAAACGTATTGAATCAACACAAAATGCTCTAGTAAAACATTGGAAAAAACTTGTAACGACACGAAAAGAGCGAGAAAAAACAGGGGAGTTTATCGTAGAAGGTTTCCATCTCGTAGAGGAAGCGTTAAAAAATAAAGACCAAATTGTACAAATGATTGTCCGTGAAGGGGTAGAACTTCCTTTACTGTGGGCGACAGATGATGTCATGATCGTAGAAGTGACAGAAACTATTGCAAAAGAACTGGCAGAAACGGAAACTTCCCAAGGGGTATTTGCCCACTGTAAACAAGTTGAAGTCGATTCAGAAGCAAAAGGAAATTGGAAGAAAGTATTACTCGTTGATGCGGTACAAGATCCGGGGAATATTGGAACGATGATTCGTACTGCGGATGCTGCTGGCATCGATGGGGTCGTGCTAGGAAAAGGATGTGCGGATGCTTATAATCCAAAAACATTACGATCAGCACAGGGCTCCCATTTTCATATTCCAGTCATTCGAGGTGAGCTGGCAGAATGGATGGAAGATTTACAAGCTCGTGGTGTGAAAGTGTATGGAACAGCATTACAAGATGCTATTGAATATACAAATGTTGAACATTCAGAAAGCTTTGCCCTTATTGTAGGGAATGAAGGAAGTGGCATACATCCACAGCTACTAGACAAAACAGATCAAAATGTCATCATTCCGATTTTTGGACGGGCCGAATCGTTAAATGTTGCGGTGGCTACGGGAATTTTATTGTATCAATTTGTAAAATAATTTTCTTTAAAGGAAAAGACAAAGTTTGTTTAACACTTTGTCTTTTTTTATTTTATAAATGGTTAACGAAGTTTAAACTAGGTTGATACAATTAATCACTTCACGTATATTTCAATAAAATAAGAGAACAAATCAATTTCTTTATGTATACAATACTTGAAACCTTTTCCGATTTGACGTAAAATAATTGCAGGTTTAGAACATAATATGAATAAACAAAATGCGCTAGGAGCGGGAAGAGTAAATATGAAAAAGACATTTTAGGGAGCATAAGCCGAAGACTGGAAGCTTATGTAATGTCAAGCATATTGAAGTTCACCCCGTAAGCAGCTTCCGGGATCATGATGAATGTGAAAGGAAAGCCGGCCGAAGAGTCGTTATGTCAATGAAGTGATTGCAATTTTTTGTAATAACTAGGGTGGTACCGCGAAATTAGTCCTCGTCCCTTTTTAGGGGCGGGGTTTTTTGTTTTTTCTTGACTTGGGGAAATTATACAAATTCGTTTTTCCAATTAATAATGAAAAACAAAGGATGACTATTCATAAGGAGGTTTTTATACGTGGAACAACAGTTAAAGCAATTGGAACAAGAAGCATTAGCAAAATTACAAGCCGCTTCCAATTTAAAAGAATTAAATGACGTTCGTGTGGCGTATTTAGGGAAAAAAGGTCCGATTACGGATCTATTAAAGGGAATGGGGAAACTATCTCCAGAAGAACGTCCGAAAATGGGGGCACTTGTAAACGCAGTACGTGAGAACGTTACGGCCCAATTAGAACAAAGAGCGGTTGTGTTAGAGGAACAAGCGATTCAAGAACAACTAGAAAAGGAATCGATTGATGTAACGTTACCGGGACGTCCAGTTCGTTCAGGGAATCGTCATCCTTTAACTCGTGTTGTAGAAGAAATTGAAGATTTATTCGTTTCAATGGGGTATACGATTGCAGAAGGAACGGAAGTAGAAAGGGATTACTATAACTTCGAAGCCTTAAACTTACCAAAAGGTCACCCTGCTCGTGATATGCAAGATACATTTTATATTACAGAGGAAACTCTATTACGTACCCATACATCACCAGTTCAAGCGCGTACGATGGAAGCGAAAAAAGGTGAACCAATCCGAATCATTAGCCCAGGTAAAGTATTCCGCCGGGATAATGATGATGCGACTCACTCCCATCAATTTATGCAAATTGAAGGATTAGTCGTTGGTGAAAACATTCGAATGAGTGATTTAAAAGGAACGCTTGATAAACTAGCGAAAAAAATGTTCGGTAATGACCGCGAAATTCGCTTGCGTCCTAGCTTCTTCCCTTTTACAGAGCCTTCAGTGGAAATGGATATTTCTTGCTTTAAATGTGGTGGTTCAGGATGTAACGTATGTAAACAAACAGGTTGGATTGAAATTTTAGGTGCTGGTATGGTACATCCAAATGTACTTGAGATGGCAGGCTATGATTCGAAGAAAGTTTCAGGTTTTGCCTTTGGTATTGGTGCGGAACGTATCGCAATGTTGAAATATGGAGTGGATGATATTCGTCATTTCTATACAAATGACAGTCGTTTCTTATCACAATTCCATCGAACAGAAGGGTAAGGGGGTACGAATATGTTAGTTTCATTAAATTGGTTAAAACAATATGTTGATATAGAAGGAATTGCAGCTGAAGAACTGGCGGAAAAAATTACCCGTTCAGGGATTGAAGTAGATGCAGTCATTGATCGTTCTCAAGGTATGACAAACGTTGTCGTAGGTTATGTCGTATCAAAAGAAAAACATCCGGATGCAGATAAGTTAAATATTTGCCAAGTAGAAGTAGGTGAAGGAGACGTACGACAAATTATTTGTGGTGCGCCAAACGTTGCAGCAGGACAAAAAGTAATCGTGGCATTGCCTGGTGCTCGCCTACCAGGTGGCGTTAAAATTAAAAAGGCAAAAATGCGCGGTCAAGAATCCAACGGGATGATTTGTTCCCTACAAGAACTAGGTGTGGAAGGTCGCGTTGTTCCGAAAGCTTATGCTGATGGAATTTACGTTTTACCAGAGGATGCTGTTCCTGGTAGCGATGCATTAGAATTAGTAGGTCTACGTGATATTGTCCTTGAATTAGGTTTAACACCGAACCGTTCAGACGCCTTGTCTATGTTAGGGGTTGCTTATGAAGTAGCTGCTATTTTATCAAAGGAAGTTAAATTACCCGAAATTCAATATGAATCGATTTCTGAAAAAGCAGAGGACTACATTAACGTACGTGTCGAAGCGAAAGAAAATCCATTATATGCAGCAAAAGTAGTGAAAAATGTAAAAATCGCAGAATCACCCCTTTGGTTGCAACATTACTTAATGGCAGCTGGTGTACGACCTCATAACAATGTCGTGGATATTACGAATTACATTTTAATGGAATATGGTCAACCGTTACACGCCTTTGATTATGAGTCATTAAATTCGAAAGAGATTGTAGTGCGTTTAGCTACTGAAGGAGAAAAGATTGTCACATTAGATGAACAAGAACGTACATTAAATGCCCATAATCTTGTCATTACAAATGGTGTGGAACCAGTAGCGGTTGCCGGTGTAATGGGTGGAGCTAACTCTGAAGTAACAAATGAAACAACAACTGTTGTCATTGAAGCAGCATACTTCGAAGGGATATCTGTACGTCGTACTTCGAAGGAATTAGGTTTACGTTCTGATTCATCAGCACGTTTTGAAAAGGGCGTTGATCCGAATCGTGTTCTATTAGCTAGTGAACGAGCTGCCCAAATGTTAGCTGAAATTGCAGGCGGAGAAGTATTAGAAGGTACAGTACTAGTGGATGATTTAGATAAAACACCTGCACGAGTAGTTGTATCTCCAGATTATATTAACTCACGCCTAGGGATGAAAATTTCTTTGGAAGAAATGCTTTCCATTTTAAATCGTCTTCAATTTGATGTGGAAGCGGCAAACGGTTTATTAATTATTGATGTACCGACACGTCGTCAAGATATTAAAATTGAAGAAGATATTATTGAAGAAATTGCCCGTCTATTTGGATATGATGAAATTCCAATGACGTTACCAGAAGGAAATGAACAGGTAGGTGGTTTAACACCTTACCAAGCAAAACGTCGTATTGTACGTAATGTGCTTGAAGGTGCTGGTCTATATCAAGCCATTACATATTCATTAACTTCTGATGAATTGGCTCAAAAGTTTGCGTTAAAAGCAGAAGATACAACGAAATTATTAATGCCGATGAGTGAAGAACGTTCTACTTTACGTCAAAGTCTCATTCCTCATTTAGTGGAAGCGGCTAGTTATAATGTAGCACGTAAAGCAGATTCCGTTTCCCTATATGAAATTGGTTCAGTGTTCCTTGGTCAAACAGAAGAGCAGTTACCTTATGAAGAAGAACATATTGCCTTTGTGTTAACAGGTAAATGGGTTGACCATACATGGCAAGGTGAAAAGTTAAATGTAGATTTCTTCGTCGCAAAAGGAATTATCGAAAGCCTATTTGAAAAATTAGGTTTAACAGATCGTTTATCCTTCACAAAAACAACAGTGGATGGTTTACATCCAGGTCAAACTGCAGCGATTTTCTTAGATGGGGAAAAAATCGGTTTAATCGGTGGTTTACATCCTACTGAGCGTAAACAATACGATTTGAAAGAAACGTATGTAGCTGAATTAAATTTAAAAGCTATTTTAGCTGCAACTGTGGAAGATTTAGTTTATGCCCCAGTACCACGTTTCCCTGCAATGACACGAGATATTGCATTGGAGCTAGATCGTTCAAAACCTGCAGGTGAGATTGTAGAAATCATTCGTCAAGCTGGTACAAAATTATTAAAAGAAGTAAAAGTGTTCGACGTTTACGAAGGAGAAAAAATGGAAGCTGGCAAAAAATCTGTTGCCTTCTCATTAACTTACTTCGATCCAGAACGTACGTTAACAGATGACGAAGTAGTAAATGCTCATAACAAAGTGTTAAAAGTATTAACAGAAGCTGGCGCTGAACTTCGCTAATATAAAAGAAGAGTTGCTCGTAATATCGGGCGCTCTTCTTTTTTATTTACTTTTAAAATAAGAAGGTCTTCTAGCTGTTTGCTGTTTAAATTTTTATTATAATGAAAGGGGATATCGCAATGCTTTAAATTTAAGGGGGATGTTTATGTTACAAAAAGAAGAAACAGTTTTGGTACTAATTGATGTACAAGGAAGGCTAGCGGAAATCGTAGATAATAGTGAATTTGTGATTCATAATATTGTAAAAATTACAGAAGGTGTTCAAATTTTAGATATACCTGTTCTTTTGTTAGAACAATATCCAAAAGGACTTGGGCCGACTACGGAAAAAGTTGCGCAAAAACTACAAAATCAAAAACCAATTGAAAAAATTACATTTAGTGCTTACGATACGCCTGAATTTGTAGAGCAATTAGAAAAAACAGGACGTAAAAAAGTATTGCTTGCAGGTATCGAAACACATATTTGTGTCTATCAAACAGCTGTTCATTTACTTCAAAATGGTTATGAAGTGGAAGTATTAGCCGATTGCGTTTCTTCCAGAACGGCTAAAAATAGAGAAATTGGTCTTCAAAAAATGATGCAACTTGGTGCGAAGGTAACGAGTGTAGAAATGGCACTTTTTGAAATGCTTCAAGTCGCTAAAGGAGACCAGTTTAAAGCGGTTAGTAAATTAATAAAATAATAAAGTTCAAGTGTAGCCATACTCTTATTTTAGGGTATGGCTTATTAGGGGAAATGCAGTTTTACAATGTTTCCAATACATACATGTTTAGAAAGTTTTAGTAGTTTAAAAAATGTAATGTGCTTAATCTATGAATTATTCCATTGCTTCTTCCTTCACATTGACTTATACAATTTATACATTGCAGTTTCTTTATCAATGGACCTAGCAATTTCAAAAGCTTCCTCTTGGCTTTTATGATTACTTATAATTTCATAGAAAAACTTTATAAGGAACATCAGATTAGCATTACCATCTATGTAATCATCAGGACCGATATAAGAGTGACAACCACATTCAAGAAAAGCGTTCGCTAGCTGTTCCATACCTAATGTACAACCAGATCCTATAACTTTTATATCTTTTAATTTTGTAAATTGTTTAATCTCGTGATCTCCCAGAAATTCCCCTCTTGGCTCATTAGATTCATAAACTTCTTCATCGAGTTCAGGCATGCAAAATCTACCTTCATCTCCATGGAAATTTAAAATTAAATAGTCCACTTTATTCGCAAGTTCTTCACCAGATAGAACATCAATTAGATCATTGGGTCTACCTATCCAATGTATATTAACTCTTACCCCGAAATACTCCAGTGCTGATCTTATAGCATATGATTCCATTTCACAATTCGGTCCCACTACTAAACTTACATACATTTCAGGTCTACTCATTTTCCATTACACTCCTTTTTAATTTAAATTTTACTACAATATTCTCCATTTGCATTGAAGGTTACAGGGCAATAGCTTTGTTATACGTGTAAGAAACTGCAAGCGTATCTGAACAAATAAATCGAAGTATTTTGTTAGTTAGAGTATTTATTTATATTAAATGTAACTCTATTAGAATACATATAACTTTATTAGTTTAAGGTTAATTAGTATATGAAGAATTTAAGCACAATACACTGAAATAATTGTATACTATAGAAAAGGGATAAAGAAGTTTAAGGACTGGTATAAATTATGGACATTAAAAAACCAAACGATTTTGAACTTAAAAAAGTATTATCACTTTCTCCTCAAGCGATTTTTGATGGTACCCTGGGGGAAGTACAACCTACAGAAGAAAAAATTAACCAACT
Source organism: Ureibacillus galli (assembly GCF_014836845.1). GTDB lineage: Bacteria > Bacillota > Bacilli > Bacillales_A > Planococcaceae > Ureibacillus > Ureibacillus galli. Next base: position 59,257 of record NZ_JACSQA010000006.1, read on the forward strand.
TGTTAAACCACTTTTGGAAAAGGGAAGCTATTATTTAATAGCAACTGAAGGTAATCAATTGATGGGTTGGATTCTTTTAGGACCAAACAAGGATTCATTTACTGATGTAATAAATGGATTTATCTACGAACTATTTGTTTTAAATGAATTTAGAGGAAATGGAATTTCCAAACAATTAATGAATGCTGGTATTGAACATTTAAAACAAGATGGATACTCGGAAATTCGCCTAAGTGCGTTTGTAGATAATCAAGCAATTAAATTATATGAAAAATTGGGTTTTGATATAAAGTCAGTTACTATGAGCTTGAAGATTTAAGTATTTATACAGTTTCTAATTTTAAAAAAATAATTAAAAAACAATTAGACCCAATTCTTTACCTAGGATAGCTCTAACCCCTTCTAGTTTATGAAAATCATAAATTAATTGAGTCTGTTAACTTGCGTTAGTAATTACAAGTATTTTATAATTTGGTGAATACAGAAGATTATTAAAAACATTAAGAGAAATATACACAATAGGAAGGAAAGTAAAAATATGAGTAACGGAATTTTCAAAATACCAACACCTAAAAATGAGCCTGGCAATACATATGCTCCGGGTACAAAAGAAAGAGAAACATTAAAAGCAGAATTAAAACGCCAATCCGAAATCGTAGTAGATATTCCTATTATTATTAATGGTCAAAATATTAAAACAGATACAGTAAAGCAAGTAGTTATGCCACATAATCACCAACATGTTTTAGCAAACTACTCAGAAGCTGGTGAGAAAGAATTACGTGATGCTGTTGAAGCTGCAATGGCTGCAAAAGAATCATGGGCAAATATGCCATGGGAACATCGTGCAGCGATTTTCTTGAAAGCTGCTGATCTAATTTCTGGTCCGTACCGTGATGTAATGAATGCTGCAACAATGTTAGGACAATCTAAAACTGTAATCCAAGCTGAAATAGACTCTGCACAAGAATTAGCAGATTTCTTGCGCTTCGGGGTGGATTATGCAAACCAAGTATATCAAATTCAACCAGATAGTATGAAAAACGTTTGGAATCGTTTAGATTATCGTCCATTAGATGGTTTTGTATTAGCAATCTCTCCATTCAACTTCACTGCTATTGGTGGTAACTTACCGTCAGCTCCTGCAATGATGGGGAACGTAGTAGTTTGGAAACCAGCAACAACTTCATTACTAGCAAACTATTACTTTATGCGTATTTTAGAAGAAGCTGGATTACCAAAAGGCGTTATCAACTTTGTACCATCTCGTGGTTCACAAGTTTCGGAAGTAGTATTAACAGATTCACGTATGTCTGGATTCCACTTTACTGGTTCAACAAGTACGTTCCAAACAATTTGGAAAACAGTAGGGGAAAACATTGCAAATTACCAATCATACCCTCGTTTAGTTGGGGAAACTGGTGGTAAAGACTTCGTATTTGCACACGAAACTGCACAAGTTGACAAATTAGTAGCGAACCTTGTTCGTGGAGCGTTTGAATACCAAGGTCAAAAATGTTCTGCGGCTTCACGTGCTTACATTCCACAAAGCTTATGGGAAGAAGTAAAGAAAGGTTTAGTTGAAGAAACTGCTAAACTGAAAGTCGGGGATGTACGCGACTTCCGTAATTTTATGGGAGCAGTAATCGATAAACCTGCGTTTGATTCAATAACAAGCTATATCGATTATGCGGCAGCTTCTGAAGAAGCAGAAATTATTGCTGGTGGTACTTATGATGATTCTGTTGGATATTTCATCCAACCAACAATTATCGTAACAACAAATCCAAAGTTCAAAACAATGGTTGAAGAAATTTTTGGACCAGTGTTAACAATCTATGTATATGAAAATGATAAATTAGAAGAAACATTAGAAGCAGTTGATACAGCTTCTATGTACGCATTAACAGGTGCTATTTTTGCACAAGATCGCCAAGCGATTCTTCATTTAGAAAATCGTTTATCAGGCGCAGCTGGAAACTTCTATATCAATGACAAACCAACCGGTGCAATGATTAACCAACAACCATTTGGTGGTTCTCGTGGTTCTGGTACAAACGATAAAGCAGGTTCTGTATTTAACATGATTCGTTGGACAACTCCTCGTGTAATCAAAGAAAACTTTGCACCAACTACAGATATTACTTATCCGTTCATGGATGAAGAATAATTAATAACATAGAAAAGAGGTTAAAGTGTTCACTTTAACCTCTTTTTTAATATCGTTTTTTCCTTGATATATGAGAATTTCTATCTTTTCGAACTGTTAGATGAGCACTTTTATTTGAGACATTCTATGACTCCCAGTCGCTTCAAACGAGACGAGATTATTTGAGATAATGAAAAAACGAAGCGCTTTCTATTAATTTAGTCTATCAATAGTTCGAACTAGAGATTTTAAGAAAGCTTTTAAAGAAATATCTGAAAACTTTCATAGCATAAATGAAAAGGTTTCCTGAATTAAAATGAATATAATTCACCCTTTGTTATTGAGGGAGAATAGTTGAACAAGAATAAGGTTAAATTACTTAATAATAGAAATGTTATTAGGGAGATATATATGAAGGAAAAACAATCAGAATTGTTAAATCAAATAAGGTCAATGTTAGAAGAGGTAAACCAACTCCAATTAGAATACTGGAAATCATTTTCCTATTTTGATACATGGCAATTTTGGATAGTAGTTATAGCGTTAATTTTACCAATTATAATATTGTTCTTTTCAATAGATAAAAGGAAAATGTTACTTTTAGGTTTTTTTGGACTTAATTATCATGTTTGGTTCGCATATGTAAATAAAATCGGTATTAATATGGGTCTATGGGAATATCCATATGAACTCCTTCCCTTTTTACCAAGTTTTGCTCTAGACGCTTCTTTAGTACCGGTAAGTTTTATGTTGTTATATCAATGGACATTGAACCGGCAAAAAAATATATACCTATATTCTATTTTATTATCAGCCCTTTTTGCTTTCGTATTAAAACCAATTATGGTAAATTTCCACTTCTTCCATATGTTTAAGGGAGTAAATTATATTTATTTGTTCTTGTCCTATATAGCGTTATTCATTGTATCTAAATTGATCACAAACTTGTTTTTATGGCTACAAAAACAAGAAAATTGATAATTGTTCTAAAACAACAATAGGCGTAATTTTTGTACTAGAAATTTTGTCATTTTTAGTCCTTAATTTTGGTGGTTATGGCGGGGCTAATCTATTGTACAAAGGGAGGCTGTCTTGTTTCAGACAGCCTCTTTAATTTGTTTTGACTCCAAAGATTACTGACAAAATTAAACCTAATGGAATTCTCCATTTTTTTATAAAATTATCTCTCCTAAACCAGGGAAGGTAGCTAGCGAGTAAACTGATTCCTTTTTCAATCTCTTCAATTGCTAATCCTCCAAATCCTAACATGATATAGGAATTAGCTTCGGTGTTTGAATTAAGCCAAACCTTGACGGGGAATAAACTTTGACTCCTTTTTGGGAGTCCCCAAAAAATTTTGTAAAAATGTTACCTCAATCTGAATAGAACCTGTGTTATATTCAAGAATCGGGCGCGTTTCTAAAATAAGAAATGCGTCTTTATTTTTGAAAAGGGTCGTTATAGAAAACTGAAATTGGATAATTATGTTAAAATGAAGTGGGGATTGTAAAGAAATAAAATATTCGAGCTGGACGCTTGGTAAGGGGGATGCAGTATGTTTATGTTTATCGTTAGATCAGTTATTTTATGGATTATGATTTCCACGATCATTAATGTATATTTGATGACATTTCCCATTCCTGTTTTACGGAAAAGAAATTATCCAGCTAACTTTCTTATTCAACAAAACAATCGAATTGATTTTCAAAATAATACCGAATGTGCAGCATTTTCAACAGCGTATCTGTTACGGCATTTTGGTATAGATGATAGCGGTGAAGCGTTGTATCCCCATTTTCCTAGTAAAACGAAGTCGGGTACTGTATACCCAAAGGGAATTCGGACGGTATTAAGAAAAAAGGGCTTTAAAACAAACTATTATAAAGGAAATATAAATACATTAAAGTACGAAGTTAGTAAAGGAGCACCCGTCATTGTTTTTATTAAAGTACAGAAGGACCGTAATTATTTGCATTTTGTCCCTGTTGTAGGATATGACGAGGAGTATTTTTACCTTTCAGAATCATTAAGGCATTTGGTGAATTGTGATGATGAAAACAAGAACTATAATCGAAAAGTACCGATTAATGAATTTAAAAAACTATGGAATGTAAAGACGGTTTTTACTCTTTTTTATAGCAATACTTACATAACTGTAGACGCTGCACAGAGAAAATATTAATGACGTAACTAAAAAAAGGGGGGAAAATGTCAAATGATAGCCTCTATATCTGCAATTCTTATAATTTTTTTATAATGGCTTTCATTCTTACTTTTAAACGTTCTTGGATGCTTAATTTTATAATATGGAGCGTGTATTTAGGAATAATTTTCATACCTCTATCCACTATTGCTGGTTCATTTATTTATAGAGACATAACACAGGATGGATTTGCAGGAATTAGATTTCTGTTATTATTCATACCTCTTGAAATCATTGCAATTCTTATGTTTGCTATCGGTTGTATAGGAGAAATTAGGGGAAAAAGAAAAAAATATATGATGTTCCATAATAATTAGAGTAACAAGGTTTGAACTATTAGATTACATTTGAAACTTTTTCCATTAATAATCGTACTTTTTTATAAAACGATTATTAATGAGGTGAAACATGGACATCTTAACTTATCATGGACAAATGATTTATGTTAAAACTACCAATCATGATATTTTGTTGCTAAAAGTAATGGGGAAATATAATAATGAACAAAGTTATAAAGTAAAGGTTCTTGAAATGAACGGAGAAATGATGGATGAAGATATGGTTATTCATAATGAAGAAATCACAAGGATATGTATTTTGCCCTATGAGATTCAACAAGGTATTGAGTTAACGGTAAATCATATACCAACTTTTAATTTTAATGACAGTAAGAACTTACCCTCTCATATCGAGATTGGAGAAAAGTAAGAATGATTAAATAACCGTTGTCGTGAATGACATAGTAGAGTTTGAAAGAGTATATATGATTGATGAATATAAATTTAATAATAAAACGTATGAAGATTTATGGAAGGCATATGAATTATTGCTATCTTACATACGAAGTAAAACAACTCTTCCTTGCTTGTTTGGTGATGAAGAAAACGGAGATAGATACTTTATTTCAGTTTCAATGGAAATGTTAGGACTACAGTTTTGGTATAATATGGAAAAGAATTTTTAAAATAGATGTAAAACTAAAGGAAAGGTGATTATGTGGTAGATAAATATTTAGCAGCCTATATTGCTTTTGGTGGAATCGTAGGGTTATTTTTCGGTGGTATGTGGAATGGAATTGCGGCAATGGTATTAATTTATATTGCTCAAAAGTTGGAATATATAGTTAAAAATGGAATTGTTAAAATTGAAAACTAGTTTTTCCAAAAAGCGGCCTTTTGGCTGCTTTTTTCCTCGTTATTTAACTTTTCTCTTTATATCCTAATGAAATTGAATAAAGAATGTATAAATAGTTCGAAAATAATTGTTTACTATATTAGTATTCTTCCAGATGAAGTAAATCCCTTTTTCTGTAAATTTGGGTAACTATGTTAGTATTTATTTTAGGTTGTAAAGAAACTTTAAAAAAAGGTTATTTCGAAATAATAAAAATTATACATATCAATACAAAGGGGGATTAGTATGATTGTTGATTTTTTATCAAATCAGCCCGAAAAAATAAAGAGGTTTCTGAGATGATATATAAGGAATTTATAGTAAAAACAGGTAATAGTATGGAGTGGGAGAATGTTGTTAAACACTTTTCAAACACAACGGATCATATTTTCCCGATAACACTTGTTGCATTAGTGAACGAAAAATGTATAGGAACTGTATCAATCCTTGAAAACGATTTGCACATAAGAGAGTTATATAAGCCTTGGCTTGCATCTTTAAATACAAAACCTGAGTATCGTGGAAGAGGCGTAGGACAAGAGTTAGTAGCCAAAACCATAAGTGTAGTGAAAGAATTGGGATATAAGGAACTATAATTAAGAACCGAAGATGCCTCCGACTACTATATGAAAAGAGGATGGAGCTACATTGAAACTGTTTCAGATAACAAATACGATAAGGTTGATGTGTTTAAAATAAAATGTATTTAATTTAAAAAACTTGATAATCAGGTTAACTCAAATTAACGATTAGTTCATCAATTGAAAAGCAGTAACCATTTTCTCGAGATCTCATATGTAACGCATTTCTTTAAATGTTTCTATTTTAATTAAAATTAGTGCAATAAATTTGAAGAATACTTAAACAAGGTAAAACCGTATATTTAGAAGAATTAGTATTAAACTGATAATTTTAGGAAGGTATAGTATGAAAAAAATTAGTATGTTTTTATTAATTTTAGTACTTATAACTAATTCAACTGTTCATGCTTTAAGTTGGGCCTATCCGTTCGTAGTATGGAGTGGGAATGTTTATAAAGTCACAGATGAAGAGGTAATTAATAGTCTAATTGTTAAGCGTATAGGAGAGGTCAAAACAAGGCCTAATGACATGGGGAACTACTTTGGTAATGCATCTAATTATTATCCAAAGGGAACGGAATACTTTGAAATAAGGGGTATAACTACTGATAACGCTATTGCAGTCAAAAATGAAGAAGGCAAATGGTTAAAAGCTGTCTATGTTAATAAAGCTCCTTTTCATTGGATGAATTTATTTTCAAATATTTTCCTATTTCTTATTTTAATTTTAATACTATTATTTATTGCATTGAAAAAAAGAAGAAAAGTATGAAATAATTTATAAAACTTTTCCTCTAACTCAAAATCATCCCTTCCAATTGAAACACTTCTTTTTATATTTACAATAAACGCCTGTAATTTGATGCGTATGAAAATAAGTGATTTAATGGGGATAGGAATAAGAGTGAAGGCTAACGCAAAGTACTAAACCATTAAAGTAATAATTAACTAGACTATGCTCAAACTGGATGTTTGGCACAGTCTTTTTTTATACAGCAGTATTGTCGTTCATGAAGCATAAATATTAGTGTAATACTTAATAGTACCAATAATATTGCCCTAAACGGTAAAGGAGGTAAACACACTTTATTTACTTAGTAGATTATAATAAAGAACTGAAAATGAAATTCGTTGAAGAAAAAAGGGAAAATCATTGAATACACAGACGATAAGGAACAGTTTGTAAAAGGAATCTATGAGAAAAGAGAATAAATTACTTATTAAGCTAACGAATTAAAACAACTTTGCCACATAACAGTTAATTTTGGAATATACTATTATCAATAGGTTAACAATGTTAATCTATGAAAATTCTCAAAACATTAGAATGAACGATGATACAACTATAAGGAGCCCTAAAATGAAAAAGACCATGAACTACTATTTAATCTTATTTGTAATGACCATCTTTGTCGTTGGTTGTACTAACGTAGAAGATACATCCGTTGCAGATGTCGAAACGGACCAACAAGAAGAAACTACAGTTGAAACAAATAACAAGAACGAAAAAGAAGAAACAATCCCTACGGTTGTTGATGAAACAGTAGATGAGGAAACACCGGCACAATCAAATGATGATCTGTTCTCAGGATACAAATTTATTGAAGTTGATGGAGGTGACTTGTCTGGATATCGAGAATCGAACGTCGTCGTTAACATAGGTTATGGGGACCGTGAATATTGGGCATTTACCAATGAATATGGGCAACTAGTACGTGTTATTGCTGACGAAATCATTTTACAAGATCATCGGAAAGAACCTGTATTATCCTCTGGCAGATACTATCCTGATGAGGCAAAGGTTCCTGGCGTTGAACGTGACGATTTAGATGAAGGACATATCATTGCTGATTCTCTCGGAGGGGTATCGAACGCTTATAATATTACCCCACAAGATAGTACGCTCAACCGACATGGTGATCAAGCTTATATGGAAGATGCCATCCGTAACGCAGGTGGAGCTACTAATTTTGAAGCAATTATTACATATCCAAATACGGAAACACAAATTCCTTCAAAGTATCAGTATACTTATACTTTAATGGGTAACAAGATCGTTGAGTCATTTGACAATGTAAACCCTGATGAAGTAAACGCATCACTCGGTTTAACCGGTAGCGAGCCTTCTGATTCAACTAGTTCAAACAAAAACGGTGATATTTCGAGTATTGATACAAACGGTAATGGACAGGTAACGATTAAAGAAGCAAAAGCAGCAGGTTTTAGTATGCCAATAACGAGTAATCATTGGTTATACCCATATATGCAAGATAATGATAAGGACGGTATGGTAGGTGAGTAAGCCACTATTAATTTAAGGGGAACTTTTGAGCGAAAGAACCTAATCCTTGTTGGACGATTAGTACAAGTTTGCAAATGAAGGACTGTACAGGAACAACTGTCGATAATGGTTATGTTATGAATAAAAATTGTTTGTTGAACTATAATTATTCACTAATAAGAGGCATTAGTTTTAGAACACTAAGGCAGAAACGTTTTAAAACTTACTAATGAAAGGGAAAAGTAATGATTGTTTATAGTGTACAAAAATTGGAAGCATATCACTTAATGAGGGATCAGGGATATTTAGAAGGAAGTTTAGAGTTAGCTATGTTTCCTGAGGCATATAAATGGATGATGGGACAGATGGCAAAAAGGCTTCCTCGATACAATGGACAAGCAGGACCGATATGGGTATGGAATCGTCGAGTAAACCGTAATGAAAGGGCATTGCTTCCAAAAGGTTCAAAGGGCGTTATTTTAAAGCTTAATATCCCTTGTCAAGATATACTATGGTCTTCATTTGAAGATTGGCATTTCATTTTAAATAAAGTCCCAATTACATTTGATGAAAAAGAATGGATGAAGTTTGAAAAACTTGATTTTCCCGAAAAAGAAGTCATAGCCACTTGGGAAAGGTTATTCGATTTAGAATGGCTTGCGAATCGACCAAAGGAATGGGCTGGCGATATCCAAAATAATAGGTTACAAGGTGTTACGCCAAAAATAAAAATGGATCAGCTATTAAAAGTGGAACGGTTTATTGCAAAATGATGTAAAAAAAGCGTCTGGTTCTACCCAGCGCTTTTTTCATTTTTTATCTTTTTTTCTCAATTAGTTTTTTTGCTTTTTCCGTATTCGCAAAATGCCATTTAGTTATCGACTTTAATGTATCTTGCCCTTGTTCTAACCAAATGCGAGCGGCCATTTCATCAACTTTACCACTTGCTCCTTTTTGTAAGTCAAAACCAACTATTTCTGAAAGCCGATCCATTTCTTTCAAAAAGGCATAGCGGGCTAAAATCGAAGCCGCAGCTACAGCTATATGGAGTTGTTCTGCTTTTGTGGAAAATAAAACTTTTTCCCGAACAATTTCTTTTTCGTTCTTTATATGATTATAGTAAATCGAACGTTCAGCAAACTGGTCAATCAAAATATAATCGGGCTTTTCCGGGTCCATTTTTGACAATACATGTTTAATTGCTTGATTATGAAGCAATGCTTTAATTTTCCCTTGGGAATATCCTTTTCCTTGAAGGGTGTTATATTTATCATTACGCAAAGTCAAAATGCTGTAAGTACATACGGACATTATGTCTGGAGCAATTTTACGCATAATACAATCATTTAACATTTTTGAATCTTTGACGCCTAGCTCCGTAATTAATTCAATTTTATCTTTCGGAACATAAACTGCAGCAACCGTTATAGGTCCAAAATAGTCGCCGGTACCGGTTTCGTCAGACCCGATAACCGACATCGTTGAAAAATGTTCAGGAAGGGTATCCCCCTTTGTTTGAATTGTTTGAATTGTTTGGTTTGTATGATTGGAAGTAACTGTTTTCATTTTTACTTCCCCCCAACGGCTTGCCTCTCTTTTTGCTCCGATCCCTTGGAACATTACTTTTCCAGATTTATATATCGTAATAGCTGTATCTGGTAGCTTCGCAGCAAAGATAACTCCAGGTGCATTTCGCTCAACCCTTGATGAAGCATAAAAAGTTTTTACTTGATTTTGTATTTCGGGTGAAAGTTGTAATACAATATTTGACATAAATTCGTCCCCTTCTTAGTTCCAAGATCCATTCTTATCGAAAATGAAATGATCGTTTTGTTTATTAGTGTGTCATAGATGTTAAAGATTTGATAATCTTTAGCTATGCTTTTAAATAACTATATTATATATATTTAATTTAGACTGGAAAAATACTTCATTAATTCTTAATCATGCAGCCAAATGATCATATAACAGAAAACATTATTAGAGGAAGTGCCAATAAAGTATAGCTAAGTATTAATAAATTATATTCCCTCATTCTTCTCCCAAAGCTAACAACCTTTCATATGGGAAATAATGGGATATGCTAAAAGTCCCGCTAGTATTGGTTTTGTAACCTGAATGTAGTTGTACTATGCAAACTAAAGATGGTATGATATGTATTATAAATTTCGTAATAGATTCAAACGTAGTAGAATGGACCAAGCGATTATACGGTTTGGTTGTTTTATTCTTATTTGCAAAGGGTATGTGAATGAATAATTGTTTTTTGCTTACGGTTTAGGGGGTATTGCATTGGCTGAACAAGAAAAAAATCGAATATCAGTAGAAATTTATGGGCATTCATATAAAATTGTTGGCACCGAATCTACTGGACATATGCGATTAGTTGCTTCTATAGTAGATGATAAAATGCGAGAAATGCATGTACATAATCCATCATTAGATAGTTCTAAGATAGCCGTTCTAACAGCTGTCAATACCGTACATGAATTATTAAAATTAAAAGAACAAGTTGAAAAACTTGAAGAAGAAGTGAAAAAATTAAAGGGTTGAATTGAATGTTAGATATTATATTACTAATTATATTTGCTGCTAGTATACTCGTAGGATTAAAAAGAGGCTTCATCGTGCAAGCAATCCATCTTGCCAGCTTCTTTGTTGCACTGATTGTAGCTTATATTTACTACAAACCACTAGCGGAAAAGTTTGTACTATGGATACCTTATCCTGGTGTAACAGATGGTTCATCTATGGTACTTGTTTTAGATTCTTTAAATGTTGATGAAACATTCTATCGAATTATCGCCTTTGCGATTATTTTCTTTGTAGTAAAAATTGCTTTACAAATTCTTGGCTCGATATTTGATTTTATTACATATTTACCAATATTAAATTCTGTAAACCGTATTCTTGGTGCTATCCTTTGCTTTATCGAGTTCTATTTCCTTTTGTTTATATTAATGTATGTGTTAGCATTAATTCCAATGGGACCGATTCAAGACTTGATGGATGGCTCATTCATTGCCAACCTTATGCTCGAGCATACACCCATTTTTACCGATATGGTGCGGGATTGGTGGTATATTTACAAAAAGTAGTTAAATTTGTTTTCGTCTGTCGTTTGACAATCGATTTAAAGGAAATGTCCCAAAGCGACTTTTGGGGCATTTCCTTTTTCAGCGGATAGAAATGAATTAGTAAGCTATCCACATATGAAAGATATTACGCGATAATGTTTGACCGAAATTTCTTTCTTAAAGAGGAGGCAACATATATGAATAAAAAAATTGTTATTAAAACGTTAGAAAAAATTGCCCTTTTATTAGAATTACAAGGGGAAAATCCTTTTAAAGTATCTGCCTTTCGCAAAGCAGCCAATGCCCTAGAATTAGATGAGCGTAGTTTAAATGAAATTGAGGACATTACGGCTTTAAAAGGAATAGGGAAAGGAACGGCAACGGTCATTTATGAATTGATGGAAACGGGTCAGTCTACTCAGCTGAAAGAGTTGGAAGAAGTCGTTCCAAAAGGATTAATCCCTCTACTAAAACTACCGGGTTTAGGCGGGAAGAAACTAGCAAAACTTTATAGTGAACTAGGTGTCGATAGTGCAGAAAGTTTGCGAGCTGCATGTGTTGCCCAACAAATTCGTCAGTTAGCCGGTTTTGGACCAAAATCAGAAGAGAAAATATTAAAGGAACTCGATCAATTAGGGGAGCGCAGTGAACGATTACCGATTTGGTATTTACAACAAATCGTCAATGAAATTAACAGGGTGTTACGTTCTATTTCTGTCATCCAAAAGTTTTCCGTAGCGGGAAGCTTCCGACGAGTAAGTGAAATGAGTAAGGATATCGATTTTATCGTTGCCACAGAGGAACCTGAGCAAGTAAAAGATCAATTGCTTAAACAACTGACAATTAAAGAAGTAGTTGCAGCAGGTGAAACGAAGGTATCTATCGTATTGGACGCTGAAGATGTCGTAAATGTAGATTTTCGCCTCGTTACGATGAACGAATATGCGACTGCCCTTCATCACTTTACGGGTTCGAAAGATCACAATGTCCGAATGCGTCAATTGGCTAAAGAACAAGGGAAGAAAATTAGTGAATATGGTGTTGAACAGCCCGATGGTACAATCATGACCTTCGATACAGAAGAAGATTTCTTCGCCCATTTCGGCTTACCATATATTCCTCCAACAGTTCGGGAATCAGGTAAAGAGTTGGAACGGTTAAAGGAACTTGGCGGACTAGTGACGCTTGAACAAATTGTATCGGATTTACACATGCATACCACTTGGTCTGATGGTGCCCATACGGTTAAGGAAATGGGACAAGCTTTATTTGAGCGAGGATATACCCACGGTGTTATTACAGACCATTCCCAATATTTAAAAGTGGCCAATGGTTTGACGCCAGAACGTCTTCAAAAACAACGATTGGAAATTTATGATTTCAATGAAGCGAACCCAGATTTTCGTTTATTTGCTGGGACAGAGATGGACATTTTACCAAATGCTACATTAGATTTTGACGATGACGTATTAAAAGAATTAGATTTTGTTATCGCATCAATCCATTCGAGTTTTTCACAGCCCCAAGAAAAAATTATGGAGCGGCTATTTACAGCAATACAAAATCCATACGTCCATATGATTGCCCATCCAACGGGACGAATTATTGGTCAGCGGGAAGGGTATAATCCGGATGTGCCGCAATTAATTCAGTGGGCTGCGGAGTATGGCAAAATTTTGGAATTAAATGCTAGCCCTTTTAGATTAGATTTATGTATTGAGCATTTAATGATGGCAATGGAATACAACGTACCGATTGCCATTAATACAGATGCCCATGCAATTGAACAATTAGATGTAATGGAAATTGGCGCAAAATATGCTCAAAAAGCTTGGTTGAAAAAAGAGTTAGTTGTCAATACGTGGTCTTTAGAACAATTTGAAACTTTTATTAGGAAAAACAAGTAAGTATATAGATATGTTACAAAAACAGGAGGTGTTCGGGAGTGATCGCAGAACGCGCATTGAAAACATTAGAATATGATAAAGTACGGGAACAAGTGGCGAGCTTTTGTACTTCATCATTAGGAAAGAATGCTATAGAGCAACTAATTCCCGAAACTGATTTTGATAAAGTGGTAGAACTGTTAAATGAAATGGATGAAGGTCTATCCATTTTACGGGTAAAAGGAAACGTTCCAATGGGCGGTATTTTTGATGTACGTCCCCATGCGAAACGGGCGCAAATCGGCGGTATGTTAAGTCCAATGGAATTAATGGAAATCGCTAGTACGATTCGTGCAAGTCGCATACTACGGAACTTCATTGAAGATATTGAACAAGAAGAAACAATTACAATTCCCCATTTTATTGAAAGAAAAGAACAAATGCCGATTTTAACGGCTCTTCAACATGAAATTAATGATTGCATTGATGATAACGGTGCCGTGTTAGATTCTGCTAGTACGACCCTTCGTTCCATACGTCAGTCATTACGGGCGGAAGAGGCAAGAGTAAGACAAAAATTAGAAAGTTTAACACGGGGTTCCAATGCTACAAAAATGTTATCAGATGCTATTGTAACAATTCGAAATGACCGTTTCGTTATCCCTGTGAAACAAGAGTATCGTGGGCATTACGGTGGAATCGTCCATGACCAATCTTCGTCTGGTCAGACGTTATTTATTGAACCGGAATCGGTCGTACAGGCAAACAATGAAATTCAACGATTAAAAGTAAGGGAAAAGGCTGAAATTGAACGGATTTTATTGGAACTGTCTGCCAAAGTACAAGAAGTAAGCCATGATTTATTTATCCTTGTTCAAATTTTAGGAGATATCGATGTTATATTAGCAAAAGGTAAATATGGCCAAGCGAATAAATGTACGAAACCAACTATGAATCAAGAAGGGTATATTCGATTAGTGCGGGCAAGACATCCGCTTATTTCAATTGAAGATGCCGTTCCAAATACGATTGAATTTGGTCGAGAAATTACAGCGATAGTTATTACCGGGCCGAATACAGGTGGGAAAACGGTTACATTGAAAACGGTTGGTCTTTGTACGCTAATGGCGCAAGCCGGCTTACCCGTTCCTGCCTTAGATGGTTCAGAACTGGCCGTGTTTGATCAATTGTTTGCTGATATTGGTGATGAACAGTCGATCGAACAATCCCTTTCAACATTTTCATCCCACATGGTAAACATTGTGGATATTTTAGGGAAGTTTGATGATCGCTCCCTTGTACTATTTGATGAATTAGGAGCAGGAACGGATCCACAAGAAGGGGCTGCTCTTGCGATTTCCATTTTGGACGAAGTAGTAGGTTCTGGAGCTCGTGTAATGGCGACAACCCATTATCCAGAATTGAAAGCATACGGCTATAACCGAAAAGGAGTCGTCAACGCCAGTGTAGAATTTGATGTGGAAACTTTAAGTCCTACTTACCGATTACTTATTGGCGTACCAGGTCGTTCTAATGCTTTTGAAATTTCAAAACGTCTTGGCTTAAAAGAATCGATAATTCAACAAGCAAAATCCTTTACCGGTTCTGATCGCCATGAAGTGGAATCAATGATTGCTTCATTGGAACAAAGCAGACGTCAATCAGAACGGGAAGCTGAAGAGGCACATGCTTTACTAGAAGAGGCTCAAAAGTTACGGGAAGAATTGGAAGAACGTTTAAGAACGTATGATGAGAAAAAAGAGACTTTAGAAAAGAAAGCAAAAGAAAAAGCACGGAAAATTGTAGATGAAGCGAAGGAAGAGTCCGAAAAAATTATTGCTGAACTACGTGAAATGAGAGCTAATGCAAGTATGGTTGTGAAGGAACACGAACTAATTGAGGCGAAAAAGAAATTGGAAGATGTTGCTCCACAAGAAAATCCGGTATTGAAAAAGCAAGCTCAAATTCGAGAAAGGGCTCAAAATTTAAAAATTGGTGACGAAGTGAAAGTTTTAAGCTACGGTCAAAAAGGAACGATTATTGAAAAAGTATCAGATCGTGAATGGGTCGTTCAAATCGGTATTTTGAAGATGAAATTAGATGAATCGGATTTACAGTATTTGAAACCTGAAAAAGAAAAACAAACGGTCGTTATGACGAATGTGAAAAATCGTAATAGTCATGTGAAATTGGAATTAGATCTGCGCGGCGAACGTTATGAGGAAGCGATTTTGAAAACTGAGAAATATATTGATGATGCCCTTTTAGCAAACTATCCAAGAGTATCGATTATTCATGGGAAAGGCACTGGTGCATTAAGACAAGGAATCCAAAATTACTTGAAGGGTCATAAGCGGGTAAAATCTTTCCGTTATGGTGAAGCAGGTGAAGGTGGATTCGGTGTTACGGTTGTTGAATTAAAATAGTATAGTGCAAATACATGCAGTGGGCATTGTTCATTGTATGTATTTGTGCAGAAGAAGAAGGGGTGACTCGATTTGTTTGGTTCAGATTTTTGGCAACACCCTTTAGTAGAGACGGCAGGATACTTCAGTGTTGTTGGCCTTTGTTTAATCGTTTCCATGGTGTTATTCGAAATTATTACTAAGTATAAAAATTGGGAAGAAATCAAAAAGGGCAACATTGCAGTTGCATTAGCTACGGGTGGCAAAATATTAGGTGTATGTAATATTTTTAGATATTCCATCGAACGACACTCTACATTATTTGAAATGGTTGGATGGGGATTGTTCGGATTTGTTCTTTTAATTTTTGCGTATATTTTGTTTGAATTTTTAACACCTAGTTTTAAAGTAGATGATGAAATTGCCCGTGATAATCGTTCTGTAGGTTTTATTTCATTTACAATTTCGTTAGGGCTTTCCTATGTTATTGGGGCAAGTATTTGGTAGGAGCGAATCAATGGAAAAATTAGCAAAAATATTAATCGTAGTCTGTATATTATTTGTCATTGTAGGTATTTATTATTTATTCACTATATAGCAATGGGGAAAGACTAGTAGAATGTTTTCTACTAGTCTTTTTTTAATGAAAAAATACTATATTAAAAATATAAAGGGGCAATTTATGACAACATTCTACAAATTTTTCCACTCTATTAAATTTGTTTTTAAGATAGAAAATAAACGCATTATCTAGCGAAAAAGTGAAAGTTTTGTAAAAATAGTTTGAAAGCGTCTTTCTTTTCTATTATAATAATTGTAAGAAAATTTAAAACTTTGAAACGAAGGGGAGTTATGAATGACTGAGAAGGTTTGGCTTTCCCAATACCCGAAAGAAATACCTCACAGCATGACTTACGAAAATATACCTGTTCAAAGCTTTTTAACGAATGCGTATGAGCATAGCCCTACTAAAGTAGCGATTCATTTTATGGGGAGAGACGTTACGTATAAAGAACTATATGAATCGTCCTTAAAGTTTGCCAATTACTTACGTCGATTAGGGATAGAAAAAGGGGATCGAGTTGCTATTATGCTTCCGAATTGTCCTCAATCTGTTATTGCCTATTATGGTACGTTATTTGCAGGAGGTATCGTTGTCCAAACAAATCCTCTCTATACTGAACGGGAGCTTCAATATCAATTGGCCGACTCAGGAGCAAAAGTCATTTTAGCAATGGATATTTTATATCCACGTATTACAAAGGTGTTAAAAGAAACTGAAATTGAAAACGTTATCATTACGGCTATTAAAGATTATTTGCCATTTCCTAAAAATCTCGTCTACCCTTTCATTCAGAAAAAACAATATGGCTTCCAAGTAAAAGTGGAGCATAAAGGACTGACCCATTTATTTACGGAAGTTTTACGCACGAGTGAGGCAACGCCGATCGAAATGGAATTTGATATCGAGGAGGATTTAGCCCTACTGCAATATACGGGTGGTACAACGGGAACGCCAAAAGGAGTTATGCTCACCCATAAAAATTTAATTGCCAATGCGAAAATGTGCGATGTTTGGATGTACCAATGTAAGGCGGGAGAAGAAGTTATATTAGGTGTCCTGCCATTTTTCCACGTTTATGGTATGACGACAGTTCTACTACTATCGGTTTTAAAAGGAAACAAGATGGTTTTATTACCAAAGTTTGATGTGGAGCAAACATTAAAAGCAATTGAAAAACAGAAGGCAACTTTATTCCCTGGTGCACCAACGATGTATATTGGAATTTTGAATTATCAAGATTTAGGAAAATATAATTTATCTTCTATAAAAGCTTGTTTAAGTGGTTCTGCACCATTACCAGCCGAAGTGCAAGAGAAATTTGAAAAGTTAACGGGTGGAAAGTTAGTTGAAGGCTACGGTTTAACCGAAACATCGCCAGTTACCCATGCAAACTTTATTTGGGATAAACGGGTAAAAGGTTCTATTGGTGTTCCTTGGCCAGATACAGAGGCAGCTATTATCCGCTCATCGGATGGGGAATTACTACCTCCTGGGGAAGTCGGAGAAATAGCTATAAAAGGACCACAAGTAATGAAAGGATATTGGAATCGTCAAGAAGATACGGCGATGAGTTTCGTAAATGGATGGTTTTTAACGGGAGATATAGGTTATATGGACAACGATGGCTATTTCTACGTCGTTGATCGGAAGAAAGATATTATTATCGCAGGTGGATTTAATATTTATCCTCGTGAAGTAGAAGAAGTACTATATGAACACGAAGCGATTCAAGAATGTGTTGTAGCAGGTATACCAGATGCGTATCGTGGAGAAACGGTGAAGGCTTATATTGTCTTACGAGAAGGGAAAAACGCCACAGAGGAAGAATTAAATAAATATTGTCGTGAACATTTGGCAGCCTTTAAAGTACCGAGACAATATGAATTCCGTAAAGAATTACCGAAAACGACAGTCGGAAAAATATTAAGACGTTCATTAGTTGAAGAAGAAAAATTAAAAATGGCGGAATTACAAGCGAAATAAATGAATAGGTTTTATTGACAGAAAGTTTTATAAATTATAATATAAAAATATGAATGAATAGTCATTCATATTTTTGTATTTTGGTGGTGAACAACATGAAACGAGATAAACCCAAATATAAACAAATCATTGATGCTGCCGTTATTGCAATTGCTGAAAACGGCTATCATCAAGCCCAAGTTTCAAAAATTGCGAAGCAAGCAGGCGTTGCAGACGGAACAATCTATTTATACTTTAAAAATAAGGAAGATATTTTGATATCTGTCTTTCGCGAAAAAATGGGTGTCTTCGTTGAGAATTTACGCGAGATTATTGATAATGGGGAATCTTCTTCAGAGAAATTGTCTCAAATGATTGATAATCATTTTAACGTACTAGCAAATGATCGCCACCTAGCAACTGTTACGCAATTAGAGTTAAGGCAGTCAAACAAAGATCTCAGGTTGAAAATAAACTCGATATTAAAAGAGTATTTAAAACTGCTTGATGAGATTTTAGTGGAAGGAATGCTAAAAGGGGAGTTTAACTCGACAATGGATGTTCGAATTGCTCGCCAAATGGTATTTGGAACGATTGACGAAACGATTACAACGTGGGTGATGAATGAGTTCCGATACGATTTAATCGAAACAGCACCAAAAGTAAGACAGTTGCTGTTAAACGGATTAAAAGGTTAACGATGTTTCAGTAGGGGTAATTGCCAATAAAATCATAAGTAAAACGAACTGAAGCATATATGTTACAAAGGGAGTGGGAGAATGGAATTTCTAACTTGGAATGTTGAAGAAGGGGTAGCAATTGTTACAATTCAACGACCACCTGCTAATGCATTATCAAAGGGCTTAATTCATGAAGTCGATGAAATGTTAACCGCTGTTGAAAACGACGATACGATCCGTGTCATTGTTCTTCACGGTGATGGGCGTTTCTTCTCTGCTGGTGCAGACATTAAAGAATTTACCGAAGTATCTTCAGGTGAAGAATTTTCAAAGCTTGCTAGTAATGGACAACAAGTATTTGAACGATTAGAATCGTTCCCTAAACCTGTCATCGCCTCCATTCATGGTGCCGCGTTAGGTGGGGGATTAGAGCTTGCCATGGCCTGTCATATACGATATGTGGCGGAAGATGCAAAGCTTGGTTTACCAGAATTGCAGCTTGGTTTAATTCCAGGTTTTGCTGGAACACAGCGTCTACCACGTTATGTAGGGGTAGCAAAAGCAGCAGAAATGCTGTTTACAAGTGAGCCAATTTCCGGTGTTGAGGCAGTCCAATGGGGGTTAGCTACTAGAAGCTTCCCTGTCGATGACTTACTATCGAATACGATTGAGATTGCTAAAAAAATAGCTACGAAAAGTCCGATTGCCCTGAAGGCAACGATTGAAATGTTGCAATATAGCAAACATAAAGGCTTTTATGATGGTGTTCAAGCAGAGTCTGCAAGTTTTGGTTCCGTGTTTACTTCAGAAGATGCAAAAGAGGGTATACAAGCATTTATTGAAAAACGCAAACCAACTTTTTCAGGTAAGTAATTTCTTTAAATTATGAAACAACAGGTTGTGAAGGCAGCCTGATAATCGCATTTAGGAGGTTAGGGAAATGAACATTTTTGTACTAGTAAAACGCACGTTTGACACTGAAGAGAAAATTGTCATTGCCAATGGGAAAATTCAAGATGATGGGGCAGAATATATCATCAATCCATATGATGAGTATGCTATCGAAGAGGCGATCCAATTGCGCGATGCAAATAGCGGTAAAGTTACCGTTGTGACAATCGGTGGCGAAGATGCTGAGAAGCAGCTTAGAACAGCTTTAGCAATGGGTGCCGATGAAGCAGTACTCATCAATACAGAAGATGATTTAGATGAATTAGATCAATATTCTACTGCTGTTATTCTAGCAGAATATTTAAAAGATAAAGAGGTTGACTTAATTTTAGCTGGTAATGTCGCGATTGATGGAGGAACGGGTCAAGTCGGTCCGCGTGTTGCAGATTTACTAGGTATAAACTATGTAACAACAATTACTGATTTAGAGATTGATGGGACAAATGTAAAAATTGTTCGTGATATCGAAGGTGATTCAGAAGTGATTGAAACTTCGTTACCGTTGTTAGTAACAGCTCAACAAGGGTTAAATGAACCTCGTTATCCATCTTTACCGGGGATTATGAAGGCGAAGAAAAAACCGCTTGCAGAGTTGGAACTGGATGATTTAGACATTGATGAAGACGATGTAGAAGTAAAAGTAGAGACAGTAGATGTTTATTTACCGCCTCAAAAAGCAGCTGGTCGCGTTTTAGAAGGGGAGCTTGCTGATCAAGTAAAAGAGCTTGTGAACTTACTTCATTCAGAAGCAAAAGTAGTCTAAAAATACAAAGACGGTATCGGAGGGATCATCATATGGCAAACAAAGTGTTAGTGTTAGGCGAAGTTCGAGATGGTGTTTTACGTAATGTATCTTTTGAGGCAATTGCAGCAGCAAAACAAATTGCTGACGGTGCTGAAGTAGTAGGGGTGCTTTTAGGTGATAGCGTTACTTCATTAGCTAGTGAATTAATCGCTTATGGTGCAGACCGTGTAGTTACAGTAGAACATCCACATTTAAAATCATATACTTCTGACGGGTTTAGCCAAGCCTTTTTAGCAGTATATGAAGAAGAAAAACCAGAAGCAATTGTCTTTGGACATACTTCTTTAGGTAAAGATTTATCACCAAAAATTGCATCGAAATTACAATCTGGCTTAATTTCTGATGTAACAGAAATCGAAGGTTCTGGCGAGGGTGCTTTATTCATCCGTCCTATCTATTCTGGTAAAGCCTTTGAAAAAGTAAAAATTAAAGATGGCATTGTATTTGTGACGATTCGACCAAATAACATCGCTCCTTTAGAAAAAGATGCAAGTCGTACAGGTGAAGTTGCAACCTTAGCTGTTGATATTCAAAATTTACGTACAATCATTAAAGAAGTAGTACGTAAAGCTTCGACAGGTGTTGACTTATCTGAAGCGAAAGTAGTTGTAGCAGGTGGACGCGGAGTAAAATCGGCGGAAGGGTTTGAACCGTTGCAACAACTAGCTGATGTACTTGGTGGTGCAGTTGGTGCTTCTCGTGGTGCATGTGATGCAGATTACTGTGATTATTCATTACAAATTGGTCAAACTGGTAAAGTTGTTACACCAGATCTTTATATCGCTTGCGGTATTTCCGGTGCGATACAACATTTAGCAGGTATGTCCAATTCAAAAGTGATTGTAGCGATTAATAAAGACCCAGAAGCAAACATTTTTAAAGTGGCAGACTATGGAATTGTTGGTGACTTATTCGAAGTCGTTCCAATGCTAGTGGAAGAATTTAAAGCGTTAAAAGTAAATTCTTAATGGATAATTTGTTAAAAACCTTGCCAAAATACAGGTAAGGTTTTTCTTTATGGATAGTTTTTCGAATATCTATTTGATTAGCATTCTAAAAAAATTGTAAATTTTATGTTTCAATTTGAGTTCACTTTACTGTTCCTATTTTTTTTATCGTGCTATACTACATTCAGATGTTAGTTTAAGGAGGCTATTTAAATGGCAATTGTTCATGTAACAGATCAAAACTTTTCAGAAGAAATCGCTTCAGGCGTTGTTTTAGTTGATTTTTGGGCTACTTGGTGCGGACCTTGTAAAATGATCGCTCCTGTTTTAGAAGAAATCGATGCTGAAATCGGAGATCAAGTAAAAATCGCAAAACTTGATGTAGATAACAACCAAGCTACTGCTGCTGAATATCAAGTAATGTCTATCCCAACTTT
Source organism: Ureibacillus galli (assembly GCF_014836845.1). Classification (GTDB taxonomy): domain Bacteria; phylum Bacillota; class Bacilli; order Bacillales_A; family Planococcaceae; genus Ureibacillus; species Ureibacillus galli. Next base: position 81,359 of record NZ_JACSQA010000006.1, read on the forward strand.
ATTATTATTCAAAGATGGCGAGTTAAAAGGTAAAACTGTTGGATTCCAACCAAAAGAAGCTCTAGTTGAGTTCATTAACAACCATAAATAATATCCCTGTCCCAAAGGTTTTAAACTTTGGGACATTTCTTTTGGAAACAAATAGGAATGTCAGAAAAGACATCCTACCCTTTTGAAAAATCTGCTTACTTTCCACGGTTGCTAGCATAATGCTGTTTCCGAAGGAGTCCCGCAGATTTTTTCATTTTTATTCAATCCCTTTTATACGCCATTTTTTCCTTTATAGTTACTTATTATTTCTCCCATCGGCCTCTTTAAACCTTTATAATGAATATTAAAAAAACCTAATTAGGGTGATATAAATGAATGAAACAATTCAAAATAAATTGGCGATTTTACCCGATGAGCCGGGTTGTTACTTAATGAAGGATCGACAAGGAACGATTATTTATGTCGGAAAAGCGAAAGTCTTGAAAAATCGTGTTCGTTCCTACTTCACCGGCTCCCATGATGGTAAAACCCAACTGTTAGTAAGTGAAATTGAAGACTTCGAGTACATTGTCACATCCAGTGAATTGGAAGCTTTAATTTTAGAATTAAATTTAATTAAACTACATGACCCGAAATATAACATTATGTTGACGGATGACAAATCCTATCCGTATATCAAAATTACCAATGAAAAACATCCACGCATTTTAATTACACGGAAAGTTAAAAAAGATAAGGCAAAATATTTTGGTCCTTATCCAAATGCGGGGGCAGCAAACGAAACAAGAAAACTTCTTGATCGATTATATCCGTTACGCAAATGTATGAAACTGCCAAATAAAGTTTGCTTATATTATCATTTGGGCCAATGTTTAGCTCCTTGTGTAAAGGAGATTGATGAACATGTGTATGATCGAATGATCGAAGAAATTACAAAGTTTTTAAATGGTGGATTTGAAGATGTAAAAGAAGATTTACAGAAGAAAATGCTCGATGCAGCGGAAAATTTAGAATTTGAACGGGCAAAGGAGTACCGGGATCAAATCGCTCATATTGAAACGGTGATGCAAAAACAAAAAATGGTATCTGGAGATTTATCGAACCGGGATATTTTTGGTTATGCAGTTGAAAAAGGGTGGATGTGTGTTCAAGTCTTTTTTGTACGCCAAGGGAAATTAATCGAACGGGATGTATCCATTTTTCCAATTTACCGCGAGCCAGAAGAAGAGTTCCAAACGTTTATCGGCCGTTTTTATGATATACCGGAACATATAAAACCGAAGGAAATTTTCATTCCAACGAATGTGGATGAATCGTTATTGGAAAACTACTTACAAATGAAAGTTGTTACGCCGAAGCGGGGTTCAAAAAAGGAATTGGTCGATTTAGCAACGAAAAATGCGCAAATTGCCATTCGGGAAAAATTCCAATTAATTGAACGACAGGAAGAGCGAACAGTTGGGGCATGTTTAGAATTAGGAAATGCCATGAATATAGCGCCACCTCTTCGAATTGAAGCCTTCGACAATAGCCATATGCACGGAGCAGATGCTGTGTCAGCAATGGTTGTGTTTATCGATGGAAAACCAGCGAAAAAGGAATACCGCAAATATAAATTAAGAGAAACAGCAAAGCATGATGACTATGGTGCGATGCAAGAAGTAATCCGCCGCCGTTATACAAGAGTGTTAAAGGAAAACTTACCTTTGCCCGATTTAATTATTATTGATGGAGGGAAAGGGCAAATGGAAGTGGCTCGGGAAGTCATTGAAGATGAATTAGGATTATTCATTCCGATAGCAGGTTTAGCAAAAGATGATAAACATAATACTTCCCAATTATTATATGGCGAACCCCCAATCCCGGTAGAAATGAAAAGAACAAGTGATGGATTTTATTTATTGCAACGTATTCAAGATGAAGTCCATCGTTTTGCGATTACATTCCTAAGACAACAACATCAAACAAACGCGATTCAATCCGTTTTGGATGGGATTGAAGGGGTTGGGCCGAAAAGGAAACAACAGTTATTAAAACATTTTGGCTCGATTAAGAAAATTAAAGAGTCAACAGTGGAGCAATTAATGGAAGCCCATATTCCAAGTTCGACGGCAACGGCTATTTACAATCACTTTCATAAAGATACATTGTCAAAGGAATAATGGTGTGATATTGTAAGTTTAAATATAAATACGAAAATGATAGAGGTGCAAGGTTCAAAAGTACCCATCTGGAGGATGAACAATTCCTAGGAAAGATGGTGAAAGGGAGACTTGCCGAAGCGGTAAATCCATTGTTCAGATTTATTTGCTGGTTTTGCATTTAAAAAATGTAAGACTGTCAGAATCAGTCAGAGATTCTGGAGGGCTATCTCATAAACGTCCTACAATAGGTATGGATTGAGGCAGCTTTTCACGATCTGTGAGAAGCTGCTTTTTATTTTGAAATGGTATAATTGAAGAATGAGTATTCTGAATTGAAGAAAAATACAGCTTAGCGAAAGCTGTAAAAAGGAGCGTGTACCATGGAGACAATCGTGGTGAAAGTCGACAGTTCTTCCCTTACCACCCCAGAAAGAATCGACAAAATTGCTGATAGAATTCTAGAACACAAACATAAAGGAAAACATCCTGTTGTAGTAGTTCCTTCCATTGAATTACTAGAAGGTAATTTCCTTCCTTATCCGTCAATTTTTAATGAAAAGATTGCTAATAGAGAAAGCCACGTACTAAAAGCTATCAATACACACGTGGCGAGCAGTTTACTTGCGATTGTAATCGAGAGGAAAGGACATAAGGCGATTTCCCTTTCTGGATGGCAGGCAGGGATTGAAGTATCGAAATCGAATGGAAATGTTTTAATTGAACTGATACACCACGACCTAATACTTGAACGAATCCAAAATGGCGATATAGCTATTGTAGCCGGTTCCCAAGGCTATGACGAAAATAAAGATTTGTTAACTTTAGGGGAAGGTGGTCCAGAAACGACGGCTGTTGCGATCGGTGCAGCAATTGGTGCGGAATATATTGAAATATTAACTGAACAAGATGGCATATACACTGCCGATTGTTCGATTGTGAACGAAGCTCGAAAACTTAAGGAAGTTACCTATGATGAAATGCTTGAATTAGCTCATTTAGGATCTACCTATCTTCACCCGAGGGCAGTGGAATTAGCGAAAATATATGAAATGCGAATAGCGGTTCGTTCCAGTACAAACAATGTCGAAGGGACATGGATAAAGGGAGAGGTAGAAATGGAGAAAAATAGAGTTGTTCGTGGAGTAGCATATGAAGCAGACATTATTCGGTTAACAGTAGCTTTTGAATCCTATGAAAATTCCTCTCTGGCGAATATTTTTATGACGCTCGCTAAGCACCATATCGATGTTGATATTATTGTTCAAGCAGTAATTGACGGAGTAAAACCGACTGTTTCTTTTTCCATTGCAAAAGAGGATTTTGCCGAAGCAATAAAAGTGTTAGAGAAGAGTAAAGCTCAATTAGGATTTAGTTTCGCCGATTTTGAAGTAGGTTTAGCAAAAGTCTCGATTGTCGGTTCAGGAATGGTTTCCAATCCGGGTGTCGCTGCCCAAATGTTTGATCGGTTACGAAAAGAAAATATTTTAGTGAAGATGGTTAGTACGTCGGAGATTAAAGTATCTGTTGTCGTACCACAAGATGAGATGGTGCGTGCAGCTAATGTTTTACATGATGAGTTTCAACTAGTAGAAGAATACGTAAATTAAAAAAACCCTTCCTTAGATATACTGCCCCTTCCATATCCAACCTGTTCGATATGGAAGGGGAGTGGTCTTTGGAAAGAGCTTTTATAATAATGTAGGAATTATTCTACTTTTTCTTTTTTATCCCATTTAAGTGTAAAGATCACTTGTTGTTGTTTTTCACGTTTTTCGTCGAAACATTCTGTAAGACAACCTTGTAATGCTTGAATTTGTTGAGCGATGAAACCAGCTTCGAGTCGGAAGGAACGTTCTTCAATTTTTAATAAGTCGGCATCATTTGTGAGATGAAAAATATATCCATCCTTCTCTTCTTTTTCGAGAGTTAAAACGCCCCATCCAGCATCTTGAAAAAAGGAAATAATGAGCTGAATATCCGTACATGGAAATTTGCGAGCTAAATCTTTTCCTGCCCAGTAAAGAACATCCTTTTCATGCTTTCCAAGAATTGACGGAAGTAAATAATCTCGAATAATTTCGTAGCCAAATGATGGGACTGTGTTGTGGATGTGAGTCATTTTAAAATTACCTCTTTCTTAATTTCTTCATTATTTAGTATAAGAAAGTAAAATATTCTTTAAAATAGAAAATTCTACTCAAATAGCGCATATTTTTTAATGAAATGATTCGATAAAAAATTGTATGCAACCTTGACGCTCGTAATTCTTGAGAGTACAATGGACATGTCATAATATTGTACCATTATGAAATACACAGTCAATCTATGAACCTTTACAAAATCGTGAAGCGAAATTGGCTCGGGTATTTAAAAGTACTAGGGGGGGTAATAGTCTTGTCAAAAAATCATGAGTTTTACTGGAGACGCTTACATTCACTATTAGGTATTATTCCTGTAGGTCTGTTCTTAGTGTTTCACTTATCACTGAACTTCACTGCTACTGGTGGAGAAGAAAACTACAACAATTCAATAGGTATTATGGAATTGGTTCCACATTGGCTATTGTTAATTGTTGAGTGGGTAGTAATTTACATACCAATTCTATTCCACGGTTTATATGGTGTGTTTATTGCTTTTACTGCCACTTCAAACTTACAGCGTTTCGGTACATTCCGTAACTGGATGTTCATGTTACAACGTATTTCGGGAGTATTCCTTGTTATTTTCATTGCTTGGCACATCTTCCAAACTCGTATCCAAAAAGCTCTTGGTGCAGACGTTGACTTTAATATGATGGAAGAAATCGTTGCTAATCCGTTTATGTTAGCATTCTACATTGTAGGTATTTTAGCTGCTACATTCCACTTAGCAAACGGTATTTGGTCATTCTTAGTGAGCTGGGGTATTACGCAATCGAAAAGCTCACAAAAAGTTGCAACTTATGTAACGATGATCTTCTTCGTTCTATTAAGTATCATTGGTGTTGCTGCAATTCTAGCATTCGTATAATAACATAGTAGCATTTCCTGGCAGTTTTATAGCAAAGAAAGAGGAGTGAGGAATAATCATGGCGAAAAGCAAAATCATCGTCGTAGGTGGCGGTTTAGCCGGCTTAATGGCTACGATGAAAGCAGCCGAAGAAGGCACTGAAGTTGAATTATTCTCATTAGTTCCCGTAAAACGTTCACACTCTGTTTGTGCGCAAGGCGGAATTAATGGAGCAGTTAATACAAAAGGTGAAGGGGATTCTCCATGGATCCACTTTGACGATACAGTATACGGGGGGGACTTCTTAGCGAACCAACCACCTGTTAAAGCAATGTGTGATGCCGCTCCTGGTATCATTCACTTATTTGACCGTATGGGTGTAATGTTCAACCGTACACCAGAAGGTCTTTTAGACTTCCGTCGTTTCGGTGGTACTTTAATGCACCGTACAGCATTTGCTGGTGCGACAACTGGTCAACAATTACTTTATGCGTTGGATGAGCAAGTTCGTCGTTATGAAGTAGATGGTTTAGTAACGAAATACGAACACTGGGAATTCCTTGGAGTTGTTCTTGATGACGAAGGACATTGCCGTGGTATCGTAGCTCAAGATATGAAAACAGAAGAAATCCGTTCATTCCGTTCTGATGCTGTTATTATGGCAACAGGTGGTCCTGGTATTATCTTCGGTAAATCAACGAACTCAATCATTAACACTGGTTCTGCTGCATCAATCGTTTACCAACAAGGTGCTTCTTATGCAAACGGTGAAATGATTCAAATTCACCCAACAGCGATTCCTGGTGACGACAAAAACCGTCTAATGTCAGAATCTGCACGTGGTGAAGGTGGACGTATTTGGACTTACAAAGACGGTAAACCTTGGTACTTCTTAGAAGAAAAATACCCTGCTTACGGTAACTTAGTACCTCGTGATATTGCGACTCGTGAAATCTTCGACGTATGTGTTAACCAAAAATTAGGTGTTAACGGTGAAAACGTTGTATACCTTGACCTTTCTCATAAAGATCCACATGAGTTAGATATTAAACTTGGTGGTATCATTGAAATTTATGAAAAATTCGTTGGGGATGACCCACGTAAATTACCGATGAAAATCTTCCCAGCTGTTCACTACTCAATGGGTGGTTTATGGGTAGATTATGATCAAATGACTGAAATTCCTGGTCTATTTGCTGCTGGTGAATGTGACTACTCACAACACGGTGCAAACCGTCTAGGTGCTAACTCATTACTTTCAGCGATTTACGGTGGTTCAGTAGCTGGACCAAACGCTGTTAAATATGTAAAAGGCTTAAAGAAACATGCGGAAGATCTTCCACAATCTATCTATGATGCTCGCGTAAAAGAAGAGCAAGAAAGATGGGATGCAATCCTTAAATTGGATGGTACTGAAAACGCATACCTTTTACACAAAGAGCTTGGTGAGTTAATGACAGACAACGTAACAGTTGTTCGTTACAACGATAAACTAGAATACACTTATAATAAACTTACTGAATTACTACAACGTTGGGAAAACATTAACATCAACGACACTCAAAAATGGAGTAACCAAGGTGCTCACTTTACTCGTCAGTTGAAAAACATGTTATACCTTGCACGCGTTATTACAAAAGGTGCACTTTTACGTAACGAATCTCGTGGTGCTCACTACAAACCAGAATTCCCAGAACGTGATGACGAGAACTTCTTAAAAACAACAATGGCGAAGTTCAACCCACAAACTGGCGAACCAGAAATTACTTATCAAGAAGTAGACGTTTCTCTAATTCCGCCACGTAAACGTGACTATTCTTCATAAACAATAAGGGGGGTCATTAATCATGACAACAGCAGTAGGAACTGGAAAAACTGTTAAAATGGAAATCCTTCGTCAAGATACTGAAGGTGGACAAACTCGCTGGGAAAAATTTGAGGTCCCTTATCGTCCAGGTATGAACGTTATCTCTGCATTAATGGCAATTCAACAAAATCCTGTTACTGCTGATGGACAAAAAACAACTCCTGTAACTTGGGATATGAACTGTCTAGAAGAAGTATGTGGAGCATGTTCAATGGTTATTAATGGTCGTCCACGTCAATCTTGTTCAACATTGATTGATCAATTGGAACAACCTGTTCGTTTAGAACCAATGAAAACATTCCCAGTTGTACGTGACTTACAAGTAGACCGTAGCCGCATGTTCAATGCGCTTAAGAAAGTAAAAGCTTGGGTTCCAATCGATGGAAGTTATGATCTAGGTGAAGGTCCTCGTATGCCAGAGCGTAAACGTCAATGGGCTTACGAATTATCAAAATGTATGACTTGTGGTGTATGTATGGAAGCATGTCCAAACGTGTCTGAAAAAGCTTCATTCATCGGACCAGCTCCATTATCACAAGTACGTTTATTCAATACACACCCAACAGGTGCGATGATTAAAGACGAACGTTTAAATGCAATTATGGGTGATGGTGGCCTTGCAAACTGTGGTAACTCACAAAACTGTGTAGCTGCATGTCCAAAAGGTATTCCATTAACAACTTCTATTGCAGCACTTAACCGTGCAACAACTGTTCAAATGTTCCGTAACTTCTTCGGATCAGACCACATGGTTGACTAATCATTAGTCTGCAGAAGAAATTAAAATAGGAACAAATTCCTTTTAAAAAATATGAAGGGTATCTAAGTCTTTTTATGACTTTTAGATACCCTTTTTATTATGTTTTGCATAAGATAGAACGATGTTACAGGGAAAGGATTGTAGCATTTGAACGTTAATTTCTTCTATTTATTTCCCATTCATTTCATTAGAGTCAGATGTACTGTTTATGTCGAATGAAGCAAGATAAGTTCAAAGAATGTCGACATTGACATAAGATGATGACTCCCCCTTTAAATAAATGGACTAGATTTGATATAATTTAATGAACCGCTATTCATTTTTTCTTCGTTAAGTATCACTATAAGAATAAATTGATGGATACAATAGGTATCTTCATCTCTATGTGAACTTAAGAAAGAAAGTAATTATGTCACTTGAGCATTTGAAAACGAGTAGATTGCCACTCAAGTCGAGACATAATAATAAGGGGAGAATAGGGAAAATAAAGGGGAAGGGGTTATCGGACATGAAAGCAAGTTATATTGAAGATCCACAAAAATGGGAGGAACAATTCGAATTTTATGTCGAGGTAAAGGTAAGATTTTCAGAAACCGATATGTTTGGACATTTGAACAATACGGTAACCTTTGCATATTTTGAATATGCACGGATTGAATTTTTGAAATATTTAGGTTTTGCTAGCTTCACAGGAGAAATAACGAAAATTCCTGTTGTGGCAGATTTACAATGTGATTATTTAAAACAAGTATATTTTGATGAAACTCTTCGAATCTATGTAAAGGCAGCACGAATCGGAAACTCATCCATCGATATTCACTATTTAGCAAAAAACGAAAATAACGAACCATGTTTCACGGGTAGAGGCACGATTGTTCAAATCGATAAAGCTTCGGGAAAACCAATACCATGGGATGAAAAAGAAAAATTAATATTGCATGGGAAATAGTTAAAATGCCCTCACAGCCTTTAAACTCTTATCATACTTTACATAGAAGAGGAGATAGGAGGGTGTTGCCTTATGAATAGCCCGCAGCATCGTTCGCTTTTGACGAAAAGAGAACGGGAAATATTCCAGTTATTAATATTGGATTATTCAACTAAAGATATTTCGCAAAAGTTGGGCATAAGCGAAAAAACGGTGCGTAATCATATTTCAAACACGATTCAGAAACTGGGCGTATCCAGTAGATCACAAGCATTGATTGAATTATTAAGGCTAGAAGAATTATCACTTCATTGATTGGAGGCTTGCTATTTCGTCCAAAACACTTCAAAATAGAGTTAAAGCATTATTCAGCAAACAGTTTTTGTTCCTAAGTGATCACACAGGTTCAAAAGTCGCTGAGACTGATTTGATTCTTGAGGAGTGACTGCACTAGATGAGGAATGACGAAAAGCATAGCAAAGATAGGATAGCATTTTTAGAAAAAAAACTTCGCTTTACTTCGCATTTAATTAAACAAAAGGGTAGGGAAATACTCAGTAATTACACAATTACACCTCCACAATTTATAGCGCTTCAATGGTTACATGAATCGGGCGATATGACAATTGGAGAATTATCGAATAAAATGTATTTAGCTTTTAGTACGACGACCGATTTAGTCGATCGTATGGAAAAAAATGAATTAGTAGTGCGTATTCGTGACGATCAAGACCGCCGAGTTGTACACATTCATTTACTTCAAGAAGGCGAAAGAATTATCGAAGAAGTGATTGAAAAAAGACAAAATTACTTACAAGAATTGTTAGTTGATTTTGATAAAGAAGAAGTTGACATGTTATCGAAATTACTACACAAATTACATTTACAAATGGAACAGGATTGAGGCGGTTTTTGTGAATGCCCCGATAGGCGTTATTGATTCAGGTGTTGGCGGCTTAACAGTTGCAAAGCAAATCATGAAGGTTTTACCAAATGAAACAATCTATTATATTGGTGATACTGCAAGATGTCCCTATGGACCAAGGAATAGAAAAGAAGTGTTACATTTTACATGGCAAATGGCCAAAGCATTGGAAAAGATGAATATTAAAATGCTCGTCATCGCATGTAATACAGCAACAGCTGTCGCGTTGGAAAGCTTGCAGAAGAAAATGTCGATTCCAGTAGTCGGTGTGATTAATGCAGGGGCGAGGGCGGCAGAGAAAAAAACGAAACGAAATGAAATCGTCGTACTTGCAACAGAAGGTACTATTAAAAGTGGGGCATATGAAAATGCCTTACTTTCTTTAAGTACGAAGGCGAAAATAATTCCTCTTGCGTGTCCGACGTTCGTACCCCTTGTAGAAAGTGGCGAATATGAAGGACAGTTTGCATTCGACTTAGTTGCAAAAGGTTTAAAGCCGCTAGCCAATAAACAGTTTGATACCGTTATATTAGGATGTACTCATTATCCAATTATTCAGCATCATATTGAAAAAATAGTAGGACCGAATGTGTTTGTCCTTTCCTCTGCCGAAGAAACGGCAAAGGAAGTGAAGGATTTACTGGAGTATTATGATCAATTAAACACTTCGAGAGTAAATCCTCATCATAAGTTTTTCACAACCGGTTCCGTACCGATTTTCAAGACGATTGCTACGAATTGGTTAGAGTCAAATCATTTAGATATACGCCGTATAAAACTTTAAATTACTTCATTGGTATTATCTCTTATTGCACCATTAGCATGCCAATAATTAAGAAGCTCGTAAGTATCTTTACTTTCGAGCTTTTTATTTTGAAAAAACAATACAAAGGTCACTAGTATTCGCATCCACTCGAAAATTAAAATAAATTATGATAAGATGGTTTTCGCGAAGCAACGAGGAGGATTAACATGACAAGACATGATGGTAGAGCTGTAGAACAACTAAGACCTGTAACAATTGAAACGAATTATTTAATGCATCCTGAGGGCTCTGTCCTTATTCAGGTAGGTAATACGAAGGTCATTTGTACAGCAACAATTGATGATCGAGTTCCAGGATTTTTACGAGGCCAAGGAAAAGGATGGATAACTGCTGAATATTCGATGCTTCCGAGAGCCACTGCCGAACGAACTCAACGCGATTCTTCTCGTGGGAAAATAAATGGACGTACGATGGAAATTCAACGTTTAATTGGACGAGCATTACGGGCCATAGTTGATTTAGAAGCATTGGGTGAAAAAACGGTTTGGATCGATTGTGATGTCATTCAAGCAGATGGTGGTACACGTACCGCGTCCATCACAGGCGCATTTGTGGCGTTAACACAAGCGTTGGCAAAAATTCACGAAGAAAAGCCTTTCGCCAAATTCCCAATCGTTGATTACTTAGCTGCAACGAGTGTTGGGTTTGTTGGGGAACTTGGTGCTGTACTAGATTTAAACTATGTGGAAGATTCGTCTGCAGAAGTCGACATGAATTTAGTAATGACGGGTTCGGGTCGTTTTGTAGAAATCCAAGGAACAGGCGAGGAAGCAACATTCTCCAGGGATGAATTAAATCAATTATTAGATTTAGGAGAAAAGGGCATTGCTGAATTAATTGCCTTACAAAAAAATGCCCTTGGAGAAGCGGCCAGTTTAGTTGGTTCAACGAAGGAGGAAGCATAATGAAACAAGTTGTCGTTGCAACAAAAAATAAAGGGAAGGCGAAGGATTTTGAAGCATTATTTACACCCCTTGGCTATGAAGTCGTGACGATGTTTGAAGTAGCGCCTGATTTAGAAATTGAAGAAACAGGAACAACCTTCGAAGAAAATGCCATTTTAAAGGCAGAGACGCTCTCTGAGCAGCTTGGAAAACTAGTTATAGCAGATGATAGTGGACTAGCTGTAGACGCTCTAGGAGGCGAACCTGGCGTGTATTCTGCTCGCTATGCTGGCGACCACGACGATGAAGCCAACATCGTGAAAGTACTGGAGAAACTACAAGGAGTACCGGACGAAAAACGTACAGCCCGTTTCTGCTGTGCATTAGCTATCGCTGGACCAAATATAGATACATATACCGTATTCGGTACATGTGAAGGCGTGATTTTACATGAAAAACGGGGAACAAATGGCTTCGGCTACGATCCAATTTTCTTCGTGCCAGAACTTGGCCGTGCTATGGCGGAATTAACTCCAGAAGAAAAAGGCGCGATTTCCCACCGCGGAAATGCTATCCGTAAGTTGGCAGACGAATTACCGAAATTAGTGAAGTAGTTTCATTTAAATGATAGGGGGTCCCCCGGAAAATTTATATTTTCGGGGAATTTTCTATTAAAGATTCGTATAGGAAAATTACTTTATGCATAAAGTGGTTGTTGGGATGATCTTTTGGGAGGTGGAATGATGCGTTTATTAGTAATGAGTGATACCCACGGAGATGCGGAAGTGATTAAAAGGGTAAGGGAAGCCAATCCACAAGTCGATGCCATCGTACATTGCGGAGATAGTGAACTTTCCTATGATCATCCTTATTTAGATGGTGTAAAAAAAGTGCGCGGTAATTGTGACCGGGACGACCGATTCCCAAATGAAGAATTGTTTGAAGTAGACGGTGTGAAAATTTTTGTCGCCCATGGGCATCTGTTAAATGTGAAGTCCACCATTATGAATTTACTATACCGTACGAAGGAAGTGGAGGCAGATGTCGCCTTTTTTGGCCACTCCCATGTATTAGGTGCGGAGTTAGTGGATAATATATTATTTGTGAATCCTGGAAGCCTATTAAAACCACGGGCAATTACTGAAAAAAGTTATGTGATTGTAGAATTTTCAAATCAAACGTGGACTGTAACGGGTTATACGGATAAAGGGGAAGAAATCTTTACAAATCACTATGCCTTATCAAAGTAACTGCACCATTTAAATTTTTTTTACCATTTATAAATTATTTTTCAAATAGTGTTGACATATTGCCAATAAGTGCATATAATAATAATTGTCTTTCATGATTATTTCCATGTTTGACCAATGTCTCAGTAGCTCAGCTGGATAGAGCATACGCCTTCTAAGCGTACGGTCGGGGGTTCGAATCCCTCCTGGGACGTCAATTTTTACGAATAATTAGCGTAAAAGCGCGTTATATCAAGCCTTCTAGCGAAGTTGAGAGAACGGTCAATGAGCGGTCAAAACTGTGAATTGTGTTCGCCTTCTAACTTACGTTAGGAGGTTTTTTTGCGTTGTCAAAAAGAAGAAACGGATTGATTAAGGCAGATTTAACGGAAAGGTTTAACTTGGAGGAATACGTGAACCCGAACGTTGTTAATCCAAAAGCTTCGTTATCAATCGAAAAAGCGATTGAGATTAGCGTCAGACAGATGCGAGCGAGTGGATTACGTGAACGAACGATACATGATTACGAAACATTTGTGAACGACTTTGTACGTAAGACTAACGTCGAATATTTACTCGCAATAGGTGTAGGCGCTATTTATGGAAGCAGATGACTAAAAAAATACGGTTAAAGTGCTTTAATGCGTTTCTAACGAAGTGTTTCCATAACGGTTGGCTAGCGGGTGTATTTTGGAAGAACGTTAATATTCGTGTTGATGAAGAAGTAAAAGAAGGCGCGACCGAGGAAGATGTATATATATTACGTCAATAGGGGATTTTTGTTCTGGATTCATCAAAAGGAAAACGTTAGTTTGTAGTTGAATTCACTTCCGTATTTGTATGCTCAAGTTTCTATCATTAAAAAGAAAATATCAAATTGCTCTTATGAATGTGGTTAGTATATTATAGGGGATGACGTCGGTTTGAAGGATAAAGGTAGACAGATTTAATGAAGAATCATCTTTAATAAAGTCAAAAAGGTAATATGCCAAAAAATTTAACGTTTTTAGCATACATATTCAATTACAAAAGAAAGTCAATACAGAGGTGAATACCATGATACAATCTATTTTTGAAGCAGTAATAAGTGCACCAGAAAAGGGACATTTAGCAGATTATATTCCCGCATTAGCAAACCAGTCGAAAAACTTATTTGCAGTGTACATAATTGATGAAAAAGGTGAAGTATTAAGTTTTGGAGATTTCAAAGATGTATTAACCCTGCAAAGTATATCCAAGGTAATGAGTTTTATGGTAGCAGCAGATCATTTAGGAATTGATCAAGTACTTGAAAAAGTAGATGTGGAGCCTACAGGAGATCCATTTAACTCCATTGTGCGCCTGGAAGTAGCTGAAAAAGGAAAGCCCTTTAACCCGATGATTAATGCTGGAGCGATAACGGTCGCTTCATTATTACCTGGGAATACAGTTGAAGCGCGGGTGAAGTCGGTGACAGATTTTATTAGCCAAGTAACAGGAAGGGAACATTCGGTGAATTACAAAGTTTTCCAATCGGAGATGGAAACGGCTTATCGTAACCGAGCAATTGCCAACTATTTAAAAGCAAACGATTATCTACGGGGTACGGTAGAGGAAGCGTTAGAGACGTATCTGCAACTATGCTCGATTGAACTAACTACAGAAGATTTGGCGAAACTCGGCTTATTCATCGCCACTGACGGTTTACTATTAACGGAAAATAAAAATCTCATCACCCGAAAAACAGCTCGCTTTTCAAAAGCACTTATGATGACATGCGGCCTATATAATGCATCTGGTAAATATGCGGCAACAATCGGAATCCCGATGAAAAGTGGGGTTTCCGGAGGAGTATTATGTACCGTCCAAAATGGTCAAATCGAACATTTACAAGGACGAATGGGAATCGGCGTGTTTAGTCCAATGATTGATGAAATCGGTAATAGCGTCAAAGGAATGGACTTTTTACAGAAAATTTCAGAGCATTACAATTTAAGTGTTTTTTAAAAGTACGAGATAGATGTTGAAATGCTTGAGAAAGTTCAGTAAATTAAAAAGGATTCCACTCGAAAGAAAGTAGAACCAATTGAAAAATTTATTTCTATATCGTATTTAGAATTATTTTTGTAAATACTCAAGAATATCCCCCTAAATAATATGTTTATGGATAATTATAGTAAAGTTAGGGGGAAGAAAACAGATAGCCGAGAATAGTTGTCTGTTGTATTTAAAAATTATACAATTACAATCATTGTAAAGCTTAAAAATGATATTCAAAAGATAAAAATACTACACACAACACAAATAGCAACACAAATTTAATAAAACAACTTAGTAACATGATATATGCGGGTTTGTATACTTTTATTAAGATGTCCTCTTAGGAAGTAATTAAGAGAAAAACGCCTAAAACAGAACGATATTAAAAGTGTTTAAAACGCTGAAATATCAATGTTTCAGGCGTTTTTTCGTTTTTAGAGAATTCGATTGAATACGAGTGAATTTTAGAATTAGGTCGAAAATGTATACAAGGTAAACAGAATTTATTAGCATAGATGTTTATGGCTAATAATTCATCACACTGTTCATCTCTTTTAATACATGAGCGTAGTGATCTAAAGTAGTTTTGATATCAGAATGCCCAAGCTTTTTGGAGACGGAGTGAATACTTACTCCTTTATAAAGCATTACACTGGCGTGTGTTGTAGAGAATGTTTTCTTAACTTAATAAGGGCATTTAGCGCACTATCTCAATGAAAAGAGTCCGATACTTTATAGAAAATTTAGTTCTTTGTCTATTCAATAACATTGTTATAAATATCAAATTGATATTCAGCGCCTACTTTATGAGCAAATTCGATTAGCCTATGATTAATAACAAGGCCACGGGTTTGATAACTATTAAAGTAAATAACGGTCATGATATGACATTTTAAATTGAACCTTTCCTTATATTTGTTGATGATTTCTGCAGAGTCAAATAAGGAATCTATAATTTGGTTAATGGGTTCTTGGGGGAAATCAGTTAGTATATCATCTGTTTCAAGCCTCCAAGCAGTTTCATCTCTTACAAGTTTATGTTTACCAATTATAAATTCCTCTCCTTGTTTGTACGCGTTCGTTGGATTTATTCCTATCTCTTTTGTGAATTCTTCCAATGGAAAGTAATCTCCATATAAAGTAAAATAGACCATTGTTTTAGTGCAATACTCTTCCAAGTTGAACACCTCTCTTTATTTCTAAAATAAAGCACTTGAAATTAAATGTAAACGTCAAATGACTTACAATATTTTAAAAGGGAGGGGGGGATTATGTTAAAATGCTGAAAACTTTATTACCAATTTCGGCTGCTGTATTGATTTTTAGTTTTGTTGCCCCTACAACAACTACACAAGCATCGACTGTTGCAAATGATTCAACGCTAGTTGTATATACATCCCCATCAGATTCGATTAAATTTTTAAAAGTTAATACACATATTCATTTGTTTTAGTTTCAACATTTCAGAAGCAATTTGTTCATCACGTTCTTTCATTTCTTTAATAGCTTGTGCACAGTAACCTTGGATAGTTCTGATTTAAAGTTAAATCGAATTGATGTCTATTGTAAAAAGAAGCTTGAACAATTTGCTATTAATCTCTTAAACACGGTAAACAGCATAAAACATACAACAATCGAGGATAGACTACTCAGCAGGAGCAATCTATGATTGATTTTGTTAAAAAGAACGGTGTCCAATTCGGCACATATCGAATTATCGGTGAGATGACCAAGAGAACGGTTAAACGGAAAGTATATCAACTGGAGAAGCAAGGACGATTGGAAGCGTTGTTGAACTATATTGTAAAGAAAAAAGCGCGATTTCTCACGCGCTCATTTCATTGTCTATTTTTTAATTTTATATTCCCTTTATTAAACATAATTAGACCATTTAATCTCTCATATAGAGCATACAGGGGATATAGCAGTCCTAAAAAGACAATCACAGAAGGGATATTTTCGATAACAGGGATAAAGTCTGCTAAAAACGACTTTAATGTTTCTGTTAATAAATAAACAGAGGAAGTATAACAATTAAACCAATTAAAAGAAAAGGCGTTACTTTTGTTTCTTTCAATTTAGCTCTACAATGTGGGCATTTCATAGTAAATGGTGATGAAAAATCTTCAAAGTTTTCAAGTGTAATTGCTTTATGACAGTTAGGGCAAGGTACAGAAGTTCTCATATTAGCCTCCTATGAACTTACTAAATTATATTTAAAGAATAATTGAAGTCTAATTTTAAGTAAATAAAAATTACACTTTAAAATTATTAACTGAAGAAATGACAAAGGAATATAAACATGACGATAGATGAGCACATTATTGTCAATAATGTATCCGAGAGGTTAGTGGGTTACTAGAAAACAGATAGCTAAAGGAAAATACAACTGTAAATCCCGATGATTACACAGTTGAAGAATGGATTCGACATACCCAAGAAGAGTTAATTACATTAGTTTGTATAATAGTATTGCGACGAAAATTGGAGGAATGATGGATTAACAATGGTAGTCCCCCTGTTAAAAGTTCTCGAAATAAAAAGGTTTTGAGACTGTTTTATTTTTTCTACATTCGTCAAAATGGAACTTTGCCTTGTGCCGTACAACACACTAAACAATTTTAGTTAAGGGGAGCTGAAAGTTAGACATTATCGTAGATACTTAATATTGAATGAAAAAATAACTTTTCCTTAGTTTTGCTTGTTAAAACTCTTCAAAAAAATTGGGAAATAATAAGATAGCAGGGATTCATCGTTAATGGTTAAAGCAGTGCAAAGGGTAATTAATAACAATACGTTGAAAAGTAAAATTTTACGCGGAATCATAGCCTCAAATATTTATTTTCTGACAACTGCTTGTAATGTATTTTCTCACCTAGTAAAATAAGCATAAATAAATAGTTAAAAACCGTTACTCCACAAGGATTGGTTTTTCTTATATATCATCAATACACAACAAATAATTGTACAAATAAAAAAACAGGCGCACTATGCTACCTGTTCTTCCTTATAATTTATTCCTCGAATAATTCGTTTGCTAAATCTTCAATTTCTTTTGCTAACTTGTCAGTTGCCGTTTTATCAATTGTTATTTTATCGTCCTGAAATAATAGAACATCTCCGACAGTTGCGTTTTTAGGCAGTTGTGATTTTGGGATATCCTTCATTTCATGATCAAATTCAATAACTGCTAGGTCACCTTCAAAACGATCTATTATTCCTTTTATTATCATTTTTTATCCACCTTAACTGTAATTTTTGTTCCAGTCGAAGTAAAGACAACATTACCGTTTTTATCTGTACGATACACAGTAGACTTCACATTTTTTAAACGTTTCAATACGTCAGAAGTAGGGTGTCCATAGCTGTTTTTACCAACTGATATTACAGAATAGTTCGGTTTAGCTACTTTTAAAAAATTGGCCGTTGTCGCTTCTTTTGCACCATGATGCGCTACTTTTAAAACATCAACATCGCTTATTACTTTCGCTTTTAGCATATCTGCTTCAGCAGTTTTCTCAGCATCTCCCATAAATAAAAATGACTTTTTATTATGTTTAAGGTGAAGAACACCACTCCAGTTATTCAAATCTTTCTTATTATAATCTTTTACAGGCGCAAGGAATTTTAATGTTATATCCTTTGCTTTAGTGGGGATTTCAACTCCCTTTTTCGCCACTTTAATCGTGAGTTTTTTGCTTTTTACTGCTGTTAAAAAGTTTTTATAAGCTTGTGTCGTATGTGTTACTTTAGGTGCGTAAACAGCTTTTACACTCATATTTTTAATAACATATTCCATACCACCAATGTGATCTGCATCAGGGTGAGTGGATACTACAGCGTTCAAGGTTTTTATCTTCTGCTTTTTTAAATAGGCTACAACTTCATCACCTTTACCTTTTCCGCCAGCATCAATTAAGATATTCTCATTGCCAGTTTGGATTAAGATTGCATCACCTTGTCCAACGTTAATATAATGGACTTTAACGGTTGTAGCTGCCTCTGTTGATTGTGTGAAACTAAAAATTGTAGATAATAATAATACAACCGATAATAATATTTTTTTCATTTCTTCATCTCCTTTAATTCTCATTTTATTGAATAATAGAAAAGTAAACAACTAGTTTTTAAGTTAATTATTGTCAATAATCAATATTTAATTGGTCGTACCGGTAAAATGCAATATTAGGATTAACTGATGAAAGTAAGAGAATTATGTTCTGCAATGATTAACGCGAACTGAATCATCAATTATTGTTTCCTTTCATTGATTTTGCAGTTTGTTGATGAGCGTAACCTAAAAGTTTAGAACAAAAATATACTTGCATCTAGAAGAAGTAGGACAACAATTGAAGTGAATATGTTTTGATTTTCCTATATTAAAAAGCCCAAAAAATTATTTTTGTAATTTGGAATCCATTCATTTTAAAAGTTCATGATTATCATCGTGAAATCTCGTAAATGTAAAATTTAAGAAAGTAGAGTGACTAAAAGTGAAAGAAGTCTTAATGAATTTAACTTTGCCTGATGTCTATGAAGAAAACTTATTTGAATATGTTCCGGGAATTGATAATGTACCAGAACTAATCGATTTAATCCCAAAAGGTTATACAATGAAGCATTGTCGAAAACTACACAAGCTTGTGAGTATAGAAGCAACAAAATATACAATGAAAGAAGCGTTCGAAGACGGTGAGATTACTAGCGAGGAAATTGAATATGGTCATCAAATTATCGCTGAAATGATAGAAGAATATAACAATATGTAATAGTGCTGAGTGAGTGTAATTGGTTAAGTGCTACATTCTTTCTTTTGATTAGCCCTAGCAACCGCTTAGAGGTTTTTTCTTTAGACTTTTAAGAGCTGTCCTTTTTTGCACTAATTAAATCTTATATCCCACGCTTAATGAACAAGATTAGCGTCTGTTTTCAAATAAATAAGATGGTTTCCTTGAAAAAGCCCGAATTAGGTAGAAGTATCCTAAAAGCCCAAGAGTGTTGATATACCAACATTCTTGGGCTTTTGTAATTCAACGGTATAACTTGTAAAACTAACTTTGTGTAAGATCTCTTTATTTTTAAGGTTTATTTAAGGTTTAGATTAAAAGGATGTAAGATTAGCCCCTTATAATCTGTTTTGTAGTGATTAAAGGAGGACTTTTCAGTGAAAACCATTTTACGTGCAAAAAATGTTCAGAAAGTTTACGGTTCGAAAGGAAATCAATATAAAGCATTGGAAAATATTGATTTGGATATAAAAGAAGGAGAATTTATTGGCATCATGGGACCTTCAGGTGCTGGGAAATCCACATTACTCAATATATTATCTACCATTGATACGCTAACTTCAGGGGACATTACGATAGACAATCAAAATATTGTCACGATGAAGGAAGAGCAATTATCTGATTTTCGCCGTAACCATCTCGGCTTTATATTCCAAGATTATAATTTGCTTGATACTTTAACCGTTAGGGAAAATATCTTGCTGCCACTAGCATTATCAAAAGTACCTGCAAAAGAAATTGAAAAACGTGTTAAAGAAATCACAAATACGTTTGGAATTCAAGGAATACTCGATAAATATCCTTATCATATCTCCGGGGGGCAGAAGTTGCAAAATTCTCGTCAAGCATTCTTTCAAAAAATACTAGATGTCCTTGCTACCCTTGGAGGTGGACATTAAATGACGTTATTTAGCATCGCCAGAAAAAATATTCGAAAAAATTTTACGAACTATTTCTTATATATCGGGTCAATGATTTTCAGTATTATCATTTACTTTACCTTTGTCTCTTTAAAATATGACGAAGCGATCCTTGAAACAACAGAATCATCCACTAAAATTAGTTCTGTTTTCAATGGTGCATCGATTGTGCTGATTATTTTTGTAGCCGTATTTATTTGGTATTCGAATTCGTTTTTTATAAAGAAACGAAAAAAAGAAGTTGGACTCTATTCGTTACTTGGAGTTCGCAAAAAACAAATCGGCCGGATGTTATTTTATGAAAACTTTTTTATGGGGGTTATCGCCCTTTTGATTGGAATCATCCTTGGTTCGATTTTGTCAAAGTTCTTTGTCATCATTTTAATGAAGATAATGGGATATGATGCGATTGGAAATATAGCTATTTCCCCTCAAGCGATCGTAAATACGATTATTGTGTTCACGGTGCTTACAGCGATTACTTCCATACACGGGTATCGTTTAATTTACCGTTTTAAATTAATTGAGTTATTCAAAGCCGAGCAGGAAGGGGAAAAAGAGCCGAAGACTTCCATCATTACCGCATTTATATCGGTTCTTTTAATTGGTATTGGATACTGGCTAGCATTACAAAATCTATTTGTATCAGAAGTTTGGAGAAAATTAGGATTTTTAATAACACCACTTGTTATCTTAGTCACAGTAATTCTTGGAACGTACTTATTATTTAGTACATTTACCGTTTATTTATTTAAGTTATTACGAAAAAATAAACATCATTTTTGGAATGGGATCAATATCATCAGTACATCGCAACTTCTCTATAGATTAAAGGGAAATGCACGGACATTAACAATCATTGCTGTTCTAAGTGCAACTACATTAACGGCAGTTGGCACCGCTTATAAATTTTTACTACAACAACCGTAGTAATGCAGAATTATCAAATCCTAATAGCATGATGTTTATATCAAAAGACAAGAATGTATCCACCCAAATTAGTGAACGGATATCACAGGATAAAGATCATAAAATGGTTTATCACATGACCGTTCCTACAATGATGGTAAATGTCGATATAACAAATCTTCATAGCAATAATTTACCAGATGAAATGGAATACAGCATTATCAATAATACCACTTTTAACCAATTAGCTAAATTGCAAAATAGAGATGACTCCCTATCATTAAAGGGAAATGAGGCAGCTGCACTAGAAGCTGGTTATTCGAATAGTTTCTCACCGAAGTATATTGGAGCATCGATTTCGCTAAATGTGAATGATAAAAGCGAGAACATTCCCTTTAAAAAGTTAAAGAAATATAATGTACTCAATCCCCCTACAGCGGGTATTACAGTCGTTATAAGCGATGAGTTGTTTACAAAACTATCAAGTGGAACAACTCTTGTGAACATGGAAGTTTACGAATTGAAGAATGAAGAAAATGCCAAAGCGTTAACAAAAGAAATAAAAACGTTGTTACCAATGGAAGCAAATTTCTCAAGTTTTGATTCCGATTATGCGCGAGGAATGGAGGCAACAGGTTTACTCATTTTTATTGGCGGATTTTTAGGATTAGTATTCTTAGGTGCTACTGGAAGTATTATTTATTTTAAGCAGTTGACTGAAGCAACTTTAGATAAAGAGCGTTATGTCATTTTATATAAAATTGGTGTAAATAAGAAAGAAGTAAAAAAATCGATCTCAAAACAGATTTTATTTATATTTGCATTACCATTATTAGCTGGTATTGCCCACTCCATCGTGGCCTTAACCATGTTGTCTAAAATTATGGAAATGAACTTGATGATCCCAGTAGGCATGTGTATAGGCGTTTATGTTTGTATTTACATTGCCTATTACTTCTTAACAGTAAGAAACTACTACAAAATAATTATTAAATAGAAAAGAGGAAATAGGATGAAAAAGAAAATAATTGGCGTGATTGTAGCAACTGCAGTCATTGTTGGGGGATTGGTTATTCTTCAAAATGTGAACTTTAATAGACTGGGAGCAGATCAATATTATACTCAAATTGTTGAAGAAGGAAAGATATTGAAAAATAAAGATAATAATGGAGTAACGTATGTAAGTTATGAATACAAACTACCAGGGTTTAATAAAGATGGACAGGAAAAAACATTAACATTTACTGCTCAAAAGCAACTTCGGGAAAATGCTTATTTAACGTTATTTGTAAAAGATGATAAAGGTGTTACCTCATATCAAGAAGTAAGTAAAGAAGATATTCCCCAAAAAGCAAGTGAAAAGTTAATAAAATAATAAATAAAGGAATCCTTATGAAAAGGGATTCCTTTTTACTATAATAAAATAGCAGAAGACAACTCTGGAGGTAATGATTTTGTCAAATAACAAAAAGGTTTTAATCATTGATGACGAGGAAGATATCGTACGACTAATCAAAACAGTGTTAATAAAGGAAGGAATTGAAAACGTATTAACAGCGACTACTTCAAAAGAAGGGCTTGTTCAATTCCAAAATAATCATCCTGATCTTATTCTATTAGATATCATGCTACCGGATGGGGAAGGCTATGATGTATGTAAACAAATCAGAAACGTTTCCAATGTACCCATTTTATTTTTATCGGCAAAAACAGAGGAAATTGATAAGTTATTAGGTTTTGCAATTGGCGGCGATGACTATATTACGAAGCCTTTTAGCCCGAAAGAGGTTGCTTATCGTGTAAAAGCCCATTTGAGACGGGCAGAATATTCCCAGTCTGAATCGTTGAAAGAGACAAAATTTAAGGCAGGTCCGTTTGAATTAGACGAAGAAAAGGCGCAGTTAACAAAATACGAGCAAGTCATCGAATTAAAACCAAAAGAACTTGGATTAATGAAAGTTTTTTTACAAAATAAGAATAAGGTAATCAGTAAAGAACAGCTTTACGACGCTGTCTGGGGGGAAGATTCCTTCGGTATGGATAATACCGTCATGGTCCATATTCGTAGACTTCGGGAAAGAATCGAAGACCAACCATCCCATCCTCAATACTTAGTGACCGTTAAAGGCTTAGGATATAAGTTTGTTATAAAGGATGAATAGGTATGAAGTGGAAGCTTACGGGAAGGTATTTATTATCTATCGTATTGGTTGTTGTCTTAGTTATTATAATCAATCTAATTATCGCGATCGGAATGTTTATAGCACAAATTTCTTTTAATGTTCCAATTTTTAAAAATCATGAAATCTCTCCGGAACAGTTTACTAGAAAATTTCATCAAGAGCTTGTGATAAATCCTTATGAAGTCATCATTTCTGAAGAAGGACAAAAAAAGTTAGAGGAAAAAAACGCCTGGATTCAAATTTTAGATGAAAATGGTACAGAGGTATATAGCTACGGTGCTCCTGCGAATAGGAAACAAAAATATACCCCAGCCGATATTATTCAAATGTATAAGTATAAAGAAGTCAATGCAGAGACAGTCGTTTATGTGGGGGAAGAGGAAAGAAATGGTCGCCAGTATAGTTATTTGATTGGAATTGAGAATCGGAATTTAGATCGGCAATTTATCTCCTACAATAATCAAGATATTTTAAGATTATTTAAAATAGGATTTGTGATTTTCCTAATTGACATCTTCATCGCATTGTTGATTGGCTACCTATTTAGTAAAAGGCTTACCCAACCATTAAATACCTTAATTGAGGGTATAAAAAAATTAGCTAATCACGACTTTGATCACCATACTGAATCAAGAGGATTATATAAAAATGTGTTCTATAATTTGAATTATTTATCTGACCAATTAAAATTGAGCGAAAGTGAAAGAAGGAAATTAGATTCGATGAAAGAGGAATGGATTTCGAACATTTCTCATGACATTAAAACCCCGCTTTCCTCCATTCAAGGCTATTCCGAAATGATTAAGGATCCGGATTATAACTTTTCCCCGGAAGAAATAAGGGAGTACGCTGGGATTATTGAAGCGAAATCCTTATATATTAAAGAAGTGATGGAGGATTTGAATTTATCAACTAGATTAAAAAATAAGGAACTATCGCTAAAGAAAAAAGAGGTAAATATTGTTACCTTACTGAGAAAGATTGTGATTGATCTTTTGAACGATCCAAAATATGCAGACCGAGATATTCAATTCCATGTAAAAGAAGAGAATATAATGGCAGAAGTTGATGAAATTCTTTTGCGAAGGGCAATCAATAATTTAATTTATAATGCGATTGTTCATAACGAGAATGATGTAAAAATAGAAGTAAGTATTGAAAGGAAAGAGTATACTCATATCTATATTAAAGATGATGGAAAGGGAATTCAGAAGAAAGAACTTGAAAGGATTTTTGATCGATATTATCGAGGTACAAATACCGGGGCTACACATAAGGGATCTGGACTAGGCATGGCGATAGCACATGACATTATAAAAGCCCATGACGGTCAAATTATGATTCAAAGTGAAATTGGCTGCGGTACAACAATAGAAATACAATTATAATGGAAAACACCCCACTAAAAAGAATCCTATCGGAACAAACTAAGCCTGCTCAATTTAACGGTTGAGCAGGCTTTATGTTTAATTAAAATTTATCTTCTTATTGTTGGGCATCTTCTGCCAAGGCTGTGAAGATTACACCTAATCCGTACGCACCTGCATCTGGATAACCTAAACTACGTTCGCCGACAGTGCCTGCACGTCCCATTCGTGCAACAATATGTTTAGTAGATTCGGCACCTTTAACGGCTGCTTGTGCACCACGAGTGAAGCTTTCAGCAAATGTTGCACCTTCATTTGCAGCATCAACCCAAGCATCAACACACGGTACAAGGGCATCAATTAACGTTTTATCTCCGACAACAGCACCGCGTCCAAATGAACGTTCACCAGTTGTTTGAATTCCATTAACCGCTGCTTGCAGCATTTGTGCAAAATCAGAAACCGTTAAATATTCCTTACCTTCAATGGCTTTTCCAGCTGAGCGGAAAGCAGATCCCCAAATCGGACCAGATGCACCGCCACAATGCTCCATGATAACGATTGAGCAATTTGATAAAAAGGCACTCATTGAAGATGCGGAGATAAGCTCGGACCATTCGCGTTTTAATTGTTTAAATCCTTTTGCGATACTCGTTCCAAAGTCACCATCACCTGCATGGGCATCAAGCTCACAGAAAGGTACTTCGTTTTCGATAATGACCTCGCTCATTTTATCGATGTAATAGTGTAAATTCTCTAATGTAAATTGTTCGCCTTGGATTTTAGCAAACTGTTTCTCCGTTTCCACTTTAAATGAAGGTTCTATTGTTGTAGTTGTTTGTTCTGATTGAACCATCTGAATCGGTGCAGCTTCTCCGTCTACTTTTAATGCAGGTGTAGATGCAGGAGCGTCTAAATATTGTTTTAGTTCGTCATCTAATTTTAAAATCGATAAAGAAGTACCCGCCATATCGATGCTCGTCATATAATTACCTACAAATACGCGATGAACGTGGACGCCTTTTTCAAAGAGTGAACGAATAACACTATTGTTAAAAACATATAGCTCCTGAAGTGGTGTCGAACCAAAGCCATTCACTAATACAGCTACTTCCTTAACTTCGCCTAAGTCTTTTAATAAGTCATTTACCATTCGATCAGCTAACGCATCCGCAGTCATCATTTTTTCACGACGGATACCCGGCTCACCATGAATTCCAACGCCATATTCCATTTCGTCTTGTTCTAATGTGAAGGTTGGTGTCCCTTTAGCTGGAACAGTACACGACGTCAGTGCAAAACCGATGCTACGAACTTGTGACGCCGCTTTTTCAGCAATCTTTTTAACTGTTGCAAGGTCAAATCCAAGCTCAGCAGCAGCCCCTGCAATTTTATGGACAAATATCGTACCTGCAACTCCGCGGCGTCCAACCGTATATAAGCTATCTTCAACAGCGATGTCGTCATCCACTTTTACGTAGTCTACTAAAATGCCGTCTTCTGCAGCAAGTGCGGCACCGTTTTTAAAATTCATCATGTCACCGGAGTAGTTTTTAATAATCATTAAAACACCAGTGTCAGTTGCTACTTGTTTAATTGCTTGATAGACTTGAATTTGAGATGGGGAAGCAAAGACCTCTCCGCAAACTGCTGCATCAAGCATTCCAGTTCCTACAAATCCTGCATGGGCTGGCTCATGACCGCTTCCACCACCACTAATTACGCTTACTTTATTTTCTTTCTTTTTACGTCGAGAAATCACTTTATATTTTCCATTTAATTGAAGTTCTGGGTGAGCTAGTACAAGTCCATGACACATTTCCATTACTAAATGTTCTGTTTGATTCAATAATTTTTTCAACAAAAAAACCTCCTTTTTTGTAAAACCTTAACTTGTCCTACTCTTAAATAATACCTGATATTTTGACTTTTGAGGATGAAAAGAGGAGCAGTGTTACGAATTAAAACGCTTTTACGCCCCGTTTAGTTGCAGGTGGCTACGAATACAAGAAAGTGTTCTCATGTCTATTATTCCGACATAAAATTATATTCAGAAGTAGAAAAAACTATACGAAAAGTAGGTTATAGGATGAATATTAAAACGATTGACACATGTACACTAGGAGATATCATTACGATTTGGAATGAAGGATTTTCAAATTACTTTGTACCAGTTCACGTTGATCTAAATAGCTTTATTAAGCGTCTGGCGAATGAAGATTTACGTGTTGGATCTTCCTTTGTCGCGGAAGAGGACGGGGCACTACAAGGAATTCTACTAAATGGCTTTCGTGAAAATGACGGAGAAGTAGTGGCATGGAATGGTGGGACTGCTGTACATCCGAAGGCTAGAAGAAAAGGTGTAGGGCGAATGCTCCTCGAAAAAAGTATCGAAGAATATAAAGAGCACAATGTCAAACGGGCAAGCCTTGAAGCAATTAAAGGAAATACAGCGGCGATTTTACTTTATGAGAATCTAGGTTACAAAATAAAGGATGAACTTATTTTCTTTAAAGGGAATGTTGAAAAGAAGTCTACTATAAATGTTGAGTTTACACGTCCAGAATTACTACCTCAGTTAACCATATATAATCAAGACGTTCCGTGGCAATGCCATGTGAAAAGTAACTTATCTGCTCAAGTTGCCGTGTTTTTCGATCAACTTCATAACCCGATTGGTTATACGTTATTTCAACAAACAAATGGTGAGACGAAAATTATACAATTTGAAGTACTGGATACTGTTACAAAAGATGAATTTTGTGCAATGCTAGCTGTCATAACAGAAGGTGGAAATTTTACAACAGTTAATACTCCTCTTTCTTCACAAGCAGCTAAATTTTTCATTAGCTTAAATACGGAAGAAGTTATACGTCAAGTATGGATGGAAAAAGAGATGGATAGATAAGCTTTATATACAACTTTTTGCGAATATTAGAATAAGGGATTTATAGTAAATTAACGACAACTTTAATATTTCCACTTTATAAATTTTACGTCGAGATAGCTTATCTCGGCGTTTTTTTGTTAATTAAAAAAGAGAAATTATTTTTTGACGATGCAATTTAGTATCAGAATATAATTTCCGATGGGGTGACATACTGAAGTTAAAAAGGAGTGAAAAAGATGGTAAAACTGAAACCGATTAAATTAAGTTCATATAAACAAGATCCTACCGAAAAACTAACATCGACTGAAATGGGTAAACTTTGGGCTAGTTATATGGGAAATAGTATGGCTAAATGTATTTTGCTTTATTATCTTCAGCACGTTAAGGATGAGGATATCAAAACTTTGGTAGAAAATGCGTTAACTTTAAGTGAAGATTTTTTAAAAACAACTAAAGATATCTTTACGAAAGAAAATATACCGATTCCTAAAGGCTTTTCAGAAGAAGATGTAAATTTAGAGGCCCCTCGTCTTTTTCAAGATGAATTTTATGTCCATTATTTAAAATATACTTCAAAAGCTGGTATGAGTATTTATAATGTAGCGATACCTCTTGTATATAGAAAAGATGTAAAGGAATTTTTTAGATACTGTATGGAGGCTACTTTAGATTTAATGGAACAAACGAATGAAATCTTAATGCATAAAGGGCTTATCATGAAACCACCACTCATACCAATTCCAGAAAAGGTTCAGTTTGTTCATCAGGATTTTTTAAACGGTTACTTTGGACATGTACGACCATTGCATGCGTTAGAAATTACCCATCTTTACGATATTATTGAAAGTAATACGACGAGTAAGGCCCTGATTCATGCATTTGCCCAAGTAGTGAAGGATGAAAAAATTCGAAAATTATTTGAAAAAGGTGAAGACATTACAACGAAAAGTATCGAAAATAATATGAAGAAACTATATGAAGAAAATTTACCTTCTCCATCTTTTCATAACGATCTTGTAACATCGTCTACTTTTTCACCATTTTCAGATAAGCTAATGTTATTTCATAAGTTAGATATGTTTACTTTAAAAATTAGAGCTTTAGGAAATGCGTTAGCAGTAGACGGAAGACGTGATATCGGATTAACTTATTCAAAAGCTTTATTGAGAAATGCTAGTTTTGTTCATGAGGCTTCAAGCATTATGATTGAGAAAGGTTGGTTTGAACAAATACCAACTGCACCTGATAGAAAAAAATAAATGTTAACTAAAAAGTAAAACAATATATTATGGAGCAAAATCTTTATAAGGGTGTATTTTTATACCTTCTTACCATTTGTTTTATCATTATTTTTTGTTACTGGTGGACTCATTTATTCCGTAAGATACAATGATTTAAAATAACGTAAAAGGAAAAAGTCTTAAAACCTTATGACTATCGGGTTTTAGGGCTTTTTTGCATCAACTACTCATTAAAGTGTACGGATGAAAATTGGGTTAGGTGATGAACTTAGTTGGTATGTTGAATTACAGTTGAAAAGCCAACTTTGCATTTGAAAGATTAATACTAAAACATCCCGTTTTAAGAAAAGTTCGAATTTTTAACAGTCCAATAGAATTGCATCACCAATTATTAGAAATTGTCTATTAATTGAGGATCCATTTTATTAGAAATTGCTATAACAGTTTTAATTAGCCTTGAATTTCCATTTACACTATTTCCCATTATTTTTAAAAACTATATAATACTAGAAGGAGATGATGTCGATGACTATAAATTTTCTTATCCAAGAAATCTCGGGAATACACAATAAAAACGAACTTATTAAGCGAAAAACTGGCGGTTATTATAATATTTTCGAAATCGCAGGGATTGCCACTGATGAGGTAAAGATGTGCAGAGTGATTTATGATCTAATAAATCCAAAGGGGAGACATTCTCAAGGAAATACATATTTAAAACTTTTTATTGAACACGTGTTAAAACTTCACATACCTCTACTGGAAAATGTACAAGTCTATCGTGAACTGCTGATAGAAAAAAACCGACGAATTGATTTATTTATTGAAGCAAAAGGTTATAAAATACCTATAGAAGTAAAAATTAATGCTCGCGATCAGGAAAATCAATGTGAAGATTATGCAAAAGTCGCACTTAATTCAAATGTTTATTATTTAACAAAATTTGGCACAATGCCTTCAACATATAGTAGTAAAGACCAAAATATAGTCACTCCCATTTCTTTTGCTCATGATATTTTACTTTGGTTAAAAAAATGCCTCGAACAAAGCGATACCATTAAACTAGCTCCTATTAGAGAAGTATTATTACAACTAATCGTAGTAATTAAAAAATTCACTGGACAGATGGAGGATGAAAATCAAATGGATATTAAAACAGTTTTGACCTCATCACCAGAATCGATGAAAAGTGCATTTGCCATTGAACAAAGTTTATCGGTTATAAAATTAGATAAGTTAAAGTCTATTTTTAATGAAATTGAGAAAAGGATTGGAAAAGAAAAACTCCAAAATGAATATGATTGGGAATTTAATAACTATAAAAGACATAATACATATTATTCATCAAAAAGTTATACGTATCCAGGAATCAGTTACCCATATAAAACAAATATAAGGCCTGGTATCGATATTTGGTTCCGAATAGAGTTAGAGGATTATATTTTTGCTGGCTTTGTTGTGGCGAATAATGGGAAACTTGAGGATCAAAAGTTGACAGAAAAGGAAATTAAAAAATGCTTGCCACATATTGTACCAAAGATAGATAGCTATTGGGCGTATTGGGAGTATCTACCCAATGATGAGGATGCTCCAAATTTTAAGTATCCAGAGGAAAATGATCTATATTTCAAACTTTATGATGATCGATATTATGAGAATTTTATAAACGAATGTATTAAAAAAATTAATATGATTTTCAATTCATGATTAAAATATTTACTTGTTAGCAAACAACTATTGAAATGTAGAGGAGAATATTTACAATGGCTTCAAATAGTCGTCTCTCTATCAATAATGCCTTAAAAAAGATTGTAGTTCCATATTTAAGAGAGCAAGGTTTTAAAGGTTCATTCCCACACTTTAGGAGAAAAAATGATGATAATATCGACTTGATTACTTTTCAATTTAATCGATATGGTGGTTCCTTTGTTGTCGAATTAGCCGTTTGTGGAATAGATGGGGTAACGATGAGTTGGGGAGAAGAAATACCGACAAATAAAGTAACTGCCCATGATGTAAATAAACGCTATCGGCTTGGAGGAGCGAAATCAGATGACCATTGGTTTGACTATGAAAATGCAAAAGTCGAAGAAGATTTTGAGTTAGTTGCATTAAAAGTAAAGAGTTTACTACATGTGTCTGACCGTCAGTGGATGAAAAACCTTTTTAAATAAAAACTGACCAATATTTTTGTAAGAGACAGGTTCTGTGTAAATGTAACACGTTAAGAATGGTGGTCCTTCCAAGTTGTAACGAATGGAGTAAATTGCTTGAAAACGTCCTGTATTAAGCAGAGGAACCTTCGAGATTGATACGAGCAACCATAGGATTCCTTTATGAGACGTAGCGAAGGTAACCATATTTAGTTTATAAATTACTGATTACGCATAAATACCCTGTAAGATGGACTTTAACAGTCTGTCTTACAGGGTATTTTTTATTATACTATGCTATCTTTCGTTTTTAATGATTGTCTTCGATTTTGTAATAGTGTCGGCAACATCATTCCGAAAAGAACTAGAACAATCCCAATAATTTGTACCCATGTTAACGCTTCATGTAAGACAATTACAGAAACAATTATTGCAACCGGTAGCTCGATAGCACTTAAAATGGAAGCTATACCGCCACCAACTTTTGGAACTGCAATTGTAAATAAAATAATGGGTAAAATAATTCCGAAGAAGCCAAGTGTTAAACCAAAATATAATAGGCTTGTACTAAACAGTTTTCCATTCGTAACAATTTCTGGTGCTTGGAAAACAAGTACGATGAGCATCGAAAATAAGGACATGATTGTCATTCGACCAATTGTTGAAATCCCTTCCACTTGTTTCGAGTTAAACTGCATAAAGCAAGCAAAACTAAATGCAGCTGCTAAACCGAATGCCCATCCTCTCCAATCTAGTCCACTTAAATCAACATCTAAAATGCCAGCAGCTAAAATTGTACCCGCGACTAAAAAGACGAGGGAAATAAGTTCGGGTCTCGTCGGACGGCGACGGTGAATAATACAATCTAAAAATAAACCAATCCAAGTAAACTGGAATAACATAACAACTGCAAGAGACGCTGGTAAGTAATGGACGGCTTGTCCATATATGATGCCCGTTGTACCTGTAAGGAAACCAGAAATCATGATAACAATAAAGCCTTTTAACGAAATTTTTGGTAAAGCACGTTGCGTAATCACAGATAAAATAATGGCCAATAAAAAACCTATTACATATTGACTTGTTACAGCCTCTGCCGTTGTAAAACCATGTTCCATGGCTAGTTTAATTATAGTAGATAGAATCCCATAAGAGCTTGAACCAATGACGATGAGTAAGGGATATATTAAATTTTTATTCATCTAAACACCTCAATACTTTCAATATAAACTAGTGGCAACAGAATTTGTTTGCACTTATTATTAACATCATCATAACAATTACGCCTATAATGAAAAGGACATATGTCCAAAAAGGGGTTATTATATGCAAATAATTAGAGATTCGTTACTTTTACGTGACAAATTAATGAAATATGAGCTCCATAAGATTTTTGAGCAGTATGAGCAGCGACCATTTAAGTTGCTTTCATATGAGGCAGGTGAAACGATATTACGGGAAGGTGCAGAGGCAGAGTATTTACTGTATTTAGTAGAAGGGAGAGTAAAGGCAACATCGAGTATAGAAACGGGGAAATCATTACTATTGCGATTTAATCATCCCCTCGCTTTAATAGGCGATTTGGAGCTTATCCGCCATATGCCAATACAATCCCAAATAACTGCAGTAACAGAATGTCTTTGTATCGCTCTACCGTTTGATTATATTTATAAAAATGAAATGGAAAATACCGCTTTTTTGCAAGATCTTTTAAAGCATTTAAGCTACAAACTACAAACGATTACTACCTCATCCCGTGTCAATTTACTAGCATCTGTTGAAAATCGACTTGCAAGTTTTTTATTATCGATTTCGACACCGGGAAATGAATTTGGAACTGAGCTTCAGACGGGGAATACGAGGGAAATAGCAGATTTGCTTGGAACGACCCATCGCCATTTAAATCGAGTGATACATGACTTAACAGAAAAAGGAATTATTGAAAAAACTCGTCATACTATTCGTATATTGAATTATGAAAAGTTAAAGGAAATATCCCAAGGGCTTCGGTATGAATAAAACGATATTCGTTTGAGAAACATCCTTCCTAAAGATGTGAAGAATTCATTGTAGCATTATATAGATTTAAATAGAGATCCTTTTTACATATAGTTTTTAATCATAATCCAGCACGGACCTTAAAATCAAAACAATAGTCATCACTTATCCAATAGAAGCTGACCGTTTTCGCAATTCAAAGCATCCATATGATAATCATTTTTAGAAAATATAAACGTCCATGGCATACTTACTTTTGGTGGTATGGACAAAGCGGGAATTGTAAATTCCTTTTCTGCAACGACTTTTTCTATCGTTCGGTATACTAAATGTGTATTATGGAACGTCAACATCGAATCGGAAAAGTTATGTACTAATACGGTTATTAACAGTTCATTTCGATAGTTGAGTGATTTTCGTACTGGGGAGAACAATACTCCGGAACTTTTCTGTTCCTTTGTTATATTAAAAATTTCTTCAATCGTATTACGATCTTGAGTAGATAATGCTTTATTCCAAGAGCGTTCAAATTGTAATTGTTGCATGGGAAACCTCCTCTTTAAGTTAAGTGTAATATCATAATTTGAATAGCAAAGATTGTATCATAAAATTAAACGCATCGTGGTAAAAATATAGTATAATAACATTTTGAAACTATCAGGATATCCTGTAAATATGTATGATAGGTGGAACGTAAGATGAAATACCAAGTTTTATTATATTATCACTATACAACAATTGAAAATCCAGAAGCCTTTGCAGAAGAACATTTACAAGCGTGTAACGACCTAAACTTAAAAGGTCGAGTTCTTGTTGCAAAAGAAGGGATTAATGGGACTGTTTCTGGGACAATTGATGATACAAATGCTTATATGGACATGATGAAAAAAGATCCATTGTTTGAAGGGATTGTGTTTAAAGTCGATGCAGCAGAAGGTCATGCTTTCAAAAAGATGAAATGCCGACCACGTCGTGAACTGGTTAATTTAAGTTTGGAGGACGATGTAAATCCAAAAGAAATCACGGGCCGCTACCTTTCACCAGCTGAATTTATGGAGGAAATGCAACGGGAAGATACGGTTGTTTTAGATGTGCGTAATACTTATGAATATGATGTCGGTCATTTCCGTGGGGCGATACGCCCTGAAGTAGAAACATTCCGTGATACGCCAGCGTGGGTCCGGGCGAACAAAAAATTATTCGAAGGGAAACGGGTATTAACTTATTGTACAGGCGGTATCCGTTGTGAAAAATTCTCTGGTTGGTTAAAACGAGAAGGTATCGGAGAAGATGTTGGTCAATTACATGGTGGGATTGCCACATATAGTAAAGATCCTGTTACAAAAGGTAGGCTTTGGGATGGGCAAATGTACGTTTTTGATGAGCGGATTACAGTGCCGATTAACCAAGTAGAACATGTTGTTGTCGGAAAAGATTATTATGACGGTACACCATGTGAACGTTATATTAAATGTGCCAACCCTGAATGTAACAAACATATACTTGCATCGGAAGAAAATGAAGCCAAACATCTTGGTGGTTGTTCGCTAGAGTGTGCAAAGCATCCTCGTAATCGCTATATTGCTAAACACAATCTTTCAGAAGGTTACGTGAAAGAAGTGATGGAACAATTAGAAGAGCGATTTGGAACATCTATATAATTAAAAAACATTGGAACAAGTAAAGCTAATCAATTAATTTGGAAACAAATTAGTCGATTAGCTTTTTTTGTAAAAGGAATCACAACGAACAGTTATGATGTCGATATAGCAGGAATATAATAAGTGGTACAGTGATCGTCTAATTTCGGATTGCATGACTTGTAACTGCTTCTGACTGGTGAAGGACAGAAAATGATACGAAGGAAGTGTAATGTTTGGCGATTTCCAACCCTCAATATGCCTTTTTAGAGGCTGATTATATGAATCCAAACTTGAACCGCTTTTTAACTAAACTCGATGATTCTTCTTTGGAAAAGGTAAAAGATAGGGAGCATGATGATATTTCAGAAACTGTCCTTAAAATGATCCCAACGAACGTTTATTTAAAAGTTAACTGGCTATCTTATTTCGTTAATAGTCGATATTTAATTTATTGCAATTCTGTTGATAGGAGAGGAATTTTTCTTTTGAAAACCCTTAATCTCATTCCGTGACAGTCTACTATCATAATTGAAAGAAACCACTATAAACCTTTTTAATAAGGTTTATAGTGGTTTTTAAGTTTAAAAAAACTTGATTGTTTGTGTACAAAGAATTAATATATGTTTACAAAGAATTTTCTCTTAATACAGAAAGGTTGATTTTATGTCGCAAACCGTAACAATTCGTTTTTCAGATGAAGAATATGATTATTTAGAAGATGTCGCAAAAGAGGCGGAGCAATCAATTGGTGCAGTTATAAAAGATCTTGTGCTACATGAGCTTGGATACGAAACGACTGGAGTTAAAGTATCCATATTGGCCATTCATGAAAAAGCAAAACATTTACCACCAGGTACAGAGTTTAAAATTCGCGATTTATTTTCCAAAATTGAATGGAATCAATTTACAAAAAGTTCTCGAATATCTGCCGGACGGGAATTTCTGAAAAAAGTGAAAACGGATCTGTACTTATCTGGTGAATACTCCTTTGTAAGAAAGGATTCGGACAATGCGGCAATTTACAGAAAGCAAAATAGCGAAGAATTGGACTGGGATTAAAACGTTTTTGATGTAAAAATAGACCTTCGTTTAAACGGAGGTCTTTAATTTATGTCGAGTTTTTATGAAAAATGTTTAAAAAGTTCTAAATATGTAGAAATTATCGTATAATTATTTTTTATTTATAAGATAAAATTAACTCGTTTAAAGTAGTATTTAAAATGTATTTTTTACATAAAGTTTAGAAAATAAATCATCTTATTAAAATCAGAGTAAAGTATAAATAGATAGAAGGAGGAATAAATTCTTTATTATATTCTCGTAAATAATTTTTGCTTTTAGAAATGAGGATTTCACATGAATCATGTACATGGAACATATGATTTTGCTTTAGTTGTCTTTTCTTATGTAGTTGCCGTCATGGCTTCTTACACAGTCCTTGATTTAGTTGGATGGGTTAGTAAAACCTTTGGGCGCAAACGATTGTTATGGCTGTTGTTTGGATCTATTGCAATGAGTATGGGTGTTTGGTCGATGCATTTTATTGGGATGCTAGCATTCTCTTTACAAGTTCCAGTTTCCTATAATTTGTTTATCATTTTTGAATCCTATGTTGCTATTCTTATAGGTTCGTTTTTATCATTGTTTATTGTTGGGCGTGATCAACTAACTCTACGCCATTTATTTAGTGGAGGTATTCTACTTGCTGCAGGTATTGTAGCGATGCACTATACAGGTATGGAAGCGATGCAAATTGGTATTTCCTATAATCTTATGTATGTGGGGTTATCGATTGTCATTGCAATTATTGCTGCGGTAGCAGCTTTTTGGTTATCCTTTTATTTCCGAAAAACGAATGAGAAAGGAAAAGTGTGGAAAAAGTTAAGCAGCGGATTAGTGATGGGTGCTGCTGTGGTCGGTATGCATTATACTGGTATGTTTTCAGCTGAATTTTATATTGATGAAAGGTATAATTCAACAGTTGGTAAAGTACTAGATCAGAAACTGCTCGGTTATGTGATTGTCGTCGCTACATTCATTACCCTTGGATTATCGATATTCGGTACATATATTTCTAAACGATTTGCAATAATGGATCATGAAATTCAAACAGGTTCGATATGGTATAAATCGTTATTTGATAAAAATAAGGACGGTATTATTGCCGTAAATTTTGATTATCAGATTACGGGTTTTAATCCAGCAATGATTAAATTATTAGGATTGAAAGATGCAAAACTTCTTAAGCATTCCATTTATGAAATTTTACCTTTTATAGTAAAAGAGGATCGTGGACAAGCCATTGACGGGTTGCAAAGCGCTTTAAGTGGAGAACCGAAAAGTTATGATATTAGTATGGTTCGAGACAACAAAGAGTGTATCGATGTTCATTGTATGAATGTACCTGTTGTTGTGGATGGTCAAGTTGTTGGCAGTTATATTATTTCTCGTGATATTACAGAAGAAAAATTGTACAAAAATAAAATTCAACAACAAGCTTATCATGATGATTTGACGGGTTTACCGAATCGGCGTATGTTTAATAAATTATTGTCAGATAAAATTGAGTCAAATCCAAATCAGTTTGCTGTTATGATGATGGATATTGACCGATTCAAAATTATTAACGATACTCTTGGGCATGCTTACGGAGATCAGTTACTTCAAGAGGTAGGCAAAAGAATTGAGAAGCAAATTTCTGGTAAGGACGTGATCGCTGCCCGGTTAGGCGGGGATGAATTTACCCTTTTGTGCAATGAAAAATATAGTTATAATGAACTTTCTGAATTGGCTAAAGGGATAATTCGGGTTATTAGTCATCCTTATCATCTTAAAGATAGTGACTTCTATGTTACTGCAAGTGTCGGTATTGCACTATATCCTGAAGACGGTTTAGATATGATTCAACTGTTAAAAAATGCTGATTCTGCAATGTATGAAGTGAAGAAAGGTGGAAAAAACGGTTTTCAGTTCTATTCTCATGAACTTAATAGTCAAATGGAGGAGAAAATAAAACTGGAAGCAGATTTACGTAAGGCCTTATCATTTAATGAATTTTTTCTTCACTATCAACCGCAAGTTTGTTCGGAGAATAATAGATTAATTGGGGTCGAAGCTCTTGTTCGTTGGCAGCATCCAACACGTGGTATAGTTGCCCCTAATATTTTTATTCCCATTGCAGAGGAAACGGGAATCATCTATGAGTTCGGAAATTGGGTGTTGCGAGAAGCGTGTCGTCAAATGAAGGAATGGCAAATGGCAGGAGGGGCATTCATTCCAATATCCGTTAATCTTTCAGCACAACAATTTTATCAGGCAAATTTAGGCCAATATATTCTTTCCATTTTAGAAGAAACGGGACTAGAACCGAAATATTTAAAACTCGAAATTACGGAAAGTATGATGATGGATTCAAATTTATCGAATCAAATTTTGAAAGAACTTAGCGAGTTTGGTATTCAGCTAAGTTTGGATGATTTCGGAACAGGATATAGTTCACTTAGCTATTTAAAAATGTTACCGATTAATCAATTAAAAATCGATCGATCGTTTATTAAAGATTTAACGAATAATCCAAATGACAAAGCGATAGTAGCTACGATTGTTTCCATGGCGAAACATTTACAAATGGATGTCATTGCGGAAGGGATAGAGGAGAAGGAGCAACTAGATATTTTAAAAGAAAACAATTGTTTTAATATTCAAGGATATTACTATAGTAAACCTTTGCCAGCTAATGAATTTGAAATAGCGTTCCTCTCTACATAAAAATCACGGTTATAAAATTATTTTCAATAAAAATACGGCATTTACAAAAATACACTATCATGCTTTACTTATAAAGTTAACAAAGAAAAAGAGAAGGTGATTTTATGAATGAACAACAAAAATTAAATCCATTTTTATCCGTTTGGTTACACCCTAAAAAAACAGCTCGATATGTAATGGATAATAAGGGGATTCCTTATACACTTTTCATTATTGCCATTAGTTATATCGGCGTATTTAGTGCATCCATTATTGATACGAAACTTTATCCCACTTTACCGATTTTGGGGATTTTAGTGCTACTAATTATATGTTCAGTATTTTTCGGAATTATTTCGAATGCATTCTATTCTTTAATTATTTGGCCGATAGGGAAAATGTTTAAAGGAGTTGGAACGTATCAAGAATTATTTAAAGCATTATCCCTTATTTCGATTCCATATGTGATTTTAATTCCTTTCTATATTATTTGGATGTATACAGATCCTTATAGTCTATTTTACTCGTCCTTTGAAGGGATGTTAGGAATAGTGGGTATTATTACATTGTTCCTTACAGTAGTAGTTACAGTTTGGTGTATTGTTATTTCTATTGCCGTTATTGCAGAAGCCCATCAAATTTCAAATTGGAAAGCTTTCTTCACCTTATTAATACCTACCGTTATTATTACAATTTTATTCGTTATTGTTTTTATCATTCTAGCGGTTATTGGTTTAGCAATTGGATCATTTTTTGTCTACTAGCAGAAATATTCTGCTAGTTTTTTTGTTTTAAAAGAAGCATGTATATACAGTTATGACGCGAAAGAATTAGGAATATAATACAATACATTAAGTTATCGGCCATTTGGATTAACATTCTTTGTAGTTGTTTAGTGGATTAGGAAAATTATGCGAAGGAAGTGTAATTTTGGCGATCTCAAATCCTCAGTATGCATTTTTAGAGGCAGATTACGTGAATCCGAACTTGAATGAAGCCATTTGGGAACTCGAAGATTCTTCTGAAAAAATAAAGATAAATGAACGACTTGCTGATGCTCAATCAAATACTGGTTTAAAAATAATTACAACGAACATTTATATAAAAGTAAACTCAATTTTACCTTACCTTCATATAGTACCGGTGGATGTATATTGTATTGTCCTATTGTTTATAGGAAAGGGGTTTCAGTATTCATAATCCCTATTCTACTAGCTTTGTAGTAGATTCTTTTAATAAAGGATGAAATAGTTGACAAAAATTTTTATTTATGCTATAATTTACAATTCGAATATTAGTTTATATAATAAGATTCTCCTGGCCAGGGGAATCTTATTTTTTTATGGGAGGATTAATATTTTGAAGAATAATGAATCAAGTTTAACTTCCTTAATATCAGCTTTTAGTCGAGCGTATCATAGTAAATTTGATGAACCTAAAATCTTTGATGATTTTATAACAGTGGATTTAATTACCGAACAAGAATTTGCAACGATTCGAGAGAACATGATTAATGGAATCGAATTTTTTAATAAGGAAATTGAAGAGAAGTTTCAAAATGAACCAAATGAGATCCTAAAGTGGATTACGCAAGTACAACTTTCTCCAACGCCTTTAGCGCGGGCTGCCTATTGTGAGAATGTAGTGCGAAATGAAATTGAACTTGGTGTTCAACAGTATGTTATTTTAGGTGCTGGTTTAGATACTTTTTGTTTTCGGTATCCACAATTAAATGAGCATATTGAGATATTTGAAGTGGATTATCCAACTACACAAGACTTTAAAAAGAAAAGATTAACAGATGCTCATTATCAATTTCCAAAAAATCTTCATTTCATATCAATGGATTTTAGTAAAAAATTTAATAACCATACTCTTATTGAAAAAGGATTTAATCCAAACAAAAAAACATTCATAAGCCTTTTAGGCGTTTCTTATTATTTAACGAAAGATGAATTTGCAAATTTTTTAATTGAATTATTTGCTAATGTACCGTTAGGAAGTTCGATCGTTTTTGATTATGCAGATGAATTTCTATTTGAAGAAAAAGGACGATCAAACCGAGTTCAAAATATGGTTCGAATGGCTTTAGCTAGTGGGGAACCAATGAAATCATGTTTTTCTTATGAAGAAATGGAGAAATTATTAGAAGATGCAGGTTTGCTTATTTATGAACATTTATCGCCAGATCTAATTCAAAATCAATTCTTTCGTAATCGAACAGACTATTTGTCCGCGTTTGAAACAATTCATTACATCCATGCTGTGAGAAAATAGTGTGAACCATCTTTTTAGACAACGGATTCCTACAGAAGGCGTAATAATATGAACGGGGTTAGAAGCTATTAGTTATGCAGCATCCTTGCAACAAGTTTCTTTAAAAGAGGAATGGACTATTCCTTCATCATGAACTTTAATCGATCAAATGTCTTTTTATAAATAAAAATCAAGTATTTGCAGAGAAAAATATCCTATCTGTTCAAGAAAAGTTCATTGTGATTCGATAGTAAATACGTTAAACGGATTCCGAAAACGGAATCCGTATTTTTTTTATTGAGGTTAAGAGAAATGGGAATGGGAAATGGTAAGTTTTACTTATATAGCAAGATAACTAATTGATTATGTTCGTAAATGAGTGGGTGATAAATTAACTACATATAAAAATCGATTTTCCTAAAATTAGGAAACTTATTACATAATTTGAAAAAGTATAGTATTATAGCTTTTGTCAAAATCTTTCCCTATATTCCATTGATTTCCACCTGTGAAATAGGATAAGAATCGAATTCTTTTTATAAATACAAAGGAGCTGATTTCCGTAGATACTATTAAGATAAACGAGAAAACTATAGTAAAAAAAGAAGAATATGAACTGTTTATTAGTGACAGTGTAGATTTCTATATGAGCAATAAATGGAAACCAGTGATAATCGCATTGTTCTTTCCTTTTGAATGGTTACTATGGAGAAAGTTATATTTATACTTTTTCTTTATCTTTGTTGGTTATAATTTAATAAGTTTCATAACAATATTTTCGGTAGCATTATTAACAAATGATAATATTAATTTAACTATATTTATAAGCATGATTATTCGAGTGCTATTATTCGTATATGGTAAAAAACTTTATTTAACATTTGTTAGTAAGAAAATATTAAAAATAAAAGCGGCTTACCATGATATAGAAAGTCGAAAGAATAATATTCAAAAAAGTGGTGGGATTAATACAATTTTACCCGTAGTCTTTTTCCTACTGTTTACCCTTCTTCCAGCTGTATTTTCTTTAGTTAAATCGGTTTAATAAGATTTTGCTTCCATTTTATATTGGGAGGTTTTAAATTTTGAAACAAATAAATGAAAAAAATAAGATCTTAACCGAAAATAAAAATAATAATGAAAAGAATAGGAGGGGAGGGGCTAAATGAAACTTGAAGAGTATAAAAGGCT
Organism: Ureibacillus galli; assembly: GCF_014836845.1. Classification (GTDB taxonomy): domain Bacteria; phylum Bacillota; class Bacilli; order Bacillales_A; family Planococcaceae; genus Ureibacillus; species Ureibacillus galli. Next base: position 123,205 of record NZ_JACSQA010000006.1, read on the forward strand.
TGCGGCAGAGCAGGAAGATTGGGCACCAGGATGGGAAGCAATCGATTCAGTTTTCGGTAAACTTTATCCAAACCAAAATCCTGCGCATTATGGAACGCTATTCCATTCCCGTGCGATATTCGGTGGTGATGAATATTTAGATGGATTTAGTATTTATGATTCACCTAAAGGATTTAAACATTTACTTACTTATGGAATGACAGAACTTTATACAAATGAAGAAGCATTCGGTGGTGAATGGAGTCGCTGGGGATATGAAATGACGATAAAACTTAAAGAAGAAACAAATGAAGATTGTATGTGGGCCATTGATATGTTATCCAACCTTGCGAAATATACTTTCACTCAAAACCGATTTTTTGAGCCGTTTCAATTTATAGCGGGTAATGGAAGTTCCCTTCATATAGGTACTAATTCCAATATTACAGCGTTATTAGTCGTGAACGATACTGAAGCACAAAGCTTAAATACAGTCCATGGTAAAGTCGAATTTATGCAATTAGTTGGGATTACCCAACGAGAGTTAGAAATATTAATGGATAATCGTACGAAAGCAGAAGTTCTTGTCGAAGAAATGAGGAAAGATAATCCCTATTTAGTTACAGATATGGGTAGAATCGATTCTTATTTGTGAAAATAGTTGAAAAGACTACATTTTAAAAATTAACTTCAGGAATATTTACTTACCAATTATTGAATGTTAAAATGAATCGGTCTTAATAAATGCCTTTTAAAGGAAAAATAAACAATCAGGAGGAATATAATGTCGGTACCCCCAAATTATGAGGAATCATCAACAAACAGCGTAGAGGAAGAAGTAATAGCAGTAGCGGAACAAAAACCAAATGACGAAACACCGAATGAATACGGTTTAAAATATTGGTTAATTACACTACTACTTTTAGCAATTCCTTTCGTAAATATTGGGTTTATTATTTACTGGGCATTCTTTGAAAAGAAGGAACCACGTAAATCATTTACTAGAGCTTATTTAATCATTTTCGGAAGCTTTTTTGTACTTTACTTATTAATATTAGGAGCATTTTTATTCTTTTTTGTCTTTGTAAATTCGGACGAAATTTTTGGTAATTCTACTAATTCGTATGAAGAATACGAGTACAATGATGAATACGGGTACAGAGAAGATGCTGAATACAATGAAGATTATTTATATGAAGATCCGTATTTGCCAACAAGTTATTACGATACAAGTACAGTGAATGGTGTTGAAATAGCAGATAGTTGGACGGAACTCAATTATGATTATGAATGGGAACTATTTATCGAACTTTACGTTTCCGGTGAAAAAGAAGTTAATGAAGTTAAAGTATTGGTAGAGCAGGTAGACATTGATGGTACAGTTTTAAATACTTCTTATGAGACATTCAATGATCGTTATTTACCTGGTAATAACTATCGCGTTCAACTCGATTTGACAGATGGCTTTGATCCGAATGTAGCCGAAATCTGGGTAAGTATTGTCGGTGAAAATGATTTAAATAATCTTTAATAATCGAACAATCAAAGTAGATGTTTCGGTACATAAACGTAGCATTTTTATTCCAATACATAAATTTTATTCAAAGCTAACATCCCACATCTCTTTTTGAGCTGTGGGATTTATTTATGAAAGATATTCGTTCGACCCTATAATGAAACCCCAACTCTAAATTCGAGTTGGGGCATGGTTGTGATCGATTTATAATTCTTCTTGGAAATAAATTTTGTAATATTTTCGATTTGTCGTTTCATCATAACCAATTTCAATGAGTTCATCGACTTGTTCGATGTTTTGGACATTTACTTGAATTTCAATATTCGAATCAAGTTTAATTTTTCGTTTATATGTTTTTTCAACCTTTTCAATTGCAGTGTCGGATATGACGGTTTCATACGGTTTAACAGAATTCACAATAATGTCTTTTTGTGCTGCATCCATTTTTTTAAATACTGAATCTATATAGTTATCTACTTGAAATTCCTCTTCATTTCTAAAATAATCGAGAGTTTTATTTAATAAACCTAACTTCTCCGTATTAGAATAACTTTCTTCTTTTAAAATATATTTTTTACATTCCGTTAATGCTAAGTTCGTTTTATGGTAATGTTCATCGGCTACTTTAATCTTTAAAAAACGCTCTTGCCAGTAAACGACATCTTCTTTACGTTTCGTTTTAATAAAGACGATCGGCGCCTCATCAGGTCCCATGTCAATAATGATGGCCATATTATTTATTTTCTTTGTGTTAATGCCATCTATACCATTTACGATGAGCTTATTATCTTCATTTTTCACATCTAAAAATAATTCTTTTTCTTCGATTTTGACAATTGCTAATACCTTTTTTGCACCAGTTGGCATCATGCAATTTTCAAATAAACCAATAAATAATTCGCCACCTTTAATATTTGGATGTTGCGATGCACTTTGTAAATGTGTAGCGATATTTTTTGATTGATTTAGAAAGTCATCACTTTGTCTAAAGATGGATGTTACATAAGTATAAATTTCATTTAATCCAATATCCGTTTCATGGAAAAATTCATATTGTTGTTCAAAATCGATTTTATGAAAAGCTAATTGGGTAAAAGCGGCTTCGAGCATAACTTCTGGTTGAGAATATACTTCTTCGCCGGTTACAAGGGTATCCGCAACATAATGGATAATATATTTTGATAATTTACTTTCACTAACTTCTAGCATCATCTTCACCTTCTCATCTAAAGTTGTCGATAATCTACCATAACATAATTTCCAGACTATGAATATATCACAATAATGATTTGCTTGTGACCTTTTATATAGAGGGGTTTTATAAATCTAGGGAGAAATAAAATAGTATCGTTTCTTTAGGAGTGGGTGTGAATGATCAAAGCTGTTTTGTTCGATTTAGATGGGACGTTACTTAATCGGGATGAATCGGTGAGGCGTTTTGTTGAAGATCAATATGAACGGTTATGTACAAGTTTTCATTTGGTTCGAAAAGAAGAATATGTTAAGCGGTTCCTTGAACTCGATAATCGGGGATACGTTTGGAAAGATAATGTATACAAACAATTAACAATGGAAATGGGTATAACAAAAATAACATGGCAAGAGTTGTATGAAGATTACATTACTGAATTTTACCGTTATTGCGTTCCGTTTCCTCATCTCAAAATGGTGTTAGAGGAATTAAGAAGGAACAATCTTTTATTAGGTATCGTGACAAATGGAAGAGGTCATTTTCAAATGGCAAATATAAAGGCACTAGAAATTGAAGAATATTTTCAAACAATTGTGATCTCAGAATGGGAAGGGATAAAAAAGCCTCATCCTAAAATATTCAAAAGAGCAATGGAGAAACTAAACGTTTCCCCTAGCCAATGTGTGTTTGTTGGTGACCATCCTCGCAATGATATCGAAGCTAGCCAAAAAATTGGAATGAAGACAATTTGGAAGAAAGATTGTGCCACTTATAATGTGAATACCGATAATACAATAGATGATTTAGCAGAAATTCCTTTTATTATTTCCAAATTTAAATAATAGGGAGGGCAAGTAAAGGTTGTTCTTACATCTTGATTGAAAAAAGAGCTATAATCTTTCTAATTGGAATGAAAAGGCGTGGAAAATTATCATTTTGGAAAATTTTCTCGTATAATATAAAAAAATAGGAAAGTCGGATGGAGGAGATGAAGTGGATCAAATCGATAAAAATATATTGTCGTTATTAACTGAAAATGGACGTTTATCTTATGTTGATATCGCTAAAGAATTGGGACTTTCACGAGTTGCTGTACGTGAACGAGTTGCTAAATTAATGGATGACGGTGTTATCGAGCAATTTACCGTAGTCATCAATAGCTCAAAAGTCGGGAAAGAGGTATCTGCATTTTTTGAAATAGACTGTGAGCCAAGTTCCCTCGTTCGAGTAGCAGAGGCATTGGCGGAAAATCCAAGTGTAGCTAGCTGCTATCAAATGACGGGACCTTCTACATTACATACCCATGTATTAGTCGATAATTTCCCAGCCCTTGAACGATTTATAAATGAAGAATTATACGCTTTAGAAGGTATTACTCGAGTGGAAAGCCATATCTTACTCCGTCGATTTAAAAGTAGACGTGGTTTAAAATTATAATAATCTACCTAAAAACTCATCGGATAATTTCGATGAGTTTTTTTAGTAAATGTTTTAGAAGGGTAAAGTGAATTTTTTAAAAAATCAAATATTATTATAGATTTTTAGATTTTTATAACGTATAATCATTTTAAATTGTTTGGAACAATAAGTAAGTAAAAATGAAAATGTGGTTTACAAATGTTCGTAAAATTCGGTTTTCATAATCGTAGTGATTGTTATCAAAAGTTTTTCAATCATTTTTTGTTTTTAGAGGAATTCAATAAATAGGAAAATCCTGTTTCAAAATATGGGCAGCGAAAATAGCAGATCAATAAAGGAGGAATGTTTATGGATTATTTATTTCATCCATTCGTATCAAAACGACATACTGTTTTTGCGAAAAAAGGGATGGTGGCCACTTCACAGCCATTAGCAGCACAAGCTGGGTTAGAAATTTTACAAAAGGGTGGGAATGCGATTGATGCAGCGATTGCGACAGCTGCTGCCTTAACCGTTGTTGAGCCGACTTCAAACGGAATCGGTGGAGATGCTTTTGCATTAGTATGGATGAAGGATCAATTACATGGATTAAATGCTTCCGGTCCTTCTCCTCAATCTATTTCGGCTCTTGCAGTAAAGGAACGCGGTTATGATAAAATGCCGGTTCATGGTGTTATTCCTGTTACAGTTCCAGGTGTTCCTGCTGCATGGGCAGCATTAGCGAAACGTTTCGGACGTCTTCCTTTACTCGAATCATTAAAACCAGCAATCCGTTATGCGGAAGAAGGATATCCGTTAACGCCAATTTTAGGTAAATATTGGCGTAGTGCCTATAACAAATTTAAAACAAGCTTTACGACAGAAGAATTTGATGCATGGTTTGAAACCTTTGCTCCTAATGGAAGAGCGCCAGAAATAGGGGAGGTTTGGAAATCACCAGGTCATGCGGCCACATTAAAGTCTATAGGGGAAACAGATGCTCGTTCTTTCTATGAGGGAGAGCTAGCTGATAAAATAGATAATTTTATGAAACAGCATAATGGCTTTTTATCTAAAGATGATTTAAGTCAATTTGAACCACAATGGGTGACGCCGATTTCGACTAATTATAGAGGTTATGATGTTTGGGAAATTCCTCCAAATGGCCAGGGGATGGTAGCTCTAATGGCCTTAAATATTTTCGAAAAGTTACCTTCGCCTCAATGGCAAAGTGCGGAAACGATTCATCATCAAATTGAGTCGATGAAACTTGCCTTTACAGATGGTCAGGCTTTTATTACAGAGCCGGAAGAAATGCCGATTTCTGCTGAAGAATTGTTGTCAGATCGTTATGCAGAAAGACGGAGCCAAATGATAGGGGATGTGGCTCTTGATCCACAACCGGTTGAATTAGTAAAGGGCGGTACAGTTTATTTAGCTGCGGCAGATGAAGAAGGGAATATGATCTCATATATTCAAAGTAATTATATGGGATTCGGTTCGGGCATTGTTATTCCTGGAACAGGAATTTCGATGCAAAATCGCGGTGCAGACTTTAGTTTAGATGAGTCCCATCCGAACGTGTTAAAGCCTGGAAAGAGAACTTACCATACGATTATCCCTGGATTTTTAACGAAGGACAATCAAGCAGTTGGCCCGTTTGGTGTCATGGGAGGCTATATGCAGCCCCAAGGACACTTCCAGGTTGTAACAAACACAGTAGATTATTTATTGAATCCACAGGCGGCATTGGATATGCCAAGGTGGCAATGGATGAACGGGAAAACGGTACACGTGGAGCCGGAGTTCCCGAACTATTTAGTTCAGGCGCTCGAACGAAAAGGTCATGATGTGCGTGTAACTTCGGATGGTGGTAGTTTTGGGCGTGGTCAAATAATTTGGCGAAATCCAGAAACGGGCGTATTACAAGGTGGAACAGAGTCCCGTACGGATGGAGCAATAGCGGCTTGGTAAAAACAGTAGAGAAAGAAAAAGCACCTGAGTCCCTTACTTCTAAACCGCCACGCCCATATTGGAAAAGAAATTGGGATATAATAGTCGCCTTCTTTCGAGTTGGAATGTTAGGCTTTGGAGGGGGTCCATCTGCCATTCCCCTTATCCATCAAGAAGCCGTAAAAAAATATAAATGGATGTCCAATGAGGAATTTTCAGATACGTTAGCGATTGCCAATACGCTTCCAGGACCTATTGCTACGAAAATGGGTGGTTATATTGGTTATCGTGTTACCGGTGTCGTAGGTTGTATCGGTGCCTTACTTGCAACGGTTGCTCCTACTGCCATTATCATTATTTTTTTACTGCAAGTATTACAAAAATTTAAAGATATACCATGGGTTCAACATATGTCCATGTCCGTAGTACCGGTAGTTGCTGTAATGCTTGCAACAATGACATGGGATTTTGCAAAAAAATCGGGGGAAACACTCGGCTGGGTAAAAGGATCAATTCTTATATTTAGTGCCTTATTGTTAACAGAATTCCTTCATATCCATCCAGCAATTGTGATCTTAGCTTTCATTATTTACGTTTTCATTCCCATTAGTAAAAGGGGGTCAAAGGAATGATCTATTGGGAAATATTCTGGGCCTTCTTTGTTTCGAGCATATTAGGTTATGGTGGTGGTCCAGCTTCTATTCCGTTAGTAGAAAAAGAAGTTGTAGACCATTACGGTTGGCTGACCAATCAGGAATTTAGTGAAGTGTTAGCCGTTGGTAACTCATTACCTGGACCGATTGCTACGAAACTTGCTGCATACATTGGTTATACAGAAGGGGGTCTCCTTGGGAGTTTCATAGGATTGTTCGCTACAGTAGCCCCGTCTATTATTTTAATGTTGCTGTTAATGGCCGTGTTACTGAAATACAAGGATAAACCACAAGTAAAAAATATAAGCATTATCGTACGACCGGTTATTGCTGTTTTACTCGGTGTCATGACATTTGATTTTGCAAAAGACAGCGTAGTTAGTCTAGGAGTCATTTATACAATTGTTTTATTAGTAGGAAGTTATTTATTACTTGAAAAATTGAAATGGCATCCAGCACTCGTTATCCTTATTGCACTTGTCATCGGTGCTGTAACTGGTTTATACAACTCCGGAGAATTAACCTTTGCGTTTTAAAGAACACCTAATGAAGTTCAACCGATTTTCTGGTTGAACTTTTTTATTTATCAAGCTTGTTAACTTAACGAATTTCCATTTCAAATCCTTTATTTATTAGTTTGTAAAAGGAAAATAGGAGATAATTATCTGAAATAAAAACTTGAAAATTAATAATCGAGAAGGATTACCCCTCTTGTTGTTGAAAGTTATTAGTAGGTAGTTACAGAAAAACAAGGAGTAAGAAACATATCAATTAAAAAGTAATAGAGGTTTAGGTTAAGGAGGAAAAAATGGTACTAACGAATCCTACGACATTTACGAATTGGTTGCCGCCCCATTCAATCGCCTGGTACAAACAACTTAGTCAAATTCAAAATGAATACACCTATCCTTGGAATTCCACCATTACAGAACCAAATGGAGAAACCATTTTTGAGCATGAAGTGAATCAAATAATAGCGAATAAAAAAGTATTGGATATTGGTTGTGGAGATGGTTCATTTACCTTTCAATGTAGTTCGGTGGCAAAGGAGATTGTTGGCTTTGATGTAACCGATTCATTTATCCAAGTAGGACAGAACAATGAAAAACCTAATGTATCCTTTGTTATTGGAAATGTTAAGATAGGTTTACCTTTTAAGCGAAACGAATTTGATTGTGCTTATATTAGAAAGGGGCCAACTTCGGCCTACCTCCAACTAAAAAATCTCGTAAAAACAAAGGGAGAAATATTAGGGCTCCATCCTGGGGATGACATGGGCAAAGAATTATCCCTTTTGTTTCCTAATCTTTTTTTACCATCAATCGGAACTCCCATCTTGACCTCGATTACCCAAAAACTTGAACAGTGTCAATTCTCCGACTTCAAAATTGAAATCATCAATTGTATAGAATATCTTCACTCAGCATTAGATGTCATTAAACTGCGTTGTTTTGGTCAACATCCTTCAATTTATAAAAGAATTTTAAAAAATGATCTACTTGAAATCTCGAGGATATTTGAACAGAATGCAACGAAGGATGGTTTGCCTATCACCTTTTCCCGTTACATTGTAAAAGTGGTTGTTTAAGAGGTAAAATCAGAAATACTCCTTTTATAGTATGAAGAGTAATAGAATGAAGTAAAAATACCTAAAGATTTTTTCTGTCATCTCCTATATTAGTAGAAGAAGACAGTAGTAAAAAAGAATATTAATTAAAAAAGATGAGCCATTAAATGATAGGTAGAGGAAAACGGTATGTTGTTTCTTCACCTCTTTTATTATAATGTTCGGAATTTTGACAATATACAGAATGACTACCTGATGTTAATATTATCCATATAGAACAAACCGAGTTTTGTTTACTTGAAATTTGAAGAAGCGAACCAATGATTTAAAGTTCCTATCGTACCCTTTGGAAAAAAGTGTCGATATTCATTGTTCTCCTGAATAGAAAATACGAATGACTATGAGCTAGTTCCATTAGGGGGCGATAAAATGAAAATGATTCGGAAGTATTATTTAATCTTTTTTGGGTTTGGGTTTTCTTATTTAGGAAATTGGATATACCTAGTGGCATTAAATTTATTTGTTTGGCATTTAACCGAATCACCAGCTGCTATGGCGGGAATTTATATAGTTGGACCAATCGCTCGAATTTTAACGAGTTTTATTGCAGGCTCAATCATTGACCGTTCGAATAAGCGGAAACTAATGATTTTAAGTGATATAAGTCGAGGGGTTATTGTATTGCTGATGCCCTTTATGGAATCCATATGGCTCATTTATCTTCTTCTTTTTATGGCGAATATTGCAAGTAGTTTTTTTGCTCCAAGTAGTACGTACTATATTACGAAAGCTGTACCAAATGAAGAAAAACAACAATTTAATGCATTATTAGGTATGTTTAATTCGGGTTCCTTTTTAATCGGACCAGCACTAGCAGGGGGACTTATTTTATTGTTCGATACATTCGTCGCTATGTGGGTGAATAGCTTAACGTTCTTTACTTGCGCTTGGGCTATTTATCGATTACCAAATGTTGATGAACCAGCTGAAGCGGTGAAGCCACCGATGACGTGGAAATTGCTTAAGGAAGATTATGTGACGGTCATGGGTTTTGTCAAAAAAGATAGCTTATTCATAAAGATATTTTTATTTTTCCAGTTAACACTAATGATTGCCCATGCGCTTGATTCCCAGGAAGCTACTTTTATCAAGCAGCAATTGGCATTATCAGATAGTTTATATGGGACGATGGTCAGTGTGGCAGGAGTCGGTGCGATAGTAGGTGGAATAGTCGCTGCAAAATATGCCAATAAGTTTACAAGTCGGCAATATATCGCAAACGGTTTATTTTTAACGATGTTCTTTTATTCGTTATTTTACTGCTCATCGACAATGTATTTGGCGTTAATAAGCTTTGTGGCATTAGGTTTCTTTATGGCATTTAGTAATGCAGGGTACAATACGTTTTATCAAGTTAGTGTCCCAGCTGAAATAATGGGACGTTTCGGCAGTATTGCAAATATTTTTCAGAGTACAATTCAAATATTATTTACTTTGATTATTGGTTTATTTTCAGAATGGTTTACATTACAATTTACGACGATATCCTTTGGGCTATTAGGTGTATTGTTTGCATTACTATTATATATTGTCTTGTATTCTAAAAAGGCTTCATCGCAAATTAAGGAGGGATTAGCTTGATTAGCTACGAGCTACAGTGTATTTTTTGTAAGCAGCCATTTCATGTAATCGAAGGAACTCGAAAGTATAATTTATATAAACGAAATATGAACGGAAGATTTTCATGCGAAGATTGTGATCGTAAAATTGAACACGAAGCAAGAAAAAGTTTATTAAGGAAACTTTAGTAGGGAACTAAAATGATAATCTCCTAATAGGGGGCAAGTGGTTGATTTTCCTCGATAAATAATGAAAAAATCGTCCATCTAAATGGATGATTTTTTTCATTATTTTTGAATAAGTGTTTTAATATCCTCCATTAACTCCTGGCAAACTTCTTTCGTAGTAAACCAAGACGTAACGAAACGAATTGCAATTTTATCCTCAACACGTTCCCAAATTTCAAATTCATACATTTCCTTTAATGCATTAACAACGTCTTTATGGAAAATAGGGAAGATTTGATTTGTCGGTGATTCACTTAAAAGAGGCACACCTAATTGTTTTAATTCGTGACTTAAAAAACTTGCTAGCTCATTTTCATGTTGCCCCATTTTAAAATACAAATCATCTTTAAAAGCAGCTTCAAATTGAATCCCTACGACGAATCCTTTGGCAAGCATAGCTCCTTTATTTTTAATATGATAACGGAAATACGGTTTTAATTTATCATGAAAGATGACAATTCCTTCTCCACTTAACAGACCTATTTTTGTTCCACCTATGTAAAAAACGTCACAAAGATTCTTTAACATATTGAACTTCACATCACTAGCGGCAAGTCCACTTGATAGACGTGCCCCATCGATATATAAATAGAGGTTGTTTTGTTTGCAGCTTTCATATAATGCTTTTAGCTCTTCATAAGTATACACTGTCCCAATTTCCGTCGATTGGGAAATATAAACCAACCCGATTTTCACCATATGTTCATCTTGATGGTAAGTTAATGCATCTTCAATATCTTTAGGGGATAGTTTTCCGTCTTGTCCAGGAACGGTATAAACTTTATGGCCTGTTGCTTCAATAGCACCCGTTTCGTGAACGTTAATATGACCGGAATGGCAAGCAAGTACCGCTTCATAAGGACGAAGTATGTGGGAAATGACGGAAGCGTTTGCTTGTGTACCTCCTGTAACAAAATGAATATCACAATCATTGCTTTCCAATTTCTCTTTAATTAATCGTTTCGCATTTTCCGAATGCATGTCTAATCCGTATCCAACGTTTTGCTCGTTACTTGCCTTATTCAATGCATTTAAAATAATAGGATGACATAGTTCACTATAATCGTTTCGAAAACTATATTTCATATGGAAACCTTCTTTATTATTTATTTTTATTCCATAGTATATCATATCGAATTTTTGAAATAATCGATATTTTTATGATAATTTAAAAATAAAATTAGGGATAACAGAACAGTAGAATAGGAGAAGCAGTCAATGACAAATTATTTATATTTAGCATCCGATCAAAAAATGGGTTTAGGGAATGGTTCCCTTGATATGACGGAGGCTGAGGTTGAAACAATACCTGGATTTGATTTCCCTGTTCAAGTGGAAATTGTTAATGGTGTAGAAAAAGTGTGGGAGGTCAGAGAACTTTTACAATATATCCAAAATCATATGGCACCTTATAAAGTGTGTACAGTTCAAGTAGCAAATCTTTTAAATTCCAATCGTGTTGAATTGAAAGTACAAAAGAAATCCAACATTTTATTACACGAATTGACGGAACCAAGTCAATTATTCGTACAAGAGGGGCAATTATTAACGATTAAAAAAGTGCCTACTTTGTCATAATGTCTATTTGCAAAAGATAAAGGAAAATCCAGCAGAACGGATTTCCCTTCTATTAAAAGAAAAAATTTTTTAAGTTGATAGCTCTAGAAAAAAATCTTGCATCTCTTCCCATCTTACTATTGGAATGGGTATAGGAAGATAAACATTGTTGAAATAATCGATCGCAATATCTTTTATTACTATTCTTCAGATAGCATTCATCATGAAATTTACAGCAAGCATCAACTGGGTTTGTTGGTGCACCGGGCCCTGAACAACCTGGTCCGCAGTAACGATAACCGGGATAACACAATCCTATTCTAGGACGACGCATGATTGGTACCTCTTTTCTATTTTTTCTAGTCATAATAAATTATGTTTTACTAGAAATTTGAAATAGGCTTTAATCGAGTAATGACAGTAGGAAATAAGAAAAATATAATATAAAACCTCTTAGGAGTTTTGTTTTTCTGCTCATGATTGCTAATCACCAAAAAGATGATTGGGATAGAAAAACCAAAATGTATTTTTCCGGAGCTTATATATTTACACGGAAAATCCATTTGGGTGAAATTTAAATATTCAATAAAAAAAGGAAGTGCCTTAGACACTTCCTTTCAGACTGTAGACAAACTCGAAATTTCGAGTTTGCCTACAGTCTTTTTTCTTTTAAAATAAAAGTAATAGTTTCTGAA
>NZ_JACSQA010000070.1 GCF_014836845.1 Ureibacillus galli
TCGTAATATGAGGTTAGCCAGATTTTTCTGGTTGACCTTTTTCGTTTAGGTCTTATTATAACGGTAGTCGGGGTAGAACGTCTGGCCCGTGGGACTTAATCCCGTCAACAAAACTGTTCACCCCCTACTTGTATAAACATGTTTCGAGCTGGTTGGGACAAGGATCCCGTTTAACAAGCGAACCTATGACATTACAAGCAGCTTTAGGGGTTACCGACGAATTTAGTTTTCTTTAGGAGGAGATTTAATTATGAATCCAGTCGTAGGTCTGGATGTTTCAAAAGGAGAAAGTCAGGTGCAAGCCTTTTTAGATAAAGGCAAACCATATCGTAAGAGCTTTAGTATTAAACATACTCTTGAAGGTTTAGATAGTTTATTAGAATTTCTAAGAGATATAGAGAAATTAGCTGATGGTAAGCAACCTTCGGTTATTTTAGAATCTACAGGTCAATATCATATTCCTGTCATTCAATTTTTGGAGGAGCAACAATACGTCTATATTATTGTAAACCCACTTGTCTCTCATCGAGCTAGAAGTACAAATTTACGCAAGGTAAAGACTGATGCCATTGATGCCTATCATCTATGTGAGCTGTATTACAAGGAAGAGTTAGAACCATATAAGAAAAGAGGCATACAACTCTTAAATCTTCGTAATCTCACTAGACAACAAGAAACAGTATCAAGCACAGCTGCACAAACAAAATTACAGCTACAATCCATTTTAGATCAGGTTTTCCCTGAATATAGAGGTGTCTTTGGGAATCTCTATTCAAAAATTTCGTTACAGATTCTATCAATCTTCCCAACCTCCAAAGAGGTTTTAAGTGTTAGCGAATCAGATCTTACTAATAAAATTGCGGAATTATGTACAACCCGTTCAGAAAAATGGGCAAAAGAAAAAGCAATTAAATTGAGAGAAGCTGCATTACGTAATCCATTTCAAAACAACTTGTACCAAAGCCATATCTTTAACCTAAGAATGTTTATTAACATTGTTCTTCAATATCAAGAGCATCTATCAAAGTTAGCAGCAGAAATAGATGCTCTCGCTAAAGAAATTAAAGAATATGAGATAATCCAGTCTATCCCTGGTGTTGGAGAAAAGATTGCGGCAACAATCATCTCTGAAATTGGAGAGATAGAGCGGTTTAATCATCCTAAAAAGCTAGTAGCATTCGCTGGAATAGATCCTAGCGTTTACTCTTCAGGTAGATTTACTGCTTCCATAAATCGCATAACCAAAAGAGGTTCTAGCAGGTTAAGGCAAGCATTGTTTATGGCTGTACAATGCGGTATAAGAGATGCACGCAAGCAAAAAACAAGTGATGAAATACTCCCTAGAAACAAGAAATTAAGAGAGTTCTACGATAAAAAACGCGAAGAAGGAAAACCTTTTAGAGTAGCAATAATTGCTTGTGCTAATAAGCTTTTACATTGGATTTATGCCCTACTAAAAAGGAAAGTAACCTTCCAAAACGAGGATTAAAAAGTATATCTAAGCACATAAAACAAAACCTTCCAATTTTAAAGAGGAAGGCTTATTT
>NZ_JACSQA010000071.1 GCF_014836845.1 Ureibacillus galli
ATGGCCGTGAATTTTCTTAAATTCACGGCCATTAACGCGAGGCCCATTTCGTTTTCTACCTTCGATTTTCCTCGTACAGAAAATCGAGTGAAACGCAAATTAGCCTTCAAGAATCCAAAAACTGGTTCCACATCGATTTTGCGTCTTCGATAAATGGCACTTGTTTTCTCTTCTGAAAGCTTCGCTCTTACATATTCTTTTTGCTGTTCCCATTTTTCATTTACCATTAATTTTCGATTGTTGCCTTCTTTGGCTTTGGTACACGATGAACGGAATGGGCATCCCGAACAGTCTTCACACTCGTAAATTTTGAGCTTCCGTTGGAAGCCTGTGCGGTCATTACGGACAGAATAATATTGAAATTCAAGACGTTTTTGATTAGGACATGTATATGTATCGGTTTCTTCATCATACTTCCAGTTATCGGGATTAAATATGTTTTGTTTATACTTTTTCTTTTGTTCTTTCAAATACATACTATACGTAATAAGTGCTTCTCGTTTTCTATTCGAAAGGATATCATGAAAGTTTTGTTCACTACCGTAACCTGCATCTGCAACAATGTGTTTTGGTAACTCAAAATAATGCTGCTCAATCTCATCTAGAAATGGAATTAACGTACGTGTATCTGTTGGATTTGTATATATACTATAGGCAAGCGTATATTGACCTTCCGTTGCGATTTGTACATTATATCCAGCTTTTAATTGCCCGTTTTGCATATAATCATCTTTCATTCGCATAAACGTCGCATCTGAATCTGTCTTAGAATAGCTATTGCGTGTACCAAAGATTTCAAAGTCTCTTTCGTATTTTTGTTTACGTAGGACAAAATCAATCAACTGCTTGCGTAATTGTTTCGGGTATTTACGTTTATTTCTTAAGGCTTTTCGTTCTAGAACATCTGATGATGTTTCAATTTGTTTATCATATTCAGTTACGACATCGTCCACTTTTTGAACTAATTGAGCGAGTTCTTCCAATGATAACTGTTCATCGCTTTCACGTTGAATTTCAGGTATGATTTCACTCTCTAGTAGCTCATTGTATAGCTGGTTTGACTTTTCAATTAAATTTTGGTGATATTTTTCAATGTTTTTCTTCCAAACAAACGTAAATTTATTCGCATTTGCTTCAATTTTTGTACCATCGATAAAAATCGCTTCTTGATCAATAAGCTTTGCTTCAATCAATTGGCAACGGAATTGAACGAAACATTGACGAATTAAATCTTTCACTTCTGGTTGAATACGGAATCGGTTGATTGTACGGTAGCTTGGTTCATATCCTTGGGCTAGCCACATCATTCGGATACTGTCTTTTAATAGGGCTTCAATTTTCCGTCCTGAGAAGATAGATTGTGTATAGGCACATAAGATAATTTTAAGCATCATACGTGGATGATAGGCAGGACACCCCTCATTTCGTAGAAATGGTTCGAACGCTTCATGAGGGATACTTTCAACTAGATGATGGATATGGAAAGCAATATCATTATTTTGTAATTTTACTTCTAAATCTAAAGGCAAAA
>NZ_JACSQA010000072.1 GCF_014836845.1 Ureibacillus galli
TGAACTGCACCCCAATTGTTAGACACATCTAACAATTGGAGGTGTAGTTTTTTTATGACTAAATTTACAAATGAACAAAAACTTGAGGCCATTACGAGATATCAATATGGTTCTGAAAGTACAAATGAAATCGCAAAATCCATGGCTACGTCTGCTTCTGTTATTCGTAACTGGATTAAACAGTTTGAATATCATGGTTTAGCTGCTTTTGAAAAATCCTATACATCTCACACGGCTCAGTTTAAAATGGACGTATTAAACTATATGAACGAAAATGGTGTCTCGCCTAACGAAGCTGCAGTAATTTTTAATATTTCTTCACCTGGATTGATTAGGAAATGGAGAATTCAATTGGCTTCTGTGGGAGTGGATGCGTTCGTTCCAAAGATAAAGGGGCGTCCATCCATGAAAAAAGAAACGAATAAACAATCAATACAAGCACCTGTAGAAGGTTCAAATGAAGCACTTCAAGCACGAATTAAGCAGCTTGAAATGGAAAATGAGTATTTAAAAAAGTTGAATGCCTTAGTTCAAGCAAAGGAAAAATCACCAAAGAAGACAAGGTAAAGGTCATCTATGAATTAAGGCATAAATACTCGGTGAAGGCACTTGTGGAGTTTGCAGGAATCAAACGTAGCACGTATTACGATTCAGTGAAAAAGATGAATCGACCAGATCCAGATGCCGAATTAAAGGTTGAAATTCAAGCCATTTATAACGAACACGAAGGCCGTTATGGATACCGCCGTATTCGAGATGAGCTAGCCAATCGTGGGAAAAAAGTTAATCACAAGAAAGTGCAACGCATCATGAAAGCCTTAGGCTTAAAGTGCTTAGTTCGAATGAAAAAGTATAAATCTTATAAAGGAACCGTTGGTAAAATTGCCCCGAATATTTTAGATCGCAATTTTAAAGCTGATGCGCCAAACGAGAAGTGGGTAACGGATATTACGGAGTTTAAATTATTTGGTGAAAAGCTCTATTTATCACCTGTTTTAGATTTATTTAACGGAGAAATTATTACATATACAATTGGTTCAAGACCTACATATTCTTTAGTTTCTGAAATGATAGCGAAAGCTTTAGAGAGATTACCTGAAGAACATAAGCTACTGATGCACTCTGATCAAGGCTGGCATTATCAAATGAAGAAATATCGTCATGCCCTTGAATCAAGAGGTGTTGTGCAAAGTATGTCTCGCAAAGGAAACTGTTACGACAACTCAGTAATGGAGAATTTTTTCGGGATTATGAAATCAGAATTCCTCTACTTAAAAGAATTTCAAAGTGTCGAACATTTTAAATTGGAACTTGAAAACTATATAAATTATTACAACACGAAACGCATGAAGGCAAAATTAAAAATGAGTCCGGTGCAATACCGAACTCGTTTTATCCAAGCTGCCTAATCGACTTTAACGTGTCTAACTTTTAGGGGTCACATCAAAAT
>NZ_JACSQA010000073.1 GCF_014836845.1 Ureibacillus galli
CGATTAGATGGCTTCGGTATGCTACCGGAGTCATCTTCTTTAATGTCCATTGTTTTCTTGCAGTATTGTAGTAATCCATATAATTTTCTACTATGTATTTCAAATCTTTTAAGCTCTCAGCTTCTTTGTAATCAACTTCATCTTTAAAGTGCCCGAAGAATGATTCCATCGGTGCGTTATCGAGACAGTTTCCTCGTCGTGACATGGATTGAAGGAGACCCATTTCTTTCACACGCTGTTGGAAATCAGGGTGTGTATAATGAAAGCCTTGATCGGAATGTATCATCGCCTCTGGATGTAGGTTATCATTTATAAATTCTTCTAACTTTTTTAATGTACGGCTGACAATATCCATCTTTAGACTCGTAGATAATTCATATGCCACAATCTCTCTTGTAGCTACATCTTTAACACATGATAAATAGGCAGTTTGTCCACTTCCATATTGTAGATAGGTGATATCAGTTAAGAATACTTTACCAGGCTCATCTTGTTTAAACTGGCGATTTAAATGATTAGGTACTTGGCGATGCACTTCAGTTGCCTTCGCTAATGTACGATAAGGATTGGCACGTCTCACTTTTGAATACAAATTGAATTTGCTCATTAAACGTAATATCTTCTTGTGATTCATTGGGGTTACTAGTAATTCTGTTAAAGTCATATAAAATCCACGATAACCTATTTTTCCATTTGAGGCTTCATAAATATCCTTCAATAATAAATAATCTTGATAGTCTGCTTCATCACGTAGTACTTGCTTTCCATTGTTCTGAAGCCATTTATAATAGCCACTTGGACTAACATTCGCTATTTTACAAAGATAACGAGTCATATTTTTTAATTGATACAGACGAATCGTTTCATTAATTGCCTGATATTTCTCGCTTGGCTTTAGATTCGTTTCTTCTTCGCCTGCCTTTCCATTTCTTCGAGCTTTTTTAGGAGCGTAAGCTCCGCCTCTAATAATCGAATACGCGCTTCTGCTTTTTCTAATTTCTTTTCAGCTGACAAGTGTTCAGCCTTTGGCCGACCAGAACTTGCTTTTCCTCGTCGTTCCTCTAAAAATCCTGATTCTCCAAGTGTTTGATAGGTTTTACGCCAGCGTGCAAGGGAACTTTGAGCTTTCTTTAGACCAATAATTTCTAAATCAAACCCAGCTTCATTGAAGATCTGAGCTGGTCCTTTTCCTAATTGATTTTCCTTAACCGCTTTTATTTTAAATTCGGCTGTATATTGGATGGCGCGATCTGATACTGATGCAACATTTTGGTTTGTTTCTAATAGTCTACGTTGATGTTCATTAAAAATTATCTTACTCATAAAAATTCTCCCGTTCATAAATAGTATGTTAAGTATAACGGGGTAGTTCATTGAAGAAAATAGAAAAACCCCGAATAGGTCCACTTTTTTTAAAGTGTCCACTATT
>NZ_JACSQA010000074.1 GCF_014836845.1 Ureibacillus galli
GTTTCATCTTTAAAATGACCAAAAAACGATTCTTGTGGGGCATTATCCCAACAGTTTCCACGACGTGACATAGATTGCTCTAGTCCCATTTTCTTTACCATCTTTTGAAATTGGGGGCTGGTATAGTGGAACCCTTGATCAGAGTGAATGAATGCGCCATCGGCCAATTTTATCCCATTCTTTTTCAACATCTTTAATGTATTTAATGCAATATCTAGTGTAATTTTATCCGATGTCTCATATGCTAAAATTTCATTGGTTTCGGCATCTTTTATAGCGGATAAGTAGGCACGTTTTCCTTTTCCATAACTCAAATATGTAATGTCTGTTAATAATACTTTTCTAGCGATTCCTTGCTTAAATTTACGGTTTAATAGATTTGGTAAAGTTCTATGTTCTTTCGTTGCTTTGGCCATTCTTCGATATGGATTTGCATTTCGAATGGGGCAGATGATTTGAAACTTTTTCATGATACGACGAATTCGCTTTAGGTTATATGTAATTTGATACTGATTTTCTAACGTCATTTTAATTTGACGTGCACCTTTCTTACGACCACGGAAATTGAACGCTTTTAAAATGATTTCTTTGACTGTCTCATCTGCCTGATCACTAGCTTGTCTACTAAGTTGTGCTTCTTCTGAAAAATAACGATAGTAGCCCGATCGAGAGACTCCAACTAATTTACAAAGGTAGCTTACCATTCTTTTTAAGCGGTGTTTTTCTATCACATACTGGATCAACTGAAATTTTTGTTCCGCTGTTAATTTCTCTTTTTCTTTATCAACAACCTTTCTGCTAAATCGATCTTTTTTAGTAGTTCATTTTCTGCACGTAATAATGCATTTTGCGCCTCTAACCTTGCGTACTTTTCTTCTATACTTAATTCTCGCTCAAGTGGACGTCCTGAAGAGTGTTTACGTGTATCCACAAGCCCAGCTACACCATTCTTTTGATAAGCAGCACGCCATCGCTCTAAAGCAGACTTTGCACGTTTTTTACCTACGATATCAATATCAAATCCTGCATCTTCAAAAATTTGAAGTGGAAATTTCCCTTCCTCATATTCTTTAATGGCTCTTGCTTTAAATTCATCTGTATATGTTATTGCTTTTTCACTCACTGCTTTTACATAAGGATGTTTCTTGAGTAATTTCTGTTCTTGATCTGTAAATAACTTTTTCGACATGTTCTTCCGCTCCATCAACCATTTATTTTATTTCAT
>NZ_JACSQA010000075.1 GCF_014836845.1 Ureibacillus galli
ATAATTTGTTTGTTTTTCACCTGTTTGAGGTAATTTGTCTTGATCGTCGGTTGTATCTGGTGTTTTTTCTGGATGTTCTACAACGACATCTTCGTCATCCGTTGATCCATCATTATCTACGTTATCTGGCACATCCACTACTTCTTTCGGTACTACCTTCGTTTCAGTTGGTGGTGTCGTCAGTGGGTTTTTCGGATCTTTTCCAGGTTCATTTGGACCTACTGGTTGATCTGGATCAAACGCTGTTGCGATATTTTTAACTGTCGTATTTAATGCACTTTCTAACACTTTCACCTGGAAAGTGATCGTTGCCGTTTCCCCTGCTTTTAAGGTTACCGGTTGTACATTTAATAGACCTTTGCTCCATACGTCTTCATCAGCTAACGCTTGTCCATTCAGTTTCGTTGAACCGGAAACAAGTTGTACGCTTTCTGATAATTGATCTTGGATCGTTCCATTCCATACGCCACCTGTTTTTCCATTTTTCGCTTCAATTGTATACGTAATCACGTCTCCGACATGAACACTTTCTTTATCCGCTACTTTGGATAACGTAATATCCGCTGGAACTTTCACTTCTGTTCCTGGATTTTGTGGTTTGGCTGGTTGGTCTGGCTCTCCTGGATTTTCACCTGGAACCGTTCCTTCTACCGTTGCGACATTCGTAATTTCACCTTTTGCGTCTTCTGTTACAACGACAGTAAAGGCTACTTCCACTTTTTTGCCGCCTGTTAGGCTGCCGATGTCTGCTACTGTCACGACTTGTCCATTCACTGCACTGTCATCTTTCGCTTCCCCATTGATGGTTAACGTACCTGGTACATAGCTTAAGCCAGCTGGAATGTCATCGATGACTTTCACATTGTTGACAATCGTTGATGCGTCTTTGATGTTTTCTACCGTAATTTTATACGTCAGTTCATCGCCAACTTT
>NZ_JACSQA010000076.1 GCF_014836845.1 Ureibacillus galli
ATGTCCAAAATTTTGTTTCAACAATTAAGTTGAAACTATATTCATTAACGTTTTGTTGTTCAGTTTTCAAGGTTCATCATCACTGTCATCAACAGCGACTTTTATATCATAACATCTATTAACTAAGATGTCAATGAGTTTTTTGTTTTTTACAATCAACTCTATTAATCTATTGCGTCAACTAAGTTTATTTTACTGAGTCGACAATAATTATTGTATCATCGTTCTACAAAGAAATCAATAACTTTTTTGTAATTTTAATAAGTTTTTGATGTCTCAATAGCGACATGTATTAATATATCATCATATTATTCAATATGCAAGCTATTATTTAAATTTTTTTAAGTTTTTCCGATTCATTTCATTAACTAATGTTCATATTTATAATAACTATATTTATTACAAACTAATTCTCGGTCTTCCCGCTTCTCGAGGTTTTCCTTTTGTATTTTTGATTGTTCTAAACGCGCCGATCAAGCCTCCGGCTTTTGTACGTTGGGGGCTTTTTCGATATAAAAAAAGACCACTGAATATCAGTGGTCTCTGTTTCCTAGCGACGTCCTACTCTCACAGGGGGACCCCTCAACTATCATCGGCGCTTTCTGCGAAGCGCGATGACACGTCGGAACACTGCGTCATCTGCGTCGGTCCGATGCTCATGTACCAAGTACACTGCGCTTCGGGCCTCCTTGATTCCTTGTTTTCCTCGGTCCTCCCGCTTCT
>NZ_JACSQA010000077.1 GCF_014836845.1 Ureibacillus galli
AGCATCGGACCGACGTAGATGACGCCGTTTTCCGACGTGTCATCGCGCTTCGAGAAAGCGTCGATGGTAGTTGAGGGCTACCCCTGTGAGAGTAGGACGTCGCTAGGCAACAGAGACCACTGAACTTCAGTGGTCTTTTTTTATACCAAAAAAGCCCCCAACGTACAAAAGCCGAAGGCTTGATCGGCGCGTTTAAGAACGTTCAAAAATACAGAAGGAAAAACTCGAGAAGTGGGAGGACCGAGGAAAACAAGGAATCAAGGAGGCCCGAAGCGCAGTGTACTTTGTACATGAGCATCGGACCGACGTAGATGACGCCGTTTTCCGACGTGTCATCGCGCTTCGAGAAAGCGTCGATGGTAGTTGAGGGCTACCCCTGTGAGAGTAGGACGTCGCTAGGCAACAGAGACCACTGAACTTCAGTGGTCTTTTTTTATACCAAAAAAGCCCCCAACGTACAAAAGCCGAAGGCTTGATCGGCGCGTTTAAGAACAATCCAAAATATAGAAGGTAAACTTCGAGAAGTGGGAGGACCGAGGAAAACAAGGAATCAAGGAGGCCCGAAGCGCAGTGTACTTCGTACATGAGCATCGGACCGACGTAGATGACGCCGTTTTCCGACGTGTCATCGCGCTTCGAGAAAGCGTCGATGGTAGTTG
>NZ_JACSQA010000007.1 GCF_014836845.1 Ureibacillus galli
AAAAAAGAAAAAGGTGAATTTGAGTTTCCTCAAATTCACCTTTCTCACTATTTGAAGCTAGTTATGTCCCAGCCTCTACTTATTATAAAGTTATAAGATATGCTAAGAAAATTATAGCAAATATATACATGATGAGACTAACTTCTTTAGCTCTACCTTTTACAACCATTGTTAATGGATAAAAAATGAAACCTACCGCGATACCAGTTGCAATGGAACCGGTTAAAGGCATCATAATCATCGTAAGGAAAGCTGGTACTGCTAATTCAAAACGGTTCCAATCAATTTGCCCTAATGAAGAAACCATTAATACACCAACAATGATAAGTGCCGGGGCGGTAACAGCACTCGTTACGACCGATAATACTGGTGAGAAGAATAATGCTAGTAAGAATAGAATCCCCGTTACAATCGAAGCAAAACCAGTTCGAGCACCAGCAGCTACTCCTGAAGATGATTCAACATATGATGTTACTGTTGAAGTACCAAAAATTGAACCAGCAATTGTTGCGATAGAATCGGAAATTAACGCTTTGCCCGCACGTGGTAAACGGTTGTCTTTTACAAAGCCAGCTTGGTTTGCCACTGCCATAAGCGTACCGGCGTTATCAAAGAAATCTACAAATAAGAATGTCAAAATGACCGAAAGCATTGATAATGTATAAAACTCTGGATCAGAAAATGCACTGAACAATGACCCAAATGTTGTTGAAATACTAGGTGGAGCGGATAATACTTTCTCTGGTAAATCCACAAGTCCAAATATCATTCCGACAACAGCTGTAATGACCATACCATAGAATACGCCACCTTTAAGTCCAAGAACCATTAAGATGACAGTAACGATAATACCAAATATCGCTAGTAAAACTGTTGAATCATGTAAATTCCCAAGGCCGATTAATGTATTCGGATTACTTACGATAATCCCAGCTTTTTTGAAACCAATAAAAGCAACAAACAAACCAATTCCAGCACCTACTGCTAATTTCAATTGCATCGGAATGGCATTAATTAATTTTTCACGTAAGCCTGTTAACGTTAATATTAAGAAGAATACCCCTGAAATAAATACTGCCGCTAAAGCATGTTGCCATGGACTACCGTTTGTTAATATTACTGTGTAAGCAAAGAACGCGTTAAGCCCAAGTCCTGGTGCTAGTGCTAAAGGATATCTCGCTAAAATCCCCATTACGAAACAGCCAATTGCAGCTGATACTGCAGTTGCAACAAATACTGCCCCATAATCCATACGAAGAGCATCTGGAAGATCTTTCACGTCACTTAAAGTTAAAGTTAAAGGATTTACTACTAATATATAAGCCATTGCAAGGAAAGTAGTAAAACCTCCTAATATTTCACGACCATATGAAGTACCTAGTTCATCAAATTGGAAATACTTTTTCATTTTTTCCTCCGAATTACTCGTCTGTAATGTCATTGATTTATACAACTTCATACATGTGTTTAATTATGCGTTAAAGAAATAAATATAATCCTTTTTTCGCAAAATAAAAGACACGCACCTTTTTAGAGTTGCATGTCTACGATTCATTAGAAAAAACTATATAAAAATAGCATTCTCTTTTATATCAAATCGTAGTCAAGCTATTTAAGGTAGCTTGGTAGAAACTCACGAGCCATATCCTCGACATTATACGACGAAATATTTAATTTACTTCTGTAATATATCATCTCATTTTATGAATTTCAACCATTTTTACGAACATTTTTATATATTTTTAGATTAAAGTTCGTAATTCGTTCGAAAAATCGATATTTCACTAGATTATCTTATGTATTATTTTAAAATAAAAAGAGAACCTAAATGATTAGGCTCTCTCTTTTTTCGAATTATTCCCACTCAATCGTTGCTGGTGGCTTAGATGTAATATCATACAGCACGCGGTTTACGTGTTTTACTTCGTTGACGATGCGTACAGAGATTTTCTCTAGTACATCCCATGGGATACGTGCCCAGTCAGAAGTCATTCCGTCGATAGAAGTTACCGCACGGATACCTACTGCGTAATCATAAGTACGTGCATCGCCCATAACTCCTACCGAACGGATGTCGGGAAGAACAGCGAAGTATTGCCAAATATCACGGTCAAGACCTGCTTTTTTAATTTCCTCACGAAGAATATAGTCTGCTTCACGAACAATTTCCAATTTTTCTTCTGTTACTTCCCCAAGTACACGGATTCCTAGACCAGGACCTGGGAATGGTTGACGCCATACGATTTCTTCAGGTAAACCTAGTTCTAAACCTAAAGCACGAACTTCGTCTTTAAATAATGTATTTAATGGTTCGATTAACTCAAATCGCATATCTTCAGGAAGACCACCAACATTGTGGTGAGATTTAATTGTTTGAGCAGTCGTTGTACCTGACTCGATAATATCTGTATAAAGAGTACCTTGAGCTAAGAAGTCCATATCCTTTAACTTTGAAGACTCTTCATCGAATACGTAAATGAATTCGTTCCCGATAATTTTACGTTTTTTCTCCGGATCAGATACACCTTTTAATTTATTCATGAAACGTTCACGAGCATCGATTTTGATTACTTTCATATCGAAATCTTCTGTGAAAGTTTTCATCACTTGCTCTACTTCACCTTTACGGTTCAAGTTATGATCAACAAACATACATGTTAATTGGTCACCGATTGCTTTATGAATTAATACCGCTACTACAGAAGAGTCCACCCCACCTGATAATGCACAAAGAACTTGCTTGTCCCCTACTTTTTCACGAATTTTTTTCATTTCTAATTCGATAAAGTTAGCCATTGACCAATCGCCTTTCGCATGACAAATATCGAATACGAATTGGCGTAAAATATCGTTACCATACACAGAGTGACGTACTTCTGGATGGAATTGTACCGCATAGAACCCACGTTCAACATTTTGCATTGCAGAAATCGGACATGATGCACTTGTTGCAATGACTTCAAAACCTGCAGGTACTTCTGTAACTAAATCACCATGACTCATCCAAACAACTTGTTCTTTCGGAAGGTCACCAAATAATTTATTGTCAGCCGTAATTTTAATTTCCGCTTTACCATATTCACGGTGGTCAGCACCTTCCACTTTTCCACCTAAAGCGTAAGACATTAATTGCATTCCGTAGCAAATACCTAAAATCGGTAATCCTAAATCGAAAATAGCTTCATCTACTTTAAAAGCTTTTTCATCATAAACAGAATTTGGCCCACCAGAGAAAATAATACCTGCTGCGTTCATTTCTTTAATTTCTTCAGCAGTAATTGTATGGGGATGTAATTCTGAGAAAACACCGAACTCACGAATTCGACGAGTGATTAATTGGTTAAATTGGCTTCCAAAATCAAGTACAACAATTTTTTCTTGTTCTTTTAACAACGGAGTAGTCACGCTTTTACACCTCTTCTAAATATTTGAAGGCGCCTAATTTTTGTAAAAAAAACGCGTTCAAAAAGAATTCTTTCTGACGCGTTCATTGTTTAATACAAAAGGCGGGTATAGATAGACATAACTATACCCGCCCTCATAGATAAGTTATTTAAGGTAACTTAGTAGAAACATCCGAACCGTATTATCGGACCTATATGAAGGCAGCCTATCATTATTTTTTCTAAATTCTACCCTTTGTATCATCTAAAATCAACTAGTAGTGCGATTGATTAAATATTCCCAACTTTCTTTCATTTTACTAAAGTCGATGTTAGTAGAATTTTTCGCATAAATAAATTGTTCGTAAGCTTTCGTTATGTTCGACATATGGTTCGTCCCATAATAGCTATCCACATCTTTTGCATAAGACTCTAAGGTTTGACCATCTTTCCTTTTGAACCCTTTCATCTCTAAAAGTTTTAACAAATTTAAATAAAATGATTCAAAGGAAGACTCATCAATTTTTTTCTGTCGCTGTAATTTCACATATACTTTTGGCCACCATCTACCGCGCAATTTATACAGCAGAGTCACTCCAATCACGAAGAGTACAATCGCAGCAATTAGAATTAGCTTCATTTGATTGAAAGCATTATTTACATTTGACGCATCTTCTTGAGATGTGGTTTGTTGTTGTTCTTCTTTTTCTTCTTTCATTTCCTCAGTAGGCTCTGTTTCTTCTTCAGCTATTAATTCATCTTGTTGTGCGTCATCTGTTTCCGTTTCTACATCAAAGTCGATTGAACGTGTATTATTAAATCCAATGGTCGGTTCAAAGTTTACCCACCCTACATTTGGAATGTATGCTTCTACCCATGAGTGTGCGTGATTATTCGTAATTTCGTAAGTACTCAACGAACCGTTGTTATCAACTACGTCTCCTCCAGCAAATCCTTTTACCCACCTTGCCGGAATTCCAACCGATCGTAGTAGCACGACCATAGCTGTTGAAAAGTTATCACAATATCCTACCTTCGTTTCAAATAAAAACTGATCAACATAATCTTGTTCCTCTGATGGAATTGCCACATCTTGCGTATCATATCGAAATCCATTTTGTCTAAAGTACAACTCAATGGCTCTTGCTTGATCATATGGTGTTTCCCTTCCTTCCACTATTTCAGCAGCCAGCTCTCTCACCCTGTTTGGAAGGGTTTCAGGTAATTGCAAATATCGCTCTGTAATGGAAGCATCAATTTGTTCTGTAGGGTTTTGTAGCTCACTGTAAAGATGAACCGGTTTACTATATTGAACGGTAAATTCATTTAATTGGACTACACCCTGATTTACTAACATTTGCATTTTTTCTGTGCTTCTATCCATCATCAATTCAACAGTCTGATTTTCAAAGTTGGGCACATCAATACCAACTGATTTCATTCCATAAGGTTGGATAATGAAGTTATACGGATATAACACTTGAACAGTTGCCGTATTTGTATTTTCTTCCGGTCCAACTGGAAGAGAATGTTGGATTGTCTCATCTGGTGCGAAACTCAATACTTCTCCATCAAAATAATTCGACTGTTCCCACCCTTTAGATGTATAAACATCCTTCGTTTCAACACGCCAATATTGTTTCGTCTCTGACTCCGCCAAGAACACGACCGTATCATCAGCAACAAAGGAGCCACCTAATCGACTATCGTTTTCACCATATCCTACCTTCGAGACTCCATTACCATCTCCTTCTAACCCTTCCCCTTGACCTGTTGCGGATTGAATAAATGGAACAGGGTCTGGCCATTGGGGAGGTGATTTTGGCAATAAAATAGCGACGACACTTATTATCCCCACTAATAAGGCAACAGGGGTCATTAGTTTTACATATTTGATTAAATTTACTTCACTATTGGATTGGGTTACTAAACGTTTCAAAAATAGAAGCGACGTGATCATTAATCCAAGCAACATTACTTTTACAATCGCAAAGGAACCATCATACTCCGTAAAAGTATCCAACGTCGCAATGAAAAACACCGTCAATATTAAAAAATAAAAGATGGACATTCGAACCGTAATCCAATGATGAATTAAATAAACTAACATCCAAATTAAAACGAAAAATAAAAACGTTCGAAACGGATTCGTAATACTAAGCCAATCTCCTTGTAGAAGAGCAGCAAAATTCACTTGCAAATCATTGACGATAAAATACAATCCATCTCTAGAAAAAAGGAAGACTCCGCCATAAACGAATGTGATAAACCAAGATATATAAGCGATTTTTACAAACCATGAAACGAGAAAATGAATTCGAAATAAACTAAGAAGAAGGGAAATAGCTACAAATAATAAAATTAACCCCATAAAGCCCGTTTTCGTTAATTCCATAATCGGGATGAGCCATTCTCGTAAAATAAAAAATATAACAATATAATAAAGGGCTAATTCTACTAATTTAAAAGAGTTCTTTTTCACGGCTTTACCACCTCCGTGAATACATGTTCAAACCGATCTTTTGATATATTAATAATTTTTGCATTCGCAAAGCTCATACGAGATTCCGCGAAGCGACCGCTCTTATCTGTTACAACAAAGCAAATTATATTGCAGGCAAATTTTGAACTATTCACAACAAAACTCTTTAAATGGTCTGTAAACTCTCCAGTAATTAATATTAAAGAAGCCGAATTAAGCAATCCTATCTCATTTGCAAGTACCCCTTCGATGGATTGTTTCGTGTCGGGCTCAATTTCTGCCAGATGCTGCATAACTTCCTCTAACTGGTTTTGCGATTTAAGATTAGGAAAATACCGACGTTTTTTACCAGTTGATAAAAAGGAAATTTCACCATGATGATGGACGACGCTTTGTAAAATAGAAGCGGCTAAATCGACCGTATATTCAAAATTCTTAACTGACGTTTGATCAATCGCAAGAAATAAATCTTGTGTTTGGCGATCCTCAAACTCCTTCGTACGCAACGTTTCATTCTTTGCAAAGGATTTCCAATGTATCCAAGAATACTTGTCCCCCGATTGATAATCGCGAATCCCCGTCACAAGGGAAGTATCCTTCATCATTGAATAAGGTGAAACGACTCCACCATTTTCAAATTGCATTTGCAGTGGTTTATATTTCACTTCAACTACCCGAGGCAAAACGACTATCGATGTATTTTCTTCAATCACTTTACGACGTATAGACCATCCAAAAAAATCAGCAATCGTAAAGTGCAGGCCTTTAAATTGAATTTTACCCCGCTCCAAATCGTTCAGTTCATAAGTCCATTCAAACTTCCGTTTCCAACCGACAAAAAAGATCCGACCTAATTTCTTTTGTAATTTCACTTTATGATTGTCAATCCCTAATTCCTTTACCGTCATAAAAATTAAAGGAAGCCACGTTTTGTTTCGAAAACTTACAGTAACAAGGGCAGAATCCCCGCGGCGGAGTTTGGCAGGTTTTATTTCACGATGAACTTCTTCAATACGAATCGGAATAAAAGTTAGTAGTACTGAGTAAAGAATAAATGGTGTAATCGAATAAAAAACAAACCAACTAACAAAGCCACCTTGAAACATCGCATAACTAAATGATGCAACAGCTAGCAATAGGATGATAATAAAACGACCACCGCCATTTAAAAATCTTTTCAACCTTTTCATCGTTCTGCATACCTTTGAATAGGGATAACCGATTTATCAACAATTCGCTGAATAACCCCTTCAGTCGTCACACCCTCATATCTTGCTTCAGGTTTCAAAATAATGCGATGACCAAAGACAAAAGGTGCTAAATATTGAACATCATCCGGTTTTACATAATCTCGATCTTGTATTTTTGCATAAGCTTGAGAAGCTTTCATTAGTGCAACGGAAGCACGAGGACTAACCCCTAAATAAATTTCGCTAACGTTTCTTGTCGCTCGTGCCAATTGAACAATATAGCTTTTTACCGAATCTTCCACATAAACATTTCTTACCTCCTCTTGCAACGCAAGAAGTTCCTCTAATGTAATAACAGGAGTAAGATGGGCAATCGGTTCAGAGTTGGCCGTACGACGGAGCACTTCTACTTCTTCTTGGGCAGTTGGGTAACCCATTTGAATTTTCAATAGGAAACGGTCAAGCTGCGCTTCCGGTAAAGGATACGTCCCTTCATACTCTATCGGGTTTTGTGTAGCCATGACAAAAAACGGCTTTTTTATTTGCAACGTTTCTCCATCAATTGTAACGGAAGCTTCTTCCATGCTTTCAAGGAGTGCTGATTGCGTTTTGGGAGAAGTTCGATTAATTTCATCTGCTAAAATAATATTTCCCATAATAGGTCCTGGGCGGAATTCAAATTGAAGAGATTTTGGATTATAGATGGAAACACCAATTACGTCAGAAGGTAATAAATCAGGAGTAAATTGAATTCGTTTAAAATCCGCACTTACAGATTTGGCTAGCGCTTTAACCATCATCGTTTTCCCTACGCCCGGTACATCTTCCAGTAATACATGCCCCCCTGAGAGTAGTGCAACGATACTCAATTCAGCTACTTCACGTTTTCCAATCATTACTTTTTCTATATTTTCAATGATCGCTTCTACTTGCCCATGCATACGCTAAGCCTCCTAATTCAATAGTCAGAATTTACACATAATATCTTTAAGCATATACGATAAGTTATAAGGAATACAACTTAACAGTATTGAATATGCCTATTTTTTTACAAAAATATACAAAATATTGTAAACTTTTGATTTTATTCCTAAAAATAAAAAAGGTCCCCCAAAATAAATTTTGAGAAACCATTTGTACGATTTAAATTTTATATCGAAGTTCGGTAAGTTTGAATTCGAGAAACTTTATTGTAATTTGAGTTAATCGTAGCGGAGCATTTTAATAGGCTATTTTGTACAGATGCAATAGAATCCGTATCAAAATGTACCCCTTTAACGATTAATTTTTTCGAAGTTTTCTTCAACACTCTTTTTTGAACACCATTCGTTTGTTCTTTTTGTTTCTTTCTTTTTCGGTGCCCACTCTGACGATCGAACGGATGGTAGCCGCCATCTTCCATTAAACGATAAAACTGCTCACCAGATTGTAAATACTGCCTTGAATTTCGAAAAATAGCACTCGGAGTCGATTGAACCCGGGAAGTTCTCATCATCCCACACCTTTCATACTCTTCATACATTAGACAGAGACTTTTTATTTAGATCGAAAAGCAAATAGCAAAACGCTAGAAGCCAGTTACTTCTCTATTTAGAAACTCACTTCCAGAAATCATCAAAAATCGTAATTGGCAAATGACGCTTATGTTGAGAACGAATGTAGTGACCTTCAATAATCTTTTTAGACGCGTCAGATACTTCTTTTCCTTCTAAATAATCATCAATCACTTCATAAGTAACCCCTAAAGCTGTTTCATCCGGTAAAGCTGGTCTATCTTCTTCCAAATCAGCTGTAGGCGTTTTTAAATATAAATGTTCCGGGCAACCTAAATAGGCTAATATTTGCTTCCCTTGACGTTTATTTAAACGGAAAATGGGTGTTAAGTCGACTCCACCGTCACCATATTTCGTATAAAATCCAGTTACCGCTTCGGCAGCGTGATCAGTACCTACAACAACCGCGTTATTCATTGCTGCAATGGAATATTGCACTTTCATTCGTTCACGGGCTTTTTCATTCCCTTTCGCAAAGTCACTTAAAACAACGCCAGCTTCTTCTAATGAGCTGACACTTGCATCAACCGCTTTTTTAATATTTATCGTAAGTACTTTAGTCGGTTGAATAAACTCGATGGCATCTTGGCAATCTTCTTCATCCGCTTGAACACCGTATGGAAGACGTACGGCGAAAGTAGAGTATTTTTGTTCTCCGACTTCTTCGTTTAACTCATTGACAGCTAATTGTATAAGCTTTCCCGTTAACGTCGAGTCTTGCCCACCACTAACAGCAATAACAAATCCTTTCAAAAAGGAATGTTTTTTTGCATATTCTTTAAGAAAGTCCACCGATTTCCGAACCTCCTCATGAGGGTTAATTTCAGGTAATACTTTTAACTCTTCAATAATTCGTTTTTGCAAGTCTTCCACAAAACAACACTCCTTTTAGCGAATTTCACTATCATGAATCATGTTACGAACTTCTTGAATATTTCTCATCTTGTTGTCCCAACACTTTTGACTTAAATCAACTGGATATTCTTCCGGGTTTAATGAACGTTTGTATTCATCCCATATCAATTCTAAATTTTCGGAAGCGTATTGTTGCATCTCTTTCACAGAAGGGCTTTCGTAAACAATTTCCCCGTCATCTATCACTTTTTCATGTAGATCTTTCGCTTCGAAATTTGTAACAAATTTCGAGATGAACGTATGCACCGGGTGGAACATTTTAATCCGTTCTTCTTCATGGGGATTTTCATCCGCCATCGTAATATAATCACCTTCTGCTTTTCCATTAACACGGTTAATAATACGATAAACTTTTTTCAACCCAGGAGTAGATACTTTTTCTGCATTAGCTGTGATTTTAATCGTATCTTCCATAACGCCATCTTCATTTTCAATGGAAACTAATTTATATACAGCGCCTAAGGCAGGTTGATCATAAGCAGTAATTAATTTTGTACCAATGCCCCAAGAATCTACTTTTGCCCCTTGAGCCTTTAAATTTAAAATTGTATATTCATCTAAATCATTTGAGACAATAATTTTTGCCTTAGGGAAACCTGCTTCGTCTAGCATTTTTCTAGCTTCTTTCGATAAGAAGGCAATATCCCCACTATCTAGTCGAATTCCGATAAAGTTAATTTTATCTCCTAACTCTTTAGCAACTCGAATTGCATTCGGAACTCCTGATTTTAAAGTGTTATACGTATCTACTAAAAACACACAATCTTTATGGCGTTTCGCATAAGAATGGAATGCATCATACTCACTTTTATAAGCTTGTACCATTGCATGGGCATGAGTTCCTGAAACAGGAATATTAAATAATTTCCCTGCACGGACATTAGAAGTAGAATCAAATCCACCTATAATAGCGGCCCTAGCCCCCCAAATTGCCGCATCCATTTCTTGCGCTCTGCGAGAACCAAATTCCGCTGCCGATTCATCTTTTATAATTTGCTTAATGCGACTCGCCTTTGTAGCAATTAACGTTTGATAATTGACAATATTCAATAATGCCGTTTCGATTAATTGGGCCTCCACAAGGGGAGCTTCAATTCTTATAATTGGCTCATTGGCAAAAACTAATTCGCCTTCTTTCATCGAATAAACAGAACCAGTAAAACGAATATTTTTTAAGTATTCGATAAAATCCTCTTTATATCCTAATTCCTCAGATAAATATGCGATGTCAGTTTCCGAAAAACGGAAATTCCTTAAATACTCTAAGATTCGTTCCAACCCTGCAAATACAGCATAGCCATTGCCGAAAGGTAGTTTTCTAAAATATAGTTCAAAAACTGACTTACGATTATGGATACCATCTGCCCAATAGCTTTCTGCCATATTTATTTGGTAAAGATCCGTGTGTAAAGTTAAGCTGTCATCAGCATAATTCGATTTCATATGATGCCCCTTCTTCCAGTTTCATAATTAGTCATAGTATACACTATTTAACAAAAAACGAGTTATTGATTCATCTTATTTTTTATCTAGATTATATTATTATATGTTATTTTTCCTAACACACCAAATCAAACTTTTAAATAAACAGTATTTATTTAAAAGGGAAAATTAAAATGATAACGTTATCATTTTTATTTTAATAGCATAAAAGGAAACATGACATCCTTTCAACGTTATATTTCCTTACATATTTAGTTGAAAATAACTTGATTTTTTCGATTTTATCCATTAACATGTTACATATAGTAACATAAAAGCTAGTTATTGCCGTCATCTCTGTTAAATTAGATCAGAAATAATCTCGAATGTTGTTCTTTTCTCCATTGTAGATTACTAGACTTGTTCCCCTTAACAAGCTAGTTATCATATATTATTAAACTAACTCGTGCCCCCAAATCTTACGAGTTAGTTTTTTTGTGTTCCGACGACTATTTGTTTACTTAAAATTTGTCGGTATAATATAGATAGATTTTACATATAGGAGAAAAAAATGATTTCATTAAACGAAGTTGCTATTTCATTTCATAATGTTTGTTACGAAATTGATCATTTATCCATTTTAAATAATATTAATGGGGAATTTTATAAAGGAAAAATTACTACCTTGGTGGGACCATCGGGTGCTGGAAAATCTACCCTTTTAAAAATGTGCAACGGGCTCCTCTCCCCTACTACTGGAGATATATTGATAGAAAATAAGCCAGTTCATTTCTATGAACCGACGACCCTTCGAAAAAGTGTAGGTATTGCTCTTCAAAGCGCACCTATTATAAGAGGTACCGTTTTTCATAATCTTTCATTGCCTTATACGTTACAACATAAAAGCCTACTAGAAAGCGATGCCATTTCATTTTTAGAAGACGTCGGATTAGACCATACTTTCTTACAGCGGCAGGCTGAAGATTTATCAGGTGGTCAGAAACAAAAAGTTTCCATTGCCCGTTCTTTACTAAATCGGCCGAAAATCCTTTTATTAGATGAGATTACATCCGCTCTCGATCCAACTTCTGTTTACGAAATTGAACAACTTATTCTTAACATTAATCAAAAATTTGGTGTTACGATCATTTGGATTACCCATAATATTGAGCAAGCAAAACGAATAGGACACTATACTTGGATTATGATGGAAGGTCAATTGTTAGAAACGGGAGAAAGTAAGATTTTAAGTTCATCAACGAACGGGAAAATCCAACAGTTCGTTAGTGGGGTACAACAATAATGACTTATACAACATTATCTTTAACTTTAATTTTTGTACTCATTCCACTACTTCTTTCCAAAACTTTAAAGCTAAATCTAGAAAAGGATACAGTCATTGCAACAATTCGTTCCATTATTCAATTGCTTGCCGTAGGTTACGTCTTGAAGTTTGTCTTTGACTCAGAACATATCATTTATATTTTACTCATGATTACACTCATGATTGGAACTGCCACGTTAAATGCTAGAAAAAAAGGGAAAGCTATAAAGGGAATTACGTGGAAAGTCGCTTTTACGCTAATCGTTATTGAGGTTATTACGCAAGGGATACTATTAGGATTTCACATCGTTCCAGCCACAGCCCAATACATTATCCCAATAAGCGGAATGTTAATTGGGAATTCGATGGTTTTATCTATTTTATTTTTGAATCGATTTACTGCTGAAATTGAAGCTAGTCGAGATGAAATGGAACTCATTTTATCTCTTGGAGGTACTCCGAAACAAGCCATACACACTCAATTGACCAACGCCATTAGAGCAAGTATGATTCCGACAATTGAAAGTCAGAAAACAATCGGACTTGTGCAATTACCTGGAATGATGAGCGGTCAAATTATTGGTGGAGCTGACCCTGTGCAGGCAGTTCAATTTCAACTTTTAATTATATTTGCTTTATTAACAACAGCAGCTATATCTAGTATTTTAATTGGTTTTTTAAGTTACCCTACTTTATTTAATGAACGAATGCAAATTATTAAAAATTCAATATCACAATAATAATTCGCAATTTTTTTATTATTCCCAATTCAATAATATTAATTTTAACTATGTTATAATTATTCAAAAAATAGAAATGAGGTTACAATTATGCCAATATTACGTGACTTTTTCATTAATTTATCTGAAAATCAATTTTTGAATAGCGCCGCTCAAAAATACGGATTAAAGCTAGGAGCACAAAGTGTTGTAGCTGGTACAAACATTCCTGAAGTTATTGAAAGTATGAAAGAATTAAATGCCCACGGAATCTCTTGTACTGTGGACAACCTTGGTGAATTCGTATACGAAAAATCTGAAGCAACAAAAGCAAAAGAGCAAATTTTAGCAGTTATTGAAGCAATTCATGAAAATGGCGTAGATGCTCATATTTCCTTAAAACCATCTCAGCTTGGTTTAGATATCGATTACGACTTTTGTTACGATAACTTAATGGAGATCGTTGGAAAAGCTGCTGAGTATAATATGCACGTAAACTTTGATATGGAAAATTACGCACGTCTTCAACCTTCATTTGATTTGTTAGATAAAATATCTGAAACTTACGATAATGTTGGTACTGTAATCCAAGCCTATTTCTTCAATGCACAAGAAAACATTGAAAAATATAAAAACTATCGTTTACGCATTGTAAAAGGTGCTTATAAAGAACCTGCGGATGTAGCTTACCAAGAAAAACACGATATCGATTTAAACTTTATCGAATTAATTGAATATCATTTACTAAATGGTAAATTTACATCAATTGCAACACATGACCATAATGTTATCAATCATGTAAAACAATTTGTAAAAGATCACAACATTTCAAAGGATAAATTTGAATTCCAAATGCTTTACGGTTTCCGAAAAGAAATGCAATTAGATCTAGTGAAAGAAGGATATAATTTCTGTACTTATGTACCTTTCGGCAGTGACTGGTATGGATACTTCATGCGCCGTTTAGCTGAACGCCCTCAAAACTTAAACCTTGTAACAAAACAAGTATTTACGAAAAAAACAAATACAGTTTTAGGCGTCGCCGCAGCTGCATTTGTATTAGGTCGTTTAACGAAAAAATCAAAATAACCACTAAAAAAGGCAAACCTAATGACAGGTTTGCCTTTTTCTATTGCACTCAGTTCGGTTATTACACCTATTAAATACTATAAAATGGAAAATATTCAAAAATAAAGAAACCAAATCACTATTGAATCGTATATTAAGCTAATCATCTAAAGGGAGGTATTTTAAATGTTAAAGAAATTTCGTTTTCTTACCCTTTCTTTCCTAGTATTCCTTTTTGTATATGGCTGTTCGGATGTGCAGGAGACAAACAAAGGAGAATTTAAAGCAGACAAGAGTGACTTCGAAGAAAATCTATTCACCAACCGCCAAAACCAAACGATTGGATCATTAATCGATAACGAAATTATTATTTTAGGAAGTTACAATAAGCAGGAGAGAGAAAAAACAAGTTTAGATGATATCATTTCAAAATCCTCTGAAAGTACTGGGGACGAAGTAGAAATAACCTTTAAAAATGCTGAAATAACAACAAAAGGTGATAAATATTATATTACAGCCGATAACGGGCTATCATTAGTCTTTAGAAAAGTTGGAGATAGAATCATAGAAGATGAAGAAGGTCAGGAATATTATACAGCACAATACCCGGAAGATTAAGTTATCTCAAAAAAGGCGGGCAGGCGCTAGTAGCTATCTCCTTGACTATCTCCTACAGCTTACCTACTATCTGTAGTTATGTCACTCCAAGATGGCCGAGCGCCCTCCACTTTTTTATTTATTCCATCCCTTTTCTTTAAATCTAGAGATGGCTTCAATACGATTTCCTACCCCAAGTTTATCTAATATCGTAGAGATGTAATTTCGAACCGTACCAGCAGAAAGGTACAACTCAGCAGCAATTTCCTTCGTTGTCTTTCCTTTTGCCACTAGTTCTAACACTTGGCTTTCCCTTTCTGTTAACGGGTTTTCACTTTCATCTTCATAAACAAAATCTACTAGTTCAGGTGCATAAATACGACGTCCGTCCATAATTACCCTTATCGAGTGAACTAACTCTTCAATCGGACTATCCTTCAATAAGTATCCACGGACACCAGCTTTTCTTGCCCGCTCAAAATAACCCGGTCTAGCAAATGTAGTTAAAATAATAATTTTGCAATTTGTATTTTCCCGTAATTCTTCCGCAGCATCTAAACCTGTTTTGACAGGCATTTCAATATCCATTATGCAAATATCCGGTTTTAAATTATGGACTAATTCAATTGCTTCTTCACCGTTTTTAGCCAGCCCGACTACTTCCATATCATCTTCTAAATTTAGTAACGAATTCATCGCTCCAAGTAACATCCCTTGATCTTCAGCAATTACAATACGAATCATGTCATTCACTCCCTTTCTGATGGGTAATCGTTAGCGGTACACTAATTAAAACTTTCGTACCCTCTCGATTTTCAAAAGTAACCGTCCCATTAATAAATTCCAAACGTTCTTGCATACCCCTTAACCCATTTCCAGCTAAATTTAACTTTTCGTTAAAACCTTTCCCGTTATCATAGATTGTTAATAAAACTTCGTTATGATTTTTTTCTATTTTTATTGTACATTTTTTTGCATTACTATGTTTCACTACATTCGTAACTGCCTCTTTTAAACACATACTTAACACACTTTCGACTAAAACAGGAAGTTGTAATTCATTACTATCTCCACTTATTTCATAGTCAATTTCTGCTGCTTTTAAAATTTCTTCTACCCTAACGATCTCTTCATGAAGTTTCGTTGCCCGCATATCAGATACAAGTTCTCTAACTTCTTTCAACGCTATACTTGCTGTATGGCGTATATCTTTAATTTCTTGAATAGCTTGTTCTGGGTTTTTCGTCACAAGACGACTAGCTAAATCACTTTTTAAACCAATCATAGAAAGTTTTTGTCCTAGTGTATCATGAAGGTCACGGGCAATCCGTTGACGCTCCTCGTGAATAATTAATTCCGCAATACGCTCGTTAGCTGTTTCAAGTTGACCTTGCAATTTCTCCCGTTTGTTTCGGCTATATAATGTGAAGGGCAATAGGACGACCCCTACAACTGTAATAATGATAAAAGGTGTTTGAGATAAAAATAAATTTAAATCAATAAAGTACCCAGCCACAATCGATAAAATCGTAAAGCCAATATGTAAACCATACATAATGTAAAAACCAACCGGATTACGAATATTTCCGATGAAAAAAGCGGTAAATAATGATAAATACACATAACCAAACATTAATGTCATGGCAATATTTAATACCATTTCAAAACTAACCCACATATAAACTAAGCCATTTTTAGCATTAAAAGAAAATCGGTGGGATAAGAAATAAAGCAAAATTAAAATGACCCCTATGTTTATTTGAACAAAGGAAAAAGACTTAATAATGAAATAAAAGGGCAAAATACAAAAAATAATCCATACATAAATACTGATCCATGGATTTTTCGGTAAAATTGTATACCAGCTGTGCATGACATTCCTCACACTTCTTATAGTTTCGAATCTTTACTATCGGTTTGGTTTTATTATCATTATAACAAAATCACGG
Organism: Ureibacillus galli; assembly: GCF_014836845.1. Lineage (GTDB taxonomy): Bacteria > Bacillota > Bacilli > Bacillales_A > Planococcaceae > Ureibacillus > Ureibacillus galli. The sequence continues at coordinate 16,603 of NZ_JACSQA010000007.1, forward strand.
TGTTGCTCTATAAGACCAACACCGCAAATTTCACACCTTTATTTTACTCATAAATAATAACCCCAATGCATCTCCAACCGTTTTCCCCTATGCTTGAACCGATTTATTTTTCACTCTTGCCGTTTCATCTACTTCTTTAAATGAAACAAACTTTTTATTTTTTGGATCATATAATTTATAACGAATAGATTCAAGACTTCTTTTCAGCGTAATCGTTGTCGCCTGTTGAAGTGGCGGAATGGATTCATGGGCTGCCTCTAAATGATAATTCGGTACCCGTGGTGCCAAATGATGGACATGATGGAACCCAATATTTCCAGTCACCCATTGTAAAACTTTTGGTAATTTATAATAGGAACTACCATCCACTGCTGCTTTGACATAATCCCATTCGGAATTGTATTCAAAATACGAATCTTCGTAAGTATGTTGAATGTAAAATAACCAAATGCCGAGGGATCCAGCAATAAATAAAGTAAGACCATGCACTAATAAAAACGTTTGCCAACCAAACACGAGTATAAGCGTTGCACAAAGAATTAATAATACGGCATTCGCAAAGTGTGTGTTCATACGTTCTTTTTTCTTTGCGTCTTTTCGATTAACGCGATTTAACACTAACACCATATATAAAGGACCTAACCCGAACATAACGAGAGGATTACGATATAATCGGTATGCAAAACGACCAAGCTTAGACTTCTCTAAATACTCATCCACTGTTAACATATCGATATCACCAATTCCGCGCTTATCTAGATTAGAACTCGTCGCATGGTGAATCGTATGTTCCCTTTTCCATTTTTCATAAGGAAAAGATGTTAGTATCCCCGTTATATTTCCAACTAAATCATTCGCTTTTTTACTTTTAAAAAATGAACCGTGTGTACAATCGTGGAAAATGATAAACGTTCGAACAACAAAACCAGCGGCAACAATACTACAAGCTACAGTGAACCAAGGCGAAAATTGTAATAAGTAATAACCAGCACCCCAAATAACAAGTAGGGGAACAATTGTGTTGATTATCTGAAAAATACTCGTTTTTGTTTCAGACTTCGCAAAAGGCGCTACTTCTTTACGTAATTGCTTTGTTTTTTCAGCATCCGTCTTAGCCAATGAAATACCCTCTTCCTCTTTTAATATCTACAACTATTTTAAAAAAAGAGGACTATTCTTAACAGAAGCAAACATCATATATAACTGATTACAAATGTCATATGACATGGTACTAAATAGGAAAAAGTTATCCTAAATATACCATTTAGGATAACTTTAACCAGATCAACTATTACATTTATACATTAAAATAGCGAGCATCTGGGTGGGCAAACACAATTGCAGAAACACTTGCTTCTGGCTCCATCATGTAACCTTCCGTTAATTGAACACCAATTTGTTCCGGCTTCAATAGTTTAAATAACTTCTCTTGGTCTTCTAGGTTTGGACATGCAGGATAGCCAAAGGAAAAACGTTGACCTTGATATTTTGCTGCAAAACGTTCTCGCATTGTAAAATCAGTTGCATCGGGGAAGCCCCAAACGTCACGTATTTCTTGATGAATCCTTTCCGCAAAACCTTCTGCCAACTCTAATGCCGTTGCAAGAAGAGCATGACTTTCTAAAAATTTACCATCTTTCTTTAATTCGTCTGCCACATTTTTCACGCCATGACCTGCCGTTACAACCATTAATGCGACATAATCCATCTCGCCGCTTTCTACCGTTTTCAAAAAGTCGGCTAAGCATAGGAATGGTGCTTCTTTCTGACGCGGAAAATGGAATCGTTCAATTTCATGATTATGATCTTCCGGGCTATAAATGACCACATCATCTCCATCTGCCTGGGCAGGGAAAAATTGATACATACCTGATGGTGTTAATAAATCAGAACGTAAATAATCATTTACTAATTCATGGAGTTCGGTCGCCCTTTCATCCTTTTCAGCTAAAAGTTTTTCCACATTTCCCTTTAGCCCTAAATGATGCCCTATTAAAGTACGCATATTCACATATGGGTGTAAATGGGCTACTGAATAGTTTCGTTTAATATGTTGCACTAAATCCTTCGGTATATAAACTGGAGCATCCCGAACTGTTCGAACAGGCTTTTCCATCACGGTTACTTGGGGACGAGCTGCTCGTTTTTCATCAGCAAGAAGTCTTTTTTCACGGGATTGTTGAAGTTCTTGAATAAACGATTCCCGCTCATGCACATCCATTAAACGGTTCGCATGATCCAATCCTTGCATAGCATCCTTCGAATAAATGACTGGTCCATCATATTGGGCAGCAATTTTCGTTTCCGTAAAACGTTTCGATAATGCAGCTCCACCAACTAAAATCGGTACATTAATACCCGCTTCTTTAAAGTCTTGTGCTGTTAACACCATTTGTTGAGCAGATTTTACAAGCAACCCAGAAAGCCCTACAAAATCAGGATTTTCCCTTCTAATCGCTTCAATTAATTCCGCCGGTGTCACTTTAATCCCGAGGTCCACCACTTTATAGCCGTTGTTACTTAAAATAATGTCCACCAAATTTTTACCAATATCGTGAACATCCCCTTTTACCGTTGCTAAAACGACTTTCCCTTTTCCTGAGCTATCTTCATTTTTCTCCATATACTGTTCTAGGTGGGCTACAGCTGCTTTCATTACACCTGCACTTTGTAATACTTCCGCAACGATTAGTTGGTTATCATTAAATAGACGACCTACCTCTGCCATCCCTGCCATTAATGGTCCGTTAATAATATCTAACGGGGTATTAAAAATTTTCCTCGCTTCTTCTAAATCGGGAATTAACCCTTCCTTAGTTCCCTCAATGATGTAATAAGCAAGTCGTTCCTCCACCGTGTCCGGAATATTTGCCTCAGACTTTTCCTTTTTCTTATCTCGATAAAAGTCTGTAAATACCGCCAATGTTTCATCGTTTGTATGGAAAATTAAATCGTTAGCTAATTTAATTTCCTCTTCTGGTATCGATGCGTAACGTTCTAATTTTTCCGTGTTTACAATGGCGTAGTCTAAACCGGCTTGCGTACAATGATATAAAAACACTGCATTTAATACTTCTCGTCCTACTGGAGGTAACCCAAAGGATACGTTACTTACCCCTAATACTGTTAATGTATTAGGATAGTTTTCTTTTATTAAGCGGATTCCTTCTATTGTTTCCTCAGCAGCACCAATATATTGTTCATCACCTGTACCGACTGGGAATACTAACGGGTCAAAAATAATATCTTCAGGAGCAAGCCCCCATTTTTCAGTTAATAATTGATAGGAACGAGCGGCCACTTCTAATTTACGATGGCGATCGACTGCCATCCCCTTTTCATCAATCGTTCCGACAACAACTGATGCACCATATTTTTTCACAATTGGCATGACGGCGTCGAAACGTTCTTCCCCGTCTTCCAAGTTAATCGAGTTAATAATGGCTTTCCCTTGGGAATATTTCAAAGCTTCTTCTATTACGTGTTCATCTGTGGAGTCGATCACTAACGGGACCTTTACCTTTTTTACAACCTCTTCCATAAAATTACGCATATCTTCTAGTTCATCGCGGTCTGGATTCGCTAAACAAACATCAATTACATGGGCACCATTTTTCACCTGTGCACGGGCAATTTCAGCAGCTTCCTCAAATTTCCCTTCAATAATTAATCGTTTAAATTTACGAGAACCGATGACATTCGTTCTCTCACCGATAAACAGCGGGCGCATAGAATCGTCATATTGGAGTGATTCAATACCTGATACAACATGACCATGGGTTTTATTAGGTAATGGACGTGGCTCATATCCTTCAACCGCTGTGCGAATCGCTTGAATATGGTCGGGAGTAGTACCACAACAACCACCAACTAAATTAAGCCATCCCTTTTCTGCAAAGCCTCGAAGTTTTATCGATAACGATTCAGGGGTCTCATGATAATGACCTTCCTCATCAGGCAACCCAGCATTAGGGTAGCAACTAATATAACTTGTTGATAAATCTGCTAATGAACGAATATGATCTGTCATAAACTCCGGACCTGTCGCACAGTTTAAACCGATTGAAAGAGGTTTAATATGTTCAATGGAAATATAAAAGGCTTCAATTGTTTGACCCGCTAATGTTGTACCCATTGGCTCAATCGTAGCTGATATCATAATCGGGAGTTCTTTCTCCGTTTCTCGAAATGCCTGATTGATTCCTAAAGAAGCAGCTTTTACATTTAACATATCTTGACTTGTTTCAAGTAAAAGTAAATGGCACCCAGCTTCAATTAATGCTTTCGCTTGCACATAAAAGTTTTCCGAAAGTTCATCAAAAGTAATGCCGCCTGTTACCGAAAGGGTTTTCGTAGTCGGCCCAATCGCGCCCGCAACAAAACGTGGCCATTCGGGAGTAGAATATGCTTCAACTGCTTCTAGCGCTAATTCAACTGCTCGTTTATTGATTTCTTCTGCCTTTTCACCAAGTCCGTATTCGTTTAAAACAAGCGGCGTTCCCCCAAATGTATTTGTACAAATAATATCTGCACCTGCTTTTAAATAACCTAGATGAATATTTTTTACGACGTCAGGCCTTGTTAGAACTAAATTTTCATTACAACCTTCTAAAGCTTCCCCACCAAAGTCTTCAGCTGATAAGTTTTCTCGTTGTAACATCGTTCCCATTGCACCATCGATAATTAATATTCGTTTTTGCAATTGTTCCTCAATCAGATGGTTAAGCATTTACTTTTACTCCTTTGTTTTGCTCATCAAGTTGTTTGATATATTGCATTAATTGGATTGTTAAATCGTAGCGTAAAAATGGCGTGATTAAATAAATTCCATTAAAACGACTAACCGCTGTATCAAGTAATTCCCTAGCAATTGCTACCCCTTCTTTAGCTTCTAGAACTTTATCACCTTCACAAGCTTTCATTCTTTCTAATACTTCATCTGATAATTTAATTCCCGGCACTTCATGGTGTAAAAATTCCGCGCTTCTAAAACTTGTTAAAGGCATAATTCCAATATAAATAGGAGTATCCAAATGTTTCGTTGCTTCGTAAATTTCCTCAATTTTTTCCTTTGAATAGACCGGTTGAGAAATAAAATAATCTGCTCCGTGTTCGATTTTTTTCTCAAGCCTACTAACTGCTCTATCCAATACCCGGACATTTGGGTTAAAGGCGGCTGCGACGGAAAAATTCGCTTTTTTACGCAACACTTTACCAGAGAAGGAGATGCCTTCATTTAATTGTTTTATTAGAGAGATTAACTCCATGGATGAAACATCATAGACGCTAGTAGCACCCGGGAAATCCCCAACCTTTGTTGGATCCCCTGTCACCGCTAAAACATCGTGTAGGCCAACAGCATTTAGTCCCATTAAGTGGGATTGTAATCCAATTAAGTTGCGGTCACGACAAGTAATGTGTGGCATAACTCGGATATCGTGTTGCAATTTTAATATAGAGCCCATTGCGATATTACTAACACGAGGAGATGCTAAAGAATTATCGGCCATCATAATGATATCCGCCCCTTCGTTATAGAGCGCCTTGGCCCCTTCCACAAAAGTATTGATTTCCAAATGTCTCGGTGTATCAAGTTCAACAATGACCGACCGTTCACGCTTTACCTTTTCATGTAACGGTTCTGCATTTCTCGGTTCCGCCTCTTGAATGACGATTTCTTGAAACGGCTTTGCTTCTTTCGTAATGATTGGGTTTAAGTTTACTAGCAGCTTTTTCGCCGCTTCAATATGTTTTGGTGTCGTACCACAACAACCGCCAATTAAACGGACACCTTGGTTGCGTAGTTGCACTGCTGCTCGAGCAAAATAATCCGCTTCCGATTCGTAAATTACTTTCCCTTCTTCGATAGCTAGCAATGAAGCATTGGGATAGGCGGATAAAAATGCCCTCTCTGGAAGTTCTACACCTTCAAAGGCTTGAATCGTGTGATGGGGGCCTAATCGACAATTTACCCCGACGATATCCGCTCCTATCTTTTCTAATTGTTGTAAGGCTACATTTAATTTCAAACCATTTTGTAAAACGCCAGGATCATGCATTGAGACTTGGGCAATAATTGGCATATTGGTGATGGAACGAAGCATTTTGATTGTTTCCGAAAGTTCCTTGAAGTCATAATATGTCTCTAGTAATAAACCATCAATTTGACCATCAATTAATACAGTCGCTTGTTCACGAATTGCCGTTAAAATTTCTTCAAGGGTTGTATCGCTTTTTCTTACACCGCGAATCCCTCCGATTGAACCGATGACAAATTGTCCGCCATTGGCTGCCTTTTTTGCTAGGGCAATGGCAGCCTCATTGATTTCTACCACTTTCGATTCTAGTCCGTACCGTGCTAGTTTAATGGCATTGGCACCATATGTATTTGTTTGAATAACATCCGCACCTGCTGCAATATATTCACCATGAATTTTTTCAATCACATCCGGTCTAATAATATTCATTTCTTCATGACAATTATCAAGACCATAGGAATATAAAAGTGTCCCCATCGCTCCATCAGCGGTTAACACCTTTGACTTTAACGCTTCAAGTAGTCCCATTTTTTCTCAACCCCCACCTATTACTTTCAAAAATTTCAGTTTATTTATATAAAATAAAAAGCCTTCTTTATGAAAAGAAGGCTAATAATCCAATGATTTTCCTCCTTATCTTCCGGCTTTTCGCCTGCTGGATTTAGCACCTTACTTGAAAGTTGGTTGCTGAAGCTTCATTGGGCCAGTCCCTCTGCTTCTCTTGATAAGAAATTATTTAAAAATTTTTAATATTAGATTGTATAATATCTTGAAAAAAGGGTTTCGTCAATACGTTTTTAACCATTCATTGATTATAAAACTTCTAACACTTTTTTCGCTGTCTTTTTCCCGTTTTCAATACACGCACCAATTCCTACACCAAAATAGGAGCATCCCGCGATAAACAGATTTGGATACTTTCGATTTAATTCATTTACAACGACTTGCAAAGCTTCATTATGGGCAATATCATATTTCGGCATTTGGTTAATCCACTTTTTAATATTCACCACAACTGGTTGCTCTTCAATATTTAAGCTTAGTTTGACATCTTCTAATGCAACTTTTGTTAGCTCTTCTTCTGACATAGAAGCTAACTCTTCATATCTCGGATTATTATTTTTATAGAAAAGTCGAACGAGTAATTGACCGTTCTTTGATGTATGTTTCCATTTACGACTTGTCCAAGTAGAAGCATTACAAACTAAATCACTATTATGGGATACGATAAATCCAGTGCCATCTGCAGGGAGAACTGAATCTGGAATATCAAATCCTAAATACATTGTAATAGCTGAACCATTTGTAAACTTCTCTAGTTGTCCATCAAGTTCTTGATCATTTAACACATTTTTTACAACTGTATTCGGTACGGCTAATACAACGACATCCGCTTGAATTATCTCACCATTTGAAAATACCACTTCATATCCGTTATCGTTTTTCAATACACTTGTCGTTTCTGTATTTTTATAAAATTCCACTTGTGGAAGCATCTCTTCTAATCGATTGATAAGAGAGGACAACCCATTTTTGAAAGAGATAAACTTTTTATTCGCCGCTTTTTCAAATTGTTCTCTATGGGCTTCAAATCCTTTCATTATACTGCCGTATTCATTTTTATAATCCACTAAATAGGGCAATGTGGAAGCAAGGGATAATTGATATAAATCTCCCGAATAAACACCAGCTAATACAGGAGCAATTTGCTTCTCAACAATTTCTTTTCCTAAAAAGTACTCTAAAAACTCCCCAATGGAGCTTTCTTTTGTGAAACTTGTATTGGGGATTTCACTATCTTCTAAAACGCGTTTTTTTCCTTCTTCAGAAATTAACGTACTTGCCTTTAACGATTCAATACTCATCGGAATTCCAAAGGTAGATCCTGCTGGTATGGCGTGTAATTCATTATTTGTATGAATATAAGATACTCCCGTTTCGTTATATACTAGCTCTGATTCAAAGTCTAAATCGGAAATGAGTTCAAGCACACTTGGATGCCGCGCAACAATGGAATCTGCCCCTGTTTCCATAATGAATCCTTTTTCCTCAACACTATGCATTTTGCCACCTAAATAGGGATTTTTCTCAGCTAGAATGTAACGTACCGATTCACCTTCTTTAGCTTGGCGGATTAAATAGTGCATCGTACATAACCCTGTTATTCCTCCTCCAACTACAACAACTGTTTTCATCATGCCAACTCCCTAACCGTTCAAAATATTTATATTAGTAACTTTATCTTTACATACGTTTTAGTTCCTCTACAAATTTAGCACAACAAAGATGGACGAACAAATTGTCTGCTATACAAAAAAGAGATTTCTTTCAATGAACTGCCTTAACCCATTAGATAAATAAAGACCGTTCAAAAAAGAAATCCCTTTCCATTATTCTATTTACTCCGAAATATCCATTTGATGCATTGCCGCTTTACGCCATTTAGTCGCTTCTTTTTTATCCTTCGGAACATCTAAACCTAATTCATAAATACTTGCGATATTTAATTTCGCTTGGTAATCTCCAAGCAGCGCTGCTCTTTTATAATAATAAAGTGCCTTTTTACCATTCCTCGGTACTCCCATTCCATTTTCATATAAAAAGCCGAGATTATAAATGGAATCGATATGGTGGGATTTGGCAGCTCGTTCAAACCATTGTAAAGCTTGAGGCACATCCTTTTCTTGTCCAAGTAATCCGTCTAAAAATATTGACCCTACTCGATATTGTGCTTCCTCATAACCACCATCAGCAGATTTTACATAATATTGAAAGGCACTTTCCTCATCTACCTTTACACCAATCCCTTGCTCATACATAATACCAAGCGTATACATTGCTTCTACTACATGATTTGATGCAGCAAATTTAAACCAGTGTAAAGCTTCTTTTTCGTTCACGGAAACCCCTTCACCGTTCAAATACATGTCAGCTAAATTATTCGCAGCATCAGCGTGTCCTTCTTCAGCTGCTTTTTTATAATATTCGAATGCCTTCTGAACATTTTCTTCCACCCCTAATCCTTCAAAATAACAATTTCCCAGCTCATACATCGCTTGTAAGTCCCCTAAATTGGCTGCTTCATTTAACCAATGGATTGAACTACTAAATTGTTCTATATGACGATAGATATTAGAAATCTCCAGAATTGCATGAACACTCCCACCTATAGCAAGGTCGTATAAATTTAATGCATCTTCTATTTCCTCTATGTGAAATAAATCGGGATAATTTTTCAATAATTTCTCAAACGTTGCACGATTATGAACCACTATGATCTACACCTTTAAATAGATTTAATATAGGATACCCATTACTTTTCTTTAAAATATTCGACTAAGTAATTTTTAAATTGATTTGCGGCAGGAGACAAATACCGATTAGCTGCCCATGAAACACCAATTTTCCTTTCACATATCGGCTCACTAACACGGATTTTGCAAACATTATAGTCATTTAATCCTTTCACATTCGGAATTAACGAAACTCCTAAACCAGCACCAACGAACCCGGCAACAGTATGCATCTCCTCAGCTGCAAAGGTAATGTTTGTTGTAATCCCTGCTTCTTTAAACAACTTATCAACAATTAGACGTAAAGCATTTCCCCGTTTAATCGAAATAAAGGGTTCATCTTTAATTTCTTCAAGTTTAATGGACTCTCGATTTGCAAAGCGATGATTTTTCGGAACAATTACAAATAGCTCCTCACTCCATAGCTCAATCCAGTCAATTTCGATCGTCTTGGATCTAATTCGTTGGGATAAACATAAATCAATTTGTCCTTCTTCTAACCACTTCAATAAATTATAAGATGCTGCTTGGGTTAGGGTAAATTTCATATTTGGATATCTTTCTGGAACATGGGCCATCAACTCTGGTACTACTTCCATTCCAAGGGTATGTATAAATCCAAAGGCAACTTCACCAAACCCAGGCATCACTAACCCACCGATTTCTTCCTTTGCTTTATCAAACTCCTCTAAAATGATATCAACACTATTTAAAAACAGCTTGCCGTAACGGTTCAAACTGATGGACCGTCCTTGCCGATCAAAAAGAGGTACGCCTATTTCTTGTTCTATATTGGAGATGGATTTACTTAATGCAGGTTGTGAGATATTTAGCTTTTCTGCCGCTTGTGTCATATGCTGCATTTCTGCTACCGTCTTAAAATATTCGAGCTGCTGAATTTCCATTATGGTATCCCTCTCTTTAATTGATAACTATTTGGAATGATTATGATAAAAACAATAAATTGTACTTATGTATTGTTAACACTATAATAATGTTAAACATCAAGTTTGCATATCAAATTTCAAATAAAAAAACAACACTTTGCATAAAAATTTCTCATGTTTGTCACAACTAAGTATTAAAGGAGTCTATTAAAATGAAAATCATTCCTCCAAAACCATTTACGATTGAGAAAGGTAACCGTGCCGTTCTTTTACTTCATGGTTTTACAGGAAACACAAACGACGTAAAACGATTAGGAAGATATTTATCTGACCGCAACTATACTGTACACGCACCATTGTATAAAGGACATGGTGGTGACCCAAATACACTCATCCAAACAAACCCAATCGAATGGTGGAACAGTGCATTAGAAGGGTATGACGAGTTAAGAAAATTAGGCTACGAAGAAATCGCTGTTGCTGGTGTATCCCTTGGTGGCATCTTCTCTTTAAAATTAGGTGAAGAACGCCCTACAAAGGCAATCGTTACAATGTCAGCTCCTGCTTTAGCAAAAAGTGTAGAAAGTTTACAAGATCGTATTATCGATTATACGATTAAATATAAAAAATTAGCTGGAACATATGATGAACAAACGGATCAGCCACAAGAGCTAGCAAAAAAATTCCGCATGCCATCTTTAGAATATTTACAAGGTATGATTAACGAAACAAGTGCCAAACTTCCAGAAATCCAAGCACCTGTTCACATATTACGTGGTCTTCGTGATGACGATTATTATTGTCAAAGTGCTGACTTAATATATAACTCTGTAAAATCTCGCATTAAGTCCGTTAAAAGCTTTATCAATTCAGGTCATATTTTAACCCTTGATAAAGAAAAAGAACTGGTATTTGAAGAAGTATATCGTTTCTTTGAAGGACTTCAATGGAGCGATAAAAAAAATCCAGTTTCATGATATGAAATGAAGAAAAGTTGTCTATATTAATAACGTATCCCCTAGCAAATTTTTGTGGCAACGGTAAACCCAGACCCACAAATTCCCCAATTTGCTATAAAATATATGTCCAAGTGACATACATCCCTTTTAAAACAAGCTACGTTTAAGATTCCCCGTCTTAAACAAGTAGCTTGTTTTTTATTTTTCATTCATGTGATTCAATTTTCCCGTAAACACCACCACCACCAACGGTTATACCCAATTCACCTTTTCGCGCTAGATCAATCGTATATGCTAATTTTTCGGGAATGACCTTCGCTAAATCTTCCACTGTTGTCTTGTGTAAAATATTCATTTCTGTTCCAAAAGCATCTAACATCTTTTCAATCGTTTTCGGCCCAATTCCAGGAATAAAGTCTAAAGGGACTTGATGGGTATAAGGAGGTCTTTCTATCTCTAATGAAGGCGCATCGGTTAATTCTTTTATCCGCTTAGACACCCCTTTAATGAACTGTTCCTTTCCACAATAAGGGCATCTTCCTACTGCTTCTTCTATTATCTGTTCACCACAATTTGCACAAACGGTTTCATGATACTTTCCTAATAACGGGTTTAAACCGAAATTTTCCGTAATGGCCCGGCCATCTTTTTGATGAAGAACTAATTTTAACTCTTCAAAATTAGCATCCGCTACTCGCATTTTTTGATACTCACGAGCAATCTTGCCTAAAGAATGGGCATCGGAATTTGTCACAAAAGTATAGGGTGCAAGCTCACTCATTCCTTTTACCATATAAGTGTCCGAGCTTAATCCTAATTCAATGCCGTCGATTAATCGGGGGTCGAATACTTCAGTTAAACTCTTCTTCACACCTTTCCCATAAAGGCTTTTAAACGGAGTAAATACATGGGCTGGAATAAACAATCCCCCTAAATCATGTACTTTCTGTTGTAATGTTCGCCCACTACAATAAACCCGTTGTGAACTTAAATGAATGTTTTTTAATTGGGTACTTAACCATTGGGAAAATACTTTCATCCTTTCGATGGTTGGAAAATAAGCTAATACATGAATAGGTCCGTGGCAATTTTCATCGTAAATTTCAATTTCAGACCCCGGAATAAGGGTCGTCTTTTCGTACCGTATTCCCCCCTTTAATAGTTCGGTTGCTTTTCCTTCCCGAATTAATTGTTCCATTTCACGAATTACATCCGGTGAATGGCAATCAATAATACCGATTAAATCCAGTCCTTTTCGCGAAGTTGCTGTTTGTAAAATGTTTTGTAGTGTTAAATTTTTGCTTCCTGTGATTTTAACTGCCCTGCCACTCTCTGTTCTGCCAATATGAATATGTAAATCCGCATAAATTTCTTTTAACAATGATGACACGTCCTTAAAAAAATTCTTACTATAAAGAATACCCTAATTTTTGCACTTTGTTACGAATAGCGTTTTAAGTAATTTTTTATTTATTTTCATTTTTTGAATGATGAACGGCCGTTACCTTTCCATTAAACTGTCCATTTAATAGACTTCGTTTTCCTTTATCCTTATAATATCAATAAAATATTTCAATAAATGGTATTTAAAAGGAGGAATCGTAAGTGGGAAAATATGCACATGTATTTCAAGGAACGGCCTTTTCGAGTAAAACCTTTGAAGAAGTAGACATTTTAAAGGACTACTTGTTTTGTATTAATGAAAACGGATTGATTGAAAAAATGATCGCACCTGAGGAAGAACAATATGTTACTTTGCTTAGTGAATATGATGGAAAAGAGAATTTCCATCGTTTATTAGAAGGGGAATATATTTTACCCGGATTTATTGACTTACATGTCCATGCCCCACAATGGGCTCAAGCTGGAACTGCCCTCGATCTCCCTCTATATGATTGGTTAAATACGTATACATTTCCTATTGAATCAAAATTTTCGGATATGAACTTTGCCCAAACGGTTTATGAAGACTTAGTGAAAACATTACTAGCAAACGGGACGACAACAGCTCTTTACTTCGCATCGATCCATAAAGAGTCCAGTTTATTGTTAGCTCAAATTTGTGCCCAATTAGGACAACGGGGACTTGTTGGGAAAGTCGTGATGGATAATCCAGACCAATGTCCTAATTATTATCGAGATGAAAGTACAGAAATGGCATTAAAAGAAACGGAAGAGTTTATCATTTCCGTCCAAGAATTACATCAACAAACAAAGCAAGGAGTTTATCCTGTAGTAACTCCCCGCTTTATTCCAAGTTGTACAGATGAGGCATTAAAAGGATTAGGGGAATTGGCAGCAAAGTATAATACCCATATCCAATCCCATTGTAGTGAAAGCGATTGGCAACACGGATATGCGATTGAGCGATTCCATAAACACGACGCCTTTGCTTTAAATGATTTTGGTTTGTTACAAGAGAAAGCCGTGATGGCCCATTGTAACTTTTTAGCAGATGAAGATGCTAAACTATTTGCTTCTACAGGTACCGCCGTTGCCCACTGCCCCATTTCCAATGTATTCTTCTCAAATGGGGTTTTACCCGCCCGTCATTTGCATGATTTAGGCGTTGAGATTGGTTTAGGTACTGATATTTCTGGTGGATTCTCTCCTAGTCTTTTTGATAATGTGCGACAAGCAGTAATCGCCGCTAGAATGTTAGAGGAAGGGGTCGATACAACGATCTCTGCCGACAAACGAGGTGTAGCTTCTTCACGTATTACAACGAGTGAAGCGTTTTATTTTGCCACTGCTGGTGGTGGTGAAGCAATAAGTCTACCTGTTGGACGCATTGAAGAAAACTATGCTTGGGATGTACAAATAATTAACACGACAGTCCCAGCAGCAAAACTTCCGATTTTCAACAATGACTTAGAAGATATTTTCCAAAAAATTATGTACTTAGCTCGCCCGGAAAACATCCAACAAGTATGGGTACAAGGCGAAAAAGTTCATGAAAGATAATAATGAATTTCAGAAATTATTTATTGCCAGTTTCTTAAACTACGAGGCACCAAAGAAAAATTATTAGATACGAATATAATATATTACTAACATTCAGTACAGGGGGGTAAATTTTGAATCAAAAATATGAACATATAGGGAGAGTCAAAGAAATCAATAGGTTTCCTGTAAAATCAATTTTAGGTGAGTCTTTATCCTCCGCCATCGTTGATAGTCGAGGTATCCTTGGAGATCGTTTATGGGCAATTAGAAATGAGTGTGGAAAATTTGGTAGCGGTAAGTCTACACGACGTTTTCAAAAGATGGAAGATTTATTTTGCTATAAAGCAAGGTATGAGGGGGACACTCCCATTTTAACAATGCCCAATGGAATTGAATATCGAGGAGACCAAGAAATGGTGCATGAAGCACTAAGTGAGTTGTTAGGGTTTCAAGTAAAATTAGTAAAAGAAGCGTCGATTTCACATTTCGATGAGGGACCAATTAGTATCATTACAACCTCTTCGTTAAAAATGTTAAGTAAGGATTTAGGAGAAACCGTGGACCCACGTCGCTTTCGAGCAAACTTGTTAATTGAAACAAATTCAACAGGATACTTTGAAGATGAATGGGTGGATCGACAAATTCAAGTGGGAGAAAGTGTTACTTTGAAAATTGTAGCCTCCCTTCAAAGATGCATCATGGTAAACAACTCTCAAGAAGAATTAAAACAAGATGCTCGTATTTTAAAAACTTTAGTAAATAACCATTCGGCAATGTTCGGTGTTTGGGCAAAAGTTGAACGACATGGTGAGATAAATGTGGAAGATGAAGTAATGTTTCTAAAATAATGGGATTTACTGTAAACTTTTTGAAGAGTAGCTTTAATGAAAGAAAATTAGTTGGAAAAAGCCCAACTTGATTAAGTCGGGCTTTTTCTTGCTGGTTATACTAATATGTTTTTATCAATGTTATCTGAGCTACTTGCTTATAGTAGTCCTATTTTTATGAAATAACGTCAATAATAAATAAAATCCATGCTGCTAAAAATAACAATCCTCCAATAGGTGTAATTGCTCCTAATCTTTTCACACCTGTTACAGCTAACACATATAAACTACCTGAGAAGAAAATAACTCCAGTGAACATCAGATAGCCTGCCCAGGATAATAAGTTGGATGCTCCTAGTAAGGAATCCATTGATAAAATCCCGATTAAAATTAATCCTAGGGCGTGATACATTTGGTATTGGACCCCTGTATTCCATACTTCCTCGTATCGCGGTTCTGCAAATTTATCCTTCAATGCGTGGGCACCAAATGCGCCTAGTACAACTCCTAAGAATGCTAAAATTCCACCAATCAATAATAAAATAGTCATTTCAATAGGCTCCTTTTATGTATAGTCATTTTTAATATATAATTTTGGTTGCAAGTAAACAAATAAAAAAGCTGTATTAGAAGAGCATATCTTCCAATACAGCATACCATTATTGATTCGTAAAATTATATCGTTTCACTTCACCGTTATTAAATTTCACTTCCAGTTCAAAAGAAGTATAGTTTTCATCTAAATCAAAAGCTGTGATGACTTGGCTTAATACTTCTTCATCCTCTGTGTTTGCATTAAACGTTAGCAACTCTAAATATTTCACGATTTTGTTATAGGCGTCATCACCTTCGGAATGAACATTATTTCTTTCATCTTCAAACTCTGCCGACATCCCCTTTTGATCATTAGCATATTCCACATCATAGGATACATCATTCTCATACTCCACATCTAAATCAAAATGAGTAAAGTTGTATGGTGTATCAACATGTTCCTCCCCCTCATTTTGATCATCTGTTGCATTTTGATCTGCTCCATTATTTTGATCTGCATTATTATTCGCTGTATCATTCACAGTATCTTTCCCTGTATCTGTAATGATTTCATCCTGATCACCGTTGTTACATGCATATAAAACAACTAAAAGTAACGGAATCATCAACATCGATTTTAAAAATTTCATATGCTCGCTCCTTTTTATCAATAGCTTTCTCCCTTATTTTTCCCCTTTTGAAGGGAATTTAACCCTTTATTTATCATTTAAAAATGACACTATTTCTTTAAAATTTTTTAGTTTGTTTAATGTTCTTAAATTTTTTTAGCATTTCTCGTTTGAGGCGCCTCTAGGTTTTAACGGTTCAACGCGTTGAATCGCTAAATTTTTTCTATTGCTCTTCGTTTTGTGACTATATATAATGATTGAAAACATTAAATTTTCAATTTTTATGAAAGAGGCAACTGTTATGAAGGATTTTATTAGTAAGCTTTTAAATGGAGTCAGTATTGCTATCGTTTGTGCCCTTATACCAAATGCGTTACTAGGAGAAATATTAAAGTTAATCATTCCGTATGTTCCTGCTCTTCAACATCTACTTGATGCTACAGTTGTTGTCATGAGTATGCTGCCTATTTTAGTTGGTATATTAGTAGGAATGCAGTTTAAATTAACGCCCATCCAAACGGCAAGTGTTGGGATTGCCACGATGGTTGGTAGCGGGGTTGTTAGTAAAACGGCAGAAGGATTATTCACAATTAGTGGAATAGGCGTCGTTATTAATGCGGGACTTACAGCTGCATTAGCCGTTCTATTTGTTCAGTTAATTGGTGAGAGATTAAGAGAATACTCGATCCTCCTTATTCCTATGCTAACCGTCACGATTCCTGGAATGATCGGATATAGCATTTTACCTTATGTAAAATCAGGTGCAGGATTAGTTGGAGAAGGGGTTGCTTATTTAACCAATTTACAACCTGTCGTGATGGGGGCGTTAATTGCAGTCGTATTCGGTATTATTATTTTATCGCCTATTTCGACAGTCGGAGTAGCAACGGTTATTATGCTTTCTGGAATTGGCTCAGGGGCTGCCAACTTAGGAATTGTCGCCGTTGGTATGGGCTTATGTTTTGCTAGCTTTAAAGCAAATTCCCTTGGGACAGCTTTAGCCCACGTATTAGGGTCACCGAAAATTCAGATGCGTAATTTTTTTATGAAGCCGACTATTGCTTTTCCTATGCTTATAACAGCAGCCATCCTTGGTGCATTAGCAGGAATACTCAATGTACAAGGAACACCTTATAGTGCTGGATTTGGATTATCCGGTTTAGTTGGACCTTTAAATTACATCAACTTAGCCGATGGTGGGTGGACCGCTTCGAACATTGCCGTTATGTTAAGTATGTTTCTCATTTTACCTTTCTTTTTGAATCTATTCTTCATCTACTTATTTAAAAATAAATTGAAAATGATTAAAGATGATGACTATAAATTAGATTTTGAGTAATTGAAAAAGATGGCCTCTTAGTAGGAGCCATCTTTTTTTATGGAATTAATGAATATTTGATGCTCCATTAATTGACGTTTTAACATTTTAGCAAATTCTACTGCCTTTTCCCCATCTCCATGAATACATATTGTATTCACTTCGACAAACACTTCTTCGCCAGTTATTGAAACGACTTTCTGTTCCTTTACCATTTTCATCGCTTGTTTAAAGGCTAGTTCCTCCGAAGTAATCGTCGCATTGGAATCCGTACGAGGGGTTAATTGGCCTTGGGAAGTATATGTTCGGTCTACAAATCCTTCATTAGCTATTTGTAATCCTAGCTTTTTTCCTTCACTAATTAGTCTGCTTCCGGCTAAGCCGTATAAGATCAACTGTTTATCTAAATGAAAGATTGCCCTTGCAATCGCTTCCGCTACTTCTCCGTTAGTTGCAGCTAAATTATAAAGAGCTCCATGGGGTTTTACATGATGTAAAGACCCCCCTTCCGCTTCTATAAATCCCTTTAAAGCACTTATTTGATATAAAGTAATATCATATATTTCTGCTGGAGAAATATTCATCTCCCTTCTACCAAATCCTTGTAGATCAGGAAATCCAGGATGAGCACCAATCGCCACTCCTTCTTCTAATGCTAAACTCACCGTTTTTCTCATCGTTGAAGCATCACCTGCATGAAATCCACAGGCAACATTTACAGAAGAAACATACTTCATCATTTCTTTGTCGTTCCCTATTTTATAAACGCCAAAACTTTCACCTAAGTCACAATTTAAATCAATCGTTAATGGCTTTTCCATCGAAAGTCTCCTTCCTAAATGAAATACATTCTCCAATCCGAAGTTGCGCCACTTTCCACAAATCTTCTTCTACAATTTTTCCGATTGTTGGGTAGCCTCCCACCGTTTGCGCATCTGCCATTAAAACGATTGGTTGTCCATTTGACGGTACTTGGATTGTTCCAAACATCGTCGGCTCTGATAGTAAATCAACTTTTCTTTTCGTTTGAATAGGGGGGCCTTGTAAGTAATAGCCCATTCGATCACCCGTAGACAATTGATATGTTGAACTGAAAAAGCGCTCGATATCTTGTTCCATAAAATGATGAATGTGGTGACTTACTACGACCCTTACTGCTTTTTCATTTGAAAAGGAAGGAATCCATTTGGAATATAAACCTTTACGATATTTGTTTAGAGGAAAATTCTCACCATATAAAATCATTCCTTCAGTGATGGGGCTACCAATATTAGCTTTAAGATAATTAGACTGGCTATTTAAAATTTCGCGTCCTTTAAAACCACCTATTGGAATTAAATAAGCAATCGCTCCATCGGAACTGAATTTTAGTTTCAAAAGATCCCCTTCCTTTAAAACAAACGTTTTCCAAGGATTTATTCCACGTCCATTGACGGTTGCATTCATATTAGCACCAACCAATACATATTCATGGGTGGCAACAGATTGAAAGGTCATTCCACCATAAAAAATTTCTAAAGCTGCATTTTCTCCCACATTCTCTGCGATTTTGTTACCTAATTGAAAGGATAATGGATCCATTGGACCCGCTGTCGGTATACCGAATCGTCGATAACCAAAACGTCCATTATCTTGTAATGAACTATATACTCCCTTACGGACGACTTTCAATAATGGCTTCATTTTTCTTCATCCCTAACTTCCTAAAAGAGATTCTATGACTGCATTTGAATCCTCTTTCAACTGGTACTCGATTTCTTGAAATTGTTCCATTGTAATGCGTTTAAACGATAACTGATCCCCTGCCTGCAGTAAAAAAGGGCGGGATCGATTGAGATCAAAAAGCGGAATAGGCGTCTTTCCGATAATGTTCCATCCACCTGGAGAATCGATTGGGTAAATTCCTGTTTGTTTGCCTCCTATTCCGACACTCCCTTTTTCTACAAGTCTTCTCGGTACATCTAATCTTGGGCAATATATTTCCTCCCGAAGCCCCCCTAAATAGGGAAAGCCAGGTAAGAACCCAATTAAAAACACAGTATATAGCGATTCGCAATGCATCTTCACGACTTTTTCTACCGATAAATGGTTTTCTGTTGCCACCCTTTCCAAATCTAATGAAAAAGGTGTTTCATAGCATACAGGGATTGTTATTTTCCTGGACTCTTTAAGCTGGAGATGAAGAGAATAGGTACTCCACGCTTCCATTATTTCTTGTAATACCTTTGTATGGACGATTGATTTGTTAAAAAATACGGTAACCATGTGATAGCTTGGAACCGATTCGATTACAATTCTTTTATATCGTTCGATTATAAATTGATCAAAGGCACGAACAATTTGAAAGGTTTCTCCGTTAATCTCTTGTCCAAATAGAAAAGAACAAACTTTTCTATCTTGTATAATCATTTTAGGAATCATTCGTTACCCCTCGAGAGTTATAACGTTTAAACATGCTTCGATCGCCTTTGTTAAATCGGTTATAGACCAACTTGGGACGTTCCCATGTTGAATCGCCAATTCATGGGAGGCAGGAATATGTATAAATCCAACTTTACAATTTAACTTTTCATTTTTTACATAATGTAGTACGGAATACATGATGTTGTTGCATAAGTAAGTTCCAGCACTATTTGAAATGTCAGCTGGGAATCCCACTTCTTGCAAATGATTCGTTATTTTTCTTATGGGCAAAGTCGAGAAATAACCATCTGGGCCGTTCACATCAATTTCTTGATCTACAGGGGCAAACCCTTGATTATCCTTGGCACCATCTTTTACATTAATTGCAATTCTTTCTGGAGTAATTTTATACCTCCCTGCCGCTAAACCGAGGGAAACAACTATTTCCGGCTGAATTTGTTGTACTTTTTCTAGTATTTTTTTTTCAGATTCATGAAAGTCAACTGGCAGCACAAAACTTTCCACAATCCAGTCATTCATCACACGACCATTTAATTTTTGAACGACTTCCATTGTCGGGTTTATTTTATAGTTTAAAAAAGGTTCAAAACCTGTTAATAATATTTTTCTCATGTAATTCCCCTCACTTCTTTTTTACCCATATTACCATTTTTGAAAGTTTCGGAAAATTAAAAATTAAAAACGTAGGAAGAGCAAATTAAATATTGCTGATCCTACGTTCCATTATGCTTCTTTCTTCTCTTTTGTTTTTCGTTTCCTAGTGACGGTTTTCTTTTTCGTTGGAGATGTTTTATCAAGGGATGCTTGAAGAGCTGACATTAAGTCAGTCATATCGGAAGGAATAACCGTTTCCTTTTCCGTAGCTGAAACAGTAGCCTCGCCATTTTTCTTTTGTTCAATTAATTCCAATAAAGCGGTACGATAATCATCGCTATATTTTTCTGGTTCAAACTTTGCTGTTAGTTGCTCGATTAACAACAATGCTGTATCCAGTTCTTTTTCTGCTATCTTATCTTCACTTGGTATGTTCGGAACTTCTGCTACACTACGAACTTCATCGGGAAAATGAATCGTTTCCATCAATAACGTTTCGCCGTAAACACGAACAATGGCCAGTTGTTCCTTCGAACGAATTGTAATTTTCGCCACTCCAATTTTACCTGAATCACTTAGTGCTTTTCTTAATAACGCATAAGCTTTTCCTCCTCCACTATCAGGCGCCATAAAATAGCTGCGTTCGAAGTATATTGGATCAATTTCATCTAATTTGACAAACTCGATAATTTCTACTGATTTATCTTCATTTTCTTTCCGAAGCTTTTCCAATTCCTCATCATCTAACACAACAAATTTATTTTTAGAGTACTCATAAGCTTTTACAATTTCTTCACTCTTGATTTCCTTCTCGCATACGGGACAAACCTTTTGATAACTAATAGGACTATGACATTCCTTATGCAGTTGGCGTAATTTAATATCTTTATTTTCAGTTGCTGCATGAAGCTTTACAGGGATATTAACTAATCCAAAGCTAATACTCCCTTTCCAAACAGTATGCATTCTTTTCACCTGCTTTTTTGCTTATTATGTTGAGAACATCGCTTTTCTATGTATAACCAAATCATTTAATCAAAAACTATAGGAAAAAAAAAGAGGTTTTATCGATGAAACCGATGCTATTAACTCCCGTTGAATCTGTCCCTGACAGTAAAGACTGGTTGCATGAAACCAAGTATGATGGTTTTCGATGTATTTTGGAGTGGCGTGAAGATGGCCCAATTTTAATGAGCCGAAACGAAAAAGAATTAACAACCTATTTCCCTGAAATTATCGACTATTGCAATGTAGTAAAAGAACAAGTTGCTCCTTACTTACCGCTTACTTTAGACGGTGAACTCGTATACTTAGTCAATAACTACAAAAGTGATTTTTCAACTGTACAATCTAGAGGGAAAACCCGAACTAATAAAACGATCATCGAAGCGAGCGAGAGATTTCCTTGTAATCTCATCGTCTTTGATTTACTTCAATATGAAGGAAAAGATATTTCTTTGTTACCTCTGTTGGAAAGAAAAAAGATTTTAACTGAGTTATTTCAAAGGGCAAAATTATTAACTAAACCGTCTTATATACAAAAAGGAATACTCCAATTAATAGACGTTTACGACGATAAAGAGGAACTTGTCGAAAACATACGACAATATAACGGTGAAGGAATCATTGCCAAAAAAACAACGAGTGTTTGGGAAAGTGGAAAGCGTTCTTCCCTTTGGTTAAAGGAAAAGAATTGGCGGATTGTAACAGTTATTTTAACTCTTTTTGATCAAACAAACGGCTTTTTTAATGGAGCCGTTTATCATAATGAAAAATTAGAAGAAATTACAACTTTTCGCCATGGACTTACCGATGAGGAATTTCAAACATTGGCACGCTTTTTTCAAGGAAAGGGAAACCAAATTTCTTCAACAACTTGGCAACTTCCCCCATCCATCTGTGTCAATATTGCCTGCATTGATTTCGATGGTAGGAAACTAAGAGAACCGCGCTTTCATTCCTTTCGTTTTGATGCAGACCCTTCTGAGATTAACTGGAGAAATATGCTGCGTCAGCTCAATCCGATACCTGAAAAAGTTGAAATTACCCATCCTGACAAACCCATTTTCCCTGCTATTCGTTTCCTAAAGGATGACTTTATTTATTACCTCCAACAAGTGGCACCACATATTTTACCCTTTTTAAATAATCGTTTATTAACGTCCATTCGGTTTCCCCACGGTGTTCCAGGGGAAAGTTTTTACCAAAAAAATGCACCAGATTATGCACCGGATTTTATTGAGACAAAATTAGAAGATGATATCCACTATATCCTTTGCAATAGTTTAAATACTTTACTATGGTTAGGAAATCAACTCGCTCTCGAATTCCATATTCCGTTTAAAACGATTGATACATTGTGTCCAACAGAAATTGTTTTCGACTTAGATCCCCCTTCTGTTGATGAATTTTCATTGGCTGTTGAAGCCGCCCAACAAATGAAGGCGATTTTTGATAAATTCCATTTAACTTCCTTTATTAAAACGTCTGGAGGGAAAGGGCTACAAATCTATATTCCATTGCCAAAGGATACCTTTACCTTTGATGAAACAAGAATCTTCACAGAGTTTGTTTGCAAATTTTTAGTCCAACAAAACCCTAAATGGTTCACAATTGAAAGAATGAAAAAGAATCGTGGGAATAAATTATATTTGGACTACATCCAGCATGCAGAAGGGAAAACAATTATAAGCCCTTATTCTTCTAGAGGAAATGAGAAGGGTTTAATTGCCACACCTCTTCAGTGGCACGAAGTAAATCGTCAGTTACATCCTAGCCAGTTCCCAATTCCTGTTGTATTAGATAGATTGAAAACGATTGGGGATCCTTTTAAAGATTTTTTCCAAGTAGGACAACACCAACCATTTCAGCCAGTACTTCAAACATTAAAGGAAATAACGAAAAAGAAATAAACCTCCATCATTTGATGGAGGTTTTTAAGTTAACGTTCACGTTTGGACTGTTTTTCTTCCAAGACGATTTTTAAAATATTGATAACATAAAACAATAACAATAATTAAGTCAACAGCGTCTCCACTGTAGTACATGAACATTCCGCCTGCCTGTGCATCCATCAACTCTACTCCTGCTGGTGGATGTGCGTAAATCCATTTCGATAATATGTTATGAGCTGCCATTGCTAGTATTAACATCGTTGAACGCAAAAAGAAACTTGTACGATGGGGTGTTGGATCAATATAAATCATCGAGACGGTAAATACATAACCCGCTAAAAAAACATGTAAATGGACTAGTATATAAAGTAAGAATACCGAATGCATAGCTGAATATAGCTCCGTCGTATATAAAACCCAAAGCCCGCCTAAGTTTAAAATCGTTGCTAAAATAGGATGGGTAATCCATTGTACATAACGACTTTTTAAAAACTTTGCTATTCCCCTTGCTATTTTTACCGGTGCTGTTCTTAATACTAGTCTCATTGGTGATGCGAATACTAATAGTAGTGGACCTAACATACCGAGGAGCAGGTGGGTAAACATATGGGCTTGAAAACTTGAGTGGGCTTTTTCGGCAATGGGCCCGAAACACGCTAAAGCAATGCTACTTATACCTGTAATCCAACAAAGAGTACGGTAAACTGGCCACTTCCTATATTTTTTATTGGAATAAATAACGGCAACGATATATAAAACAATTAGCAAGACAAAAGGCATACTAAGAGATAACCATTCGAAGGTAGAAGTTGATTCATTCATTCCTCCATGATGATGCACTACACGTCACCTATCTTTTTTAATGGAGAAGGTGTTTTTTTCTTTTTTAGTAAAATGAGACCGACGATAATCATTAACGCGGCTAATACATTCCACACAACATCGTAATAAAAAATATCAACGTTATATCGGATTTGGTGAATTCGCATCATTTTATGTTGAATAATGCCATCATATAAATTAAATGTACCTCCTCCTACGTAAACGGCACCCATCCATCTTTTAAAATTCCATACTTTTCTTTTCCGTAGATCCGCTACCATAAAAAGGGCCACAACCGTTGCAAACCAACTAAATGCATGAAACAGACCATCAGATATTAGCCCTACATTTGTGGTCGATAAATCATAAAAATGATGCCAATGTAATAATTGATGGAAAACTACTTCATCGATAAAGGCAACCATTCCTAACCCAAATAAAATACCTGACCAAAAATTAAAAGGTTCATCATAATTACTTTTTCTTCTTTCCAATCCATTCACCCTTAACTCGTTTTCTGTACACTCATTTTATCCATCCTTTATAAAAGCTATAAGTTTATGGTGGAAAGAGAAAAAGTAGGAGTCCTCTTTGCAAAGAGTTCTCCTACTTTATTAATGATGATGATGGATTGTTTCTTGGTCATTTTGGCAACAGAGAATCGAATTGTCATGGGCATGTTGTTCATCTTCTATTTGTACGGTAATGTGGCCAATTCCTAAATGGGCCAGATCATGTTCAATAGTTCTTAATAAACTTTGACTTTCTTGGAGTGTCATTGTCCCATCAACTACCGCATGACATGAGAGTGCATTTTGACCGCTTGTAATACACCAGACGTGTAAATCATGAATGTCTACTATACCTGGTTTACTTTTAAACACCTGAATAATATGATCCATTTCAATGTTACTCGGAGCTCCTTCCATTAGTACATGGATAGCATCTTTTGTCACCCTGAAACCACTTATTAGGACAATAATGGCTACGATGACACTAGCAAGAGGGTCTGCCCATCCCCAATCGAATAACATGATCACTAATGCAGCGATAATAGCTCCTACAGAACCTAACATATCACCAATGACGTGTAAAAAAGCAGCACGTATATTTAAATTTTCCTTTGTATCACCACCGCGCAGTAATATCCAAGCAACTAAAATATTGACTAGCAACCCTATAATCGCAATAATAAGCATCCCTGAAGATGCAACAGCGGGTGGATTAGAGAAACGTTGAAATGCTTCATAAATAATTAATAGTGAAATAAAGATTAAAGCTACACCGTTTAATACGGCAGCTAATATTTCCATTCGTTTATAACCATATGTTTTACTATAACTAGCTACTTTTTCGCCAAACTTAAAAGCAAGCGCCCCTATACCTAAAGAAACAGCATCGCTTAACATATGTCCTGCATCTGAAAGCAAAGCTAAACTATTTGTTAGTATTCCTCCAATGACTTCTATAAGCATAAACGCTGTTATTATGACAAACCCAATTGTTAACGTTTTTTTATTTGCACCATGGGTATGGCTATGGTGCGCATGGTCATGTCCGTGTCCCAATGGAATGCCTCCTTTAAAATTATTGAATATGTTCAATGAAAGATTGTATTACCTTACTCAAAAACAAAAATCGGTCTTAACATTAACTATGAATAGAATGCTCAATTGTTTGCTTTAACATATCCATTACATGCTCATCGTCATAAGAATAAAATAAAGTTGTACCTTCTCTTCGATATTTTACTAATCGTAAATTTTTTAAGAAACGTAATTGATGGGATACCGTTGACTGTCTTAAATTTAAAGCGTCAGCAATTTCATTAACCGAATGTTCCCTTGAAAATAAAAGATTTAAAATTCGAATACGAGTAGGATCACTTAGTGCTTTGAATGTTTGTGAAACAAGAAATAATGTTTCTTCATCTAATTCTTGATGATTAATGAATTCCCCCATTGTTTTCCATCCCCCTCACTATATATGATTATATATTCATATATTCATTTTATTCGAAATGCTACCCGAATGTCCATTACTTTTCCATAAAAAAAGGAATTTCTCATAAGCAGTGCCTTATGATAATTCCTCATTAGTCATTCGTTTATTTTCAACATAAATAATAAGCAGTCTTTTTACTTTAAGACTGCTCAAATGATCATATTTCATTTATCTATTTAACTAATTTATTCCGTCTGTCTTTTTACAACATTGAAGTTTTCTTCAATAAGTAACCAATTTTGCGGGAAAGCAAAACCTAGTTTCCAATAACTTATTCCTCTTAAGTTTAACCGTTTCATTAAATTAAACTTTGCCTGAATCGACCTAGCATCTTCAAACCATACTTTATGGGCACTTCCTTCATCATCCACATAATTAAAATGTGGTGCCTGGGCTGTATAATCAAATTGAATAACAACATTATGATCTCTTGCTAACTCCACCGCTCTTTGTGGACTAACTGCCCGGGCGTACTCCCCACCTTCAACAAAAGGAAGTGTCCAGTCATATCCATATAAATTTTGACCCATCATAATTTTGTTTGCCGGCATTTCCGTTAATGCATAGTTTATGACTCGTTCCACTTCATTAATCGGTGATACTGCCATTGGTGGACCGCCTGAATAACCCCATTCATATGTCATGAGTACAACAAAATCAACAATTTCCCCATGGGCCCTATAATCATGGGCTTCATACCATTGTCCTGTCTGTTCGGCACTCGTTTTCGGTGCCAAAGCCGTCGAGATTAAAAAGCCTTCCCCACGTAAATAATCTGCTGCTCTTCTTAAAAAGTTGTTATACGCTTCCCGTTGATCGGCTGGTAAAAATTCAAAATCAAAATGAATATCTGTAACACGGCCAATTCTTCTTGCTTCTTCGACGATGTTTTCTAATAATACTTCTTGAACTGCCGTACTTTGTAAAATGGCCCTTCCTAACTCACCACTAAATTGACCATTTTCTAAATTCGATACAACCATCATTAACGAAGCATTACCTGCTTCTGCAATTTCAGGAAGTCCTTCTGTAGGAATAGGATCAAGACTACCATCTCTTCTAGCTTCAAAGCTAAAAGGAGCTAAGTATGTTAACTGCCGTACAACATTTCTTGCTTCCGTTAACAATTCCTCGCTAATCGTTTCACCAGTTGGTTCAATATAAATATTCACTTCTGCATTTCGCCTTTGCATTGGCGGAACATATAACCGCATTCCAACATATAAAGGTGTATTAACATTAATTCCATTGACTTGCGCAAGGGTTTCCACACTTAAACCGAACCGTTGAGAAATAGCGTACAATGTATCGCCTTGTTGCACCCAATAAAAGCTACCATAGATTGGAATAACTAAC
The DNA here is from genome assembly GCF_014836845.1 of Ureibacillus galli. Classification (GTDB taxonomy): domain Bacteria; phylum Bacillota; class Bacilli; order Bacillales_A; family Planococcaceae; genus Ureibacillus; species Ureibacillus galli. The sequence continues at coordinate 44,128 of NZ_JACSQA010000007.1, forward strand.
GCTTGACCGACGACTAAACGTTCTGGGTCTTCAATTTGGTTTGCTTCGATAATATTTTGTGTCGTAGAGTTATAAGCTTGTGCGATTCCCCATAACGATTGACCCGGCTGGACAACATGTATTTGAATCTTGTTTCCTCCCTTTATCGTTCATGGTAATTACACCTAATATTTTATGTATCTATTAGTCTTATCATAACAATTCTATTAAATAAAAAAATTCCTACTCATATGCCGAAGCATACGAGTAGGAATTCATTAATTTACAATGTTATGCTCGTAAAGATAATCATATGTCAAATCGACAAATAAATATTCATGTTCATTTAATGCCATCGAATAAGTGCGCGTAAGCTCACCCGTTGCGATATCACTGTAGATGTCCGAAAGTTCACCTTTCACATCATTGCGTAGCTTAATAATGTTAAATAAAAAATACGGACGCCAGCTCCAGTTTTTACCGATTGCCTGTTCCTCTACGTTCCAATTGCCATTTTTGCGAACGATATTAGGCGATATTTGGAATCCCTCTTCATTGCAAATATAAAACCGGAACGCATAGTTTTCTAATTGCTTTGCTAATTGTAAAAGTTTATCAACATCTTTACCATCTGGTTTTGTATACTCAACAATGTTCGCAATTGTTTTTTGTAACTTCTTCATTTCCTCATATTTTACTTCTAACAGTCTTTTTTCTGTAGAAATAAATTGTTTACATTCATTGCGAAATCTTTCCTTCAATGTATCCTTTGGAAGGAATTGATTTGAAGGTTGTTGTAAATAAACTCCTTTAAAATAACGTGCGCCGTTTTTCCAAGCATGATGCAATTGATAATCCGTTTGGATATTATCAAACATAAGTGTTGCACCAATTTTAACAGCTAATGATTGAATTGTCGTAAAGACATGGTTTTGTGCACCCCATGCATTGTAGTTTAATTGACTTACGTTTATTTTTAATACGGCAGGCTCTAACATGAGAATTTGATCCAAATTACTATCTGAGCCGATGCTATCTAATGCGACTTTCACTCCGTAAGTTTTTATATATCGAATTGGATGTTGCAGTTGCTCAAATTCACCGTTAAATTTATGTTCCGGGATAACCAAATAAATATAAGGTAATAAACTTTCTTCCATTTGATCTTTTAACAATTGAAAATAGCCTTCTCCGAAATCTTCCATGAATAAATTTGGGTTACATGGGAGATAAAGTCCAACCTGTTTTGTTGTTACTTCTTCTTTAGCTAATACCATCGCTTTCTTAATTAAAAAATGCTCTACTTCATTGCGAATATCTATTGGTATTGATTCATCATATGTAAAGTCAACAACGTTCAACATTTCTTCCCCATCGGTAAATTGCCCAATTACTTCATACGCTACGATTACATGTTCATCAGCGCTGTAGATTGGTTCAAATAAAACGTTGATTTCGTCTAATCTTTCTAGAAAATCAAGAACATCCATCCGCAAAACCCCCACACATAATTAATAACACACCACTTACATCCATTATACACAAAAACAGATGTTAAAAAAGCTGACACGCAGAAAACGAAAATAAAAAAAGAACACACTTATTCTAGTGTATTCTTTAAAAGGTGGTTTCAAAACAAGTATTAATAGTGAATAACAATGGGAATGTCTTCTTTATAGATTATGAAGTGATGAACGCTTTTGCTACACAATTCCGTTTAGATTCCTTCGCTTCATAAAGGGCTGAATCTGTTCTTTCGTACCAACTTTCGAATGATTCCGACTGTTTCTTTTGAGCAACACCTAAACTTGCTGTTAGCCGACCTGCAACTGGATAGTCATACTGTTCTATTTTCCGACGAATCCTTTCTGCAATATTATATGCTCCATCTACTGTTGTATTTGGCAGTATGATGACAAACTCTTCCCCACCCAATCGGACAATCATATCCGAATAGCGAATCATTTGTTTTAGAAGGTTACCAGTTGATTTTAATACTTCATCTCCTACCGGATGTCCATAAGTATCATTTACTTTCTTAAAGTAATCTAAATCTACAATAATCATGGAAATCGGGCGATGTTCTAGATCCGCTTGATCCATTTTCATTTTAATTTTGTCGTTCAAAAAATGGCGATTGTACACTCCAGTTAAGTCATCTGTAATCGCAAGAGTTTTTAGTATTTTATTTTTTTCCTTTAATTCCTCTGTTAAACGAGCTAAGTTCCTATTTTTTTCGCAAAGCTCTTGTTCTAAATTACGATGTACTGTAATATCTCTAGCCGAGCTATAAATATACTTCCCATTCATTTGGGAACGCCACTCTAGATAGCGATATGTACCATCCTTATGAAGAATGCGATTTACAAAACTCGAAATCACTTTTTGGTCTTTCAATTGCTCAATTATGTGATTCGTTTTAGGAATGTCTTCCTCGTGAACGAATAATTTAAAGCTTTTCCCCTCAATCTCTTCCGCTTTATACCCTAAAATTCTTTCATAGGCTTGGTTTACTCTAATATAGTAACCATCTGTATCCATAACAGAAAGAAGATCAATATTCACCTTTAAAAAACCTTCAATCTCATTATCTTGCATATACTCTTTTGTGACATCAAAATAAATACAACCATATGTATCATTTTTTAATGGGAAGGAAATGATTCTAAGCCATTTAGGAACATTGGGTTTCTTAATATCTATTTGGGAGGGCTTCTGATTGCGAATAATATCATTGATGAATCGTTCCCATTTCTCTTGATCATCCCAACTATTAGGAAAAACCTCATAAAACCTTTTGTGTAGTAAATTTTCACCTTTTAGTTCCATTAACTCTTCATAGGCTTTGTTAAAGGCTATAAATTCATAATCGATGGGGCTACCTTCTCCATTAAATATTACTTTATGACAGGAATAGGCTGTAGAAGAATTGATAAAAAACTGTTCATAAAGATCTACTTGCAAACGAAACACCTCCCAAATGGGTTTTAGTATATCAAAATATTTTTCACCTAAGGAAGTTATTAAAAATATTATCATTTCCATCATAATTTTTTAATTAGTATATCCATCCTATAAAAGCTGATTTATGAGTACAAATTTAACACCAGCCTCTTTTTTATACAAGTTATAAGATTTATTTACCAAAATAATACTCACGATTAACCAGCGAATATTGTAAAAGAACTGCATTGATAATATTTTGAGTTTCCTTTCAAACTTTATGTAAGCTATATATTTATACTAATAATAGTTAAAATCTTATAATAATAATAAAGTATGCTATAAAAAGTCAAAGTAAGAATAGAAAAAGTCGTCTCTAGTGTGAGACGACTTTTATATTTAATACTATAAACATTAAATCTTATTTATTTTAAGCATTTGCTTTCGATACATCTGCATCTTTAAGTGCTTTATCATTAGCAGCGACCGCTTCAGGACTCTTTGCACGTCTTAAGAAGAATGATAATACTAAAGCAACAACCGTAATAATGGCTGCAATTACGAAAGAATACTGGATTCCATCTAATAAAGCTTGTTGTGTAATTTGTGCTTTTAATGTAGCCATTTGCTCTTCTGACATAGGAGCAGTTGCATTTGCTTGTGCTTGAGCTGCTAAATCCTCACCAGTAGCTGTTGTTCTCGCATTCATAATTGCTACTAAAATAGCAGTTCCTATCGAACCAGCAACCTGTTGAATCGTATTGTTCGCTGCTGTACCATGTGGATTTAAACGCAATGGTAAAGAGTTTAAACCGTTTGTCATAATTGGCATCATAACTAATGAAATACCAACCATACGAATAGTATAAACAAATATAATATAGAAGTATGTTGAATCCACTTGTAATTCAGATAAATAATACGTTGAGATTGCTGTAATCGTCAAACCAATCATCGCTAAAATTCTTGGACCAAACTTGTCAAATAAACGACCAGTAATTGGTGACATAATTGCCATAACAATCGCACCTGGTAACATCATTAACCCAGATTCAAATGGTTCAATACCACGGATATTTTGAACGTATGCAGGTGTTAAAATCATACCACCCATCATCGCCATTGATAATACTGCACTAATAATCGCAGACAAGGCGAATAAAGGTGATTTAAAAATTTCCATACTTAAAACTGGTTTTTCAAGTTTTAACTGACGAACAACGAATAAAATAACGCCAATAACACCAACTACAATTGTTGTGACAACAATTGGGTCTGTCCAGCCATGGCTTCCTGCAGTACTAAATCCGTATAAAATACCACCAAAACCGATTGTTGAAAGTACAATGGATAAGTAGTCTAATGTAACCTTTTTGTTAGGTAACACATTTTCCAATTTCCAAATACTTAATAATAAACTGATGATGGCGATTGGTAAAATCATTTCAAATAGTACACGCCAATCATAATGTTCTACAATCCAACCAGATAATGTTGGACCGATTGCTGGTGCAGCGACCATAACTAAACCGAAAACACCCATTGCAGACCCACGTTTTTCAACAGGGAAACTAATTAACATAACATTCATTAGAATTGGTGCCATCACAGAAGATCCAACAGCTTGGATCATTCTTCCGGCTAGTAAAACACCAAAATTAGGAGCAATTGCTGCTAACAATGTACCAATGGCAAAAACAGTCATTGCAAAAATAAATAACGGTCTCGTTTTAAAACGAGTAATTAAAAAGGCTGAAGCAGGAATTAATACCCCACTCACTAACATATATCCAGTTGCTAACCACTGTACCGTAGTATATTCCACTTTTAGATCTACCATAATGGTAGGAAGTGCTACGTTTAATAATGTATTATTTAGAAAAGCAACAAAGGCACCTACAAAAAGAATCCCAATCATCAGATAAGGTGGCTTTTTCAATATTTGCTCATTATCCATAATTTATTTTTCATCTCTCTCTCTTTATTCATTTCAATCCCCGAAATACATTTTATACCCATAGTCTATTTTTTTCAACATAAAAATATTTGTTCACTAAAACGTTGAAATTAAAGTGTTTTCAATTTATACTTAGGGTATAAAAATCGACATGAACTAGGTGAAAATATGAACAAAAGAAAACGGCAGATCATTCATGCTGCACGTCAACTTTTTATTGATAAAGGTTTTAATGATACATCTATTATTGACATTATTTCTACTGCAAATGTATCAAAGGGAACATTTTATAATCATTTCGGCTCTAAAAACGAATGTCTAATTGCTATTTTAGAGGAGACTAGAGAAGAAACCGTAAGCTCACGATATGAAATGGCCCTTAATCAAGATCCATCGGATAAGGATATTTTAATTAAGCAAATTGCGATTCTCACTCATGTAAATCGTAAACGAAATTTAGTTCAAATCTTTGAATCATTAGTAGGGAATACGGATATTGAGCTAAAGAAAGCACTTGAAAAACATATGATAGCTGAGTTAAACTGGCTTGCTAGTCGATTAATCGACGTATATGGTGAAGGGGTTCGGGATATTTCCTATGAATGTGCAGTCCAAGCGCTAGGAATGATTCAACAATCATTACGAGTATTGACGATGGCACGCAGCAAACAACCAGCTACACCAGAAGAAGTTGTACAAGTAGTCATGAATCATGTCGATGCAATCATTGAACGGCAACTAAAATCGCAGCATATTTTAATTACGCCTGAAGTGATTCAAGCATTACAACTAAAAATAAAACAAAAAGCCATCCACAAAGAAGCATTACTTGAACAGCTTCAAGGCTTTTTAGATCGATTGACACCTGAGGATCCAGAGAGTGGAATAGAATATACGAAGTATTTATTGAAGGAACTAAATTCAGAAAATGAACATATTCATATTTTGCATGCAATCCTCTCAGCATTTAACAAATCATTCCGAGGTACTTCCCATGAAGCGGAAGCGCATGAAATATCGATCACCATTTGGCGTTATTTGCATATGAAAAAAGAAATGAAAAAGTAACTGTTTAAAGCTGTACCAAATTTTCGGTACAGCTTTTTCTTTTTCAATCTAACCTTGTCAGATAAACTACATCTAAGAAAAGATAAAAACAACCAGCTACTGTATGATACAGGCAGCTGGCTGTTCACTTCTCTATTATTTTAAAAAGTCTGGATTAGCGTAAGCAGGATTTGGATATTTGTAGAATCCTTCTCCACTACTTACACCCATTTTCCCTTGATCGATATATTCTGCTTTTAATTTTTCTGCAATTTCTTTTGCATGTGGAACACCTTTTTCAGCTTTTGCTAAATTAAGATTATAAGGTGTTGCCATCCCAACTACATCTAAAATTGCGAATGGACCAGTAGGAGCCCCAGTAGAAATCATCCAGTTTTTATCGATTGTATGAGGGTCTGCCACATCCTTAACCCATAAATCCATTGCAGCATCTAAAAGTGGTACTAACAATGAATTTAAAATATAACCAGGTTGTTCTTTGTGCAAACGGAATGGAATCATACCAATCGTACGGGCAAATTCTTCAACAATATCCGCATATTTCGCATTTGTACCTGGGTGACCCATCACTTCAGCTGTATTGTTTTTCCAAATCTCATTGGCAAAATGAAGATTTAAAAATTTCTCTGGACGACCTGTAAACTGTGCAAATTGGCTTGGTAACATAGTAGAAGAATTAGATGCGAAAATTGTTTTTTCCGGTGCTACCTCTCCTAAATTTTTATAGAAAGTCGTTTTTATTTCAGGCACTTCTGGAACAGCTTCAATCACTAAATCAGCGTCTTTTACTGCTTCCGCTAAATCTGTGTTGTAAACTAAACGATTTAAAGCAGCTTCCGCTTTTTCCATGTCGTTAAAGAATTCACCGTATACACTTTTTAATTTCATCATACGTTCTTTCGCGTTATTAATTGCTTGGTCATTAATATCATAAACTGTGACAGCATACCCAAAAAATGCACTTTGGAATGCAATTTGACTACCTAATACACCACTTCCGGCAACGGTTACATTTTGAAGATTCATGATTATTTCTCCCCACATAATAGATTTAATAATTTTATTTTAAACCTTTCTTTACATACAGATAACCTTCAAAATGAGGTATTATAATAGAAAATACACCTACATTTATAGGAGGACTTAATAGATGATTAAGGCCATTCAATATGTATTGTTTTGTAAAATTAACCGAGCACATATTATTCAAAACGCACGTTCCTATATACAACAAACCGACGATTTATCTTCTAAGGAAAAAGAAAATCTCTCCTTATTTATTGAGGACTTTCTATCATTTATCTCAAAGCAAGTCGATGTCAAAAATACAAATGACTTGTCCAATCAATTACATTTATTTATTCAAGTTTATATCCACGAAATAACAGGAATGTTTCTAAGCCATTTCCGCTCTATCTTGGAACAAGCGATCATTCGTTTACTTTTTAATCAACGTCATCCAGAAACAGAACAAATTTTTATTTTCCAATCTAAGCTCATTACAAATTTAACGAACCAATACTTTGCCTCTATGGATGAAACAAAAAGTTTAGCTAATCAAAATTCCATTTATCTGGAGAAACTAGATAAACTAAGTGAAATACTCATTTCCTCTTCCGGATCAGAGGAAGTTCCCATTATTATGAACGAAATGAAAGCAATTTTTGATTTTAAACGTTGTAACTTTTATGCCTATAATGCATGGTCCAATGAATTTTACGGAATTTATGGTGATGATTTAGAACTCGTTCAAAGAATTAAAGGGAAATTAACAGCAGATCATCCCGTGTTCAACTTAAAAATGCCTTTATATTTAAAAGACCCATCTCCCTACGTTATTGATGTAGTAATTAAATTTTTCAATTTATCATCCACGATATTTATTCCGGTTATTTATCGTGAGCAATTATATGGATGGCTTACTTTCGATCAAAGGGGTGAACCTTTTGATTATTCGAAACCGTTACTTGATACATTAGAAATAGCTGGAATACGGTTAGGAATGTTTTTAGCTAGGAAACCTTCCAGCCATCGGATAGACAATGAAGTGACAATGACGGAAAAAGAAAAAAGTATTTTATATTTAATCTCCGAAGGATATAGCAATAAAGAGATCGCTTCCCTTCTATTCTTAAGTGAATATACAATTCGAGACTATGTCCAAAACTTATTATCGAAATTAAATGCCCGCAACCGCACTCAAATGGTAGCCAATGCCTATAAGATGGGGTATATATCTTAGACTTGTGTATTGTCATAAGCTGTAATTTTTTATTTACTTTTAAAAAATGGGGTGTAAGAAATGAATGAGGTCCTTATTTATACGAGGGAAGACTTTATAAAGATATTAACTTTATTAAAAAATAAAACAAAATATATCGAGTTAGTAATCCCTTATGGGGATAATGAAAATGATGATTTAGTTCAATTTTTAGAACCTTATTTAACAACAAAAAAGAAAGTAAAGTCATGGACAGGAACAAAAACGAAGGGGAAATCCTCCACCATGTATAAATACGAATATAATGAACAGGATGAGAAGAAAATACTTAAATTTTTACATAATTATAGTAGCTTCTTCTTTCATATTAAAGACTCTGATGGTTTTTATAATGAAGTGAAACTGACAGAGTTTGGCGATAAAGATATCGCCTTTTTTGATCAAAAGGGGAACTGTTTATTTTATACAACTACCCACGAAGGACTTGCTTATACAAGCTTAGTATTATAACCGTGTAGCTAACACTAAATAAAAAGAGGTTTCTCAACATTAGGAGAAACCTCTAATAAAACTTTGATATCCATTTATATTTGATCATTGTTATGCCTTTCTGAATTGACACCTTTATCGAAGTCATCTGAAAACTCTGTTTGGGTAATTAGATTCTTTTTACGATCGATTACTTGACGTTCCGTTTCATTTTCAAATAAATGATCAATTAAATATTTATGGTAGTAAAATTCCCAACCAGCAATAAACAGTGAAGATAATAAAGCTGCTGAAAATGCTGAAATATCTGGGTCGAATAAATATAAACCTAATGCCCAAATCACTAAAAAGGCAAGGAGTAAATCTGCACCTGTAGCAGAAACTCCACCAATTCGAGGTAACAATACTACATCTCCAATAAATGCTATGATCGTTAAAATAACCCCTGTTATAAGAATATCTGCAAAAGAAACTCCAAAGAATAAACCTAATACGATGAATAAAACCCCAATGGTCATAACCAATTTAATAAAAAAGGCTTTTGTATGCTTCAAAAAAATCCTCCTTTCTACATCTTTAGGCATTAGGTTTTCCTGATTTGTTTCAATCATACGTTAACGAAGTATTAGGTTAAGGGAGAACAATTAGACGAAAACATAAAAAGAGGTTTCCCATAAATTTGAAAAATTTATAAGAAACCTCTATATTTTCATTTGCTCAAAATCTTGTTTTGAGCACTAGTTGGGCACCCAAGTTTATTAATTCGTTAGAACTCTTGATATATAAAGGTTCTGAATCGATTTCAATCATTCCGCCCATGTTTGAATAGACTTTGTCTATCTTTCCCAATTTAACATTTTTAATTTTATATTTTTATCAACTCTGTAAATGTTGTTAGTTAATATTTATTTATTAGTTCCTTATAAACTTTTAATTGCCGCTCCATCATTTCAACAGAATTGTGTTGAATGGCATTTGGATTCTTTTGAAGAATTCCTTTAAAGTAGCGTCCATATTCTTTAAAGAAAGCTGTAAGAAAATCTTCAAACTCACCCTGAAGGACAATTTCTGTTGTACCGTCATATTCACTGTAAGCTTTAATATTAAATAATTTACCAGTTTTATTTAGCGTATATTCCATTGCATTTTCAAAGGTTTCTATCCCTTCAGAAAAAGATGTATTTTTTTCTTTTAATTCCAAAAGAATGTCACCCATACCTAAGCATCGTGGAAAGTGGAGTTACAAAGTTCATTTTTTTCTCCATTTTGCTGCACAAAAATATATAGACGACAGGCTAAATAGTCTTTTGTATTAAAAGGTTCTCCAATCATATCATCATATAATTCAACAAAAAATGATATTTTCACTATATAACTCCCTCTTTAAAAGTTGATATATAAAAATACTGAGTTACCCCCCATTCTCTACCACATATACATACGTCACTTGCAGAAGCTGCACTGATATGGATCAATTAGATCATGCCCTAATCAAATCACCAAAAATGGATATCTCCGTGTAACCCATGAAAAAAAAAGGCTTCCCAAAAGTTTTCACTTATGAGAAGCCTCGATTAAAATCCTCTATGTTAGCATTTCACTTTCATCTTACATACAAACCCAATAATATCAAGGGTTTGAGCGGTTTATTACATCATTCCGCCCATGTTTGAATAGACTTCGTCTAAGTTTTCCCTACTTTTTTAAACGGTTTTTTGAATTTATATTTTATCAAACTATAAAAATATATACTTTCTAACTTCATTCAACTTTTTTTATTTGTTAGTTTTCTAGTTAGTTTTAAAAAACTAACAGAATCATAGTTACTAACAATGTCAGCTTATATATAGAAAGTGGACTATTATATATGAAGAAACTCATTTTATTGTAATGTTACTTATATTTGCTTTGGTTGCGTGTGGAAGAAGGTTTAGATGGTGCAACAAACTATATTTTGTTTTTGAAGGTTCAGCTGCTGATACATTAACAATTGGAGAAGACGTTACTGTTCCAATCCATTTAACCAAAAAAGTCACTCTTTGAGTGGCTTTTTTATTTACATAAAAGTATGAACAATAATTAAATAGGTAACACTTGATTTACATCTCAAACACTTTCAAAAAATGAGATATCGGCCTAACAATTCTTCTAATTGTAAAGAGATAATTAAAAAAAGTAGTTAATATGACGGTCGAAACATTTTTTAGTCATTCGTTTGAATGACTTTTTTTATTTTTTTATTGCACATTCAATAATCGCTTTATCTCATCATCAACCTTATTTTTAAGTGCAATATTAAAGTATCTTCGATTATGTTCAGTGCCCTTAACTAAAATCAAATATTCAGTAATATCTTTATCGATTCGAATTTCTGCTTGAACTTTGATACCACTCTTCACCAATTGGTTTTTCACTTCTCTTAATTCATTTTGAACTACAATAATTTGTTGTTCCATCCATAACGCTAATGGACGACTTAGCTTTATATCAGTTAAATGATTTAGATCACGTTCTATAGTCCGTTTTGTCAAATCGAGGATAATGTGTTTATGAATTAGTTCAGCAGTATTAAAATCAATCAAATTACCTCACGCTCTTTTCGAATTACTGGCAACAAAGCAAGAACATTATCAATACAAAACAATCGATTAGCATGTTTTAAAAAGCAATAAGCATTAAATTTATCCTCAGATACTTTTATTACTTTAATACGTCTTTTAGTAATTTCTCCATTTTTAGCGATGTACATCATGTCTACTAACTGATTACGTTGCATTACTTTTAATAACAGTTCTTTCACCGATACCACTCCCTGTTGCATAACGTTAGTTCCTGTTTTTATCAATTATAGAACATACGTTCCTTTTTTAGCAATATGAAAATCCAGGTAGAACATACCTGGATTAATAATAAAATAATAACAGTTTTAAATTTTTAAAAACAAATTATATATAGGCCATTTTAAAACTTCAGATTTTTCATTTACTTCCATTCTATTTAATAATCTTTCTGCAGGTTTTTTTAGTCCTAAAATAACATTCGCAACAAAATTCATCTGTAGATTGTCACCATTTTCTAATAAATCATATAAAAAATCTTCTTCACATGGTTCTAACTGTTGGGAATATCTCTTTTTAACTTGAAGCAAATTTAACTTAGCAATACTATTATCAGAATTATTTTCAATGAGACCATTTAAGAGATTTTCAGCTAATTCTAGATATTTAATATCTTCTTTTTCATCGTATATAGAAATTAAGTCTAGTGCAATTTGATTATTAACATCTAAAGATCTATCATGTCGTTCTGGATCAAATGATTTTCTGTAAATTTCATAATTGAAATTATCTAGAGTTAATAAATCCTGTATAGTATATGGATTAAATATACTGACATTGTAAAAATCATCTGTATTAGGATTAAACTCTCCAGAATTTTTAGGAATAAAAGCTGCTAATTTATCGAAAATATCTTCATCAAATATATTATAGAAAACATTATCTTTATTATCTTTAAATAGCAATAAAGTAATGTATTCTGACAATTTTAGCCGCACCACTACTTCCTGTTCAATGTCAGTCTCAGAATTGATTGTCTCATACTTTTTTTCTTTAAAGACATCAAAAATTGCGTTAAATAGAATATCTAAATTTTCATTTTCATTAAATTTATAATCACCTGAAAGTCCAACTCTTTCACAAATACTTAATAGTTCTTCATACCGTTGTATTTCTTCAACAATATCTTGAAATTTGTCTCTTTTATTTATTGAAGCGTTTATCTTATATATTGTTAATGGTAATTTTTCATTATCTAACATATATTTCAGAACTTTTAAAGAAGTTAGAAATGAATTTATGCTTATTAATTTACCTAGCTTTAATTTCCCCGTTTTCTTATCTTTAGAAAATTCGAATTTAAGTGTATCTTCTATGGAAAGTGTTGTTTCATTTCGCGAATCAGTAATATTATATTTAATATTTAATTTCTCTCCATCAATTATTACTTGTTCTTCCCCTTTTAAGTTTATAGCAGCAGGAACCATTGCTTCTAAAGGAAATTCGATGTCATCTTCAATTCCATATATGTAACCTACATTATCAAAAAGGTTAAAATCTTTTGATTCATTTTGTAAAATACTATACTCAATTTTATACTTTTTGAATTCTCTATTTTTACTTTGTTCAATAAAATGATTAGGTTGTTTCTTAACATTCTTCATTTGCAATCTACATATATTTTCCAAGTAACCATCTTGAAGGAATTTAAAATCAATCGTTATTGAATCTGTATTTTTCCTTTCAATAATGCCTAATAATCGTTCAATATCAAGTGGAGTAAGAGCGTTATAAAATGTCTGCATCCTTTTACTTTTTTTATTTATTGAAACTACTAAGTATAGAACCCCTTCTCCCATCTTTTTATAAACTTCTAAATCAGATTTTTCTATAGAATGAGAAATTTTTCCGTTAGCTTTAATCTTTTTAAATCTAGTTGTCCCCTTTATTTGTACCCTTACACTACCCACTATATTTTCTTTCTTTAACTCATTTGAATTATATACAATTATTTCTCCATCAAAACTTGGACTTTTATCATTAAACTTTACTTCACTAACTAAATGATAAGGTTCTTGCAAAATGATTCTATTAACTTCTAAACAAGCTAAATGTTCAATAATTAACGTATCCATTAAAATCACCTTCTACATAAAAGTTAACTACCTTTATTTTCTTATATTAATAGTACATTAATTATAAAAATTCGCCATTGAAATAACTAAAATATATAAACAATCAAGTTCTTTCACCTACTATTTTTTAGTGAAAAAACTTTGGTTTTTCGCTATTTACATATGGAAATTATTGACATTTTATAAACCATGGTATATAATTAAAGTATAGAAAGGAGGTGATAATAATGAGTCGAATGGAAAGAAGAAGACAAGAAAAAGAGCTTCAAAAAGAAAAAGCAATGATAACGATAGCGGTCACTAACGTTATCACTGCAATTGTAAATTTCCTAAAAGCTTTACTGGGCTAAGGAAATCGGGTAGAGGGGAAACCCTCTCCCAACTCATATTATACAAAATTTGAAAGGATGATGCACATGAAATACAAAATCTTAGTATTCATTTCAATCATCGCTTTGATTCTATCCGTTATCACTTTGTTTTTATAATTTAAAATAAATCCATTCGGCTCGCTACGATTATTATAAAGACCACGATCTAAAATTTAAAATGGGGAGGGATAAATAATGACTGAAAATAAGACATCTGAAGCGCAAAAAAGAGCAACTCAAGCTTATAGGGAAAGAAACAGGGAAAAAGCTCGAAAACAAAGTGCGAAGAGTTCAGCTAGAACATTTATTAACAAATACGGTGATATAGAGGAATTGATAGAGTTGAAATTATTAATTGAAAAAAGAATTGAAGAACTATCCGAATAAACGAAAAAACCGCCCTCCACAAATTAAGGAAGGCGGTTTTAATTTTGATTTACCATTTTTAATGTTCAGTTTCAATTGCTTCTGCTTTTGTGGTATGCACAGTACCGAATGGATGATTAGGTGGAGCATATATTGTATAAAGTTTTAGTGGGGTATTACCTATATTTGTTAAGTTATGCCAGGTTCTTGCAGGTACCATTATAGCTGAATCTTCGTATACATTTCTTTTAAATGATAAATTATCTTTACTCTTGCCCATTTGGACAATTCCTTGCCCCTGTTCAATACGTAAAAATTGGTCAACATCGGGATGGATTTCTAGACCAATATCTTCTCCTGGATTCAAGCTCATTAATGCAACCTGTAAATGGTCCCCCGTCCATAAAACAGTACGATAATTATTATTTTGCTCTGATGCTTCATTAATATTAATAACAAAAGGATTTGCACCATAGTCTTTTAAAGCTATTCTATTACTAAAAAGGTGATTATAATTTAAACGATTTCTTCCCATTATGTCATTGTTATAGGGATAGTAATGCATTTCTCCACCAAAATTATCTATTCTAGGATTACCGTAGTACATGTTATGGTATGGATAACCATACGGATAATAATACATCTATTCAACCCTTTCCTAAATACTTCATAATATCATATGCTTTTATCTGAGAAATGTCCTTAATAGACTATTAGGTGATAGGAAACAAAAAATGACCAGCCTCACAACTAATCGATATGCTCCCCATTATGTAGACAGATTAAAAAATATATCTATTTATCTATTGGAGAGCCTATCAATTACGTGAATACCTGTTCTTTATCCTTAAAATTTACCGTTGTTCAAAGCTTTCTGCATGGCTTTTACTACATTGGAAGGATAACTTACCTTTCCATCTTGAATAGTTCCTAAACGTTTCTGTAAAGCTTTAATCATCTGGGAAGGACAACTAATTACACCGTCTACTGTTGTTCTCAAATCCTTTTGCATAGCACGAATTAATTTACTGCCACCAGTACCGTAACGAACCGAAGGGATGTTCTTTGTAGTAGCATTTTTCGGTTGACCACTGATTACACCATCTACAGTTGTACCATAGTGACGTTGTAATGCTCTTGTTGTTGCTGGTCCCCAATAACCATCTTCAGCTAGTTTCTCCTTTTTAGTTGTGGAAGGCTTAGAAGGTTGGATAGGTTTTGATACTTTTTCATCGTTGACCAATTCATTGTCAGATACAATTGTTCCACTTCCAATAGTTTCAACTTCATCAGTTAAATACTTATAAAACTCAAACCATTCAGTCCACTTTTTATCCTTGTTCAGATATTGAGGACAGTTTTTACCTGAAGCATCAAAATGACGAACAATATTTTCGTTTGGATTATTGTATTTACTTTGAAGTAACTTCACTAACCATTTTGTATTTGCCTTTGTTTCAGGGTGAATAGTTCCGTCTTTTTCTACAATCATTTCGAGACCGATTGAATTATGATTATTAATACCGTCATCTAAATCATTCTTATCGTCACCAACATGCCAAGCACAATCATTGTCATCTACCACTTGCCAAATGCTTGTGCGATCAATGAAGTAATGGGCACTTGCACCACGGTATGCATTACTAAAGTATTTAGCATTAGCTTCCGCCGTTTGACCCTTTACACCAACATCGTGGATAACTATATACTTCTTCTTATTTCCACCTTTCCAACAATTGAAAGGAGTTAATCTTTTTTGTATTGTATTAACAACCATTATTTTTCACCGTCCTCTAAATCGTCTCTTGGTTTGTTGTAACCAAGAGCTTGTTCACTATCTCCTAATCCACTTGTAGTTGGGTCTTGCACAATACCGATTAGCACTAAAATCGATAAAACGGTATTAAAAATAGCGGTAGCCTGTTCGCTAACCGCTTCTGATAATCCGTATCCAAATAAGTCTACTACTTGTTGAACTAGTAATAATACCAATGCAAATGCCGAAACTAAAAATGATTTACTTTGTAATCTTACTTTCCAGTTAATTTTCATATTTATGTTCCTCCTTTGTTCTTACACCTGTTACTGTTTCAAGTACCACTATACGAATCTCATGATCGTTAATTTTCATTTTGGATTCTTTTGTTGTAGAATTTAATTCTTTGATATTTTCATTGAGTAAAAGAATGTTTTTGTTTAAGTTGTACGTAATACGCCAAATAAATAGGAGCCCTCCACAGAGAGCTCCTACAATCGGCAACCAATCATTAATCGTTTGAATCATTTAGGCACCGTCCTTATTGCATATTAAAAACCCTCCACAATGAAAGGCATAATAAAAACGCACTCATCATCCTTTGAGTACGTTTGTTATTTTAACGCTAGTATTTGTAATCGTTCTTCGTCATTGATACGACCAAGTTCAACTAATTTAATTAATTCAGCTTCACTAAATCCTCCTAATAAATATTGATTTTTAATGTAAGTGTATAGTGATGAATGTTGTTCCATATTAGATTCCCCCTAATAACATTGAATTTACTACTGCTTCTAATTGCTTAACTCTTTCTTCTAAAGTAAGGTTAGGCTTAGGATTCTTAATAGCCTCTAGCTCTTCTTCAGTAATAGCATCAATCCATTGACCATTAACAAATTGAGGCTTGTAAATTGGTTGAGGGAGAGGTAGCGTAGTACAGTCTGAAGGTATAGGCTGATCTCCCGGGACAAATAGGTCCTCCATATAGAATCCATTATCGTCAAATCGATGTACTAAAATATCCGGTATCCTAGGTAGTTCTGGTTCGGATATTTCTTCTACTGGATGCTCCACAGTAGTATCTTCTGTGGGAACTTCTTCTTCAATAGTTTCTTGATTTAATTCTTCCATCATCCGAATGCTACCTCCTCTACGCTGTAAATAAAGTGGAACTCCCAGAAGGTATTAGAGTTCACATTGAACTGCCCGTCGTTCGTATTCTCCATGATTAAATCCCCGTTTGTCATTAACTTCCATCGGGCGAATCGTGCAGTATTAACCGTAGAAGTTATTCCAGCGCAATACCTTTCCATGGGAGGTCTAAATCCTACGGGAATATTAGCGATTTTGGTGTTGGCTGCTGTAATACCTGTAACATATCCAAATATCTCAACTATCTTACCCGTCTTACGATATACAGGACGTCCTAAAGTATCATTATAGGGAGTTACCCCATTAAGCAGCGTAATCATATAATTAGTAACTACGCTTCCTTCTTCATAAGGTCTTAACAGTCCTAGATGATCTTGCATATCTAAGATAGTAGTATTAATAGTCCCTATCTTAGAGTTGGTATTCTCTAAGTCTACTGATCTGGCATATTCCCACCAGCTTCCCCAGGTTCCATTATTAAGATATCTCGCGAACATCCTTTGTACTGAACCCATGGATATAAAGAGCTGCATTGTGGTTGAAGAACCATATTGCATTACTATCATTGTACCTATACTAGACATAGGTTTATTGTCAATAACTCCGCTACCACAGTAATAGAATCCACTTTCTATGAGATTATTTAAGTCTGTTACTGTTGTGGTTTTTAGCCTGCCGTTATCCTGGGTAAGTTTAAACATCTGGGCTAGAGAATCCTCCCCTAACCTTTTCCATCCTCTCCAGTTTCCAGCATCTATAAAGTTTACAAACCAGTTATTGAGATAATCCACAGCTATTACCCATCCATTATTCGTATTAGTCATGTGGGCTATTCCTCTAACACTAGTAGCTCCAGGAGGATTGCCTGGGCCTCCATTAATGGAATAAAATGTATGAGCACCTATACCTCGACTTACTATAAGATCAAGAAGGTTGGTTGTTGTACTTTGATTATTGATGGTAACTCCGCCTGAATCAAGAGTAATCTTTTTCATCTGAGCTGCATTCTTAACAGCGTCTATCTTACTGTCTACGGATGCTGCAGTTTCATAGGGAGCCCAAGCTGACCATGTAGAGTTATTCTTATAACGAGTATTCATTTTTCCATCCGCAGTTGCCCAATGAATCTGAATTGCAAAACCACTATTTCTTTCAATGTGCATTAGGGTTCCTAGTGTTGCTGGTACATTTAATGCATCAGTACTAGTTAGATAGAATCCAGGTTCAGTAATGTCATTAGCGTCCTTACTAGAAGGAAGACCTTTAGCATGACCAGCATCCTGAGTAAGCTTAGTAAGCTGAGCGCCATTCCATCTCGTTCTTTCGGTAGAGTTGATATGAACTCCGGTATTTCCCGTATGAGAGGTAAGTCCTGATAGGATTTCATTTATAGCTGCTACCACATTAGCTTTTTGAGTGGTAGTTAAATTAGCCAGAGATCCAACTTTAATATCATCTGCAAGCTTTAAATTAGTTACAGTTTTATCCGTAATCTCGTTTGATGTTATTTTGGGGAATTGAGCTAGAGGAATCTTTTTTAATGCATCCAAAGTAGCTACCCCATTTGCAGCACCTTTTTGCTCTTTCAATATGGTATTTAGTTGGAGTTCCTGTAAAGCTTTATAAGCTCTATTGAAAAGCCAGTTCATATGCTGAGCAGAAGGCTTCATCCCGGGTTGCCATCCGTTAGTTGTTATATCTAAGGGAGGCTCTATCCCAACTGCATTCCATATAGGTAACTGTTCCATCTTAATCCCTCCTTAAATTGGTAATTCCTGATCTGTAGACGGAGTATATACTGCTCCAAGATAACCTCCGATAGAAGGGGCATTCACATCTCCAAATCCTTTGGTATTATCAATAGAGTTTGTAGTATCTCCGAACTCGAAGGTACCAGTTAACTCTATGACTCCTACCTTTATTCCTGATGCTACGGTTTTCTGTACGATTCTAGCAAAGTTAGTTGGATCTAATCCTGTACTGTTTAAATTAGCTAGTGGAAGCTGGATAATCTTTATAGCTGCTCTTTCTGGAGCTAACTTATCATCCCATTGTTCCTGAATTTTAATATCACTGTATTCACAGGATAGTGCCATAGCGATTACTTGAATTATAGTGTTTATAGAACCATCACTTAAATTTCTAGCAATCTTAGACTTAAGTAGTATTCTGTAGACCTGGTCAGTTGCTACTCCTCTAGGTTGATTGAGGTTTGTTCCAATATCATCTAATACTAATCCCTCTGCCTTTTCTATGTCTTTCCATTCAGCCACTGTATTAACTGTTTGTTCGAGGGATAGTAACTCATCGCTAAAAATTTTAATAAGCTTACTGAGATTAGACTCAGGTCGCTTATTAAAATAATCAGAGAATCTACTGATAATCTCTTTATGACTAAACATTGACAGTCACCTCGATATTGGAAGCATCTATCTGTGCTACAGAATTTCTAGGGATATCTATACTAGATTCTGAATAGTTGGTGCCATTATCACTTAGTAATAGACTTACGTCGATAATTCCCTCGACCTGCAGTATAGCGCTAAGCCCTCTGGAGTAATAAACTTTCTCTCCCATGTTTAATCCAGTATAGGCTTGTCCATTGGAGTCAGTACCGCCAATATTTTTTACCAGAGCCGATTTCACTAGTTCCACCCCATTCGCTGGAAATGCGGCATCGGTAGTCAGCGATACTTTAGCATAAATATCTACTTCAGTTGCTCTTGTGAATCCTATTCTATGTGGTTCACCCGCTATGTCGGTAACTTCCACATAAGTAGTTCCATAAGGCCATATACCTGCAGCCTTCTTTTCTAGGATGGCAGAAGCTATTGCATCGTCAGCTCCGCCAAGTACAAAGGATTGAAAAGCTCGAGAAGGGGTACCATAGGAATCCGCTACATCGGAATAATTTTCTATTACAGTGGCAGCTCGTACTCCTGAAACTCCCAGTAATGCCGTTCTTATAGAAGCAGTAGTTCCTGAACCCATACCTTCTACAGTTACTCGAGACCTTTCTCTGGCTTCCTGATCTGTTTCATCATTTCTTCCACCTGCTGTAGGGACTGTATTGGTTACTGAGAAAACATCAGCATCTGGATTAACAATCTCAGTTATAGTATTGGCTCCCACATTTCCTAGAGGTCCTATCTGAGTACACATAATCTCTACTGTCCCTTTTCCCGTAGCATCCAGAGTTAGATCGTACAAAGTTTCGAACTGTATGTCTCCTTTAGAGACTACGAATCCACTCGCCACAGTGTAGTTGGGTGTACCTGTAATGGTTATGGTTCCCATAGCATAGTCTGCTAGGATTCGTTCTGTACCAGCTAGAGGAAGTAGTTTATCTAACTGTACACCCTCAGCAGATTTTATATAACTGGCATGGTAAACCTGCTCTATTGCCATCCAGGCTAGAGATAAGAACCATGCCATAATCCTAATCATTATCCCCATGAATGATCTCTGAGTGAGTTTTATATTTGCACCAAAAAGTTCTCTGGCTTTATTTGACATATCAGTTAATAAATCATCATAGGTTTTTCTTTTGAATCCATTCTTATCCAGCATCCAGATAAACCTCCCTGCTTATAGCATTGCCATCCACCAGGGTAACAGTAAAAGATATTTTTCTTTTTCTATCTTGATAGTTACTTATAATTTCTAAACTATCAATGGTATCAATTTCTTCATCCTGAGCTAAAGCTCTCAATATTTCTGCCCGAGCTTCCTCATCTGTAGATTTACCTAATATTCTATTAAAATCTAACCCAAACTCTTCATCTAAAAACCATTCCTTTAGGTTAGTTCCTAAGGATATTTCTAAGCCTTGAGCTGAGGATTCAGGACCATCAATTGTAGTAAAATCATCATCTACAACAATTAGATCTCCATCTTTTAATGCTAAATCTATCAATTAAAACACCCCCATTATTACTGCATCATGTATACTAAACATTCGAGCAGTCCCGGGATATACCAGGTCACCATTTTGAGCATCATCTAGTGCTCGCTGGCTAAAAACAACGAGTACTATTTCGCCCTTATTATAGATAGGTTTATACTCTTTAATTGCTCCATCAACTTCATAACGATTCTTAAGGGCTGGAACCCCTTCAATTGGTGGTAGTGTTACGGGATTATCTTTACCTTTGACTTTTATCTTAAAGAGGGGCTGAATTTTAGCCTCACATTTATTTTTGTCATATTCGAGTATTTTTGCTGGCATACAAGTATTAATGCTAGTAAGAATACCTCTTTTTAATTCCTGAAAAAACACAGTAGCATTACTCATAAGATTGCCTCCACTTCAGTATAATAAGAATTTCCTTTACAGGTATGCTTACCCTTACGGACTCTAAGGGTAGCCTTTATCCCCGTAGCCTGTAATTGGACGATGGATGCAGTGCCCATCCGATACTGGAGTAAGGATTTAATCTTGTATCCTTTTACTGTCTTACCATTCTTTTCTTCCACAAAATATTCAGGACTATCAATCAGTCCAGTGTCTACATTTAGAGAGAATCGGTTATTATCTCCTTGAGTTAAGGGTCTAACGTAAGCTTGAGATTTATAGATATAAGCAGAAGCCCCACAATCCTGTGCAATCTTAAAGATTTCATCAATAACCTTTCCATCCACCGAATGTCCTTTTGCAAACACCTTATTTTGGGGTAGATTTAGAACAGCTAACTTTATTCCACTTCTTTGAGCTAGCTGTCTAATAATCTGATCTGCCTTTATTCCCTTCTTAAATGACATCTGTAGAGTTTTCTCACTGTTAAAGGGGACATTATCCGCTATCTTAATAACGGTTGCTCTATCAGTACCAACTTTGTCGGTTTTAACATTTTCAATGTTACCTGATAATATTACCCCTTTGTCTTCTGCATAACCTGCAGTTAAAGTAAGACTATTTCCTCGTTTAAGTCTGTTTCTAGTGGTTGATGAAAGATTGTAAATAGTTATTTCACTCACATTGGGTTCCAGATCGTCATCGAATAGGACATTGAATTCAATATCCAGTTCCTTATTATTAAGAGTTAACCCCTCAGTAAATATTGAAATATACCGATTAAATAATTTACTCACCATTCATCACCACCAAGAAAACAGTTTCATTAAGGTTATCCCATCCGACTCGAGATTGAGTTCCAGATTCATCAATGGGAACTATAGTAGGAGCAGGAAAGTTCTCATTATATATTTCATTAAATAATGGTTCTCCATAAACGATTTTTTCACCATAAACCAATGGAATATCTTCCTTATAAAGATCTAGAGTAAAATAATCACCAACTTCGTTATACCTAATTTCTAAATCAAAGAGCTCAGCTCCCAGCTCCAACTCAAAACGATAGGGGATGAGAGCTTTCTCTATGTCAATATACTCTTTATCCAACTACCTCACCCCACTCTCATTTTTACTCCGATAGGTATTCTTCTCGGAGGATAACCGTTCCATTTTTGAATCTGTTGCCATTTGATATTATATTTCTTACCTAATCCTATATAGGTATCTCCTCTTTTAACGATATGATAAATTGGAGATTGTTTTTTATTCTGTGTTTGCTTTCTACCAGAATTAGAAGACTTAGCTGTAACTGCTTTCCTTTTTGGAGGAACATAAGAAGTCTTTCCTATCCTTACTTCCGTTAGGGTACAGATAAATTCATATCCATTTATGATACTGGAGTTAGCTGAAATGCTTAACCCATGAAGCAACATATTGGTATAAATTCTTCTCCCCTCATATACTACGGGTGTTCCTGCAGTTTCTATCTTCTCGAGCTTATTTATTAAACTCTCTAGCTCCCCAGGAGTTTTCCGGATTAGTTTACCTGATAATTTAACTTTTCGAGGTTTTCTTTCCACATGGTCAGACAGTGGAATCCCCTTTTCTACCTTGTGGGTAGGTATATCCACATCAAAATCGGCATCTTCTTTAATTACATGTATAATCAAGTTATTTATTCTTGATGCTCCGATTAACTCCGACATCCTACCCCTCCCTCGGTGTTGGCATGATGATATTTAGATCTGCAAAGAAATCTTCAAGCTCTTCTCTAATACTACGAGCAGTTTCTTTAGGGTTATCTGAACCTTGAACAAAGATTTGTACCTGGGCTGATGAGCTGTTATGAGAAGATGATGTATTATAAGTAGTTTTGTAGCTGCCGCCATTATTATTGTTGCTTAAATCAAGTTCTGGACTACTTCCATCCCCTTTTAATACACCTAAATCTCTTAATGCATTCGATTGATCAGCAGTTAATACGGCTTCGTCTTTGTGTAATTCTGCAACATAGCCATCGAACGGCACACGTCCTAACCCACTTGCGTGAGAGCCATCTAACCAGGAACCAACTTTACTAATCGCTCCACTAATTGTTCCACCTAGTTCTTTTACCCAACTCGGAATCTTGAAGTTCGTGAATGCACTTGCTAAATCCTTGACCGCTTGAATTGTACTCGATACTGCATCAATAATATTTCCGAAAATGTCGAATATCGCATCCAAAATCGGCTTCGCTACTTTCCACATAGCCCCAAGTACCTTACCAATAACCGGAATTAATGGAGATACAACTTCGTTGATTAAAAACATAATTGTGTCACCAATTGTAGAAATCAGATTCTTTAACGGTTCTAAAATTGGCTTAACAACGCTCCATACCTCTGATATTACTGTCCCTATCATTGGCAACAATGGAATTACAACATTATTAATCAACGCACCAATAGTTTCATAGACTCTTTGAAATAGATCAATTGCAATGGGTAAAACTGTCTCGAATATATCTTGCAAAGTTGGAAGGATACTTAAAAAAGCTTCAAAAAGTGCCATTCCTAAATTTTTTATATTCTCAAACGCTTGACCTAGTACTGGCAATACTTGTTCAGCTATCGGTAAAATTACAGGCAATAACTGATTCATGAATACGTCTGCTAAAAATGAGACCTCTTCTCCGATTTGACTAAATACAGGTCCTAAATTCGAATTAAGATAATCAAATAATACAGCTAATCCAGCCAACACCACTGTACCTAACGGTGCTAATCCAACAATAACGTCGCCTAATACACCAAATAAATCTCCAAGAAGACTCATTAATACCGGTCCATTTTCTATTGCATAATCGATGAATTTTTGGAATCCATTAGATGCTGCTAATTTGTCTGACCACTCAGCGTATCGTTCCGCCATGGAGATCAACCCTTCTTCGAATTCTGCGCCAATAGGTGAAAATGCACCAATCATGTCAAATAGTCCGCTAAAGATATTACCGAAGATTAAAGCAAAGCTACGCAATGAATCTGCTCCATTGACTTCTAGCCAGTAAAAGAAATTTTGTAATCCTCCACCAACAACAGATTCATTCATACTTGTTAATAATTCGTTGACTACATCCGCAACGTTAGTTATTGTTGGCGCCAATCCTTTTAGGATATTCTGAACAAGTTGCAACCCGGTACCAAACATTTCAAATATCGGTGCTTCGAATTGTTTAACAAATCCTTTCCAAAAATCAACAAAGGATTCTAATTCTTTTCTTGCTGCCGCTTGTGCTTTAGTTAGATCCTCAGCTCCCATAATTACTGGACCTAATGCGCCCATTGCCACCGCACCAAATGCAACTGCCGCAAACCCAGCAGCCATTAATGATGCAGCTAAACCGCCAACTAACACTACCAATGGGGCAGCCATTGCTACAATTCCAGCCATCGCTGATGTAATAAGGCCGCCCATTGCAACTCCTTTTAATCCTGCGATACTCATTGCATTGCCCATAAGTGAAGTTGCCACGGTAACTTGTGTTGATTGATTTCTAAGTTCTTTTAATTCCATTTCTAACAGATTAAGTCTCAATTCTAGATCCTGTATTTTATTTATTAACAAGTTCATAGAAATAACGCCAGCAACTCCTAATACAGCTAGTGCAGCAGTCAATGGGTTAATATCTCTTAACACACCACCCAAATTAAGTTGTAACCGATTAAATAAATGATTTAAGTGTGTAATCGAAATATTACCGATTGTCCTTAATTGAACTAGGTTAGGGAGTAATTGGTTTAGTTCGATATTGACGTTATTTACATCGTTATCTATCTTCTGGAACAATAAATCTAGCTTAGAAACAGAAGTAGTTCCAATGGTATTGATATTATTCATTGCTCGATCAGCTTCTCGTATTTCTCTAGAGAAATCGGCCATTTCTCTATTAACAGCTTCTACTTCTCTTTCGAGATTACTTAATCCGCTAGCGTCTATACCGCTGAAAGCCAATTTCACATCATTAACAAGCGAGTCGAGGTCTCTTAACGGGTTATCGTCTACATCTACATCAATATCGACATTTAGATCGCGTACACTCATTTCTTCGCCTCCCTCGCTTGTTCAATTTTTTCAAGATGGATATCAAGTGCTGCGTTGGCTTCAAACAATTCGTGTTGTGTCATTGAACGAGCTTCCTGATACGTAAGCATCTTTTCTAGAATCGGTCTCCACATCAACCATCGGCTTTCCGCTTTGGCCCGATAATATGAATTATCAAACTTAACGAAAGATGAATTTTGAAGCTTTTCGCATTACTTCTGTAAATACTTTGATACTATCGAATTGTTCAAAGTACTCAATATTAATTCGTTGTGGTACACCGTCTTCTTCAACAAATACAACGTGTTCTAGAAATTCTTTATATAACTCTTTTTCAGAAGTATTTCCATTTGCATCCTTTGCACGTTCACGCATATCTAAAGCTGCATCTAATCCTGGATGTTGAAAAATGAAAGTTTTACCTTCAATCGTTTCTTTTGCTTGTTTATTTTTCATAGCCATTTTGCGTCTCTCCCATTCTTTTCGTTTTAAATGATTGGTTACATGATTTCGTTTCATAGCAAATTAAAAAGAGTGAGCATTTGCCCACTCCCCTTTCGGAATTATTTCACTTGATAATCAAATACTTTGATTGTATAAACACGGTTTGTTACTTCTTTTCCATACTCTTTATCAGCCGGCTTTGTAATCATAGCCTTTGTACCACCCGTTACCTCTTTTACTTCATTGTTTGAGTTTACCCAAACTGGAACGATTGTACGTGATACAGCCAATTTATCCATATAACTCACTTGCGGAGAAGTTTGAGATAATGTAACCTCAATTGTTCCTAATGCATCTCCGCTGATAGCGATCGCTACATCTCCTTGAGCACCTGAAGAAGTTGTAAAATTGTCATTATCTTTCGAACACTTTACGAATGAACCATCTGGGAAACCGGTTAGGATAACACCACCGACTGTTGTTGTTACTTTCCGAGCATCATAGGTTGCAATAACACCCATTATTTCCCCCTCCTTATACTAAAATTTCGCCTTTAATATTTGCTTCATGAATTGCACCAGCTAATTCAAAACTAAATGATAAGCCATTGTAAACTCGAGCAGCACGATCTACAGCATTTGTTTGAGCACGATTTAATGATGAAAGTGTGTATAAATACTGATTCGATTCATCTTGAGCAATGATTCTATTTTGACCACCAATCTCAAGAATTGTTCGTGCTTCAGCTTCGATTAGTGGAATTCCACTATCGTCATAAGACACTTTGTCGTTGTTTACAAATAAAGATGAAATTGCTTGTTCCATGTTGACTTTTATCCAGTCCTTACCGTGGATAACATCGATATATTCACCACTTCCTACAGTGCCTTCGGTAGTTTGTGCTACCCCACTCTTTGTCACATAAGCAAAACCGTTTAAGTTGTGAATTTCATTTAATGTAGTGGCATCATAATTAGCTGGTGTTACACCAATGAGCTTTTTAAATTTGTAAGTAATCGAACCTACGGGTTTTGAGCCATGGCCACCTATAAGAGCTACATGAGGATATTCCTCCAACTTATCGTGCATCATATAAAATGTACGATCATATTTCATTGCAGCTAATCTTTGTAAATCTTCTAAATTATCAACAACATGTGCCGCAATTTTTATTCCATTTCCTTCTACTACATCAGAAATAGCAATATAATCTGTTACGCTACCAGTTGCTAAAATTACAAAATACCAGTCATTCTCAAAATATTTTTCGAGAGTTGCTTCTGGTGTAATCGGTTCTGTAGCACTCAAATCATAAGTTGCGATGGCGATTTTAGAAGGTTTAGTATCACCTTGGCTGAATACTGCAGATGCAGCTTTATATGCGTCGGTATTTTCTGCGAAATCTTGTTTTACACCATCAATGTCTGCATATTCTTTGTAAGATTGGGCTCCCACTTTATTCACTAAAATCAATGGTGTCCCTAGTCCTGTCAAAGAAGACGGCTTTTTAATGTCAATTGTGACCTTTACGTCTTGTATTGGCATCCTTTTCCCTCCTAATTATTAATACTTATTGTTTCTATCACATCGATTTCAAACGATTCTTCACCTCGCATACGCAAGCGTAAATCGAAACCTACTCGTCGTTCATAATCAACCGTTAAAAAAACATCACGACTCGTTGCATTTAATACGTCAACGATTGTGATGTTATGATCAGATAAATCAATATGCCCTTTACCTAAAAAATAAGCACGAGCTTTGTTTGCGTAGTTGTCAGCATCTTCTATTTTTGCTGCGTTACACGTTATAGAAAATACCATTTCGGTATCTTGTTCAATTGTTTTGGTGCGATCTTTTATCGACTCGATTACTTGCCCTACATTAGACCCGTTAGTCGTCTTTTTAATTGAGATAAACGGATATGGAGGTTGGTCTCCAACATCTTCGGCTTGAATTACCGGTATACCTAAATAGGATGAAAGACCATTCTGAAGAGGTAGCCACACATCATCATATTGAATCAAACAACCCCACTCCCTTCTCTCCATCTCATCAAATAAATATGAACATCTGTATACTCTGTGTAATCCTTAAAGCCTTGGAGAGTAAAAGTGTTTTCTTTGTACTTTATTTTGGTACCAATTTTAATAGGCTCTGTTGTAAGAAGCTTTCTTTCTTTAACAGTGTAGGTGCCACTTTCGATATATTTCATATCATCATTACTCAAAGGCAATATAATACCTATTTTTGATACATCTTGTTGGCCACCTGGTACCCATTTACCGTTAATATATTGGCCATTACCGTCATTTAAGATTGTGAAAGGTACGCCGTTTTCTTCAATTAATTCTTTAAATATCAATAACTCAGGCATTACACTCTCACCACCCTATAAGTAATACGACTACGCAATCCACCAGTATCAATAAGAGGGTTACTAGAACCTTTCTTAGCGATTGTTGATGGGGCATTCGGTGGTGCATCTAAGTCAGTGATTTTCTCTTGTATATCAGCAACAATTTTGGCACCCAAGCGTTCCCAAAGAGTTCTAGCATCAATTCTAAACGTAACTACTAGTCTGAGTTGACTTCTTATAAACCTAACCCATTCGGCGTTCTTTTCATCAAACGTCGTCCTAATAAATGACCGTTCCGGAATTACTATAGACCCTCTTTCTCTTTGAATAGTAACACCAAATTCATGGACGTTTGCAATCATTACATACGAAGGGTTAGAAGTATCGTTCTCTGCAAAAACACCCACTTCCAGAGAGTATCTATCCAACTCATTCAAAACTCTACGCAATTCAGGTATTTGATTATTATCTCTAAATCTGACAGTAATTCTAGCCATATTTAAAGCACCATCAAGTTGATTGTTTTCTTAGATATTTTCTTCAGAATCCGTTGATATTCTTGACCATATGGAGTGGAAAGTAATCCCTCTGTTGACCCTTGATCACTATATTGCCTCTCGATTACATCAACCTTCTCTCTAACAATTTTTCTAGTGTTCACTGACGCTAGATGAGCTGCTAAGTAACGAGTAAGTCTTTCTTTCTGTTCATCAGGAACAGATAAAGAGGACACTTCAAGAGAAGCATCCTCAATGTACATATTTAGTTGTTCGTCAGTCATGTTGGTAAATTCTTTACCCATCATTCTGACCTTTTCAGGCGTTGTTAACATTGTAGATCACGCCTCCTATTTCTTTTGAGTTAATTCCTCAATTCGCTTGTCGATAGCGTCGAGTACTGTTTTACGGTCCTCATCAACTTTCAACGCTTCAAGCATATCAACATCAAAAGCATCTTCAATCATTGCGATTGTTTCTTTTGCTGAAGGTTTTGATTTTTCTTTTTCATACACAAATTCACCATTTTTATCTAGATGAGACATTAAAGGATGAGCTAGGAACTTTTCAAAGTCCTGCTCATCCACTTTATTCGTACCAGGTACCAAGGTAAGACCGTTCGCTTGATATGAATGATTTCCTTTATTTTGCACTAACATAATGTTTCCCCCTTAAATTCCGTCAGCACGACAGATAGCCATTGGATAACGGATAATTAAACCTGTTGTACGCTCTTCGAAAGGTACTTTTGTGTTCGGGAATGCATATTCTTGCGGATGACGTGTAATATCCATTGGAATACCTAATTCAACAACATCTGGAGACGAATCAAGGACCACAAAGCAATCTGAATCAGCTACCCCTTTACCTTTTAGATCATTAATTGTTTCAATCCGAGAAAACATATTTTCAGATTGAATATATTGTAGGGCAGTTTGTTTAGTAAATTCGTTAAACACTTTCTTTTGAAGCTGTTTTTTACCTTCAGGTGTTATAAGTAATGTATCAGCTTCATGACCGTTTAACATATCTACTTTGCTTTTCGCTTCAATTAGGTCATCAACGATTTCCTCACCGGTTTTGTCAGCCCATTTTGTAGATGTGCCAGCTTCGTTTTGAGGTGTAGCATACACTTGAATTCCCACAGCATCAGTTAAACCTTTAATGCCGTGTTCTTTGTCACCAGAAAAGGCAATTTTGTTCTCTTTTTCAGCAATAGCCTTACGAACAGTATCTGCCTTTGTTACTTCAATAGGGCGACCTGCCATTTGCGCTTCACGAACTTCTTGAACTGAAATGTTGAAGGCAGCAGCGATTGAGTAAATTTTTACTGTTTCTTCAGTTAAATCTGCATCTACTAGTGGCACATCAGTAGCACCTGGAGCAAGAATTTTAGCAGCACCAGAACGAGTTAATACATCATAACTGTACGTTTTTGCTCCTGCTGGAATATCTGTTTTTAAAGAGAAAATAGAACGCGCTTTTAGTTCTGAAGCATGCGGTTCGTATACTCGTTTATCGATTGCATTTAAGTCTTGTGGACGAATTAAGGCATCCATACGTAATTGTGGCATATTATTGCCCTCCTTTTAGTTGTTATTAAGGTAAGTTGATTTCGATTTCTACTAATTGATTTGCTGAAGCATTTCCTTTGAAAACTGCACCATTTACAGCAATTGCAGTTTCGCTAATAGCAACAAACTTTTGAGTCGCAGGGTCTACTTTAACAGCTTGGCCATTAACTACGTCCCCTCCGGCTACTACGAAAATACGACCTCGTTTTACAATGGCAGCAGGTTCACCCACTGGATAGTTTTGATCATCTTTGTTTTCTACCCAATCGTGAATATTTTGCGCTAAAGCAATACCGATAACAGTTCCAGTGGCAGTGATAGGTTTAATTGCCGTTCCTGTAGCGTTCAATTGAACAGCTGCACCGAATGGAACCTTTTCCTCAACTGCATAAGTGTCAGCAGTATAGTCTTGATAACTTGATAATTGACCTGCTTTTCCTGCAGGTTGCATGTAATCTGGATAAGATGTAATAGGCATGAAGTTTCCTCCTTATTTACGCATGTTTAAGCGTTTATTTTTTAATTCTTCAAGTTCTTTATCAGAATTTGCTGCATCCCCAGTGAATGCATTATTTGCACCCGTAGATGAGTAACCTTTTGATTGAACACCCTCAACTGTTGCATCAAAAAAGGCGTTGATATAGTCGTCGGACTTACCATCACCTTTAAAGTCAGATTTAGTTGTCGCAATTACTGCTTCTTTGATTTCACGATCTGATTTACCAATAAAATCGAACGAATCACCTAGCAATGGTTTAGCAGCTTCTATCAAAGTAATGCGTGCTTGTACTTTAGCGTTCATTTCATCTTCAGAAAAGGCATTTTTCTTAGCAATTTCAAGCTCTTCCTCTTTAGCCTCTAATTTCGCTTCAAGAGCATCGATTCGACCGATTAATGTATCAACTGAATCGCCTTTTTGCTCCTTCTCCTTTTCTTTTTTAGCAGCTAGTTCTTCAATATGCGCTTTAACTGCGTCATCTACTTCGTACTCTGTACCCTTAATCTTGATTTTTGCCATTTTAGAATTGCCCCCTTTTAATTGGTTGTTTTTGTTATCGCTGTCAATCTGCCAAGCGTCAGAATCAGAACGGATGGCCACTTCTGGACCAGCTCGACCTTGATCTACAATGGCAATATGATTGATTTCGATATTTCGTTGAACATATTCATATTGCTGTCCGTTGTATGTGCCGCTTTCAGCTACTACATCAGACATAAAGCCGATAGAAATCTCACGCTTCCCATCATAAATCTTTTGGATTAAATCCTTATCCGTAATCGTCATAGACACATAGAGTTTTAAATCTTCAACTCGAGCGTCTGTATGACTCATACCTTTTGCATAGGTCTGATAGTTGTCGATTGTCACTGGTTCATTTGGATGCTCATCTGTCACCGGTTTAGATCTTGCAGAACGAATTGTTCGGTCACTAAAGATTTCATCAGGTAACTTTGCTTCCATCTGTACAGTGCCATCTTGACGCTGATACGGAAAAACACCAGGGCGAGTAATCGGTACTGTGACCGTTATGTAGCCTTCTGGTGTTTCTCCATAGTCTTTAATATAAGATTTGTCATAACGTTGAAGCTTCAATGAGTTTCACCTCCTCTCAGACAAAATAAAAAGCCCTTAGTATATTTACTAGGACTTAAATTATTTCATTTTATTCTGTTGTCTTTGTTTCATATATTCCTCAAAATCCTTGTTAAATATTTTTTGTTGTTTCTTTTGTTCTTCTGTAAGTGGTACTTTACCAACAACTTTGAAAGATGGCACTTCACTCCATCTAGGATGTTTGTAAGGCTCGTATTCTTTACTCATCGTATTCCTCCAAAATGATGAAAAATTTACCGTTTTCTATTCGTTTATCAATTACTATAAACTTTGAAGAACGTTTATACAATACTTCTTGTTCGGTATCGTTATATCCTTTTAAATCAATTCCACTTTTGGAGTTTTTGATTATTAATCTTACGTCATCATCATTGTCATAAACACTTCTTGATGTTGAAATATAACTCGCTTCACTTATTATATTCCCAATATCAAAGCCCTTTAAATATTCCTCTAGACTGTTGTCGTCATAGAAAAATAATGACCTATTCAAATCACCTTCATATTTAGGCAACTTGTCTAAAGCTTTATCTAAATTCTTAATCAATATCTTATCATTTTCATCCAAAGGAACATTTCTTCTTAATTTGTCATTAATTTTATATGAGTCTGAACTGATGTATTGATTAATTGCCCTTGTTTCATCATCATTTAATTTTGTTTCTTCGGAAACCGTTTCATCATCCTCATCATCAAAAACGGGTATGGGTATACATCTACAACGATAATCTTCTCCAGGTAATACCTTTCTAGCTCCTACTTGTGGTGGATCATCATAAGAAAACACCTTATCGCTAAGCAGCATATGTGATTCTCGAACTCTCTCATCTTTTGATGTGCGCCATTTGAATCTGTTGACACCCATATCTTGATGTCTTTGGGCTGTCATTTGACCAAAGATTGAACCAGTCTGGTCAACAGCAATAAATTGAGCGCGATTTTCACTCATTTCAACTCTTTCTACAAGTTGTTTTCGAATTTGCTTAGCTGTCGAACCTTTCTCCACGCCATCAGTAACAATTTCCACGACTTTTTTCAAGTAATCGTCTTCAAGTTTAGTAATGTAAGCAACATTATCAGCCGTTTTCTCTTTCAAATACTTTTGAAGCTTTGGGTCTGTTTCTGTTGGACCAACCCCGATTACCTTCCCTTGTTGCTTAATAATATTTTTGTTGAAATTATCGAGGTTTTTCATGTATGTCTGTACCGTTTTCTCTTTACGAGAACTAGAAAACACATTAGCAGCTTTCTCTTTTAATGTTTTGAACATCTTCTTGATGTTTTCAGATAGCCCATCAACTAAAAATTCCTGTCCATCGCGTCTATCTCGGACAATTTCAGGTGCAATGTACTGATCAAATAATGTTAGTGTTTCTTTTCCTATTTCGTTCACCATTTTTTTAATGGCTCTGTTATATGAAACGGCTACAGCATCTGGAAAACGCGTATCTGGTACCTTTCGCTTAGGCATTCGAACCACGTTCTTTCCATGCAGAATAAACTTCATCTGCTATTGCTTTAAAATCAGCTTCATCACCGCTGAATTTAAGCTCATTCGACAAACCAAATTGACCAAAACGTGTTTCTCTGACTTCATCAGACATCAGAACACCATTTGTAATATAAATTTGGTCTGTTTCAGCAACTAACTTTCTAATTTCAGCATCTGTTTTTGAATCAACACTCCATAACGGATTGAATTTAATCTCCCATTCAATTTTATCGGGGTCTATTCTGCCACCTAGTTCCTTCTCGGACATTAACAGCATCCGAATTAGCTTCTCAAGATGCGGCTTCATCTCATTCTCCTGGTCAGCAACAATGCGAGAATAATAGTTCATCACATCATATTGAGCACCAGTGATAGTGCCAGCCTCTTGCCCTTTAATGACTGTCTTTGGCATTCGTGCAGCACCAGCAAGTAAATCCCACACAAAGTCTAGTAAATCTTTAATACCAGCAACTGGGGTTGTTTGCTTTGAAAGTTCCTCATCTGCTCCAATCATAGCCAAAGCTTCAGTACGGAACATGAAATCCATAATCATAGATAAATGTCGTTTATCTTCAGTGCTTAATTCCTCGATATCCTTTGATTTATAAACTTTAAATGTGAAGTCATGAAGGATTTGACCGACAGACCATATCGAAGTATCAAAAACTGTAAGAATATCATATAACGGCTCTAGCAACGATTGACCTTGATACTCATCCTCTAATCGTCTTGTTTGGTCATGGAGTAATCTTGAAATGTGTACTGACGATTCAGATTCAACCGATTGGATGCCATTTCTTGAAGCGCGATTAATTCGCAATTTCTCTAATTGACCATAATTGAAATCAAATACGTCCTCATTAATCAGGAACTCATTTACCTTGAGAGAACTAAAAGCATGTAAGTAATCAACTGAGTATAGTTTGTTCATGTCTAAGGGATCCGCTAAGTTAAATTTATTTGCTTGTGTTACCCCTAGCGAAATAAATCCATCTCCACGTAACCTTTCATATGAACGCATCTTTTTGAACGCATTCTTTGCATTCAAGTCAGCAAGCTTACTCATAATATCCCGAGCTAGTTTTTCATCCTTCATACGCAAGGTGAACCAGTTTCGTGTCATGTCCTCAGCTGGTATATCGATGATATTTTGTACAATACGACTATCAGCATATAGATTTGAAATTTCTTCATGCGATAACTTTCTACGCGCTCCAGCGACTTGTCTTGTCAGCTTATCTTTGGAGTTAGCCTTACCATTTCCTTGCATAAAGTCGTTTCGCATTTCCTTTGCTCGTTCAAGTGAATTCAATTTTTTCACCTACTTTCCTAATAGCTTTTTATATCTATCAATCGGATTAGAGTTGTTTGTGTACAGTTGATTTAAAGCCTGCGTTGTCATATCCACTAGGTCATCATGTGCAGCATTCGGGAAGCTTACAAGTTCCTCAATGAGGTCCTCAACCCACGGGCACATATTTGGATGAGGTAAGTAAACATTGCCAGCCTCAAATAAAGGAGACACCGCATTAGCACGTGCCTCCTTACCACCATCTGGATTAACCGGAACAATCCCGCTTATTTCATCTTTTAGCATTTCAATGATTGCAGTACCATTCGCTTTATCCTCGATATATTTACTTCTCGCTTTTGGCCATTTATCGGACATGGAACGAATCGCTTTCATGGTCTCCGCAAAGCCCATTCGTCTGTGATCTACATCTAGCAAGAAATATTGAGCCTTTTTACGAGCCCAAACACCACCAGCAACAAAGTCACTAGTTTCAGAGTCTTTAAACGTACAGTCCCAAGATTGAGCCTGTTTGTCAAAGTGAATAGGCAACACCATAACATCATCACTTAAGCCCCACTCACGTTTCTGCTCTTGTGAACGCACATAAAATTTCATCCATTCTCGTTTGAAGATGTTACCGCCTGCTGGTGACGGTCTTTGTTGATAAAGCGAAGCCCAGGTACGGGAACCAACCTCTGTCTTTTTCTGCTCTGCCCATCTTTCGTTAAAACCCAGTTCAGGACAAAGTGCTTCACCGATTTTACGTCCTAATAGATCATCTTCATCTTCTGCAATAGCAGGTAAACGTAATCGAACCCATTTACGAGGGCTTCGAGCGAGTAAACGACCAATTAAATCATCCTCATGCCATCTAGTCATAATGACAATTACTGAAGCTCCGTCATGCAAACGCGTAGAAAGTGTCGCTTCCCACTCATCCCAGATGTTATCTCGAATTAATTGAGAGCTCGCTTCCTTC
Source organism: Ureibacillus galli (assembly GCF_014836845.1). Taxonomy (GTDB): domain Bacteria; phylum Bacillota; class Bacilli; order Bacillales_A; family Planococcaceae; genus Ureibacillus; species Ureibacillus galli. The sequence goes on from NZ_JACSQA010000007.1 coordinate 79,754, forward strand.
ATGTTTTTAATAGGATCATCAATAATCATTAAGTCGGCACCTTGACCAGTGATTGAACCGCCTATACCGGTTGCAATCATGCCACCACGTCTACCCTCAACGCCCCAGTCTTTCGTTGCAGCGTTTGATTCGGATAACTTCAGTTCAAATAGTTCATGAGAAAACTCGTTGAATTTATTGCGATTCAAACGACCAAACTTTGTAGCAAGGCTATCTGAATAAGCAGCTGCTATCACTCGTTTATCTGGATTACGACCTAGATAGTACGAAGGAAATGTTTCTGTAACTGTCATTGACTTACCATGTCGTGGAGGCATTTCAATAAGCACCGAAAGTTGTTCGCCATCTGCGATACGTTGAAGTGTCTCACAGACTAATTCTGTATGCTTAAAATGTGTATAATGACCATGGTGCACATATTCCACATAGTCGCGGTAATTACGCCGAGCAAGTTCTTTATTTGCCTCATGTGCTAACGCTTCAATTTGTTCGCTTGTTAGAGTTGGCAATTGCTCTCAACTCCTCTGTGGTTAAGTTACTTAGATCAAGTGAAGTTTTGACCTCCCCACTGTGCTCAATATCGACTTTATCAGTCCACATACGATAACGTTTACCGAGTAATTCTGCAGCTTTTATTCTTTCAGCCATTGTCGGAGGCATATCTTCTTCAATTTCTTGTTCACCCATACCGACACCTCGTAATGTTGCTGCGGTCGCTTCGCCACGTGCAATTGATGTAAGCAGTTCGAGAATCTCTTGTTGATTCGCTACTCGCTTTGATTGCAATTGCTCCATACGCTCATCTATACAGGATTTTACGCTATCATTTGCTATCAATCTCGCTGCATTTGCTCTAGCGCCTTTTTTGTTGTAACCCGCTTTAATATAAGCTTCAGTAGCATTTCCTGTTTCGATATAAAAATCAACAAACGCTTGTTGTTTTGGTGTTAATTTACGTTCAATCAACGGCCTCACCCCATTATGCTAATTGCTTAGTCAAAATAAAAAAGACACTCGATTTAGAGTGTCCTTACAAAAAAGTATTTATTGTTGTTTCATCAGTTTTACTTGGCGTTCCATTCGTTTGTCTGCTTTTTTCTCATTCACAACTAAAATGGCATGAATTGAACCTGGAATCCAAAATAATAAAGTTAAACCACAACTAATTAACGCTTGAATTGGTTTGCCGCATAATAAAACCGCTATTGGCGGGAAAAAGATTGCTAATAAGTACATCATGCATACATATTCCTCCTTGTTTCTTTCTATTAATCATACCCTTAGGAGGAAATGTTTGTCATTAATAGTTTTTTGATATATCCCCAGCAGCAAACACTATCATATGAGTGAGGGGTTGCACTCGATAATGCTCACTGCTCAAAATAAATCAGTCAATCATCGGTTTAATAGCCCCACCACAGTTACACTTACTTTTATAAACTTTATAACCATCTTTAGATTTTTTATCATCAATCTCAGCTGGCCGTTTGCATTTCACACATAAGATTTTGTATTCCACCATTTCACCTTCTTTGGTCATAATAAAAAGCAGTCATCTTCTCAAATGACTGCTTTCCTCATAGATCAATTCAAATTATTGTGGTAAAAACAGGTGCGTAGCATCTGCCTTTCTTGAAATTTGTAAATAAATATCAAACTACATCTAGAAAACACACTAGATTTTATTATATTTTAATTTTTTATTTTTTCAGCTTTATATATATTATAATATTATTTATATATATGTTTATTTCATAAAAATCCCCCCTCCCTAATACTGGGACGGCCGGGTATGTCGCTTCTTCGATGTATATCTTTCGGCGCGTGTTGTCGGTCGTCTTGTCCTTTCTCCATTATTGAAGAAATTTTTGGTAAGACCGATATTTAACCGCTCCGTCCTACCTCACAGTATAAACTTTTCTACTTGGTTTTAAGAAACATTAGACATTTCGGACATAACGGACATTTCGGACATTTTTTCAGAAATATCTTTTAATATCCTTCTAACGTGTCTTGCTGTAATTCCTTCTAATTCTGCAATATGACTTGTTTTCAAGCCTGATAACTTCCAATGTAAAACCATCTTTTCGCGTTGCTTCTTAATATAAGGTACACATGATTTAATAAAATTTATTTTATCTCGATATTCCTTTGCCATTTGATCAGAAAGAATACTTATGCCCTTTGAAAATGCCTGTTTATATGTTGGGTCGCTTATCTCATTGCCTCTAGGCATCCCCAGTGTATCGTATTTAGAAATGAGTCCTCCTACATGCCCGTAAGGATTTTCTGTTTCTAAACCTAAAGCTACTTCCATTTGATGAAATCTATCAATAATTTCTAGAACTTCTTCTGCACTGTAATATGTTTGCCCTTTGCCCATTCTATTGCCCTCCATGGTATAATAGATTTGCGGAAATATTATTCGAGGGCTGTGGCAAGGGCTACAGCTTTTTTTATTTTCTAAATCTTTCTTTGTAATATAAAATGATAGAAAGAAAGAAGGTGATTATATGAGCTTTCCCGTGTTGTTTGCCATTGCTATAGGATGTGGAATAGGTTTTCGCATTCTTGATAGGGTAGTTAAGTCCCAATAGAAGTAAGTGCCTGATACTTAGCAATATCAGGCTACCACATTGCTTTAATTTCTCGATTAGTAGCTTCTTTCCATTTGCGATTATAGTTTTCCATACCTTCTAAAGCACCTTGGCGAAATCTAGTATTACTCGCTTTTACATTATCAACTTGCCAACTATATTCATAAGCAGCTAGATACTCAAAACGGTTCAGTTGATTTTCTAATAAATTTGCTTTTTCAGCTTGTTCAATAAGCCAATGCCAATCGTCATGCAATCTTGTTCCTTCTAAAATGCGTATTTCACGTTCTTTAATTAATTCCATTCGGCTTCTTTCCATCCTAATCAATCCCCATTTCCACTCGATCTCTAACTGTCGTATCTAATATTTCACCTATTTTTAATAACTTTTCATATATCGGACATCCATCACACGGTTCATTCAAATTACTCTCGCGAGTTAAGCAAACTTCCTTGCAATGCAGTTCCCACAATAACTTTTGTCTCTCACAAGCTAATATTCTTTTTGGCTTATCTATGACACCCATTCAACTGTCACCACAGCTTTCGGACTGTCGGAGTACCATTTACGAGCTACCAGTTCAATAACTTGGCTATCATCGTGCCATAAAACCTTGCTAAGACCATCTTTAATGCCTTTTGCTAAGTTATCGATGTCTGGTTTGGTTGTTGGTCTTAACTCACCATCTAGAGCAAGCTGATGCTTTTTCTTACTGAATGATTTGGGTATCTTACGATAAACATCAATTGTTAATTTTATATCTTCCATAATCAGTGATTCAGGTGCATAATTTGCAGCTACTAATCTAACAAATGACTTGTAGTCTCTACTTTCCTTTGGATCTATTGCTTTCACACCTTTTCCCATTCGTGAGAACTTTGGTCGCTGTTGCGCTTGTACGTCTCCAGGTATTTCAAATTGTATTTTGCCCATGTTACCCTCCAATATCTTATTAATAAGCTATAACTAAACTACAGGAGTTTAGCAATCTCGTAAATTACGTTCACTGTTACGCTATTTCCTGCTTGTTTGTATAATTGTGAATCTGAATTTACTTCCCTCGCTCTATCAAACGCCCAATCTGGGAACCCTTGAAGCCTCCAACATTCACGAGGTGTTAATTTTCGTATTTTCAATTTTTCTCCAGGCTCTACAATATTGAATCTTCCTGATAATTGAGATGATAGAGCAACCATATTACCGTCAGTTTCATAAATTCGATCTTGTTGGTAAGTTTGTGTTCCATCTTCTTTTCGTGGATTAATACACTTAATATCCCCTACAACTACACCTTGATTACAAGAAGTATCAAGTGTATTCGCTACACCTTTACCAACTCGCCCTCTACGAGTTTTACTTCCTGGCATAGCTAAATTAATAGAATCGCCTTCCGTTGCTACATTAAAACCACGTTTTGTAGCTTCTTTAATTAACACCGCTGCCATATCTTGATTACCTATGCCTTTGTAATCTCGGGCCATTAAACAATGACTTGTATCAGTTTGACCTTTTATTTCATTACGATTCATTGTTATTGTGTAATGTCCTCTACCCCCTCCTTGACCTGTATCCAAAGCTTCCGTAATACCGCTTGGATTAAAGACTTGTGTATTTCTTCTGAAACCTTCCCTATGTGCTATTATTTCTATTGGAAGATTAGTCGCTTCGTTTGTTCCTCCGATAGGAAATACTTCTCGTCCACTTGATCCTCCTCTAAGATGTCCAATAATGAACACCCGTTCTCTGTTTTGTGGGACTCCGAAATTTTTGCTGTTAAGTATCTGCCATTCTGCATTGTACCCCAATTCATCAAGCGTGGTGAGAATTGTTCTAAACGTGTTCCCTTTGTCGTGATTGAGTAAGCCTTTGACGTTCTCAAGGAATAAATATTGTGGTTGGATTTGTTTGGCTGCTCTTGCAATATCGAAAAACAAAGTTCCTCTAGTGTCTTCAAATCCTCTTCGTTTTCCCGCAATAGAAAAGGCTTGGCAAGGGAATCCTCCACAGATAACGTCAACTTTTCCTCTAAGTAATCGAAAATCGTTGTCTGATACACTTGTGATATCATGTGCAGTCCACTCTCCTTCCGTATCATGTATTGCTTCGTATGATTTTCTTGCATATTTATCCCATTCAACATATCCAACACATTCATGCCCTGCTTGCTCCATTCCTAACCTGAAACCACCAATACCAGCGAATAAATCTAGGAATTTCATTTTCTATTATCCCTCCATTCTTTACACATAAGCTATTACTAAGATAATTACATGTAGTGGTGTCTATGATTTCGCCTTTTGCTATAATATAGAAAATACATAGAGGGTGATTTTATGTTAGATATCTCTGAAAGTGTTAATTTTAATTACTTAATTGCACCACTTTTAGTGTTGATAGTAGTAATGACTATATTCTCAATTATTTACTCATTAATATTCTTTAAAATTCTACCTGAAAAAGTCTTTATTTTCTTTTTGGTAATTGTTGTATTATTCGGCGCATATGTTTGGGCTGTTCCAATGAATATGGGATTTTATGAATACTTTAGAGCTACTTTTTAGGAGCTCTTTTTTTGTTAAACTGCAACATCACCTATACTATAAACCCCCTCAGCATTCACCACGACATCACCCATCATGGAAACCACTAAATTGTGCTGTTCACGTTCACAGCGATAAACTAACTTTTTTACGTTTTTCTCAAAAATGATATTCACGTACTTATATTCACGACCTTCGAATCGAATTTCGCTATTTACTTTATTAAATTTTTCTATTATCTCATTCAAAGTGTTATAGGATGGCATCAGTATCCTTCCTCCTGTCGTTGGTGATTGATCTGGTTTTTATCGAAATAAGCTTGTTCGATTTCTTCCCAAGTGAAATCGAGTGATTGTCCAAGTGACAAGAAAACTATAAGCACACGTTCATAGTTTGATAACCGTTTATCCACGTAAAAATGGGATATTGCTAAAAACGCTTCATTGAATTGAATTTCTAATGCTTCATCACTATTTAGTAAAGGCACTCTATCAAACGTCCAACTCTTCTGAACTCCAATACTTAAAATAAAATGTAAACAGTCAACGTATTCTTCGAGAAGTAAATTCCTTATTAACCACGGCTTGTTTTTGTCTGTTTTATCTGGGTTGTCTGTTAATACCATTGTCCTCGGCTTCTGATTATTACTCCAAAACTTAAACCCTCGCCATTCATTTGCACATTCACCGAGTTCCACTTGTAAGGCAAGAATCTTTTTCTCCAATCGATTTTCATTTTCTTGTACAGGATGCTCATTCATGATGTGTTCATCTAATACTCTTTGTGCTTCAAATAGTTTTTGTAAATTCACTAGTATTTCCCCTCTCTAAAATGGCAAGCCATCTTCTGAAACTACTGCTCCATTTCCGCTTGCAAATGGATCTTCATTCACCCTCGTATAATTCTGTTGGTATGTTTGACCTCCATATTGCCCCGTATTTTGCGTTTGTGGTTGTGATTGATAATTTGTATTAGGTTGATAGTTTGAAGCTGAATTTGAGCCATCTGAATTGTTTGAGCGTGATTCTAAAAACTGAATACTATCTGCTACTACATCAGTTGTATATACCCTTTTTCCATCTTGTCCCTCAAAACTACCAGTTTGGATTCGGCCTTCAAGACCAATCAAACTACCTTTCTTCATGAAGTTTGCTAGGTTCTCAGCTTGCTTGCGCCATGCTATGCAGCGAATAAAATCAGCCTCTGGTTGCCCTTCCGCTTTATGAATCCGATTGACTGCTAATGTGAATTTCACCATTGGTACACCACTAGGTGTATATTTCAAATCTGGATCGGCTGTTAATCTTCCTACTAGTACTGTTCGATTAATCAATTTCTGTCGCTCCATTCAAGTTAAGTTTTAAATCGAATATTTCGTTCATAGTTTCGATTGCATAACAAATGCCACGTGATACATTTTTACCTTCATCTGATATATTATCCATGAGCTTCGTTTTATAATGAGTTTCATATAAATCTTCAATTTCTTTTTCCGGCGAATCTTCCTCATAGCCATCTATTAAACAACGAATGAAAGTTATTAATGTCATGTTATTTAAAATTTTAATCCCTTCCGTTTCAAAACCCTCCGCATGAAGTTCAATCATTTCTTTTAAATCTTCATCAATTTTTACCTTTGGAAGTGTGTCTAACGCTCGTTTAACTTCTCTTAATACTTTCACTTTTGCACTCATTATCATGTTCCTCCCTCAACTTCATTTCTTCAATTATGCAATGTGTATGCCAAATTTCGCCGACAAAATCAAACTCGTATTCACTTTCATTTATCGTGTTAATCCATTGGCCACAATAAACACATTCCATCTCCATCCCTCCAATGTTTTACTAGCAATTGTGTTTGGTTCCCTCATGCAATATCACTCCTTTTCCAAGTTTCGATTACTCGATAGCCCCTATCTAGAAGGTTTTTAAACTCTGGATGAGCAACTGGTGCTGTAGCAATTACTCGAAAACCTTCTTCAAGGCCTTCCAAAGTTGCATAATCTTTGTATCTATAAAAATCTTTGTGTGCTTTGAAATGATTGGTAGAAACCCTTTTATGCTGCCCTGGAATGTCAATTGGAATCCCATTTTTTCTAAATTGCATATTACCCCTCCAATTTAGCTAATATTTTTTGTCTCTCAGCTTCAAAATCTATTACTTCATCGGATTGTGAATTTGGTTGATCACGCTTGTTAAACCATTCAGGTATCACTTCTTTTTTAAATGGCTTGCTTTTAAACTGGTGCTGTTCTTGTATCTTCTTGTCCTCTAATAGTTTGTAAGAAGTGATTCCTTCGCGTTTCCAATTACGAAGTATGCCATTTGCATACCGTTCTTTAGCTTTAACTTTCCCATCTAATAAAGCTCGGTTAAATGCCTCGACAATCAAATCAACATCTTTATAAGTTTCTAAGTAGTAATTGATGTCTTCACGTAATTGGGCACTAGGTAGCTTGTTTAATCGTTTTGTAAATAGATCAAATAACTTTTGAGATGGAGTTGACGACAACGGACTTTTTTGTTGTTGTTCTTTTTCTTTTTCTTCTTCTTGTTCTTTTTCTTGTTCTTGTTCTTCCCCCAGGTCTATGCATGGACTATCCATAGGGTATTGATACGGTATCGAACCCTTGTCATTATTAGGGTTCAGGTCTTTTGGCTCACCTTTATGGTTTAAGGGTATTGATACGGTATCGATATGGTATCCATACTGTTCCAAAGAGGTAAGATAAGAGTTAATAAAGGGTATATGTTTAACCTGTCGAAGTTCTTTTTCGATACATTTTTTAACTTTTGGAGAGTTAATAAAATTGTATTTTGCCCAATTTACTAACATAATCTCTTTGGTAGATTCGTTGTATAACACTTTTCCGTACTCAATAAATCTACCCAGTAATTTTACGACTGTATCACGGTTGTAACCTGTTTGCATTTCTATTACTCGGTATGGCAATTCGTAGATGCCACATTGAGTTGTATTGTTATTAGTCATTAAATACAGATAGAAATATTTCTCTTCTGGTGTAAGATCCAACACAAAACCATCGTCCCAAAATGTAGTGTGTACTTGTCTGTACTTTGCCATATGCCCTATCCTCCTATTAAGCAAGGGGATTGCTCCCCTTACTGTTATTCTGCTTGTGTTTCTTCGATTTCAGGTGCATCAATGAAAAATTCTTGGTCCGGTGTAATATCCTTTATTTCACGTTTCGGAGCCGTTCCTTCGTCATAAGCAACCTGTTGCTGCATTTCTACGCTAATCGGCAGATACTTCCACATATGACGTACCACTGTTTTCTTAGCCATTTCTTCATAGTCAGTTGCCCATGGTGAGTAAGAAGAACTCGCTGCTTTTGAGCGACTTTTTCGATGTTCAATTTCTTCTTTTGGCATGAATTCGAATTGGTACCCACCGTCTTTAAAATGAGCAACAGCATAAGCACCGATGAATTTCCCTCTTTCAGTACCCATAGTCGGCTTATGTTTTAACTTTGGTTCTAGCCCTAATTCATATTCAAATTCATCATTCTCATAGACTGCATGAGCGTAAATGGATTGAATATGTCCACTTCTCCGGGCTAGATCAATCATCCCTTTGTACCCGATGATGAATTGAACTTCCGTAATCCCTTTTTTATTATTCTTAAATGGTAGTAAGTAGCAGTGTCCCATTAGTCCAGGTTCTAACCCTAGTTGTGCAGCTTGCATAACCGCCCCTAGCAAACTTGAAACATCAGCTTCTTTTAATTGAGGTGTTGTACGAATTGTTGTCATTGCTAAACGCATTAACCGGTCTACGTCCATATGTTTTGGTAGAGCCTGAGCCATGGCCGGCGCCATTTGTTTTAAATAATCTTCAATCGTTTTCGGTTTTGGAACTTGTCCAGGAGCTGGAGCTTGCTTCATTTGTTCTTTTAATTCATTTGTAGTTGCCATGATTAGTTAGCCTCCTTATCTAGAGTAATTAATAAAGTTGAATTAGTTGTTATGACTTCAGGACTTGAATTAATTCCTCTCTCCAAATAACTGTAAACATCTTTTTTATTACTTGCGTAAACTGTTGTGATTTTTTCTGTTACAACCGTTTCTTTAACCGTAAACGCTTTTAATCTATTCATTTTAGTTAGCCTCCATTTGTTTAATGTTTAGTACACGAACTGTAGATGGTTTAACGAATTTTTCATAAACATCAGGCATTTCTGCTTTTAATCTTTTACTATCTACTGTGTTTCGTATTTGTGCTTTATACGTCACCTTGAAACGATGAGAGTGTCCTTCTGAAGCTTCTTCCAATGTCATTTTCAATTGGTTTTCATAAGCTTTTAGCTGTTCTTCTAATTGCTTTTTATCTGCTTTTAATAATTCAATAGCTTCAACTAGTGTTTCAGATTGTTGGTCTAGCATGATCACTTCACCATTGTCAGTAGGATAAAGCTTGTTCAATAATTCAGTAGCGGATGGACTACCATCAATTGGTGGTGGTACTTCGGCAAGAATATGGTTTTCCCAAAATGCTTTTTCGTGTCGAATCATAATGTCAATAAACTCGTCATCACGTTCAACTTCCTTCCAAACGAAATGATTTCCCCCGATTAAAACTGCAATATATGCTTTCTCATAACCTAAGACGGCCATATAATGCTGTAACTGACAAAGATAAGCAGCTGGTACTTCATCACCTTCCCAAGCTTCCCTATTAAATGCATTAGTAGTCTTGCATTCTAGTAATGCTTTTTCTCCAACAACATCACGGTCAATGTTAGCAAACATAAAAGTATATTCAGGATGTCTAAACATTTGGTTTCTTTTACGTACTTTCTTTCCTGTACGTACTTCAAATTCTTTTGCTACAACGTCCTCTAATTTGTTGCCCCAGTAAATAAATTCATTATCTATTTCTTCAACATGTTCACCAGTTTTCTCTAAATAAAGTTGAAATGGTGATTTCCATTTGTTAAAACCTAAAATAATTGAAGCATCTGAACCGCCTATCCCCTTTTGTCGTTCACGGAGCCATTGAGTACGATCCATTTCTAAAGTAGAAACATTTGCAAGTGCCATTTTTGTACCTCCTATGCTATAATTACTGTAATTAAATTGTTTTTTATGGGACCACTCGGCAAAGTGGTCCTTTTTTATGCAACTTCAACAGCTTCAACTACTTCTCCAACTTCAATTAGTTGTTCACCTATACATCCAGTACTACAATAAACATCACCATCGAATACATAACCTTCACCTTTGTACAAAACCTCATCGCATTGTTTGTAATGACATTTAGCAACTGGCTTGAAAGTTTCAATTTCAACTGGCATTATAATTTCACCTACTTCCCGATGGAATCCCATCAAGCAGCCCACAATCATTTTCAGGGGTTATTAGAGCAAGGAAGTGTGTTTTCACCTTCCTTTGTTTAAATTTTGATTGTGAACTGCTTGACGAGAGCGAATATACATTCGCAATCATCTTTGACTTGTGTTATAATTTTCTTATATTAAATTCATTATCATTTCTTTTATAGCTGTTTAATCGTTGGCGCGATTAAGCAGTTTTTTATTGCAACTGAACAAGTGCTTGTAAACCGATAAACATCCCAATAATTGCAGCGATGATGTATCCGAACACCCATATATAGTTGCTGTAATGAACTTTCTCCTCTTCTTCCAATTCTTCTTCAGTAAGAAAAAATGTACTATCTAGCCAAGTTTTCAATTTCAACTCTTTTCACCACCTCGGTTAAAATACCTTGCTTTGCTAGTTTCTTAGCTGTTATGTAAAATTCCCTACGTTGTTCTAGCTTTTGGATTGTTGCTATTGAATTTTGTAAGTCTTGAGTAAGTCGTTCAGCAATTTCAAAGCGACCCTCTTGTGTATGCATTTTGATTAGTACAAGTAAATCATCTATACACGCCTTCTCTTTAAATACTTCATTATTAATTTTCGTTAGATTCATAATTCAATATCTCCTATGTTGTGATATAGCCAGAGTTGGCTAATTCTCTGTAATGCTTGTCCCACAGATTGGTGTAACTGATATTTGCCTCACTACAAACGACTGCAATGAAGTGTTCTAACGCTGTCATAGCTTCTGCAGCTTCAAGTAAGACCTCTTCCACATTCTGATAGTCGAAGAGTTTCAACTTCCTAAACGGCTTCGCAAGACTTGTATTTGAAATTGCATCTAGCGCCTCTTGCAATTCTTCTACCGTTTTTTCCTTTACACTTGAACGATGCAAGTCAACATTCTGACCATTTAACCACTTAGGGCCCGTTCCTGTATATTCATTACGTATAGTGATTGCAAATTTTGGATTATCGTATTTCTGCGTGATTTTCCGACTTATATCCTGTGGTATATGCGACCTGCCGGTTTCGTACTTAGAAACGGTTTCTCTCACCACCCCCATATCAAATGCGAATTGTTGCTGTGTTTGCTCACCCCTTATTTCTTTTAGTACTGTACCTACTCTATTAGCAGTCACTTTTCTCACCCTTTCCATTAATTTCCGGTCACATTCCCCTCTAAAGTTAACTTTTATGAGACCGTTGACTAAAATCAAAAAAGATATAATAGATTCATAGAGGTAATGCCCTACCTCTTATCCAACTTTATAAGGCATATTGTATTTGGGCGTATTTGCCCTCACCCAATCCGTATTTGCATTGATCCATTCTAATAACAAAGATGTTGGTACACGAGGATGACCAAACTCGTATGTTACTGGGAAATCGTGTCGTTTAAAAAGTTCGGCACATTTCGTTTCTCCAACCCCAACAAATTCCATAAATTCTTTTCTAGTCAATAAAGCAGGCATTGTAGATTGTTTTTTAATTAAATCAACTAAGACTGGCGCTAATTCGTTTGCCAACTCTTTAATTAATGCTTGCTTCTCCTCTTTCGAAAATAAAATCTCCATTATTTGCCCTCCTTATTTGAAAGGCGCTTTGCCCAGCGCCTTCCTCTATATAGCTTTTTGTTGAGATAAAAACTTATTAATAAAGTAAAGTTGACCACGACCAGTTACTTTTGGTGTTTTCTTGATTTGAATGCCATTTGAACGATTAATAGTAGATTCTTTTATTTCAAACAAACCTAACTCCATTGATCTTTGAGTTGGAGTATTGTAATCTGATCCAGGCTTCTTTATTAAATAACCGTTACTCCTTAGCCATTCAAATAGTCGTTTCTCACCAATTGGTACTCCGTTTTGGCTTATTAATTTTGCAAGTTCTCGAATTAAAATCGAAGTATTACTAGCACTTACAGAATCGGCAAACAAAACTTTAGGTTTTTGTTCCTCAATAATTTGTTCAGCTTCTCTACGTTTTGTTTGTTCTTCTTTTAGTTGAGTAGCAATTTGAATAATTGTGTCTGGGTTTAACAGAACTTTTTCAATTACATCAGGCGTCATGTATGCACCATGTTTTCGGATAGAAGGTAAAACCTCTTGCTTAATCCACCTTTTAAATTGTTTTGCACTCGGTTTTCTACTAGCGAAAATCAATTCATATAAACCTGATTCATTTACTATATTTGTTTCACCCTGACGTCCTAAGTTGAACTTAGACCGTTCATCATTTTCTAACCGACCTACTGCCATTGTTGGATTTGAAAGTTCTAACACTTTACACACATCAGTTGCTACAAACCAGGGTTCGTTATTAATTTCTAAAACCCGAACATTATTACTCTCAAAATTGAAAATTTGTAAATGATTCATACTAATGCCTCCTATGCGGTTTTTTGTGCATTTTTTACACAATTATTAGTAAAAAAAATGGTCCAATCTATTCCCAATACTTCACCAATTTTTTGTGCAACTTTAACGCTAGGACAAAGTCCATTTTCTATTTTAGTGTAATAGGAACGTTCAATACCAATTTCTTTTGCTACTGTTTGTTGAGAATAACCTAAGAAACTTCTACGTTCTTTTAGAATTTTATCGAACACTTAATCACCACCTTGTGCATTTCTTACACATAGTATAAAGTGCATTATTTGCACAGTCAAGTGATTTTTGTGTATTTTTTTCACAATTTATTTAATGTGCAAATATTTCACTTATAATATACATAATTAAATTTAGTTTGAAAGGTTGTGAATAGATGCAATACGGCGACAAGTTAAGAAATTTAAGAGAAAAACTCGGTCTTTCTCAAAAAGAGTTAACTGACCGATTGAATATTAATAGATCAACTTATGCGAGATACGAAACGTCATCTACTCAACCTGATTTTGATACATTAAAAAAACTTGCCGATTTTTTCGAAGTGTCTACAGATTATATATTAGGACATGAAAGCAAATTATCACATCAATCCCAGGCTGAAAAAGAAGATGATGATTTCCAAGCATTCATCAACGACCCCGAACTCCAAGTATGGTATAAAGAACTTCCAAAATCGGATGAGGAAGAACTTCGGAAACTTCGAATGATTTGGGAAATGATTAAAAATGAAAAAAATCATTAAAATAAAATTTACAAAGTAATAAATAAATTAGATATCAAATTCTTAACATCTGGTAATGAAGTAATATTCCTTATTTTGTAGATAACTTTTATACTTTATTAAGTAATTAACTATTAATATTTTATTTACAAAGTAATACAGAAAAATTTATTAAATTTCTGCATATACCTAATGAACTACCTAAATCAACATAATAGCTACACAAACCTTAAGCTATCTGGGAAATGATTGAAAGGCTATGATTTTTAAATTACTATAAAAAAGGACATACCATTTGGTATGTCCTTTTTTATTTCTTATCTTAGAGAATTAATCTATATTAATCATAATTTCATTTCTATTTCTGATTCCTATTGGTTCTAAAACTCTGTATTCATTTAATATAGCTTCATATAGATTTCCTTCATAACGAGGTACACTGATTGTAACTATTACAGCATAATCAATTCTATCTGTACTACCATTTCTCCCCATACCATGTAATACTAAGAATGGATTTTCCAGAGTTGAAATACGGCTATTTCTCCATTTTTTTACTACAGTATCCCACTTCATTTCCCCTCTTCGGGCTAGTTCAGTTTGATATTGATGAGCTGAACCACTTACTGGTAAACTACTACGACTATATCCATCATTTAATAATTCATCAATTAAACTAGCATCATCAATAATATTAAGTTTATATGACTTTTCACCAGGTTTAGAAAAATTGTATTTTTTATCATGGGGGTAAAAAGTATCTTCTATCGCTGATTCAGTATAATCTTCTACATGTAATGCATTCGCCTTTGACGATGTAGCAATTGTCCAGGAAAGGTGTACATCTGTTCCGATTGATGCATTTAAAGGTAAAGGAATTGGTAGTTTAGCTAAACCAGTCGGGTTCATTGAATTTGAGTAAATAATTGTTACTTTGTTTGTATCACAATTCAATATATCTTCAACTTTTTGATTAATAATTCCATAACCTAGTTCATTGTCAACTCGATTAGGATTATCGGCGGCATGAATAAGTAATGCTCTTGCTACTATGGGTGTGAATTGGTTACATCTTCCTAATATCTCTGCAGCCTTACTAGATACAATTGGCGCTGCAAAGCTTGTCCCTGCATTTAACCAAACTCCATTTTGATTTGTAGCATTCAGCAAATGCATAGGATATTTTGAATCTCCACCGAATGCGCAAAGATCTGGTTTAACTTTACACCCTTCTCTTCCTCCGCCAACACAACTATAACTTGCCCTTTCAATACTTCCATTCTGTGAATGATAAGTATAAGCACCTACACCAAGACCATTAACTAAATCTGCAGGTGCTTGGATTCTATTAAATGGTTCTGGTCTTTGACCGTCATTACCTACCGCTACAACAAACAACTTTTGATAATTCCATGCTAACATATCAAGGGCATAAGTAAATCTAGAAATCTCATCATCTAATATTGGGCCAACAGGGCCAAATGATAGATTATAAACATCTATATCATGACGACTTGGAACAACATTTTCAATAAAATCAATAGCTTCATATAAATCTAAATCACGAGGATTTTTTACCGGGAGCACTCTGAAGCTTTCAACAAAGACAACAGGATCCTCAAGTTGCTCACCTTTTTCATATTGATTTAAATCTCCATATAGAACAACCCCAGCTACAGCAGTACCATGTTTTATTCCCTCTGGAAGGGCAATTGATCCTATAGATTGATTCTCCTTACTAAAATTTTTCAAAAATGGATGTTCAGATTCAATACCCCCATCAAAGACTCCTACTTTAATTTGAGATATAGACTTCCCAATTGGTGGTAAAATACCTTGCTCACTTCCATCTTCTCCTCTAAATTGAGGGAAAAACTCTAATTTTAATGGATGCACAGTTCTTAACGGGTTAAAATCAGCGATTTTATCAACAACTTCTCTTTTTACTAAAGCACTGACAAATGTCGGCCCGCCATCATAGGATTTTATTTTCAAACTTTCTTCTTGAACACCGAAGTATAATAATCTTTTCTTAAACTTTTCTAACATAGTATCATTATTTTCTTCAAAAGGATGTAATACAAACTCTACAGAACCTTCTGTCCATTCATCCCCAAATCCCTGAATAACTTCTTCTGTTTTCAATAATGATAATTCTTCAATTTTTCTTACATCATTCTTAAACGATTCAGTTAACGAAATTAAACCCGTCTCAAGCGAGTCACGAAGATTTAACAAATTTTCTTGATCTGTCTTAATAAAATGAAGTTTACTATAATTCGTTTTTCCGGTGTTTTTATTTTCATCATAAATCCAACGTCTTGAACCAATATTTTCAAACCCAGTCTTCTTAAAAAAAGTTTCTGGTGTATAAGTTTTTGCTAGGAACTTTTCATTTAGACGTAAAGCTAAAATAACTTCTGACATTTTATTTTCTTCAGGTATTGCTTCAATCTGTTTCTGAACAGTTTTTAACTGATTAATAACTCTTGTTTTTGCTTCTTCAAAAGTTCTTGGATACGTAGCTGGACCACCTACGAATTTTTTGCTAACTGAATCAATTAAACGTTCTCCATTCCCTAAAATTGGTAAATAATTTTCATTTTTATCTTTGGACACATAACTTCCCCCTTAGTATGAATATTATTTTTCACTATTTTTGGATTTCAAATGATGATTTACTGTAGAAGTACTAATTCCTAAAATATCTGCTATTTTAGCTTGTGAAATTTTATTATTAATTTGTTTTAGAGCAAGAGCCATTTGCTTATTAAAATTCCCTTTATGGTCTCCGCTTACAAAATCTTTGAGGTTATTTATTAATGCACTAACTGGCTCAATTTCATCTATAATAATCTGCCTTAAAACTTTGTCACTGATTTGTTTAATATCAGAAGGCGTTACCTTTTCAACCGATTTCGCAACCCCTCTTAAAACTGACTCTTGAATGGCAACTATTTCATTATTAAATCTCATATTCCACAACTTATATCTTTGTTCTTCACTAGGAAATGGCATTTCTATTTTTAAATCAAATCTCCTCCATATAGCACTATCTAAAAATTCAGGATGATTTGTTGCAGCAATAATAATTGAATGATTTGGCCACTCTTCTAGTTCTTTTAAAAGAACGTTAACAATCCTCTTTAGCTCTCCTAAGTCAGTAGGATCATCTCTTCTTTTAGCCACAGCATCAAATTCATCCAATAATAAGACCGACGGACTCTCTTTCCCATAATCAAGAACCTTTTTCAAATTTTGACCAGTTTTCCCTAAATAACTAGAAATGGCAGAAGATAAATCTAAAGTAATTAGTGGCAATGTTAAGTTTGCTGATACATACTTCGCTAACATTGTTTTCCCTACACCGGGTGGTCCATATAACAACAAACTATTTGGCGGTTTTATACCATTTGATAATAACTTTGGAGCCATTTCTCGTTCTTTAAAAAACCTTTTTATTATTTCTTCTACTTCATTATCAAGAATTATAGTTTCGTCAAATAAGGCGGGATCTTGAATATTTACCAAAGAATTAAAAGAATCTTTATCAATTGGGGGTGAATTAACACCCAGTGACCTTGTCAATGATGCACCTGCATTATAGTTTGCAATTATTTCTGCTAGCTCTTCGGAAATATTAGGACTTTCCTTTTTTATCTTTCTCATAATACTAAGAGCTGATAATTCAACAGTCCTTTTATCACCTTCAAGAGAGGCTCTAATAAGAGCTGGTAATTGTTTGTGAATACTCAAAATTCGATACCTTCCTTTCTTTTTGGATAATCGAATAAATAAATTCTATATAATATATATGTTTATGTCAAATATATTCGATATAAAATATAATAACGATTTCATCGAATACATTAATTTTAAAATTAACTATAAAATTTGTTTTTTTTGATTTATACTAATCAGGAACATAAGTTCGTATTATTGTGTATTGGAGATGGTCTTATGTACACCATGAGTCACACAGAGGACTTTATCAAAGATTTGTATCTTCGAATTGGAATTTTGAAACCGCAGCAACTTAACTATCATAAGATAGCTAATGGGTTAGGTGTTAAATTGTTTTATTGGGACGATTCAAGTCAAGCTCTATTCTTAAAAGACCTAGCGTGTATATTTTTGAATAGAAATCTAACTCAGCAAGAATTGTGGCAAGATTTTTGTCACGAGTTAGCTCACGTTCTATTTCATTGGGGAAATCAACGACGTATGAGTGAAAGTTTCAGACAATACCAAGAAACTAAAGCAAACCAATTTATGTATCATGCTTGTGTCCCCTCTTTTATGCTGAATGAATTAAATATATTTGACGCTACATATGAATCAGTAAGAAGTGTATGCAAACTATTCAACGTTGAATATGAATTTGCACTAAAAAGAATAAGGCAATTCATACAAAAAAAGAGATTTATGCAGAATTTAGATACCAAATCGTTTCAACATATGTAAAAGTAATGTTATAAGCTTTTAAAGCACTTAAAAATAACATACATTTTATTTTAAGGAGTGGTAAATATGCATTGTGAAGAGATTACTTTAAAATCAGGTCAGAAAAGATGGACTTGTGTTGCTGATGGTCCAGCAGACCCTATTACCGGTAAAAGAAAGCAAATTTGGAGAAGAGGAAAAACTAAAAGAGAAGCCGCTAATCGCGTGAAGGAAGCAATTAGACTACTCGAAATGGATGGGATTGACGAACGTGTAGGTAAGAAGATGACATTCGATGCCCTAGCAAATGAGTGGATTGAAACTTATTCATTAACTGGTGTGAAGCGTGGTAGTGTGAGAATTCGCGAAAAAGAAATCAAAATACTTAATAAACATATTGCAAAAATGCCTATTTCAGAAATTTCTCACTCAAAATACCAAAAATTATTAAATAAATTATCTGCTGAATATGCACGTAATACAGTTTCTGGCGTACATACAACAGCTGGGATGATTTTTAAATATGCTGTAAAAGATAAATTAATCAAAGATAATCCAACTACAGGGGCAGTTTTGCCAAAAAAACGAAAAACTGTTGAAGAAATCGAATCCGAACCATTAGATGAAGGATATTTAACTACCGAAGAAGTTAATGACTTTTTGGATGCAGTTACTAAGCATGGACTAGATTTAGATATCGAACGTTTTTACTTACTAGCATTTACAGGAATGCGATCTGGAGAGTTATGCGCTTTAAAGTGGTCTGATATTGATTTCAGGAATAATACAATTCGAATTACCAAAACTTTATATAACGAAGATAACAATATGAGAAAATACGTATTGACACCGCCGAAAACAGAAGGTTCTATTCGAACAATTGAAGTAGCAAAAGAAATAATGGACTTATTAAAATCGCACCGCAAACGACAAATGAAAGTGACAGCAAAATACAGAGAAGTTGAATTGAATGAATATCACGATGGAAACTTTGTATTTTGCCGTGTGAATGGCTATCCGTTCATTCAAAAGAATATTATTAATCGTATGGCTCGCATTTTGGAATTTACAAACATTCAAAAAAATGCAACACCTCATATATTTAGACACACACATATTAGTATGCTTACTGAGGCTGGTGTGGATTTGAGTACAATAATGGAACGTGTAGGGCATGATGATATGCAAACAACGTTAAAAATTTATACACACGTTACAAAGAAAATGAAAAAAGATGCTTCCGAAAAAGTTACAAACCAATTCGGAAACATCTTAAAAAACATTATTTTTTAACTTTTTTTGAAAAAAGTTAGATTTTCGTTAGTTTTTCGGCGAATAATATAAAAATAAGTCTTATAAACCTTGATATATAAGGATTTTCCTTATTTTTATTACATCATTCCGCCCATGCCGCTCATGTCAGGCATTGCTGGAGCATTTGGTTCTGGAATATCTGCTACTACTGCTTCAGTTGTTAAGAATAGAGCAGCTACAGATGCAGCGTTTTGTAATGCAGAACGAGTAACTTTAGCAGGGTCTACTACACCAGCTTCGATCATATTTACCCATTCG
The DNA here is from genome assembly GCF_014836845.1 of Ureibacillus galli. Lineage (GTDB taxonomy): Bacteria > Bacillota > Bacilli > Bacillales_A > Planococcaceae > Ureibacillus > Ureibacillus galli. Next base: position 99,359 of record NZ_JACSQA010000007.1, read on the forward strand.
CCGTTAGCAGCGTTGAAGCCGATACCGATTTCTTCGCGTTTTAAGCGGTCAACGATGATTGAACCTTCAAGACCTGCGTTGTTTGCGATTTGACGTACAGGTTCTTCAAGAGCACGTAATACGATACGTACACCTGTTGCTACGTCGCCATCTACTTCATCAAGCACTTTTTCAACTGCACCGTAAACGTTTAGAAGTGCAGTACCACCACCTGATACGATACCTTCTTCAACAGCAGCACGAGTTGAGTTTAATGCATCTTCAATGCGTAATTTACGTTCTTTTAATTCTGTTTCAGTTGCAGCACCCACTTTAATTACTGCTACACCACCTGCAAGTTTCGCAAGACGTTCTTGTAATTTTTCTCTATCGAACTCAGAAGTTGTTTCTGCAATTTGAGAACGGATTTGGTTAACACGTACTTCGATTTCTTCGCTATTACCTGCACCTTCAACAATAGTTGTATTGTCTTTAGATACAACAACTTTTGCAGCACGTCCTAATGAAGAAACGTCAGCTGTTTTTAATTCTAAGCCAAGTTCTGAAGTGATCACTTGACCACCAGTTAATACTGCGATATCTTCTAACATCGCTTTACGACGGTCACCGAAGCCAGGAGCTTTAACAGCTACTACATTAAATGTACCGCGTAATTTATTTAAAATTAATGTTGTAAGAGCTTCCCCTTCAACATCTTCAGCAACGATTAATAATGGACGGCTTTGTTGAACAACTTGTTCAAGTAAAGGTAAGATTTCTTGAATGTTTGAAATCTTTTTATCCGTAATTAAAATATAAGGGTTTTCTAATACTGCTTCCATTTTGTCAGTATCTGTTACCATATAGTGAGAAACGTATCCACGGTCAAATTGCATACCTTCTACTACATCTAATTCAGTAGTGAACCCTTTAGATTCTTCAATCGTGATAACACCGTCAGTACCAACGCGTTCCATTGCGTCTGCGATGAATTCACCAACTTCTTCATCGGCAGCAGAAATAGCAGCAACTTGCGCGATTGCTTCTTTATTTTCTACTGGGCGTGAAATGGATTGTAATTCTTCTAATGCAGCAGCAACAGCTTTGTCCATACCTTTACGGATACCAACTGGGTTTGCACCAGCTGTTACGTTTTTAAGACCTTCACGAATCATCGCTTGTGCTAAAACCGTTGCAGTAGTTGTACCGTCACCAGCGATTTCGTTTGTTTTAGAAGCAACTTCAGCAACTAATTTTGCCCCCATGTTTTCATAAGCGTTTTCTAATTCGATTTCTTTTGCGATAGTTACACCGTCATTTGTAATTAATGGAGAACCGAATTTTTTCTCAAGTACAACGTTACGACCTTTTGGCCCTAATGTAACTTTTACTGCATTTGCTAATTTATCAACACCTTGAAGCATTAACGTGCGAGCTTCTTCAGAGAATTTAATATCTTTTGCCATTTTGCTTACCTCCAAATTTTTATTCTATTCAAAATCAAAAGTAGCATGGAGCGCCGAAGAAACGTATGTAAAGGCGCTCTTTATTTCTTAAGATTAACTTTCAACTCATTAACCAATAACTGCTAATACATCACTTTCACGAAGAATTAAATATTCTTTGCCTTCGTATTTCACTTCTGTGCCTGAGTATTTAGAGAAAATAATACGATCTCCTTCTCTTACATCAAGCTCGACACGTGAGCCGTTATCTAGTACACGACCAGTTCCCACAGCAACAACATTACCTTCTTGTGGTTTTTCCTTTGCTGAATCTGGAAGTACAAGTCCTGATGCTGTTTTTTCTTCCACCTCAACTAGTTCGATAATGATACGATCACCTAATGGTCTTAACAAGTGAAACAACCTCCTACAAATTTTAGTTTGTATATCTTATTAGCACTCTCTTCTTATGAGTGCTAACACAATTATTATAATAATGAATTATTTTTAGATTTGCAAGTATGAAGCGTTAAAAAATTTTGTTTTCTTTCCATATTCCTCTACAATAGGAAATAGAGGTGATGCTTCCTTGAAAGAGCGACCCGCCTGTTAGTTTAACTTTATATTTTATGTTTTAAACAAGAGATTTAGAAAGAGGGATATAATCGATTGAATACTTCTACCAAAATCCAAACTCAAAAAACTGCCTTTTTCGTTTTATTAACCTACATATTGTTTCAATTATCTGGGTTTCTATTATTAATTCCACCTATTAAGGGATTCTTCCTTCAATTTTTTGTGGAAAATGCACAACAATCTGGCGTTGCATTAGCTGCTTGGTGGTCTACAGTAACTGCTGCAATTGCATTCTTAGTTTGTATATTCTTAATAAGTAAAAATAAGAACTTCTGGAACGTATTTAAAGGAGAAAAAGCTTCAATTCCCGTATCCATCGGTTGGGGGATTATCGGTTTTTTCCTTGTTTATCTCGGTCAGACAATAGGTGCAACAATTGAGTTAGCCCTTGGTATTGAATACGGTAGTGAAAATACTAAAACGATTATGCTTGTAACAGAAATTGCGCCGGTTATGATTCTCGCGACAGTGTTATTTGGCCCAATATTAGAAGAATTAGTATTTCGTCGCGTTGTCTTTGGATCATTAATCCAAACTCAAAACTTCTGGGTAGCTGGTATCGTTAGTTCGGTTATTTTTGCTGCGATTCATTTAGATTTCACGCATATTATTTTATATACGATTAGCGGATTCGTTTTCGCTTTCCTTTACTATAAAACAAGACGTTTACTTACATCGATCATTGCCCATATGATGTTAAACGGCTTTGTCACATTAATTCAATTAAATGCAGATAAGCTTCAGCAATTTATGGACCAAATCCCTAAATAAAAATAATAAGCCTATTTTCAAAAGAACTTGTCTTTCGAAAATAGGCTTATTTCTTATTTATTATTGATGATTGGACATTTCTTCAATTTGACGACGTTGTTCTGCTAACAATTGTTCTACTTGTATTTTTTGTGCTGCCTCTTTTTCTTCCTGTATACGTTTTTCCTCTGCTACTTGATATTTTCTATAGCCAATACGGGCAATGATAATACTCACTTCATATAAAACGAAAAGCGGAATCGAAATCATTATATAAGAAATTATATCTGGCGGGGCTACTAGTACAGCAATAACAAATAAAACAAAATACGAATACTTTCGGAATTTGACCATAAGTTGTGGATTTAATATCCCCAATCTTGCTAAAAATAACATGACAACTGGTAGTTCGAATATTAATCCAAAAGGTACAACCAATTTAAATAAAAAGGAGAAATATTCGTTAATACCTATCGTTTGTTGAATATCAAGGTCATTCGATAATGTCATCATAAAGTGCAAAACATTTGGGAATAAAATAAAATACCCAAATGCTAGTCCCCCGATGAACAGTAAAAATGCATATGGAATATATTTTAACGTCGCTTTCCGTTCCATCTCATGCAACCCTGGTGTAATGAATGCCCAAAGTTGATAAAGAATAATTGGCGAAGTAATGATGGTTGCTACAATAAACGTTACTTCTAAATAAACCGTTAGGGGGTCCCCTACTTTAAAAGCGTTTAAAGTTAATTCCTGTGCTTCTTCACTAATCTGTATAAAACGAATAATCGGCTTTGCAAAATAAAAGCTTACAATTAAAGCTAGAACAAAGAAAACTGCGCAAATAAAAAGTCGCTTCCTCAATTCCTCTATATGTTCAATAACAGTGAGTTCTTTTGGATTCATATTAAAAGACATCCTTAACTTACTTGTTTTCTTTATCTACATTTTGTTGCTCGATGACATTAGCGTTCTTTTTATTGATATCTTCGTCATCTTCTACTAACCCGTTTGCTCCCTTTTTGAACTCACGAAGGGTTGTCCCCACCGCTCTACCTAACTCAGGTAATTTTTTCGGTCCAAAAATTAATAGGGCTACGATACAAATAATAACAACGGCAAATGGTGAAATTGCATTTAAATGCACAACCACTGTAGCCACCTCCTCTAATATATGTACATTTTAACGCATCTTGTTGCAATTTGCTAATACATAATGTAAACACTTTGTGTCAGTCACTATTACGGATTAAGTATATTAATGCTTCTAGCTCGACAGACAAATCGATATTCATTAGCTTCATACTATCCGGCACGTTCAAACGGACAGGTGTAAAGTTCAAAATCCCTTTGGCATCAATCGCTGCTAATCGATCCGCCATAATTTGTGCTGAGCGGGACGATACCGTTAAAATAGCTAATTCAGCGTTATATTCATGATACATTTCCTCTAAACGGTCTGGATGGTAAAGGGGAATCCCATTAACTTCTGTTCCGTCATAAGGTGCTTTTGTATCAAAGGCAACGACAATTCTTGTATTATGGTTTTTTTGAAAATTGTATTTTAAAAATGCATTCCCTAGGTTCCCCACACCTATTAAGGCTACGTTCGCCCCTTCATCTTGATCTAGCGTTTGTCTGAAGAACTCTAATAAATAAAGCACATCATATCCATATCCTTTTTTCCCGAGCGCGCCAAAGTAAGAAAAATCACGGCGAATCGTAGCTGAATCGATTTTCATCGCTTCACTTAATTCTTGTGAAGATATTCTTCTTTTCCCTTCATTAGCAAAGTTTTGTAAAAAACGATAATAAAGAGGGAGTCGTTTTGTCGTCGCTTGTGGAATTTTCATTTCTTGCTTCACCCATTATCCCCCAATCCGTACTTTCTCGGGGAACTTTTCATTTCCTCGAGTATATTAATTCTCATCCCTTGTAATGATAACGAAATCGAAATCGATTTCATCTTACTAAACATGCACAAATAAGTAAAGCATCCACATTGCGAAGGAATTGCTCATCAATTACACTTAAGATAGAACTGAGGTGTAAAAATGATTGTCTTACAAGTAAATCAATTATATAAATCTTTTGTGACAGATGAAATATTAAGCGGCGTCAAATTAGAAATTCAACATAGAGACCGGGTTGCTTTAGTTGGGCGTAACGGGGCAGGAAAATCGACATTACTCAAAATCATCGCTGGGCAAATGTCCTATGATTCCGGTGAAATCATTATCCCGAAGGATGTGAAAATCGGTTATTTGGAACAACATACAGGGCTTGAATCGAAACTATCGATTTGGGACGAAATGATGACGATTTTCGATTCTTTGCGTAACCAAGAAAAACATTTACGCACCCTTGAACAACGAATGGCAGATCCAGCTATTTATGGTAACGAGGACATGTATGCCCGTGTGATGGCTGAGTACGATCAACTACAGCATGACTTCAAAGAAGCTGGGGGGTATCAATATGAAGCAGATACTCGTTCTGTTTTACACGGCATGCAATTTTATGCGGAAGATTATGAAAAACCAATTTCATCCCTTTCAGGTGGCCAAAGAACCCGTTTAGCGTTAGCAAAACTTCTATTAAGTAAACCTGATTTATTAATATTGGACGAGCCGACAAACCATCTCGATATTGAAACATTAAGTTGGTTAGAAAATTACCTAAAGAGCTATGAAGGTGCGATTTTAATCGTATCCCATGACCGATACTTTTTAGATCAAGTTGTCTCCATTGTTTATGAAGTTTCTAGAACCCATGTAACAAAATATGTTGGGAATTATAGTGCTTATCTAGCTGAAAAAGCAAAAAACTATGAACGTGATATGAAATTGTACGAGCGACAACAGGATGAAAAAGCAAAATTAGAAGCATTTATTCAAAAAAATATTGCCCGCGCTTCTACAACGAAAATGGCCCAAAGCCGAAGAAAAGTGCTAGAACGTACCGAATGGATGGATGCCCCTGATAGTGATGAACGTTCAGCTAATTTCGGTTTCACAATTGAACGCCAAAGTGGAAATGATGTACTATCCATTGACGATTTAATGATTGGCTATGATGGAAAAACGATTTCGAAAAATATTCACATGCGAATTTTCCGTGAAGATCGCATCGCCCTTGTCGGTCCAAACGGAGTAGGAAAATCCACTTTACTAAAAACGATTGTAAAGGATTTACCGATTCTTTCTGGAGATATTCGATATGGTGTAAACGTTCAAATTGGTTACTATGACCAAGAACAAGCGAAACTAAAGAGTAATAAATCCGTTCTTCAGGAACTTTGGGATGAATGGCCACTGATGAATGAAAAAGATATCCGTACAATTTTAGGCAGATTTTTATTTAGTGGTGATGATGTGACGAAAACGGTCAATGCTCTTTCTGGTGGTGAGAAAGCCCGACTTGCTCTCGCTAAGCTCATGATGCAAAAAGCGAATTTACTCGTTCTAGATGAACCGACAAACCATTTAGATTTAGATAGTAAAGAAGTGTTGGAAAACGCATTAATTGATTATCCTGGAACATTACTATTCGTTTCTCATGACCGTTATTTTATTAATCGAATCGCTTCAAAGGTAATCGAATTATCAGGAACAGGTTCCTTTGAATATTTAGGTGACTATGATTATTACCTTGAGAAAAAACAGGAACTACAAGAATTAGCGGAAATGAAAGCTCAAGCTACATCTGCCAACGTGGAATCCTCTTCCCATCCGAAATCCTCTACTTCCCAAATTGATAAGGAGGCTAAGAAACGGGAGCGGCAAATTCGACGGGCAGTAGAAGACATCGAAAAAAAGATGACTACTTTAGATGAACAAATTAACTTCATAGAAGAGAAACTTTGTGATCCAGAGGTCTTTAAGGATCACGAACAAGTGTTGAAGTATCAATCGGAGTTAGACTTAGCAAAACAAGAACATGATGAACTAGAAGGACAATGGCTTGAACTAAACGAAGAGCTGGAAAACATTATTTCATAGTGGATTTTCATTTATACCATGTGCATATGCACATGGTATTTTTATTATTGGTGAATAATTTACATATATCTTGGTCAATAGACAAATTTCGATAAAAAATTTCCACAAATTTATTCACATGAAAAGTTTAGTAATATCAACATATCAACACACTTTTCCACATTATCCACAGTTTTATAAAAAAATATCCACATTCTTTTGTGAAAAAATCCATACTATATATAGGTTTATCACAAGTTATGCACAAGTTATCCCCAGTTTGTGCATAAGTACGAATGTTCGCCTTGACAATTTCAACATTATATTGTTAACCTGTGGATAAAATTTCAGAAAAATTATACAAAAAATGAAATAAACAATAAGTGAAAGAAAATGACACAAAAAATAGCGGTTTCCGACAAAGATTATCGTTTTCATATTTTTTTCGGAAAATTAAAAAGTCACAAATGTTGATAACTACACAACATTTTGTGACTTCCATTATTATATCCAACTCTTTAATTCTTTACCGGGAATTCCATTCATCGATAAATCGCCACGAACTCCTGCTTCATACATATAGGTTGCGGCAGCTCCAATCATCGCTGCATTGTCTGTACAAAATTTTAGTGGCGGTACTGTAAATGGTATTTTTTCTTTTTCAAAAGCTTGTTCTAAACTTGATCTTAAGCCTTTGTTAGCTGATACACCACCAGCAGCAATTACTTGTTTGACGTTAAATTCCTTTGCCGCCCGAACAGTTTTTGTTGTTAATACTTCTACAACACTATCTTGGAATCCTTTTGCAACTTGTTCAGGAATAATTTCTTCTCCACGCTGATCCATATTATGCTTATAATTAATAACGGCCGATTTTAAACCACTAAAGCTAAAGTCATATGTATCATCTAGCCAAGCGCGTGGAAATTCTACTCCCTCATTTGCTTCATGGGCAAGTCGATCAATATGGGGACCTCCTGGATAAGGCATATTTAACACCCGCGCTACTTTATCATAGGCTTCACCAGCTGCATCATCTCGAGTTTCCCCTATTACTTCAAAACTACCATGTTCCTTCATAAACACTAACTCTGTATGCCCACCTGATACGACAAGCGCAAGTAAAGGAAACTGCATCGGTTGAACTAATGCATTCGCATAAATATGGCCTGCAATGTGATGCACTGGAATAATAGGTAGGTTATGGGCGAAGGCAAATGCCTTTGCTGCATTAATTCCGATTAATAATGCCCCTACTAATCCTGGTCCTTCCGTTACCGCTACAGCCGTTAAGTCCGATGGTTGCATGTTCGCCTTTTCCAATGTTTCTTCAATAACAATTGTTATTTGTTCCACATGATGGCGAGAAGCGATTTCTGGAACAACTCCGCCAAAACGTTTCTGACTTTCAATTTGAGAGCTTACTACGTTTGAAACAATTTCATGACCATTTCGAATAATGGCAGCAGCCGTTTCATCGCAACTTGTCTCTATTGCTAAAATAATTCGATCACTCATTTAAATTCACCCACATTACAAGAGCATCCTCTTGGTTATCAGTATAATATCCTTTTCGTATTCCACCATCTTGGAATCCTAGTTTCCGATAAAGGTTTTGCGCCACATGATTTGAAACCCGTACTTCTAAACTCATCACATCTACACCATGTTCCCGAGCGATTCGCATTGCTTCTCGCATTAGACCTTCTCCAATTCCTTGTCCTCTTGCAGCATCAATAACTGCTACATTTGTAATTTGTGCAGAATCAATCACTAGCCACATTCCGCAAAATCCAACAATATTACCGTGTTCATTTTCCGCGACAATATAATAAGCAAATTGATTTTCTCTCATTTCGTAATGAAATGAATCTAACGTCCAAGGAGTAGGAAAGGAAGCAAGTTCAATTGTGTGTACTGCTTCTACATCTTCTGGAGTCATTTTTCGATAAAGTATCATTTTATTATTACCTCTTTTTTTGATCCTGTATCCAATTCGCTTCAGCTTGTGCCAATCGGTGATATTGAGGAACAAAATGATGGACTTCTTCTATACTTGGTAGTGACTTTGTTTCAGCTACTTCAATTAACTTGGAAGCACGGGGTAGTGTGATAGAAGAAGGTGCAAATATTGCAAGCTCACCTAACTGTTCTTTTATATTTTCTTTAAAATTTTCTACGTCTGACCCAATGAATAGTACTGGTTTGTTTAATGATTGTAATTGACTTAATAAATCATCAATAGACGTGTGACGTTCTTCCATAACTGTTTCCAAATCGGTTCCTTGATAGATACCTGCATAGACGTTTTGTCTTCTTGCATCGAATAATGAACAAATAATGCCATTAAACAATTCACCATTAGCTGCTAACACTTTTAAACTAGATACTCCAACTAATGGCTTTTTTAAAGTCCATGCAAGGGTTTTGGCGATCGTTACACCAATACGAATCCCTGTATATGAACCAGGTCCTTCTGAAACTGCAATTGCATCAATATCCATTGGTTTCATCTTCGCTTTATGAAATAATTCTTGAATCGTTGGCATAGCTGTTACCGAATGGGTTAGCTTTACATTTTCAACAATTTCAACTAATACTTGTCCATCTTTTACTATCGCTATTGAAAGCGGTGAATTAGATGTTTCAATTCCTAACCAAATCATTTAAATAACTCCTCACACAACCGTTCGTAACGCTTTCCGATTGGTTTTAGTACAAATTTTCGTTTACTGTCATCGATACGATAAATTTCAATGGCGAGTCTTTCATCTGGTAAATATTCTTCTATTAAATGAGCCCACTCTACCACTGTTACTGCATCACCGAAAAAAATTTCATCCCATCCAAGATCTTCGTTACTATCCGCAAGACGATAAACATCAAGATGGTTAAAAGGCAATCTTCCTTCATACTGCTTCATTATTGTAAAGGTTGGACTATTTACTGTTCTTGAAATACCTAATCCTTTCGCAAGAGCTTGGGTAAATGTCGTTTTACCAGCTCCCAAATCACCTTCTAGCGTTATTGTATCTTGTGGCTCCAATAATTCAGCTAATTGATGGGCTAACCTTTGAGTCTCTTCTATGGAGATAACTTCTTTTTCTACTATCATTTTAACGTATCCTCTCACAATCACAATTATCTTAAGTTTACCTAAACAAAGTTAAATGTTCAAAGTGTATACCTTCTGGATATTAAATAAAGCACATCTCTCTAGCCAATCTACATCATTTTGGAAAAATCACGATTTAAGATGTGCTTTATCTATGTTTATCGAGTTGAATAACCCCGTTTTTGAATGATTTTTTTCTGATCTAACTTTCCATCTTGAAAACGAATTTCATAAGCTTGGGTTAGTAAAAGTTCATCTTCCCAAATATACACGTCTTTTGATAATTTTTCACCTCTACCCTTTGCCACTTGTACAACATCCGAATAAGACATTCCATCTTCTAACTTTGCAAACTCATCTTCATTCATATATCTTTGCCAACTATAAGAATTTTCTTCTTCTATATCATGATATTGATTCACTTCAAAATACCATTTAGAAACAAATACAACAATCGCTGTAATTAAGATAAATAAAAGGGCCAATAAATTTCTTCTATAACGATTTTTATTCATTTAAATCACCTCGAAAAAAATGACATCACTACTACTATATTTATGTGAGCATGCCAACATGTGACTTTACTTTAAAGTTGAATAATTTGTTATAGACGAAAAAATTTATATATTGCTTTTTAGCCTAAAATAAGAAAAGTTTGATGAAAATGACCGTAATTTCAATTAAAATAGTGATTAAATTGCAGAAAAATATTCACTTATTACCAATAGCAACTTCGAATGGGAACCATTTGCAAGAAAAGTAGTCTACTATCTTGAGGGAGTCTGTATGTTTAAGATAAATAGAGTACGTATATCCACTTCAGAGATAAATACTATCGAAGCGTCTATAAAATCGAGACTTTCTTCAGCTAACAGAAAAATCGAGGGTTCATAACATTTAAAGCACGTGTACAAGGTACTTCTCCTAATACATAACAATTGGAATAAAAGAAAAGTTGATGTCTTCCATTCAGTATGAAAAACGGAAAACTAATCAACAAGTTAACCTTAAAATCCACCTTTCAATTCGCTTAACATAATTTATAACTTTTCATTTTAATGATATGGGGGAAATGCGACTATAGCTATTCAAATCTTAGCTTCCATAGTATAAATCGTTTAAGTGGAACAAGTACTTCATCCATCTTAGACAAATTCCTTCCTCGAATAATAGGAGGAAATTATTTATGAAAAAGTCACTAGTTTTATCTACAGTATTAATCGGATCACTGATTGGCGGAAATTCTGTCTTTGCAGCAAACTCTCACACCGTAAAGAGTGGGGATACTTTATCACAAATTGCCGTACAAAATTCCATTACCGTAAACGAGATTATGTCATTAAATAATTTACGGTCAAGCCTAATTTTCCCTGGTCAAGTTCTTAAATTATCAAATGAAACAACAGCCAAATCCAAGTCAAATGCGACTAGTTCAACAACTTATACTATACAAAAAGGGGATTCCCTTTATAAAATCGCTAAAACTTATAAAGTTACTGTAAACGATTTATTAAAATGGAACCCGTCTATTAAAAATGAATCATTTATTTCCATTGGACAAAAACTTGTGATTAATGGCAGTAAAGGAACAGTCTCTACGACTAGTCCAAGTAAACCAGCAAGTACAACACCGAACGCTAATTCTACATACATTGTGAAGCAAGGAGACTCTCTTTCCAAAATTGCTGCAACTCACGGAATTAGTCTTAGTAAACTTCTAAGTTATAATCCGCAAATTGCAAAAGCGTCCTATATTTATGTTGGTCAAAAAATTAATTTAGTCGGTTCTTCAGCAACAACTTCTAATAACGCTAAAGAGGACAGTACGGCATCTGTTAATGGTAATGAAATCGTCACATCTGCAAAAAAATACCTTGGAGCCTCTTATTTATATGGAGCTAGTGTGAATCGAACGGATGCTTTTGATTGTTCCTCATTCACTTATCGAATCTTTAAAGATGCGGGTAATTTAACTTTACCAAGAACATCTAGTGCTCAGGCAACAGTTGGTAAAACAGTAGCTATTTCTTCTGTACAACCTGGGGATTTAGTATTCTTTGATACCGATTTTAACGGAGTAATTAACCACGTTGGAGTTTATGTAGGGAACGGACAAATGATTAGTGCAGCAACATCTAGCGGTGTATCTTATGGAAATATCACTTCCGGCTATTGGAAAGAACGAATCGTAAAAGCGACTAGAGTTCTTTAATTAATATAATATTGTAAAAAAAGAAGTCGATTTCATATCGTCTTCTTTTTTTATTTGTATACCCCATCCAGCCGTTGGGGGCTTTTTTGGGTATAAAAAAAGACCACTGACATTCCGTGGTCGCTGATTGCCTAGCGACGTCCTACTCTCACAGGGGCAGCCCTCAACTACCATCGACGCTTTCTCGAAGCGCGATGACACGTCGGAACACGGCGTCATCTGCGTTGGTCCGATGCTCATGTACCAAGTACACTGCGCTTCGGGCCTCCTTGATTCCTTGTTTTCCTCGGTCCTCCCGCTTCTCGAGGTTTTCCTTCTGTATTTTGGATTGTTCTTAAACGCGCCGATCAAGCCTTCGGCTTTTGTACGTTGGGGGCTTTTTTGATATAAAAAAAGACCACTGAAATTTCAGTGGCCTCTGATTGCCTAGCGACGTCCTACTCTCACAGGGGCAACCCTCAACTACCATCGACGCTTTCTCGAAGCGCGATGACACGTCGGAAAACGGCGTCATCTACGTCGGTCCGATGCT
>NZ_JACSQA010000008.1 GCF_014836845.1 Ureibacillus galli
GCACGCCGCCAGCGTTCGTCCTGAGCCAGGATCAAACTCTCCATAAAAGAAAATTTGATAAAGCTCAAATTTTTGCTGGCATCATAATGATGTCCAAAATTTTGTTTCAACAATTAAGTTGAAACTATATTCATTAACGTTTTGTTGTTCAGTTTTCAAGGTTCAAATATGGAGCGGGTGATGAGAATCGAACTCACGACATCAGCTTGGAAGGCTGAGGTTTTACCATTAAACTACACCCGCGTATGAAAATATTATGGCGCGCCCGGCAGGAGTCGAACCCACAACCTTCTGATCCGTAGTCAGACGCTCTATCCAATTGAGCTACGGGCGCGTATGAAATGTATTGCAACTTGGTGCGGCCGAGAGGACTTGAACCTCCACGGGGTTGCCCCCACTAGGCCCTCAACCTAGCGCGTCTGCCATTCCGCCACGACCGCGTTCAATGAAGACACTATTAATTATACACCAATAAATACATTTGTCAAATAAAAACTGGTGAGCCATGAAGGACTTGAACCTTCGACCCTCTGATTAAAAGTCAGATGCTCTACCACTGAGCTAATGGCTCTTCAAAAATGGCTGGGGTACCAGGATTCGAACCTGGGCATGACGGAATCAAAATCCGTTGCCTTACCGCTTGGCTATACCCCAATGGCGGTCCCGACCGGGATCGAACCGGCGATCTCCTGCGTGACAGGCAGGCATGTTAACCGCTACACCACGGGACCAACATTTTGAATTTTTTTAAAAATATAAGTGGTGACCCGTACGGGATTCGAACCCGTGTTACCGCCGTGAAAGGGCGGTGTCTTAACCACTTGACCAACGGGCCATGGCTCCGAAGGTAGGACTCGAACCTACGACCGATCGGTTAACAGCCGATTGCTCTACCACTGAGCTACTTCGGAATATTTGCGACTCATCTTGTCGACTTTTATTATTATAGAGAGAGTTATAAATAATGTCAACACTTTAAACAAACTTTTTTTATTTTTTTATAAAAAGCCTTTAAACCCCTTATTTCTTAAGGGTTCGTAAGCTACTAGTAAAACAATAGCTATTATAGAATGTACACTTTTATAAAAAAACATACAATCATTTATTTAACTCTTTTTCATTTCAGTTATCTTTATGAGAAGCAGTGATTAAATGCCCACGACATTTTCCGCAACGATATTTGTTTACATCCATTCTTCTTTTTCTTTCATACCGTTGTTTACATTGAACACATTCATAAATATAAAGCTTTGTACTACGGCTCTTCTTTTCTTCTATCGTAGAACAAAAACGTGGTGCCCCTACCTTTTTTAACAATGTTCTAAAATCTGTATCGCGGTGTTTATAACCCATTCCTCTTATATGAAGATGATAATGACATAGTTCATGAAGAATAATTCCCCTTAACTCTTCCATCCCAAATTTTTCGTACGATTTTTTATTAAATTCTATATTATGACTTCTTAATAAGTAACGACCACCAGTTGTACGCAACCTACTATTGAAATATGCTTTATGTAAAAAAGGTTGCTTAAAATATTCCATTGATAATTTTTCTACTAATAATTGTAGTTGCTGATCCGTCATCGTTATCCCCCCGCGTACAAATGTACCATATCCATTCAAATCGCTGCAAAATATGAAAAAACTCTGATTAATAAGCAAACTATTAATCAGAGTTGGTGTATTATTGGTTTATTTGGTTTTCAGGGGGAATCATCGTTAAAGAAATGCGACCCTTTTCTACTTCTACCTTCTCTACCCAAACTGTGACAATATCACCTAAAGAAATGACCTCTAAAGGATGTTTTATACGGCGTTTTTGAAGTTTAGAAATATGAACTAAACCATCTTGTTTTACACCAATATCGACAAAAGCTCCGAAATCGACCACATTTCGCACAGTCCCTTGTAGTTCCATCCCTACTTTTAAATCTTCCATTTTTAATACGTCTGTTTTCAATAACGGTTGTGGGAATGCATCGCGTGGATCTCGAGTCGGTTTCATTAATGTGTCAACAATATCTTTGACTGTTACTTCACCTACTTCTAATTGATTACTTAATGCCGTTAAATCTATAGCACCAAGTGCTTCCTCACACTGTTTACTGCCGACATCCTTCTTCGTTAATCCAACAGTTGCCAAAATTTCTTCAGCTAACTTATAGCTCTCTGGGTGGATTCCAGTTGCATCAAGGGGATTTTTAGCCTCTGGAATACGTAAGAAACCGATTGCTTGTTCATATGTTTTTGCCCCTAAACGAGGAATTTTCTTTAATTGGGTCCGGGAAGTGAATTTCCCATTATCACTTCTTGCATTTACAATATTTTCAGCTACGGTCTTTGACAAACCAGATACATACTGTAAAAGGGAAGCGGATGCTGTATTTACATCGACCCCTACTTGGTTTACTGCCGTTTCTACAATAAAAGTTAATGACTCTGCTAGTTTCTTTTGTGAAACATCATGTTGATACTGGCCAACCCCAACAGCTTTTGGTTCGATTTTTACAAGTTCGGATAAAGGATCTTGCAATCGACGAGCAATGGACACAGCACTTCTTTGTTCAACTTGTAAGTCAGGAAACTCACTTCTTGCAACTTCAGATGCGGAATAAACAGATGCCCCTGCCTCGTTAACTATAACGTAAGCAACTTCCCTTTCAACTTCCTTTAACACATCTGCTATGAATTGTTCTGTTTCCCGAGAAGCCGTCCCATTTCCAATAGCAATAATTGAAATTGGATACTTTTCTAAAATCTCCCTAACTACTGATTTTGATTTTTCCACATCGGGCTTCGGTGGGTGTGGGTAAATAGCAGTTACTTCTAACATTTTTCCCGTTTCATCAACTACTGCTAATTTACAACCTGTTCGATAAGCCGGGTCTACCCCTAACACCATTTTACCGCGCATCGGTGGCTGTAATAGTAGACTTTTCAGGTTTTCAGCGAAAATATGAATGGCTTGTTCTTCTGCTTTCTCCGTTAATTCATTTCGTAACTCCCGCTCAATCGAAGGCTGAATTAATCGTTTATATCCATCTTCAATCGCTTCTTTTACATGGGATATAGATGGGGAGGAAGAATTTATAGGCAACCATGCCTTTTCCATTAATTGAACTACACGATCCAGCGGCACTTGGATAGTCACTTTTAAAATATCTGCCTTTTCCCCACGGTTAATAGCTAATGTTCTATGCGGCACAATGTATTTTACTGGTTCTTCATATTCATAATACATTTCAAATACTTTCTTCTCGTCTTTTTCCGCATCCTTAACAGAAGTAACAATACGCCCCTCTCTCCAAGAAAGCTTACGCAATTGATCCCGTATAGCGGCATCATCTGCAAAACGTTCAGCTAAAATATCTTTTGCTCCCATTACTGCATCTTCTACTGTATTAACACCCTTTTCTTCATCTAGGAAGGTTAAGGCCAAATCTTCAACATTTTCTTTAGAAAATTTCATCAGTTCATCTGCTAAAGGTTCTAATCCCTTTTCTTTAGCGATAGTTGCTTTTGTGCGACGCTTTTGTTTGTACGGTCTATATAAATCCTCCACCCGCTGTAGCACAGTAGCAGCCTGGATGGATGCTTGTAATTCTTCAGTTAATTTTCCTTGTTCATCGATTAGACGGATTACTTCTTCCTTTCGCTGTTCTAATTGTTGTATGTAATGATATCGATCTTCAATTGATTTAATTTGAACTTCATCTAGTGAACCCGTCGCCTCTTTACGATATCGAGCAATGAATGGAACGGTATTTCCGTCTTCTAATAACTTAATCACTGCTTCTGCTTGATGTGGCTTTACCTTTGTTTCAGTTGCAATGATTTGTAACATTTTCTTTTCTTCCATCATTCCACAGCCTTTCTAGTTTACATAAAATCATTTTAACATTTACTTACTACTTTCTTCTATTGTTCATCATTTCAATCTGTTTAAAATAAAAAAGTCTACTCTTTGATAAACATTTAAAAGAGTAGACTTGTCCTTTTTTTGAATTTCGAGCTTTTATAAAAATCAGCTATTATTCCCAACTGCAATAGCTTCCTGTAGTTTTTTAATCGCCTTACGTTGTATTCGCGAAACATGCATTTGGGAAATTCCTAGTATCTCGCCTGTTTCTTTTTGACTTAGTTCTTCGAAATAAGTTAACTTTAATATTTCTTTCTCACGGTTATCCAAAACTTCCATCGCTTCTACAACTACGATTCTTTGATTCGTCTTTTCGAAACCTTCGTCCTCTTTACCGATTATATCTTGTAGGGTCACTGCGCCCCCATCAGAATCTGCCTCAATAGAATAATCCATAGAAAGCGCTTGGTAACTACTACTCATTTCCATCGCTTCTAAGACTTCTTCCTCTTCGACATCTAAGTATGTAGCTATTTCTTCAATAGAAGGAGACTTTTGTAATTCAGTTGTTAAATGTTCGACAGCAGCTTTTATTTTCGGTCCTAATTCCTTAATACGTCGAGGAACATGGACATCCCAAGTTTTGTCTCGTAAATAACGTTTAATTTCTCCCACAATCGTGGGAACGGCAAATGCTTCGAAACTTTTACCAAAAGACTTATCAAAACGTTGTATTGCTCCTAGTAGTCCAAGCATGCCTACTTGAACAATATCTTCATAATTCGATTTACCATAGGCATATTTTTTCGCTATCGATTCTACATAATTTTTATAATGAATAACTAAATTATTTAAAGAATCATCATCTTTTGAAAGTTGATATTGCTCAATCCATCTTAATATATCATCCTTAGATGTTTGATTATGTGATGATTGTTTTGACATCATCAATCACCTGCTCTCTCGTGACATATTTTGTCATGAAAACAGTGACTCCACCTTCGTTGTTATTTACTCTCACCTCATCCATTAAAGTTTCCATTAAGTAGAGGCCAAGACCACCTTCGCGTAAAAATTCGACATTTTCCTCTTCTTGATACGGTCCAATTTGGGCTTTAATTTCTTCAAAATTAAAACCATTCCCATAATCAGATACCATCACTTCAATTTTATGATCATATAAAGCATGGCCTATAACAATTTCTCCATCGTCGTAAGAGTCATAAGCATGTTGAACTACATTTGTAACAGCTTCGCTAACGGCAATCTTTAAGTCTTCTATTTGGTCATAGGAGAAGCCTACACGAGATGCTAAACCAGACACCGTTAACCGAATCACACCAACATATTGCGGTTTTGCAGGAACTCTGATTTCAATGTAGTCAAATGCTCGCATGGCCTATCCCACCTCTTTCAATATCCATTAATTCACTAAGTCCTGTAATTTCAAACAATCTTGTTAGTCGAGTCGATAAGTTTACTAATTTTAAGTTTACATCTTCTTTTGTTGCTCTTTTATAAAAGGCGACAAATACTCCGAGCCCCGTACTATCCATATAACTTACCTTTGATAAATCTAACTCAACAGATATTTCATTAGAGAGTTCAATTTTTTCTAGTTCCTCTCTAAGAATTGGTGCTGTGAAAGTATCTATTTCCCCTTCTATTAAACCTAAAAGTAGATTCCCTTCTTCCCGAAATTGTATATTGATATCCATTCGGAACACCTCCAGTTTCCCTGTTTTTTCTATTCCCTACTAAAAAGTATTTAAACATATTTTTTAAAATTATTTTTTAATAATGACGATTGTAAAATCATCTTCTAGTTTGTAATTATGTAAAACTTGTAGTTGTTTATGAATGTTATCACACATCTCCTGAGCATTTAGATGCCTACAGGATAAAGCAAGTTCCTTAATATATTGCCGAGGATCAAACTCCTCCCGGTTTCGGAAATCCGTTACTCCATCAGTCATCAAAATGATAAAGTCATTGTCATTTAACTTAATATCCTTTTGAGAATATTTTACGTCAGGTAAAATTCCTAATAGTAATTCCTTTGATTCTAAATCATAATAAGCATTTTCCCTTGAATGATAATAAAGGGGTGGTTCATGCCCTGCTGAACTCCATGTAAAAATGTCCTTTTCTAAGTCGTATCGACCATAGCACATTGATACAAACATACCGTCATCTACACTTTTTTCAATCAATTGATTTAATACTTCAAGAACGTAAGAAGGATTACTATTTGCATATTCCAATGTATCCAAACCGTACTTAACCATCGACATACAAAGCGCAGCGGGAACTCCTTTTCCTACTACATCCGTTACAGCAATACTTAAAAACCTTTTATGATCATGCATAAAATGCACATAATCCCCATTCATTTTTCGAAGAGGGACAGAAATCATTCCTATATCTAAGCCTTCCGGATTTGGAATTGTTGTTTCCAATAATGTATTTTGAATTTTTGCTGCGACTTCCATTTCGATACGCAATTCTTCTTGTTTCATCAATAAACTTTGATGTTCCTTCAGTTTCAACCCGAAGTGGACCATTACCTCGATTAAAAAATCATAAGCATGAATTGTATACTCCGGTAGATCTTCAATGATGTCCTCCAGTGCCTGCTTATGTATACTTATAACTTCTTCTGGAGTCACATTTTTTTGAATAAGTCGTTTTATAAAATTTTGACCAATATATAAATTTCTTTCATTTTGATTATGAATATAATTCGATAATATTGTTTTGTAATCAAGCTTTAGCTGTTCCAAGTAATCCACCATCCTATCTTAGCCATTTTTCAACTTTTACAGTTGTCCCCTTCCCTTCTTCAGAAAAAATATGCATAGAGTCTACTAATCTTTTAACAGAAGACAGTCCTGCTCCGTAAGATTCCCCATCTTCAAGAGCCTTTTGTACATCGGCTATTCCAGGACCTTGATCTATTGAGGTAATTGAAACCCCTTTCTTACCTTCCTTGTTAATTCTTTCAATAATAATTTTTCCTTCACAGGCATATTGAAAAATATTTTTAGCTAATTCACCTATAGCGGTAGTAATCCTAGCTTGATCTACTTTATTAAAACCAATTTGTTTCGCTTGTTTACGACCTAGTTTACGTGCAGTTACAATATCTAATTCTGTTACTATTTCAACCGTTACCTTCTCTGCCATTACTGCACCCCATCTTAGTAGATTTTAGTAATTTTTGTTATAAACCTAATATATATTATCGAGTTACTTAACATCAAATTTAAATCTATAATTAGCTTAAAATTCCGATAATTCAAGGGAGAAAAGTCTTAAATATCAAAAAAATACACCAGGCTATATTTCATAGTTGAGTAGCTTCTTCTATACTATTTATATCTTGTCACCTCCTGTTTTCCTAGATATATTTAAAACCTCAAATTTCCAATAAAAAAGAAATGACCTAAAAGCAGGACTTTTAGGTCATTTCTTTTTTTATGTATTAAAATTTCATTAATCCTAGACTTATTTCCAATGCAACATCCACTTTATCCATAAGCTCTTCATCTAACTGTGTAATCCGATCCGTT
Organism: Ureibacillus galli; assembly: GCF_014836845.1. Classification (GTDB taxonomy): domain Bacteria; phylum Bacillota; class Bacilli; order Bacillales_A; family Planococcaceae; genus Ureibacillus; species Ureibacillus galli. Next base: position 7,435 of record NZ_JACSQA010000008.1, read on the forward strand.
AGCCTAGACTTATCTATAGTACGCAATTGTTCAAGCAAAATTACCGAATTGCGCTCAAAGCCGTACTTTTTTGCATCAATTTCGACATGAGTCGGCAATTTTGCTTTTTGAATTTGCGCAGTAATCGCAGCGATGATTACAGTTGGACTAAATCTATTTCCAATGTCGTTCTGAAGGATTAATACGGGTCTAGTACCGCCTTGTTCAGATCCTATTACTGGAGAAAGATCTGCAAAAAACACGTCCCCTCGTTTTACAATCAAAATGTCATCCCCCGCTTACGAGACGCTCTACCATATGTTCCGCTTCATATTCTACATGTAGACATTCGCTACAAATAGACAAATTGATTTGCGACATTTCCACATAGCCTTTCATTAAAGCTTCCCGTATTTGATTTGGTTGCTTGTGCGTAGATAATCTACGAGATGATATATAAACAAAACTTTCATTATCTCGAGATTTTTGCTCAAGAGTTTGATTAAATTCCACTAACATTTCTTGAGGAAATTCTAAAACTTCCTTTAATTCTTCTACTTTTTTCGCGTACAAAACAAGCACCTCCACAAAAACCGTACCATTTCCAAATTCTTTTCTCATTCTATCACCGAATAAGGGAGTTGAAAAGATAGATATAAAAAAAATGTGGCAATCCATGTAGTTTTAACGGTTTTTGATGAAGATTTTGTCGCAATTTATTATTTTCTGTTGTAAATTCTAGGCACTCTCGAGGTAATGATACAAGGAACCTCGTAGTTTATTGTTTCTACTTTTTCTGCCCATTCGTCAATTGTTATTTCATCGTTTTGTTGTTTTCCAATTAAAGTTACTTTTTCACCTATATTATATGCAGCTGGTAATAATATCATACATTGATCCATACAAATTCGACCAATTATTGGTGCGCGTGTTCCATTTACCAATACATGTTGACCACTATATTTCCGAATTAAACCATCAGCATAGCCAATTGGGATTGTCCCAATATAAGATGGTTCAGTAGCCGTAAAAGTTGCTCCATAACCAATCGACTGGCCCGGTTGAATTAATTTTACTTCAACTAACTCAGTTTCTAATGAGAAAGCTGGTTGTAACGGGAACGGTAATTTCGTTTTTACATAGGCAGAAGGTGCAAGCCCGTACATAGAAATTCCAAATCGTACTGCATCATATTGGAGTCGTTGATCCTTTACTAGCATTGTTGCAGTATTGGCAGCATGTACAATTCGCGGTTTAACAGGTAAAGAGCTAATAAACTGTTCAAACTTGGATACTTGATGATTAAAGTAAGTTTCATCTTCTTCATCGGCCGTAGCAAAATGCGTAAATACACCATCAACAAGTAAATTTGAAGAAGAGGAAATTGCGTTATATAAGTTCATTAAGTCTTCTATCGTCGTGACACCTATTCTACCCATGCCTGTGTCGATTTTCATATGTAATTTTAATGGATTAGATAGGGTTAATGCCTTCACTTGATCTACCCAATCAGAAGAAAATACGGTTAAAGTGATATTTTCCTTTGCAGCATAAGGAGCAAAGGAAACAGGGGCATAACCTAAAATCAAAATATCAATATTAGGGAAATGCTTGCGGATATGAAGTGCTTCTTCAGGTGTTGCTACAGCTAGCATGCTTGCACCAGCTTCTATTGCTGTGGCAGCCACCTCTACATCTCCATGTCCGTAAGCATTCGCCTTCACAACTGCAATAATTTGAACACCCTTTTTAAGATGTTCTTTTAAATGTTGAACGTTACGCTTTATTGCCTCTAAATTAATTATGGCTTTGGTTGGACGGAAGTGCTGTATGTTTTGCATTTTTATTTTACCCTCTTCTACAATTTTCAAACTTCAAATTTTTGTCATTTTTAATATATTATATTTTCTCCAACTATCCTGTCCACCTATTTTTTATTTTAGACCGCCTGGCGTTAAAGAACTTGCAACTGCTATCATTTCATCTTTCGTCAAATTATTCGACGCAATAAAGAATGACATGCCATCTCGTTCCCAACTAATCGAGTTATCCGTAATTGCACCAATTGTAAATCCTAAATCCGCCGGATCGCCAGGTGCATATACAGGTAATGTAGAAGTCTCATCATAAACGATTGGTTGTTGTACAAGGGTAAAGGATTTTTCCCCATCAAAGGTTAAAATAACTCGTTCTGACCCTTCTTCAGCAACCTTTTCCTCGTCCGCCAATGTTGCCCAGTCTATCGTAGGATAATATGTTTGGAATTCTGTATTGACTACTTCTGCACTTGCACTAGCAGTTTCTTCCTCATCGGAAAACTTCTCTACTGCATACTCGCTTTCTTTATGTTGCATTCCTAGGTCAATATTTTTAAATGTAATGACCATTTGTTCTTCTTGAGCTTCATTTAATACTGAAACTGAAGTTGGAAGCATTGTTTTCTTATTTACTACAATTTTTTGCGTCGGCATAATACTTTTATGGTTATTTCTTGTTGCTGCAGTAAAGATATAACTCTTATCATTTTCTTCCATTTTCACTTTTTCATCTGCCAATAGATCTTCTGCTAATGCTCCTATTAGGTAGGCTTGGCTATTTTGTTTTGGCCATTCACTTTGGAACTTGTACGTTTTTCTTAAAGAAGGTGTAACCACAAAAACGCCCTCTTTATTTCGGATAATCATCTGTGTAACATCTTCACCTTGTTGAGTAACTTTCACTCGATAAAAATCTGGTTCAGTATGCCAAACATTTACATCGTACACTCTTGGCTCAGTACCTGTTTTAATTTCCATTGAGGCATCGAGTTCATATCCTTTTACATCATTCCATTTGTCGTTTAAATCCTTTAAAACATCCTCCTGTGAATTTCCACCACAAGCAGCAAGCACTAGCACACTTAACAACATGACAATAAAAGCGATTAATTTGTGTCGCAAAACTCCATCCTTTCTTCTACTTTCAGCTCCGTACGTCAAATATATGAGTGGTTGTCTAACTTTATGCTATCACTTTTGGACAACATCCCAAATTATTATTCTGTTATGTAACTATTGCATTAAGATAATTTGGGCTGCTGCATACTCTTTTGTATGAGTAATGCTGACATGTCCACTCACTTTTTTTCCGTCGAAAAATAAAGTTGGTTTCCCTAATTCATCTTTTAACACTTCAATTTGACGAAACTCACATCCTTTTCCTATGCCCGTACCATTCGCTTTTGAATATGCCTCTTTGGCCGCAAACCTCCCCGCTAAAAATTCAACTTTTCTCTGTTCTGACAATTGGTGAAATAGTTCCAATTCCCGTTCAGATAATATTCGATTTTGAAATTTCTCCGAACGTTCCATTGCCTTTTTTATTCTTGGGATTTCTGCTATATCTAGTCCAATTCCTTTTATCATATGGATATTCTCCTTTTATTATTAATAAAATACAATGTATAATGGAGTTAGAGGTGGATATATGTTTATTCGTAGAGAAAATTTTAGCCAATTTATTAAGTTTTACCCTGTTGTAACTACTCTCATTGCGATTAATTTCATTGTATATATTTTAACCATTCTCCCTTTTATCGGAGATTATATATTTTATTCGGGTATGAGTGTTAACTATTTAATTGGTGATGGACAATGGTGGCGTATTTTAACTTCCATCTTTATCCACGGTGGTTTTATACACGTATTATTTAATATGTTTTCATTATTTTTATTTGGTCCAGAGCTAGAGAAGATCGCTGGGAAAGCACGTTTTATTACGATTTATTTACTAGCTGGCATTTTCGGCAATGTTGCTACATTTGTTTTCCAAGAGGGATTTTACAGTAGTGTAGGTGCTAGCGGGGCAATCTTCGGTATTTTTGGCGCCTTTGCCGCACTAGTTTACTATACACGGCGTACGATGCCGCAACTAAAACAAATCATTATGCCCCTTATTATTATAAGTGTGATTATTACGTTTTTATCACCAAATGTAAATGCTGCAAGTCATCTCGGCGGATTAATTACTGGGTTTATACTCGGGTTATCTTATTTTTCCCCGAAAAATATTATTCGCTGGAGAAAAAATTTATAAAAAAAGGCAATCGAATCGATTGCCTTTTTTTGTTCAGAAATTTTACTTTTCAAACCATTCCATTACTTCTTCGACATCTTCTATTTTTAAATTTCTCGCCCGAGCAGTCGCCCCCAGCATTCCAGACATAACTGTAGCTTCAAACGTGGCGATATTTCGTCGTTTTTGAAAATAACTTTGTTTACTTTCCAAAGCTTGAATTCGTTTTTTTTCTACAACAAAGGTTACACGGCTCAACATACGATAGACAATTGTCAATTGTTGTCCATTCATTGCAAACCCTGTTGTACGATATTGCCATAACCCAATCAAGATGGCAGGGATGACGATTAAAAAGGACAACAGTCCGTATGGATACCAAAAGTACGAGCAAATTGCCACTAACGGAATAAGCCATAAAAAGTCAATTCGATAAAAGAAAGGTTTTGCTATCTTTGGTGGTTTTGTTAATGTCTGCTCCCATTCAAAATGGGGAAATAAATTTTGAAGTGGTTGGAATAATTCTTTTTTCGAAATAAGCGGAAACAAAGTGATTTTTTGATCCTTATCCCCAAATCCCCCACTTGCACTTTCAACGGTAACCGCTGCATAGCCGAACCATTGTCTTAATGGATTTTCCACTATTTTAATAGCTTGTATACGATTTAAAGGAATCGTTACCCTTTTCTTTTCTAATAAACCTCTTGTAATGATCAATCGGTCATTTTCTTCTACTACCGTAAAGTCATAATAGTTAAGGAATGTAATTAATACGGATACAAGCCAAGTTAATAAAAGAGCACCTATAACGGATAAGGCTACAATAACAAAGCTAAATTTAATAAGGGCAGAAACTTCTTCGAATAATTTTTCATATGGGATTAAGTCCCCTAATTGGGATAACAAAGCGACGATCCCCGCGAGTACTACACCAATACTATTCGAAGTTGTCGCTAGTATTATTAAATCCTTAGTGTTCATTTTGTGAATCACTTTTCCATTTTGGATAGTGGGTTCTTCTAAAACGGTATTTTCATTTATTTCAAGATGTTCAGTTTCCTGTTGTTTAACCTTACGTGTTATATCCTCAATATCATTAGCAGCCTCTCTTGTAATAGCTGTTAATACGACTTCAGGTTTACCGTTCGTATTACCCGCCGTTTCGACCATTACTTGGACAAGGCCAAAAATCCGATGAAAAATTCCTTCTTTATAGTTAAAGCTTTGAATTCGATCAAAAGGAATATACCGCTTTTTCTTTATAAAAAGACCATATTCTACACGCAACTCATCTTCTTCAAACCAATAAACAAACGTCCACCATTTAACGATTCCAGAAAATAAGTAAACAATCGAAATTAAACTAAGTATTGCTAAAGGGAAAATATTCGACCAAAATCCTTCTTCAAGCGGATTCAAGGAAAAGTTTAAACCATTTGCAACAACAAGAATGATAAATGGGAAGATCAATTCCTTTAACCCTTTAACAAAGTTAATAATAGCCGCGACTGGATGAAGTTTGTAACGTTTTTCAGACATCATCTTCAGCCACCCTTGCTAAAATGGAAATACGTGCTCGTAAATCATCCGCCTCTTTTGTAATGAGCATCGGAATGATATGGGTTGTGGCTGCCGTTGAAATAGAAATATTCGCTAAATCGTATTTCTTTAATATAGGACCTTGTGTCGTATCAACATGTTGAACTCTTACCATCGGTATTAAAGTTCTCTTTACGACAAATAATCCACTTTGAATCTCAATTTCATTTTCCCGAACTTCATAGCGCCAATGATCCCAACGAATTTTAGGGAAAAGCCAAATAGATGTAATGGCGACGATGATAACGACAGCTACTGCTATGTAGTAAATAATTGATAACCATTCAAATTTATACGTTAGAAAACTTACTACACCTGCTAAAACGGCTATAAAAAGTGTATTAAAAAGACCATATAAGCGCCAAACGGTTAATCCTTTCTTAGGTATTTGAAACATCAATTGATTTCGCATATAAAACATCCACCTCATCTCTCTTCCATTTTATACGGATGAATAAGAAAATTGTTTCAATATATAAAAAAAGTGCCCTAAATATGCTAGGGCACTTTTATAGAAAATATTAGTCTTCTCTACGACGTGGTGAACGGCGACGTTCTCCACCTTCACGACGACCGCCTTCGCGACGACCATCTTTACGACCACCTTCACGGCGACCACCTGTGCGGCTACCACCACGACCGTAATCACGACGACCACGTGAATCTCCACTACGGCCACCGCGACCACCAGAAGAAGTTTTACGCATTGGTAATGGACGTTCTTCAGTAATCGTTACTGGTGTATCATCAGGTTCTTTTGTCATATATTTAATCGCAGCTGCAACTATATCGACTGCATCATGATCATCTAACAGTTGATTAGCTAAAATACGGTAATCACCTAGGTCATTTGCTTGTACAATTTCAATTAGATTTTCCATTGCAACTTGTTGTTGGCCAACTAAAGCTTCTGATTCAGTTGGTGGGCGAAGAGGTGTCATACGTTTTTTCGTTGTTTCCTCAACAATACGTAAGTAACCCATTTCCCGTGGCGTTACAAAAGTAACAGCTAAACCAGATTTACCCGCACGGCCAGTACGTCCGATACGGTGAACGTAACTTTCTGGATCTTGTGGGATATCAAAGTTATATACATGGGTTACACCAGAAATATCAAGACCACGAGCAGCAACGTCTGTTGCAACTAAAATGTCAATTTTATTTTCTTTAAATTGACGCAACACTGACATACGTTTTGCTTGGCTTAAATCACCGTGAATTCCTTCTGCTAAATATCCACGAATACTTAAAGCTTGGGCTAATTCGTCAACACGGCGTTTTGTACGTCCGAACACGATAGCAAGTTCCGGTTGATGAACATTGATTAAACGAGTTAAAATATCGAATTTTTCACGTTCTTGTGATTTAACGAAATATTGGTCGATATTTTCAACTGTCATTTCTTTTGATTTAATTTTTACTTCTTCAGGGTTTTTCATGAAGTTCGTTGCAATTTTACGAATTGCAGGCGGCATTGTAGCCGAGAATAATAATGTTTGGCGTTCTTCAGGAACGTTTTCTAAAATTGCATTAATATCATCAATGAATCCCATATTTAACATTTCATCCGCTTCATCTAATACAAGCGTTTGAACACTGTCTAGTTTTAAAGTACGACGATTAATATGGTCAATAATACGACCAGGAGTACCAACAATAATTTGTGGCTTATTTTTTAACGCACGAATTTGGCGTCCGATATCTTGACCACCGTAAACTGATAATAGTTTTACACGTTTGTCATAACCGATTTTGTAAAGCTCTTCAGAAACTTGGATTGCTAATTCGCGAGTAGGAGCGATGATTAATGCTTGAATTGATGGATTTTTAGGGTCAATTCGTTCAATTAGTGGAATACCAAAAGCTGCAGTTTTACCTGTACCTGTTTGCGCTTGGCCAATAATATCTCGGCCTTCCATTGCAAACCTAACTGTACCTTCTTGGATTGGTGTGGCTTCTTCAAATCCCATACGTTTTAATGAACGTAATGTCGATTCGCTAATATTTAATTCTGAAAAATTTGTCAAACTCTTCAATCTCCTTTTTTCCTTTAAGTTGACAAATGGTTACATTTTCAGATGAAATGTCGGCAAACTAAGGGCCTAAGTTTGGAACGTTTCCGATACTTAATAATTCTCTGCTTGCGTTCAGAGAGCGATTTTATATGAAAAGGAAAGCCCGGTCTTTGCCGAGCGGTTCAATTCTATACATTTTTGTTCTTTCATAATCAATAGAATAAAACCGTTAAATTCAAAAAAAAGCACTCTTCATCAGAAATTTGTGAAGAGCCTTCGCACAAAATGTATCCATTGCTTCATTTAGTCTATCATGGCTCATCACTGCAATGCAACGATATTGTTCTAGTTGTAATATTCTTAATTTATACTTTTTCCTGTAAAAAATTAATCACTTTAGGAAACCATAAGTCACAATCCTCACTGTAGCAAATGTGATGCTTCCCTTTTGGTGAAAAATAAATCTGTTTTTCCTTTGAAGGAAGTTGATCATATAAAAGTTGTGCAGTTACATAAGGGACGATACCGTCTAATTGACCTTGAACAATAAAGGTCGGAACTTCGATTTTATTCATGTATAACTTTACTTCACGAACAATTTTCATAAATTGAACAGTTGCACTAACAGGTACATTTTTTATTTTGCTCTTATATCGATTAAATAATTCGTTGTCTTTTAATTGCCCATACATTGCCTCCCTTGCCATTAACCGCATATCCGCCATAAGCTGACTATGGGCAATATATTTTGCAGCAGCACTTAATAAAACGAGTTTTTTCACTTTATATCTCGTCGCTAAATAAAGGGCAATCATACCACCCATTGAAAACCCAACAATAATAATTTCATCTACCTTTTTCGCTAATTGACGATAAGCTATTTCAGCATCCATTAGCCAATGTTCGGCTTTATAACCTTTTAACGAAAGTTGATCACCATGACCGATAAAAGTTGGTTTTTCGATTATCCAATTCGTATGGTTTTCTATATATTTTGCAAAGGGCTCAATTTCGTAGGGTCCACCTGAAAAGCCATGTAACATTAGAACACCGATTTTCATTTATAGTCCTCCAACTATCATAAATCTACATACATTGACAATACTAAAAAAGATGTCATTAAACCATTAAATGGCTTAATAGACATCTTTTAAAGATTAAATCACTAAAATGATTTTAAAATCGTCTCTAATTTCATTCCACGGGAACCTTTTAACAAAATTAATGATTGATCATCCGCATATTGATTTATAAATTGGACAATTTGTTCGTAATCTTCGTTCGTATAAAGTAAATTCGTTTCAGCAAATTTATCTTTTAATTGTTCATAAAGCCACTTCATCCGCGGACCAAATAAACAAACTCTTGAAATTTTTGATTCATCGATTACCGATGCAATCTGCTCATGGAACTGTTTTTCATTCTCTCCTAATTCCAGCATATCACCTAAAACTAGCCACTTATCTTCTCTTAAAGAAGTAGTTTGAACAAATTGAATAGCCGCTGTCATAGAAGTTGGCGCCGCATTATAAGCATCATTAATAAATAGTATCCCTTTTTCCGTTGGGACTAGTTGCATCCGCATGTCTGTTAAAGTGACTTGTGCCAATCCTTGACGAATTTGTTCTTCAAGAAGCCCAATCGATTTTCCTACAAGCATCGCATTTAATGTATTTTTCACTTGATGTTTACCTAGTACTGGAATGAAAAATTCACCGTTCAACTCTCCACTTACAGTAAAACGACTTCCTTTTTCCGTAGTTTCAATGGATGTGGCAACTAAATCATTTGTTCCTTGAAAACCAAACGATTTAGATTGTAAATTCGTCTCTTTACCTACTAAATGTTGAAGTAAAGGTTCATCCCCATCATAAAATAAAATGCCCTCTTGGTTTAATCCTTGGATAATTTCGAATTTCGCTTTCGCAATCCCTTCACGAGAACCTAGGTCTTGCATATGGGCTTCACCAATATTCGTAATAATAGCATAATGAGGTTTTGCCAGCTTCGTTAAAAATTCAATCTCACCGAATCCGCTCATCCCCATTTCTAGAACGGCGATTTCAGTATCTTCATCCAAATTTAAAAGAGTAATTGGTAATCCTAATTGATTATTAAAATTACCTAGCGTTTTTTGAACTTTATAAAAGGGTGTTAACATACTTGCTAAAATATCTTTAGAAGAAGTTTTTCCGTTTGACCCTGTAACGCCAATAAACTTCGCCTTATGTTGATTTCGGTATGCTCGTGCCATTTGTTGTAAAGCAACTTCTGCATCATCTACAAACAAAATCGGTTTATCTTTGGGAGGATTCGGTTCATCTTTTAACCATAAAGATGCAGCAGCTCCTTTTTCAAAAGCTTGCTCGACAAATTTATGCCCATTAACCGATTCACCACGAAACGGGATAAATAAATCCCCTTGCGAAATGGTACGTGTGTCAATTGAAACACCTGTCACTACTGTATCAATAAAATCTTTAGAATCAATTGATAACCAATTGGCAATCTCTTTTATCGTTCTTTTCATTTTTTATCACTCTAATCTCGATTGTATTGTAATTGTTGTTTTTCTGTATAACGTTCAATTCCTAGCTCGATTAACGTATCGATTAATTGAGGATAACTTACCCCTGTATGTTGCCATAGAAGCGGGTACATACTGACAGGAGTAAAGCCAGGCATTGTATTGATTTCATTTATATATACTTCATCATTATCTGTAACGAAGAAATCAGAACGTACTAGTCCTGAACAATCTAAAATTTTAAAAGCATCAATTGCCATTTTTCTCATCTTCTCTTCAACAGCTGAAGATATTTTGGCAGGAATAATTAATTCCGTTGAATCATCTTTATATTTAGAGTCATAGTCGTAGAACTCCGTTACTGGCTTGATTTCACCAGGAACCGATACTTTCGGGTCGTTATGGCCTAACACACCCATTTCAACTTCACGTGCTTCAATACCTTGCTCCACAATTATTTTACGGTCATATTGAAGCGCAAACTCAATCGCTTTAATTAATTGTTCTCCATTTGATGCTTTACTAATCCCTACACTTGAACCTAAATTGGCAGGTTTTACAAACATTGGCCATGTTAATGCATTTTCGCATTTTTCTATAATTGCCTTTTGATTGTCCTCCCACTCTTTACGGATAAAATAAACATACGGAACTTGTTTTAAGCCAGCTACACTAAATAATTGTTTCATCACTACTTTATCCATACCTGCTGCAGAAGCTAAAACACCATTCCCTACATAAGGAAAATTCAATACTTCTAATAAACCTTGTACTGTACCATCTTCCCCATTTGTTCCGTGTAATAATGGAAAAATTACGTCAAATTGAGCTTGCATATTTTTATCTAAAATAAATTCGGCAATATTATTTGGCGAATTTTCTTCACGTGTAAATTGTAATTGTTCGACTGATTCAACCGGTTTTGTTAACTGAGGTCCTCTTAGCCACTGTCCATCTAAGGTAATAAAAATCGGATGAACTTCATATTTCCCATAATCAATCGCCTTTGAAACTGCTGTTGCTGTTAATAAAGACACTTCATGCTCAGCAGACTTCCCTCCATATAATAAACCAACGCGCTTTTTCATTTTTTGACCTCCAAATATTGAGTAGTTCTAGTTTACCATGAAATTTGATGAACAAAATAAATTTCTCGATTCACTTCAAACTACTTCATTTTATCAATTTTATATTACAGCTCTTTCACAAATAAGTTAAAAAAACTCCCTGTCAAAAAAGGTGCTATGACAGAAAGTTTAAGTGATTTTAATTAGTTCATCGTAGTTTTGTTTTAATATTACGTGCAAATCATCCCATACTTCATCTGGGTAATCATAGTCAGAAAGAGTACGTATTTCTATACCGTAGCTGTTATTTGGTTTTTCCATTTTATAAAGTGAAAGCAAAGCTCCCTCTTTTGCAAAAGGGCGATAAGCCTTTAAAACGACCGGATCAAGTGCCGGAATGGCATCTTTTGATTTTCGTCTCCAAAAACTTCCATTAATCTCTTTTTCTTTGATTAACTGATTAAATAAATTGGAAACGAGAAATTCTGAGTCATTTAAATAACGGAAATAAACTTTCGTTAATTTATCATTTTCAGATGAATAATACACGTACCGATTTTGCAATTTCGAAAAGAATGCCGAATGAATAGGTTCTTTCTTATGACTTATATAAAGTAGTTCAGCTTGTTCAGTCGGGGTAAGTTGGTTTAACCCCTTTTCATTTGCAAAGTCAACCCAACATAAATCTAAATTACTATCCGCCGATTTCTTAACAAAATCATTTAAATCTTCTAAAGAAACAAAATCAAATTGTGTATGCATGTTGAATGAGCCGTCTTCGTAACTATGTTTTAATAATAGTAAATTTGGAATTGGATCGACCGCGTTTACAAACTGCTTTAATGATAAACCACTGTATATTACAAAATGATCGACATCATTCATATGTATAAATAAATGGTGAATAAAGTCTTCAGCAGTCTTTTGTTTTTTTGCCATACGATCACTCTCCCAATAATTCGCTCAATAGCTATTATATGATGTAATCTTTAAATTTGAAACATTTTCATCCCTTTTTCGTCACAACTTTAGATATAATAGGAAGTCCCTTTTTAATCATTTATATGTTAAAGTAAAATAAGCAAGTGCTAAAAGGGTTTTATGAATAATCTTAAGATTAATTAGGTGGAGAAAATGGAAAATAATCGAAATTTTGCAGGCCGATTCGATTGGAAGCTTGCTTTTATAATTTTTACTTTTTTAATTATCAGTTTGTTAGCCATTTCATCTGCTCAAACTACAGGTCAATATGGTGCGGTAAACTTTGTAATTAAACAGCTACAATGGTATGTGATCGGAGCATGTATTGTAGCATTTGTTATGTATTTTGAACCTGATCAATATAAAAAGATGTCTTGGTACTTATATGGATTTGGTATATTTCTTTTGCTCGTACTCGTCTTTTTACCGGATGGCCCTGGTCAAATTGCTGAAAAAATAAATGGGGCAAAGAGTTGGTACCACTTACCAATTGGTAATATTCAACCGTCCGAGTTTATGAAGACATTTTATATATTAGCTATGGCTAAATTAATTAGCCATCACCATGAAAAGTATTCAATGAAAACGATTAAAACGGATTTCATATTGTTAGGGAAAATTGCTATTACTTTATTTATTCCGTTAGCTTTCATTATGACGCAACCAGATTTAGGTTCTTCCCTCGTATTTTTAGCGATAACAGCTGCGTTAATTATCGTTGCTGGTATTTCATGGAAAATTATTTTACCAGTTTTTGTAGCGGGCGTTTCTGTCGGAGGAGCTTTACTATGGATGGCTCTTTATATGCAAGATTTCCTTGAGGACAAATTCGGATTACAACCTTATCAATTCGCTCGTATTTACTCTTGGTTAGATCCATACTCTTATTCTTCGGATTCTGGTTACCATCTCATTACTTCATTAAATGCAATTGGTTCTGGGGAAATTTTCGGTAAAGGCTATATGGACCGAGAAGTGTATGTTGCTGAAAGCCATACTGACTTCATTTTTACTGTTATAGGGGAAGAATGGGGATTCATTGGTTCAAGCTTTGTTATTTGTTTATATTTCTTATTAATTTATCATTTAACAAAAACAACGTTAACATTAAAAGACCCATTTTGTACTTATGTTTGTGCAGGGATCATTGCTATGATTACTTTCCATGTATTCGAAAATATCGGCATGACGATCCAACTTTTACCGATTACAGGTATTCCACTACCATTCTTAAGCTACGGAGGTAGTTCGTTAATGGGGAATGCCCTCGCCATTGGTTTAGTATTTAGTATGAAATTCCATTACCGAACATACATGTTTGCTGGCAATGATGATGATGAATAATAAACAAAAATTCCCGACTTAATTATAGTCGGGAATTTTTGTTTTATACTAGTTTAAATAATTTTTATACTTGTGGGGATTGAGTTGGTGGTGTTAATACTTTAAGTAATTCAAGACGCGACTTTGTAACTGTTGCAGTAACACCTAATTTAGATAAATTCGATACGATTTTCTTTAAGTCTACTTCCTTTGTCATACTTTTTTCCACCTAACCTTCCAGTTATATTATCATTAACGTTCTAACTGTAAAAAAGTTTCAACTTACTAAAAGGTCTAACTTCTTCATTTATGTCCATCATAACACGTTTCTTCATAAATAAATTTTTCAATTTTGTTACAACTTGTAAATTGTCAACTAAATTGCCTTATTAATTTATTCCAATTTTGATACTTTTTATTTTATTTCTTAATGTTAATTTAACCAAATAATCCTTATTTTAAACAAATCCACTTTAAAGAATATGTAATTTTATACAATAGAATATTTTGTTGAAGAAAACCTTTTCATTTAGGCATATTTCAAAAAAATAATACGTATATTACTATGCGCATTGTTTTCTTAATATTATTTAAAAAATTGATGTTTAATTTAAGAAAAGATGTGAAAAATGTTTTTATACTAAGATATAAGTACGTACATTTTTGGAGGATTAAAGTGGCAACTCGAACTTTTATAAAATTACCATATCAATTAGAGCGTTTTCGAGATCAAATTGAACCCTCTGCAATGGATGCCACCCTTCTTACTCCTATACATTCCAACCCTTCATTAACTAAAAGTAAATTGGCAGGATACCCCTATTTGCCAAAAACATATACCCATCCTAAGGATTCCAACGGAGATTATATGTTGTTATTAGCCCAAATTAATTTTTCAGAATTACCACCCCTTCCCTTTTTTCCAAAGTTTGGTTTACTACAATTCTATATTTCTAAAAAATTATGTTATGGGAATGAGAGGAAAATTGAACTTCTTTTTCAACAAGATTTTAAAGTTCGCTACTTTCCAACTCTCCTTACTGACCCAAACTTAGAAAAAGATTTTACTTATTTACGTTTCATAAAGCACTTTCCAATTCAACAAGAAATGGGATTATCATATAAAAATGTAGTCGAACCTGTATCTGCTACTGATTACCGACGCGAAAACTATTTTCAGTTACCTGAACCATTCGAAATGGATGAACTTCCTTTAGAAGAAATTTATTTGAAAGAGTTTTTAGCTGCAGAACATAAAATTGGAGGCTATCCGTACTTTATTGAATCCGATACGAGAAAAGGGTCGGCTTTACTAGAAAAATTCGATACACTATTACTTCAAATTGTTTCTAATGACGAAGACGGAATTATGATTGGCGACACAGGAGTCATAAAATTTTTTATTAACCATAAAAAGTTACAAAATTTTGACTTTTCTTCCATCTATTTTGTAATGGAGCAATATTAACAATATTTCATTTGTTACAATTCGATAGATAATTAAGTTATAATTACTGTGACTAAATATAAAGTAGGTGCAGTCATATGAGTATTTTTTTTAATACCATAACTGTTATTCCGATTATTCTTATTTTAAATATTGTCTTGGCAATCACAGTTATCTTTTTAGAACGAAGAGACCCAACTTCTACTTGGGCTTGGATTCTTGTATTATTTTTCCTTCCTTTAGTTGGGTTTATTTTGTATTTATCTCTTGGAAGACAAATGCGCAAAAAACATTTATTTCGATGGGAAGGACAAAAAGATATTGGAATCGATAAGTTAATTACCTATCAAATAGAGGCTCTTGAAGAAAACACATTAGACTTTCATTCCGAAGAAGTCGGTAAACATAAAAGTTTAATTCATATGAATTTAAAAACGAGTGATTCGGTGTTAACACAAGATAATCATATTGAAATTTTTGATGATGGTGAAAAAAAGTTCGAAGCTTTAATCGAAGATATTTTAAATGCGAAAGATCATATCCATATTCAATATTACATTTTTAAACTTGATCATCTTGGAAATCGTATTATTACCGCCTTAAAAAAGAAAGCACAACAAGGTATTAAAGTACGAATTCTTTATGATGAAATGGGCTCACGTGGGGTTAAAAAACGACATTTCAAAGAGTTATTCGAATTAGGCGGAGAAGTAGAAGTGTTTTTCCCTTCTATTCTCCCTCTCATTAATCCTAGACTCAATTTTCGTAATCACCGAAAAATCGTGATTATTGATGGACGGGTCGGTTATATAGGCGGTTTTAATGTAGGCGATGAATATTTAGGGTTAAATAAAAAATTTGGCTACTGGCGTGATACTCATTTACGAATTGAAGGGAGTTCCGTCCATCCATTACAAACTCGTTTTTTACTTGATTGGAACCAAGCAAGTCATAATAACATTGTCTATTCTGAAAGGTATTTCCCTGCTATTCCGAAAAAAGGCGATGTTGCCATGCAAATTGTATCCAGTGGTCCAGATACAGAATGGCCAGCAATTAAAAATGGATATTTGAAAATGTTGATGAGTGCTAAACGGTATATTTATATACAAACACCTTACTTTATACCTGATAATAGTTTCCTAAATGCAATTGAAATTGCTGCATTATCCGGAATTGATGTAAGAATTATGATTCCAAACAAACCTGATCATATGTTTGTGTATTGGGCTACTTATTCTTATGTCGGAAAACTATTACGTGCTGGGGCAAAGGTCTTTATTTATGAAAAAGGGTTTATCCATGCCAAAATGATTGTGATTGACGATGAAATCTCTACCGTTGGAACTGCAAATATTGATGTTCGTAGTTTCAGTCTAAATTTTGAAGTAAATGCATTTATTTATAATCGCCCCATTTCTCACGAAATCGCTGAGATTTTCGAGAAAGATATATTGGATTGCACAGAACTAACAATAGAAAAATATGAAAATCGGTCTAATATTATTAAATTTAAAGAATCCATTTCTCGATTACTTTCACCAATACTATAAAAGGATGACGCATAAGCGTCATCCTTTTTTATTGGATACCTAAGTATTCTTCTAAAGTTAAATTAGATTCTTTCACTTTTGTTGCTAAGTCTACACCTAAATAACGGAAATGCCACGATTCGTACATATAACCCGTAATTGCTTCTTTTCCTTTCGGATAACGTAATATAAATCCGTATTTATCAGCATTTTCTACTAACCATTTACCCGCTTCTGATTCACCAAATTCAGCAGTTAGCCATAGATCTTCTTTCCCTTTTTCACCGATATCAAAAGCTAAACCTGTTTGATGCTCAGAATATCCAGGTCTCGCACTGTAACGATCTGCATTTTCTTTTCCATCACGATTTACATAATTATTGTATAGCGTATCCTGGTATTCATATGAACGATATGTACTAAATGCGGTGATATCAAAACCAGCTTTTTTAGCATCGGCTGCCATTTTTTCGAAAGCTGCTCGCGCCTCTTCACTTTCTCCAGGTGCGAAATCAGCTGGTAAAGGATATTTCTTATTGGCAATTAATACACCATCTACATAAGTAGGCTCCTTCGGTAAAGCTTGTCCTTCTATATAGCCACCATTTTCTAAAGGTTGTTCCTGCTGTTTGATCGGTTCTTCCGTTTTTTCTGTTTGTTCTGGTGGTACAACATCTTCCTCAACTGGTTGTTCAGGTTGCTCCGTCTTTTCTTTAACTACATCCGTTGTGTTTGGCTTCGTTTCTATCGCTTGTGGATACTGTTTTAAGAATAGGATTGCACCAACTACTACAATAATAGCAATGGCAGTGCTAACACCTATCCAAATATATTTCTTCTTATCGTTTTTCTTTTTGTTTACATAAATTGAACGCTTCATTTTCGGTTTGCCTCTTTCCTATACAATGCTTTTATTTTAGCACTGTTCATGCATTTTGACTTTACAATTTATCTAGTTCTTTATGACGTTTTTTATTAAGAAAAGAAACATGAAATTCCCTATTTTTTTTATTGTCATAATAAAAAACCGAGGATAAACTCCTCGGTTTTAACTTGACATTTATTTAGCTGGATGTTCCGAATAAAATTTTCTGCCGATATACGTTTGAATAATTAAAATTAACCCGCTGACTGACCAATATAAAGGTAATGCAGCCATTGAAGAGAATGAAATAAATACAATCATAATCGGAGAAATATAAATCATTAATTTCATTTGGGCTTTTTGTGATTCAGGAACAGTCCATAGGGATACTTTCGCTTGGATAAAGTAAACGATACCCGCAATCGCAGTCATTAAAATATCCGGTGATCCTAAACTAAACCATAAGAATTCATGAGCTTTCACATCTTGAGAATAAAGAATTGCGAAATATAATCCAGTAATGATTGGCATTTGAATGATAATTGGCAAACATCCCATATTTAATGGGTTAATACCATTTTCACGATACAATGTTAACATCTCTTGCTGTATAGCCATTTGTTCTTCTTTTGTTTGAGCTGCTTTTAATCTTTCTTGGATCTCTTCCATTTTCGGTTTAACGACATCCATTTTAGATTTCATTTTTGATTGTTGACGATAGTTTCTTAACATGAAAGGCATTAAAATTAATCGAATGACGATTGTAATTGCAATAATTGCCAAACCGTAGCTACCATTAAATAAATCATTACCTAAAAACTCTAGTAACCAATTCATCGGTCTAACAAAAGTGCTATAAAAGAAGCCTTCCTGATTTTCAACCGCTTGGCACCCTGTCAGCACAAATAACAAAAGGCCTAGCATTGAAATAAGTTTCAATTTTTTCATTTTTCCACCTACTATTAAGTTTAGCTAATTTGAAGTATACCGTATTAAGAATATGAATATCAAATTACAGCTCGTATTATTCAATTCCATAAAATTGAAATACAGTTGGCAATATCATTGCCAACTGTATCAAGTTGATTTTATACTTTTTCCAGCTCTGCTTCTGGTATTTCAAAACGATAAAACTCATGATGTAATTCATCGCGAAAATGCTTCGGCGTAACACCAGTATACTTTTTAAAAATTCTTGTAAAATAACTTTGGTTACAAAAATGGAATTGCTCCGAAATAGAAGTGATACTCTTATTAGTATGTCGTAAATAATATTGGGACTCTTCTACTCTTCTTACATTTAAATATTCAACTAAAGTTATCCCTACATGTTCTCTAAAAATACGCGACAAATGACTCGTACTAATATGGAATTTTTGTGCGATGCTTTCCACCGTTAAATCATTTTCAAGTTCATCGTTTATGTACATAATGACTTTATTAACTGTTTGATGTCGGAATGTAGGCTGTTTACGATCTGCAATAAAATGAACATAAAAATCAATTAAATCATCTGCAAACTGCAGAAATTCAGCATCTTTCATTTTATTTTCAATCATATCTGCGCAAGCTAAATTAAAGGCAAAGGCTTTTCTCGAAGGAACTTGGTTATCCAGTAATTTACGTGCGACAATTGATGATAGAACGATAAAATAACTTCTGACAATTTTAATTACTTGTCTACCAAATCGAATTGATAATATATCAATCATTTCGTGTAAAGATTTTTTTGCTTTTGCCGACTCTAAGTGAAAGACTTCAAATAACAGCTTAGATTCAATATTAAAGAAATCCTCAATCCCGTTATATTGATTTATACTGTCAATTTCTTGAAAGTACCGTTTAGAAATTGTTTCAGTTATTGAATGTTGGTGTAGCTGCATAGAATACCCCATCTTTCTTCAGAATGCAAATGCATAATTAATTTCCAATTATTAATATCATCATAAAAGTAAAAAATAAAATTTATATCCTCAAAATAGAATATAAAATGATTAATACTTTTTCCTATGAAATGATATCATGTTACTTATTGAGTAGATTATGCTATAAATTTCATTTATATTATAAGATAAATGAGAATAAAGAATTAAATATGTTTAACTAAAGTGAATATTACCATAATTTCATATTTTTTCAACTCAATTTTTTGTTAAAAACTAGTAATGGAATGTTGTTCAGAAGAAATACTATCGTTAATTTCTTATTGAATTATATGTTTTTTATTCTAAAAAATAAAAAACGAGGCAAAATAACAATGTGTTTTTCTAAGTTGCTGAAAAATCCTTATTTATTCCACAATCTTCTCTATTTCAATTATTTAAATATGTAGTAAAATATATGTTATATTATAGAAAAATGTATACAAAATGAGGTGTCAAAAAGTGGATCCAAAACAGATTGAAGAAATCATGGATATTATTAAAGATTTCTTCCCAGAAAATACGTCAATTGCAGTTTCGGATACAAATGAATATTTGTATTATCAACCTAGTAAGAAAATAGATTTAAAAATTAAGCCTGGTGACCCAGTTAAAGAAGGATCTGCCGCTCATAAAGCTCTTACATATGGCCAAAAAATTAATACTTATATCGAGCCTGATGTATTCGGAGTTCCTTATTACGGAATGAGTATTCCTTTAATTGAGGAAGGAGAAACAAAGGGTGCCATTACAGCTATCTTCCCTCAAAAGCCATCACCATTTTTAACAAACTACATTACAATTAAAATTGACGATTGTTGGTATCCAATTAAACACAACCAAGTAATTTACCTTGAAACACAATTGCGTAAAACATTTGTAAAAACAATGAACCGCGAAGGATACCACCGTTTAAATTTAAGCGATCTTGAACTTTTCCTAGCTCAAGATTCATTTATACGCTGTCATAGATCTTACATTGTAAATATTGATTTTATCGATGAAATTCAACCGGATTCCCATTCCACTTTCCTATTGATTATGAAAGATGGAACAAGAATTCCTGTAAGCCAACGATATGCAAGTTATTTCCGTCGTTCATTAGGATTTTAAGAATAAAAGTCGAATTAAAACACCCTTTGACATGCTCAAAGGGTGTTTTGTATTTTTATACAACTGAAAATTCGTCATTTTTGTCTATTAAAGCTCTTATTTTATCGAAAATTACATTTTTTTCTCTATTAATCGTTTTTTAAGCACTTTCATGCGCTTTTTGAAGAATTTGTGACATTTTGATGTTATTATTATTTATACAAATTGAGTAGTTACTCTACTAAATGTACAGAAAATTTTACATAATTTTCTTTTTTTATGACTAACATATCTATTTAGGGGAGGATTTTAATATGGATCCAAGAGTTGAGAAACGTTTAGGATTAAAACAATTAGTTAATAACGTCGTATCTGCTGAAGAAGCTGCAAAACTTATTTCTGATGGCGATGTAGTTGCAATGAGCGGTTTTACTCGTGCTGGCGATGCAAAAGTTGTACCAATGGCATTAGTAGAACGTGCTAAAAATGAAAAATTCAAAATTGACATTTACACTGGTGCATCACTTGGTCCAGAAGTAGATAAGTACTTAGCAGAAGAAGGGGTTATTCGTAAACGTGGACCTTTCATTGCTGACCCAGGTATTCGTAACAAAATTAACTCTGGTGACGTTTTATATGTAGATGCTCACCTATCTCATAATGCTGAATTAGTTCGCCAAGGCATTATTGGCCCTATTAAATATTTAATTGTGGAAGCTGCTGCCATTACTGAAGATGGATTAATTATTCCTACAACTTCTGTAGGAAACTCACCAGTTTTTGCTGAGTATGCAGAAAATATCATTGTTGAATTAAACATCTCTCACCCAGAGAGCCTTATCGGAATTCACGATATTTATGTTCCTGCACCACAAGGACAACGTGAACCAATTCCAATGACAGATGCAAAAACACGCATTGGTGAAATCGGTATCAAAGTAGATCCTGCGAAAATTAAAGCAATTGTTATTTCTGAAGAGCCAGATGCTCCTTCATTAATCGTACCACCAGACGAAGAGACTCAAACAATGGCTAACATTTTACTAGATTTCTTCCGTTCTGAAATTAAAGCTGGTCGCTTAACAAATAAATTAATGCCATTACAATCTGGTGTTGGTTCTGTAGCAAACGCAGTATTAGATGGCTTTGCAGACTCTGAGTTCGAAGACTTAGTTGTAGCATCTGAAGTACTTCAAGATGCGGTATTTAACCTAATCGATGCTGGTAAAGTAAGCTTTGCAGCTGCAACATCGATCACAATTTCTGAAGAATTACAGAAAAAAGTGTACGGCAACCTTGAAAAATATGCGGATAAATTAGTTTTACGTCCACAAGAGATTTCAAACCACCCAGAAGTAATTCGTCGTCTCGGATTAATTTCTATCAATACTGCACTAGAGTTAGATATTTACGGAAACGTAAACTCTACACATGTTAGCGGTACAAAAATGATGAACGGTATCGGTGGTTCTGGTGACTTTGCTCGTAACGCTCGTTTAGGAATTTTCGTAACGAAATCTTATGCTAAAGGCGGCGCAATTTCATCCATCGTTCCAATGGTATCTCACGTAGACCATACAGAGCATGACGTTGACGTAATCGTAACTGAACAAGGGATTGCTGACTTACGTGGTCTAGCTCCAAAAGAACGTGCAGCATTAATTATTGAAAACTGTGCACATCCAGATTTCAAAGAACAATTATGGGATTACTACAATCGCGCTGTAGAAGCTACTGGCAACGCACAAACTCCTCATATTTTAGAGGAAGCACTTTCTTGGCATGTAAATCTTGCTAAAAATAAAACAATGAAAAAAGAAACAACAAACGCTTAAATTAATTTTAAAAGGTAGTTTCACTCTCAAGTGAAGCTACCTTTTTTATTTCTAAGATAAACATTTTTAACTTACTGAATTGGTTTTTGATCATTTTCATTATAATAGGCAAGGGCTGTTTGACCTCCACCTTCTCCAATAAAGTTGTTTTCTCGTATTTTTGTCGTATTAGCACTTGCTGGAGTTTCTGCAATTTCCTTTAATGATTGGCCTGTTGCTGTATTTAGCTGTTTCGAACCTAGAAGAGAACTAGCTTGGTTTTTCAAATTATGAATGAACTTCATTGTTTTATCACGGTTTTCCTTTTTCCTTAAAAACGAAGCCGCTCCAGCCACTAATGCCGAAATAACAAAACCTTTTCCTCTTAGTTTAGCCATTTTGAATCCCTCCAGTTTTTTGTTATGTTATACTTTTCCCCAATTTTATTATTTTAAAACTATTTTTTATTGATTAAGTAAAATTCATATAAATATATGAATATTCTTGAAATCAATTGAATAATTATATATAACAAATCTATTAATCCAACCAATATATCTTGCACTATTCCATTACAACATTCCTACTTTTTAACGAAATAATCAATTTACTCTGAAATTCGATAAAAATGAATCGAGGTTAAAGGAGGAATTATGATGAATTTTCAAGATATTACCTATGACTGGAAAGAAATAAGCTCCATTTTCGTTGTATCGACAGTTTTAACGATCTTCATTTATACGTTCACCAATGTGTATTAACATAAAATAAAGGGTGTCAATCAGTTTAAAATATACTGATTGACACCCTTATCATTATGCCTTTACATCGTTATAAGTATCGCTTTTTTCAAAGGCCGATACAACATAAGAACAAATCGCATTCATTTTTAAATTGTTTTCTCTAGCATAATCAGCAGCTTTATCGAGCAATTTTTTTGCAACCCCTTGACCACGTAGCACATCGGATACGTACGTATGCTTCATATCCATAATATCTTCATGCTCCGTCCACTCTATTTCTGCTAACTTTTCCCCATTTTGTTCATATTCAAAAGCAAAATGTTTTGGACTTCTTTCTGCTAATTTAAATTCCATTTTCATCCCTCCCATTTGCTAAAAATATAACATAGTTGAAGAAATTTTGTCATTTGAACGCTTCCCTATCAACAAGTTTTCTTTAATAATTTATTTAAACCAAGAGGACACTGTATCAACTAAATTATTAAAGAAGTTTTTCACACCATCCCAAAATCCTTCATCTTGCATAATTTCTCCAAACTTTTCCTCAAACTTCGTAGTTAAATCAGATAATTGATCGGATAATTTAGAGAAGTCGATGTCTAGTTTACTAATACGATCCATTAGATCTACTAATAATTGACGATCTTGTTCACTTAATTCAATATTTAAACTCGCTAATTGGTCTTCTACAATTTTTTCTACTTCTTCTTTTGTAGCAGGGTTTAATTCAGCAATTTGTTGTTTAATCCCCGTTAATAGTTCGGCGATTTTCTCATCACTAATATTGGCATTATCTGCAATTTCTGTCGCAACTGATAACTCATCATTTGCCACATCTGTACGTTCTGTGTCTAGTGTTTCCCCTGTTTTCACTTCATATGCTTTGTAAATCCCAACTAATGCAGAATGGCCCGTTACCGGCTTTGGTGCAGCAATTTCTACTGTTGCATCTTCAATTCCCGCTGTAAGCATTGCATTGGCATACATTTCTGAAGTTACTTCTGTTATATTATCCGGTGTAACAATGCTAATAACTAACCCTTTTCCTTCCTCTTCCCGTGTAATTTTTGCAGAAGAATACATTCTAGAACTTGGGTTACTATCACTAATATATTTTACTAAGTCCTCACCAGAGACCGTTATTTCATCTACTTCGGGATCTTTATCAACCTGTAAGGCATCTTTTACTAATGTTTTTTCAGCTTCAGATAAATTTGCTCCATATACTACAATTGGTACACCTAATTTTTCGTTAATTGCATTTTGACTGTTATTTGCAGCAGCAAAAGCATTTGATGGAACAACTATCGTGACGAACAGTATGAGTACCGCTAATATAGATAACCATTTTTGTTTCAACTTTCATTTCCCCTTTCAAAACAATCATCATATAAAAAATCGATTGTTCTCCAATTAGTACGTTAGAAAAAGTAAAAGGTTCCAGAGCAAACCAATTCTCACTTTTCATTGACCATCCATTATACTATTCTAGTTTTAAAGTTATTAAATATGCATAGCTTTTTTAATAAATATGCTGTGACAATATGTATCGTCACAGCATATTTTGTCGTTATATAATTTCTGTCCAACCGTCCTGCTGTTTTACTTTTCCTGCTTTCATTAAGGAGCCAAGAGCTCTTTTAAAAGCTCCTTTACTCATATGAAACATTTCTGTAATTTCTTCAGGTGTTGATTTATCTCCGAAGGGCATTTTCCCTCCAACGCTTTGTAAATACTCGTAAATTTTCTCTGCATCTTTTCCAAGTCTCTCATGTTTACGTGGTAACAGAGAACCGTTTAAAGAACCATCTTCTTTTACTGCTATAACCCGCACTTCGACTTCTTGTCCAAGTCTTGGTTCAGCTTCCATTTCCGAATTATGTACGAAAATTCGATAAGGTGTCTCTGTTCCAAGTAAAAATGACCCTACAGGTAATAAACGATAAGGGCGGGCTTTTATATTTTTATTATGCAGCTCATCAAATGCACCTTCATACAGCTCATTTACTTTTTCTTCTGTTACTAAACGACCAAATAAATCTCCGTTTCGATCTGTACGAAGGGTTAAAAATAAATGGTCACCTACTTCTGGCCATACATCGTCGATCAGAGGTAAATCTTCTGCTTTTACTAAAACTTCTCTAGATGATCCAATATCGACAAAGGCCCCTTCCTTTGTAACTTTAATGACACGTGCCCAGCCGTATTCACCTTGTAAAATAGCTGGAATCGCTGTTGTCGCCTGTAAATTTCCTCGACGATCTGCATAAAGGAAAACTTTTAAACGTTCGCCAATGCTTAAAGGACTTTGTACTTCAGAGCTATTTAAAGGAATTTCATGGTGACCATCCGTTAATATCCATTTTGAACCTTGCTCTTCTAGTACGGTTAATTCCGTAACTTGACCTGATTTTAATTCGTTCAATTTCGACTTTCCTTTCCACATACCTCAATCTTTTTATTGCTTTTATGATTCTTTCATTTCTTCTAGCCTTTTAACTAATTGTTTGTCTTCATCTAATAGTTGTACAAGATCTGCAATGCGGTCGATTGAATTCCAGCTTAAATGGTGTTCAATCCCTTCCACATCTTCATATATATGATCTTCATCTACTCCAATTAGTCGTAAAAATTGTTCCAGTAACTCATGTCTTTTTACTAAACGTTTTCCAAGCTTTTCACCTTTCGTTGTTAGTGTAAGCCCTCTATACTTTTCGTATACTAAATAACCGTCTTTATCTAGTTTTTGTACCATTTTCGTTACTGAGGAAGGAAGAACAGATAATGCTTCAGCTATGTCAGACACCCTCGCATATCCTTTACTTTCGATTAACAAATAAATTTGCTCGATATGATCCTCCATACTAGGTGTTGGCATAACATGTCTCCTCACTTTCAAAATATCAGTTTCATTTTACTACAACCTATCTAAAAAGGTAACTTTAAAACAATAATAGACGGTTTTATTATAGAAATTACTATAAATTCTTCCCTCTTTATAAGCCAAAAATGTCCAATAAGCCTTATTAGACAAATTGGACATGCTACATTTTATGGTGAGGTCTTTTACCAACATTATGGACCGATAATATAATTTGTTTATTAATTCGTTCCATTTCTTCAGGAGTTTTTAATAATTGGAACGCCTCTTCTCTAGCACTGCTCGTTGATACATATACTGTTGGCAAATGATTTAAAACGTCGGCCGCAATATCCATTTGGCAAAATTCGCAATGACAAAAAGTTTGATATTCCGGACCGTGTAATAAAAATCTAACAAGGCCCTGTACAATTTCTTCTGTGACGTTTACTAATATCGGCTTTGTCATAGACCTTACTTCAACCCACCCTTATTATTTACAAATTGCAACAAAACATTACTCATTAATAGTAACTGATGTTTCTCGATTGTCAACTATCTTAATAGGAATTTCCCACATTTCCCTATTCTTGCTGAACGTTATGACAACAACTTTATTCCCAATCGATTTCCAAAACAATTGGGCAATGATCACTTCCTAAAACATGGGCATGAATCTCTGTATTTTGAACATTTTCTACTAGTCTATTTGAAACGATGAAATAATCAATTCTCCAACCTATATTCCGTTCACGAACTTTATTCATATAGGACCACCATGTAAATGCATCATCCCGTTCCGGGTTAAAATGGCGATAAGAATCCGTAAAGCCTGATTGAAGTAAATCTGTCATTTTCCCTCGTTCTTCAAAGGTAAAACCAGAGTTTCCTACATTTGATTTTGCATTTTTTAAATCCTTTTCTTCATGGGCTACATTTAAATCACCACAGTAAATAACCGGTTTCATTCGATCGAGTTGTTTCAAGTAATCTCGTAATTTGTCTTCCCATTCAAGGCGTTCTGATAGACGGGCTAAATCCCGCTTTGAATTTGGGGTATAAACATTTACTAAATAAAACTTTTCATATTCCAACGTAATAATACGACCTTCTGATTCTGTTTCTTGCTCCCCTACACCATATTTAATTGAAAGGGGCTCATGCTTAGTAAAAATCGCTGTCCCAGAGTAACCTTTTTTCTCAGCATAGTTCCAATATTGATAATAGCCTTCAAATGGTAAATCAATTTGTCCATCTTGACATTTTGTTTCTTGGATACAGAAAAAGTCTGCGTCCATTTCTTTAAAATAATCCATGAAACCCTTTTTTACACATGCACGTATTCCGTTTACATTCCAAGATATAAATTTCATTTTTAACCCTCTCTATGTAAGAAAGCGCCCATCGTTAGAGAGGCGCCCCATAATCATTATTGTGTTCTTTCTTCACCGACGATTTTCACTTCAAGTTCAAGGTCAACCCCAAACTTTTCTTTTACGACACGTTGTACCATTTGGATTGTTTGAATGTAATCAGTTGCCGTTGCATTACCTTTATTAATAATAAAGCCAGCATGCTTTGTTGATACTTCTGCATCACCTACACCTTTACCTTGTAGTCCACTATCTTGAATCAATTTCCCTGCAAAATAACCAGGTGGTCTTTTAAATACACTTCCAGCTGAAGGATATTCTAAAGGTTGCTTCGATTCTCGTTTAAAGGTTAAATCGGCAATTTTTTCGTCTATTTCTTGTTGATTGCCCTCTGCTAGTTGGAAATTAGAAGATAGGACAAAATATCCTTTTTGCGCAATAATACTTTTACGGTATCCTAATTCTAAGTCATCTTTACTTAAAACGATGCGCTCCCCTTCCTTTGTTAAAACGGTACAATCAACAATAATGTCTTTTATTTCTCCACCGTATGCACCGGCATTCATCGCCATTGCTCCACCAACGGAGCCAGGTATTCCACAAGCAAATTCAAAACCTGTTAAACTATTTGTTGCCGCAATACGTGAAACTTCTTTAATCAAAGCGCCACTTTGTGCATAAATTCGATTTCCATCCACTCGTATTTCATCTAATCTAGTAAAAGACACAACAATTCCTCTTACACCACCATCACGTACTACCATGTTAGAACCATTTCCTAACATTAAAATCGGTACATTATGATTATGAGCATATTTTACAATTGCTGCTGCCTCATCTTCTGTTTCAGGTAGGACAAATACATCCGCATTGCCCCCTAATTTTGTCATCGTGTATTTCTTTAAAGATTCATTAAGTTTTATATTGTTTGGATTAACTATTTGAGCTAAATCTTTTGCCCATTGTTGAATTGTCATAAAAGCAAAGTCCTTTCTAACGTCATACTCTATATTAGTATGGGTAATCAAAAGCTTTTTGACAAGTAATACATCAGATCAATTTATCCAAGTTTGTGACCATTTCTCGACTTCTCGGATTGCCCCTTCTAGCGCTCTCCCTTTATCTGTAAGAGAATATTCCACTCGGACAGGTACATCTGTAAATACTTTCCGTTCAACTAATCCTTCTTTTTCCAATTCCTTTAAACGTTCGGAAAGTAGTCGGCCACTTACAGGAAGAGCAGATTCAATTTCGTTAAAGCGTTGGGAGCCGTCTAATAATTGATATAAAATTAATGTCGTCCAACGTTTTCCTAACAATTCCATTGCTTTCGATAAACGTGGACAGATTGTCGTTTCTTTCAAGATTGTTCACCTTCCCTTTACGACAGTAAATCATCTATATCATTTAGCTTTTTGGATGAACTTATCTATGAGCTTTCTACTATATAGTATAACATTTTACACTTACTTACGAAAAGTAACTAATATTTCCAAATTAAAGTACGATGATTATTACAACAGGTGAAACTTTTATAAAAATACAAACGTATAAAACATAAGATTTTTTTCTAATATGAGACGACTGCTCAAAAAGATATATGTTACCCTTACAAAACGCTCACTTCCATGATTTTATGTTTTAACATATGATTCTATTCATTTCGACAATAGGAAAGTTAGGGGGATGAAAATGTATACAGGGGATATGTTTGCTAGTTTTACGACATTTTTTATTATTGCTTGTTTTATCATCGTATTTGGACTTATTTTGTGGCAATTAACTTCGAATATTAAACAAAATGTTGATAATAATGCAGCACCCGTTTTAACAGTTCCTGCACAAGTCATTGCAAAACGAACGGAAGTTACAGGTGACCATTCTTTTACCCGTTATTATTCAACTTTTGAAGTTGAAAGTGGCGATCGTATGGAATTTAAAATCACTGGTAAAGAATATGGCTTACTAGCAGAGGGTGATATAGGACTACTTACTTTCCAAGGAACAAGATTAAAAAGTTTCGAGCGAAACCGTTCATAATGAAACAAACCCGGCCACTTTTTATGGTCGGGTTTGTTTGTAAACATTATGCAGTAACTGTAGCTAATTTTTGTGCAGAAGCTTTAACACGTTCCATACCTTCAGCAATAATTTCTTGTGCACGGTTTGGTTCTGCGTTGTGACCTTCAATAATCACTTCGTCTAGAAGTTCCATACCTGCTACGCCACTAAATACATTTTTAATGTAGTTAGCTGACATTTCCATCGGCTGTGCTTCAGGAGCAGAGTAGTAACCTCCACGAGCGTTTAATACAACATATTTTTTGTCAGTCATTAATTGAACCATTTGGCCTTCTGAATTATATTTAAACATGAATCCAGCAGCATATACATAATCAATAAATGTTTGTAATTTAGCAGGAATTGTTAAGTTCCATAATGGGAAAGCAAGTACAACTACATCTGCAGCAGTTACTGCATCCATAGCCTTTTGTTTTGCAGCTAGAAGACGAGATTCTAGTTCTGTTAACTCTTCCCCATTTTGAACTTTACCGAATGCGTTGAAAAGTTCTTGTCCGAAGTAAGGTGTATCTTCTTCAAATACGTCGTAAACCGTAACGTTTAAACCTGATACCTTTTTCGCTTCTTCTACATAAGTTTCGAACATTTTAGTTGAAACGCCGTCTGGACGATTGTTTGCTTTAATTACTAAGACATTTGTCATTTTATATAACTCTCCTTTAATCTCAATATTATGTATCTTGAAATCAAGACATAATGTCATCTTAAAGGAGATAAAATATTATTTCAATAAAACAGCACTCATACTTTTGACCGAATTTCTCTTTTACATCACCAACTATAAATCACATTGCCCATCAGCACATATAGAGCCACTATCTCCAACCATTTTTAACCTTGGCTTTAATCCAGCTTCACTCGCAGCTTTAGAGATGGTTTGATCGAATAACTCTTGAGGTTGGGCACCTGAAATTCCATATTTATTGTCAATGACAAAGAATGGGACTCCGCGCACACCTAGACTTTGTGCTTCCATTATGTCCCTTTCAACATCCTCTTCAAATTGGTTACTATTTAAAATTTCTTCAGCTTCTAAACGGCTTAAACCAACCTTTTCGGCTAAATCTAATAACACTTCCCCTTTTCCAATGGCAGCACCTTCTGAAAAGTAAGCTTGTAAAAGTTGCTCGCTCAATTCAGTACCCTTGCCTTTAGTTTCAGCCCACTTCGCTAAACGATGGGCGGCATTTGTATTTGCCTCCTTCATAATGTCAAAATTATAATGTAAACCAATATCTTTTGCTCTTTCTACAATATTATTGGTCATATTTTTTGCTTGCTCTTCGGAAACATTATATTTTTTCGCTAATGCTGTATAAATAGATTGGTTTGAATCGACTGGCGTTGTAGGATCTAATAAAAAGCTTTTTAACTCTACTTCTATTTGACCTTCGTACCCTGAGTCTTTGATTGATTTTTCTAGCTGACGTTTACCAATATAACAAAATGGGCAAACATAATCTGACCATACTTCAACTTTCATTGTGGAATCCCCCTTTTTCCCCATTGTACGAATATAATATTTTCCCCACAATTAATTTGCTCATTGAATAATGGATTGATATTTACGGAATACTTATAAAAAATAAGCAAAATGGGGGCACTTATGCAAAACTCTCTTTGGTTAAAAGATAATGAATCACATCAATTATCCGGATTATCCACTTCTTTAGATTGTGATGTTTGTATTGTTGGTGGCGGACTAACAGGGATTTATTCTGCCTATTTACTTGCTAAAAGAGGGCTTAATGTTGTGTTGCTAGAAGCAAAACCTTCCTTAGCAATTGGAACAACGGGGCATTCTACGGGAAAACTAACTCCACAACATGGAGTCGTCTATTCTAAATTAATAAAATCCTTTTCTGAAAATGAAGTAGCAACCTATTATAACGCAAATAAAACCGCAATTGATAATGCCCTTGAATACGCGTCAAAAGATACGTTTCAAAAAGCGGATTCTTATTTGTACGCTACTACAAATCAAGGACAACAAACGATACAAGATGAATTAGATGCCTATAAAAAATTGAAAATACCCGGACTTGAAACAACGAATACCGAGCTGCCCTTTTCCATTACATCTTCATTAAAAATGGCAGATACGTATCAAATACATCCGACAAAATTTGCAAATCATTTTGTAAACATGGCCCAACAAGCAGGGGCATCTATCTATGTCAAAACACGTGTTACAAAAGTTGTTCTCGATCAAAAATATGTGTTAACAGAAAAGGAAAATATCGTTACATTTAAAAAATTATTATTATGTACCCACTACCCAATTGAATCGATTAAAGGATTAGTTACAACTAAATTATCAATCGAACGTTCCTACTTACTTGCTTCGAAAACAAGCGAATTACTAACAGGACAATACTTATCCGTGGAAAACCCTTCCCGTACGATACGTACTGCATTAGTATCAAATACACCTTACTTCATTTATGGTGGAAGTAGTCATAAAGCGGGAACAAAAAAAGATACGAAATCGTATTACAAAACATTAGAAGAGGAAATGAAATCAGTTTTTCATTTATCCGATCCTCCATATTATTGGAGTGCCCAAGATCCGGATACGCCAGATTTAGTTCCGTATATCGGTCAAATTACTGAAGATGAGCCAAATATATTTATTGCAACTGGTTATCGAAAATGGGGTTTATCCAATTCCCTCGTTGCAGGAGAAATTATATCGAGCTTAATCGCGCAGGAAAGACATAGAGCTGCGGATCTTTATAGTCCTTCTAGAGGTCAATTTGGCAAAAATTTATTAAGAGCATTAAAAATAATTGGGTTTGTTACGACAAATTTAGCTGGCGGATATTTAACCCGAATGGAAGCCCCTAAATGTACCCATCTCGGATGTAAAACTCGATGGAATGAAGGGGATGAAACATGGGATTGTCCATGTCACGGTTCCAGGTTTGATAAAAACGGAGACGTTATTGAAGGTCCAGCTGTCTATCCATTAAAAATTGATAAAGCAAAATAAAACCTCGAAGAAATTCTTCTTCGAGGTTTTATTTATGGTGGTACTCTTAAAGTCCTTCTGTTAAGACAGGAACAATTTGTTTTTTACGGGAAACAACACCAGGTAACTCTACTAAATCATTTACTAATTCTTTACCGAAGCTTTTCGCTGCAGCTTCAGCAGCATCCCCTACAACAATCGCTGTAGAATCATTGTTTAAAATATCTGTTACAACGAAGAAGAATAAGTTTAAGCCATTGTCAGCTATATTTTTATTTAATAAACTTACGAGCTCATCTTTACGATTTAATACGTCATTAATATCAACTGCATTTACTTGAGCTACAACTGATTTCACTTCACCAAAAGTAAACTCTTTAGCGTCTAGTGATAATAGATCATCTAACGATTTATCTGAAAGGTCAGCTCCTGCTTTTAGCATTGCTAAACCGTACTCATCTAAATTCACACCAGCTATTTCAGCTAATTCTTTACCAGCTTGTACATCTTGTTCTGTGCAAGTTGGAGATTTAAATAATAAAGTATCCGAAATAATGGCAGAAAGC
Organism: Ureibacillus galli; assembly: GCF_014836845.1. GTDB lineage: Bacteria > Bacillota > Bacilli > Bacillales_A > Planococcaceae > Ureibacillus > Ureibacillus galli. The sequence continues at coordinate 40,246 of NZ_JACSQA010000008.1, forward strand.
ATTAAACCTGCAACATCAGAAGGTACTTCTACATTATTTTCTTTAAAAATCTTATTTAAAATCGTAGCCGTACATCCTACTGGCTCTGCACGATAGTATAGAGGATCTGAAGTTTCAAAGTTTGCAATACGGTGGTGATCAATTACTTCTGTTACTTTTACTTCTTCAATGCCATCAGCAGATTGTTGGCGTTCGTTATGGTCTACTAAAATAACTTCCTTTGCTTCGCTTGCTACATTTCCAATTAAACGTGGTGCTTCAAAACCGAATTTTTCTAAAGCAAACTTCGTTTCATTGTTAACGTCGCCAAGTCTTACTGCTTCTGCATCAACACCTAATTGCTGTTTTAAATAAGCATAACTTATAGCGGATGTTATTGTGTCTGTATCCGGATTTTTATGACCGAAAACTAATACTTTACCCATTAGATGAGTCCTCCTATTTACAATGTTCATATTTATTCGATTTTATTTTATCATACCTAGGCAAGAATAGAAAAATAGAACATAGACACCATTTCGAAAGGGTAAAGGTGTGTAAACTCTATCTTTGAAAATAAGGCAACAAAGCGCATTCGTAAATGCCCCCGCAATTTACGAATACGCTCTAACTCTCACTACATCATATTTATCTTTCCTAAGGAGGAATCCTGTTGATTCTTCTTATTGTACTTTGTATATTGACCTCTATTTTGTGCAACCATTCCTTCTACCAATGCATGGATTAAAGAATGGGATGCCATAATGGTTTCTGATGTTTCCTGCTTTTGTCCCCCTACTTTAAATAGCACATCTGCATGTTCAATGATAGGAGAATGGTTTGTATTCGTAATCGCAATGACTTTTACGTTTTTATTTTTTGCTAATTGGATGATGGTTAAATCATCTTCATAAATTCCGTCCAATGCGATAACAATCAAAAGAGACTCTTCATCCATCGTACTAATTTGTTGAACAATGTTTTCAACATCATGTTCGATTTGCTTCACATGTTTACGATAATGACTTAACGTACAAGTGACAAAACTAGCAGAAGGTGAAGATTGTCTAAATCCTAGCACATACAAATAGTTTGATTCATGCATTAGTCGTATGGCATATTCAAACTGTTTTTCATCAATAACATGAATCGTATTTAAAATACTTTTAATATCGCGATTCATTACTTCACTAAGAAAATGTTCATGTTTCTTTGAAATAAGAGGATGTTCATATTCTAGTTTTACTTCGGCTTGTAACAGATCCTCTTTAATCTTTTCCTGTAATTCTAGGTAGCCTGATAAATCCATTGAATAACAAAACCGAATAACGGTCGACTCGCTAATTCCAATTTGCTTCCCTACATCTGAAGCTATATGAGTTGCTATAATATTGGGATTATCAATTACAAATTGAGCAACTTTACGCTGTCCTCTAGAAAGTCGTATAAACCTTTTTTTTACTTCGTCACAAAAGCTCATTTTAGCTTCATTTCCTCCTTTTATTTTATATTTTGTATACAAAATAGTTTGATAATTGATAGATTATCATTAACATTGATTGAATACAATGATTTTTCAGAAAAAACTTCAACACTTTAAATGATAAAAGTTGAAAATTTGTCAAATCCGATTATAATTCGACTATGCCAAGAAACAAATCTTTTTATAAAATGACATAACAATAACTTAACCAATATTTAACAACAACAAAAAAACTGATTCAAAGTTCAAATGAACCTTTGAATCAGTCTTTTTATTCGTTACTCTAATTCCAATTGTTTTGTTTCTTTACCTAATAATAATACCGCTGCAACTCCTATTAAAATGGAGATACAGAAAATTCCAAAGATAAAACCAATCTCATATTCTGCCTTTAATAAATAGCCAACTAAAAGTGGACCAAAAATACCGCCAATACGGCCAACTGCTGCAGCCATACCAGCTCCTGTTCCTCTAATTACCGTAGGATATTGTTCTGGTGTATAGGCGTATAAAGCCCCCCATGCCCCTAAGTTAAAGAAGGATAATAAAATTCCAGATATTAATAATACTGTCACCGTTTCCGCATTACCGAACACATATGCACTTGCTGCCGTTCCTATCAAGTAAGTTACAAGGACAAATTTCCGTCCGAACTTTTCTACGAAATAAGCAGCTGTAAAATAACCTGGCAATTGGGCGATTGTCATAATGAGCACATATTTAAAACTCGATATTAAATCAAAACCTTTTCCGACCATGACACTTGGTAGCCATAAGAACATGCCATAATATGAAAAGACGACTGTAAACCAAAGAATCCATAGCATCAATGTAGATCGTGCATACTTCTTTTCCCAAACACCTGCAATGTTTTGCCGTATTGTACGACTTTTTGCTTCCAATCGTGCAGTAAATTGGGGAGAATCCGGTAAATGCATGCGAATATAAACGGCATAAAGCGCAGGAATAGCCGTTAAGATTAACGCTACACGCCACCCTTCAATCGGCCAAAATTCAGCTGGAATAACAAAATAAGATATAATTGCTGCAATCAGCCAGCCAGCCGCCCAAAAACTTTCAAGTAAAACGACGACCCGACCTCTTTCTTTTGCTTCCACACTCTCTGAAACTAATGTAGAGGCAACTGGTAGCTCACCGCCAAGACCCATCCCTACAAAAAATCTTAATAACATAAATGCGATAAAAGTAGTAGTGAAAGCAGAGAGACCGCTGGCAACGGAGAAGATGATCAACGTCCACATGAATATTTTCTTACGTCCTACTTTGTCAGCAAATACACCAAATATTAATGCCCCTACTGCCATCCCGATGGAGTTAATACTTCCAATCCATCCCATTTGTGAAGAAGTCAAACCCCAATCAGCTGCAAGGGCAGCTATAACGAACGATAATATCCCTACGTCCATTGCATCGAACATCCAACCTACACCAGCTACTCCTAACAATTTGTTACGTGAGATTGGTGCTGAATTTGTATTTTTACTCACTTAGTTTTCACCTGTCTTTACATTTGAATTTACACTATAACAATACATTTTTTTCAATAGACTTACAAGATAAATTTGAAATATTTACATTTAGGTAAATTTCTCATTTTCTATTGAAATATACATCCATATTGCGCTAAAATGTCTCTTATAGAAAAACAACTGTTCATTCAGTGAGAACAAAAGGAGCAAATTCGATATGTGGAAAGGTCTTATTGAAGAATATAAATCATTTTTACCTGTTACCGAAAATACACCATCACTAACTTTAAATGAGGGGAATACACCACTTATACATTTAGTAAATCTGTCAAAAAAGTTAGGGATTGAGCTTTACGGTAAAATCGAAGGGGCAAACCCGACTGGTTCATTTAAAGACCGTGGTATGGTTTTCGCTGTTGCGAAAGCAATTGAGGAAGGCGCAAAATGTGTTATTTGTGCCTCAACAGGTAATACTTCAGCTGCGGCATCCGCTTATGCTGCCCGCGCTGGAATTCAATCGATTGTCGTTATCCCTAAAGGAAAAGTATCACTTGGTAAATTGGCACAAGCTTGTATGTATGGTGCAAAAATTATTGAAATCGACGGGAATTTCGATGATGCACTTGCCATTGTTCGCCAAGTAAGTGAAACGACCCCTGTAAAATTAGTGAACTCTGTCAACCCATATCGTATTGAAGGCCAAAAAACAGCTGCATTTGAAATTGTAGACAGTTTAGGACAAGCTCCACATTATTTATGTATACCTGTAGGTAATGCCGGTAATATTACCGCTTACTGGAAAGGTTTTAAAGAATATAATGAGGCAAAACATACAGGATTGCCAAAAATGTATGGTTTTGAGGCAGAGGGTGCCGCGGCGATTGTCACTGGAGAACCTATCTCCAATCCAGAAACGGTGGCAACAGCAATTCGCATCGGTAATCCAGCAAGTTGGAAATTAGCTGAAGCCGCTCGTGATGAATCAGGTGGAATAATCGATTCTGTAACGGATGATGAAATATTAGAAGCTTATCAATTAATCGCTAGTACTGAAGGGATATTTGTTGAACCTGGTTCTGCCGCTTCTTTAGCCGGAGTGATTAAATCGGTTCAAAACGGAAAGATTGAAAAAGGTAGCAAGGTTGTTACAATATTTACAGGTAACGGATTAAAAGATCCAGATACTGCAATGAACGTTTCTAACGTTCATTTAGTATCCCTTCAAAACAATGAGGAAGAAATTCGCCAGTATATCGAGGAGATTTTATGAGTAAAAAATGGCAAATCACTGTCCCTGGAAGCACAGCTAACTTAGGACCTGGATTTGATTCCATAGGACTTAGTTTATCTTTATATTTAGAGTTAACAGTGTCCATTTCAGATAAGTGGGAAATTATCCATCTTTCTGATCATCTTCCACAAAATATCGTCATTGAAGAACATTTAATTTATGAAATTGCATCAGAAACAGCTGCTCGTTTTAATAAAGAACTTCCTCCATGCCACATTGAAATGAAAAGTGAATTGCCTTTCGCAAGAGGCTTAGGTAGTAGTGCAGCGGCGATTGTTGCGGGAGTCGAGTTAGCAAATCTTGTTTGTCAGCTGAATTTATCCACCCAAGATAAATTAAATATCACTTCTCAATTTGAAGGGCATCCGGATAATGCTACTGCATCCGTACTTGGTGGTTTAACGATTTCTACAATGGATGATGAAGGTCACGTGGATACGATTCATGTCCAAGATTTAGATGTCTCTTTTGTCGTATTTATACCTAATGTGGAATTAAAAACATCCGACGCTCGTAGAGTATTGCCAGAACAGTTCGAGCGTCACTATGCGGTCCGTGCGAGTGCCAATGCAAACATGCTAGCTGCATCTTTCATATCAAAGGATTATAAACGGGTTGGTTATTATATGGAGTCAGATTTATTCCATGAACCATTCCGTGCAAAGTTAATTCCATTTTTTGAAGATATTCGGCATGCAGCAAAAGAAGCTGGTGCTTATGGAACTGCATTAAGTGGTGCAGGACCAACTGTTATTTCCATCGTACCGAGCTCTTTGGGGGAAACATTTATTTTCAAAATGAAAGAACTGTTCCCCTCTCTTGAAATTATACTAACAAAAGCAGATAATCATGGGATTTCAGTAACAGAAGTTATTGAGGATGTACTTGCTTAAGTAGAAAACTCATTAATATAGATGTCCAATTATTCATATATATGAACTATTGGACATCTTTTTCTATTTTGAAGTACTCACCTAAAAGATGTTCATAAATACCCTAACTTCCGTACACCTCAAAAATGAGGGAAGTCATTTCGTTATATGTACTTAATTTCAATTGAAAGGAGTATCGAAATGAAAATTGGCATTATTGGGGCAACTGGAAAGGCCGGCAACAATATTTTAACCGAGGCAAGGATGAGGCATCATGATGTTACAGCGATTATACCTAATAAAGACAAATTAAAAAACCAACAACATGTTAACATTATAGAAAAGGAAATATTCAATTTAACTAGAAAGGATTTGATACAATTTGATGTCGTTGTAAATGCCTTTGTTCCTGACTATGGAGAAGAACATTTACATGTTGAGATTGGCAGTTTTCTCATCTCCCTTTTAGAAAGTAGCGATACAAAGTTATTTGTAGTTGGTGGAGCCGGAAGCTTATTCATCGACGAAAAAAATACACGACTAATCGATATTCCTGATTACCCGGAAGAGTATAAAACAATCGCTTTCCAACAGTTACGACATTTAAAAGAATTGAAACAATCCTCTCTAAAATGGACGTTTTTAAGTCCCTCCGCTCTATTTGACTCAGACGGACCGAGAACTGGCCATTACATTTTAGGCAAAGACCATCTCCTTTTAAATTCCCAACATATCAGTTATGTAAGCTATGCAGATTATGCTGTAGCTGTTTTAGATGAATTAGAAAACCCGAAGCACGAAAATCAACGTTTTACAGTTGCATCTGAAAACGCAACAATCAGTTCCTAAAACATTCCTTAAAAATTAAAAAGAATGCCCTAAAAGCTTTCGGCGAACTTTTAGGGCATTCTTTTATTTTATGCTAACAGTAACAAACTTAGCGCCATGACTGCCATACCGGCAACTAAACCGTAAATCGATAAATGGGTTTCATCATATTTTTTTGCGGCTGGCAACAACTCATCTAACGATATGAACACCATTATTCCTGCAACTGCTGCAAAAATAATACCAAACATTGTATCCGTTAAAAACGGCATTAAAATTAAATAAGCGACAACAGCCCCAATTGGTTCTGCTAACCCTGAAAGGAATGACAATTTAAATGATTTTTTTCGATTTCCTGTCGCAAAATAAATCGGGACAGCAACGGCTATACCTTCCGGAATATTGTGTATCGCAACAGCTATTGCAATTGCAACCCCGACACTCGGATCTTGAATAGCTGACATAAATGTTGCAATTCCTTCAGGAAAGTTATGAATAGCAATAGCTAAAGCAGTAAAGACTCCCATTTTCATTAACTTTTGTTCATCAATTACTTTAGAGTTTAATTCTGCTTCATGAACATCTTCCACTGTTTTCACTTCATGGGGATTATTTTTCTTCGGAATAAATCGGTCTATTAAAGCAATAAACACCATTCCTCCAAAAAAACCGATAACCGTCATCCAATATCCTTCGGTCTCTCCTAAAGAAGCAGTTAATGCATCTTTTGCTTTAACAAATATTTCGACTAAAGAGACATAAATCATAACACCAGCAGAAAATCCTAAAGCAACAGATAGGAATTTCTTATTTGTTCTTGATGTAAAGAAAGCAATTAATGCCCCCAATCCGGTTGCTAAGCCAGCAAAAAGTGTTAAACCTAAAGCTAAAAGCACGTTTCCATCCATTTAATTTGTCGTCTCCTCTTATCATTTTATAATTGTATTATACACAAAAAGTTTCCTTAGTGAAACTTTTTTCGCCTCGGTTACATATTATTCACAAAGAAAACTTTTATGCAAAAAAATAACACCTTTTTAGGTGTTATCTTTTAGCTTATTAAATTTCTTCTTTCTTTGTTCATACCAAAATACACAAAGGACAAACCAAGTATATCCAAGACTCCATCCTGCAATGACGTCGGACCCGAAGTGACGACTTTCTGCGATACGGGAAAATCCAATAAGAAGGAAAAGAATAGTCGCGATGACCCAAACAATTCGACTTTTTTTACTGTTTCCAATCCATTCTGCTACTAAATAAGCAATTGTAAATAAATAAAGTATTGAGAGCATAGCATGTCCCGATGGAAAACTATAAGTGGTCAATTGATCAACTATTTCTGGTCGAGGGCGTTCAATCCATTTTTTCACTAATTGGTTTAGTACATTTCCAGCTGCTATCGTTAATAATACAAAGATCATTCCATGATAATTTCGTTCCTTCAACCAGAGTACGATAAGTAATAATAATCCCATGACTATAACAAACCATGTATCCCCCATATAATGAAATGCAGTAATAAATCGATTCCCACCCAAAATTTCTGCTAGCGTTTTATCAAGCTGTTGTATAAAATCTGATTCAAAACTCACTAACAAACTTAAAAAAATAACAAATGTACCTAATGCTAAAATATAATTCCATGGCTTCAATGTTTACTCCACCTTTGTAAAATCACTATACTACTTAACATATTTAATTACATCTTACCCTATGCAAGCATATTGTTGATATGGAAAAATAGAAAAAACCTCGACAGATTGCCGAGGTTTAAAAGCTTATTGTACGTAATATAAACTGTTGGATGAATCAATAATATAATCTGGCTTTGGTTGTCCTATTTTAGCTTTATGGCCAGCGATATGTTCAGGACTCTTTTCCCAGCCTTTCCAAGCTTCTTCAGACTCCCAGCGTACCATAATGATGACTTCTTCATCACCACGACGGGATTTTTTCACTAACACTTCTTTACCGATAAAACCAGGTTGTTGTTCCATTAAGGATGGGCCATCTTTTTTAGCCCCAAAACGGTCAATAATTTTTTGGGCATTCCCTTCAGCAACAACAAAACGTTTCATTTGAACAAACATCCTCATACCTCCCTAGAGAAAAAGCTGCCCTACAATCAGGACAGCTTCAATTGGTTAACAAACTATTTTAATTCATCTTTAATTTCTTGGATTTTAGCAAGTTCCGATTCTAAACCGCCACCGCTTAAGTACCAAAGTGGGCCATCTAAATAAACAATTCGATTTTCTTTATATGCAGTTGTTTGTTTAATGATGTCATTTTCCATATCTGCTTCGATGTTAGTGTCTCCGCCTGTTGCAGCAGTACGGTCAATTACGAATAATACTTGTGGATCGAATTCTAAAATTGCTTCAAAACCAAAGTTTGAACCGTGAGATGAAGATTCGATATTATCTGTTACAGGCTTAAATCCATAAATGTCATAAATGTAGCCAAAACGAGAGTTTTGAGCAAAACCAGATAAATTACCTTCGTTATACATTGTAACTAATGATGTATCAAATTTTCCAGCTAAAGCTTTTACATCTTCAATAGCCGTTTCAATTTCAGCAATTTTTTCTTTTGCTTCTTCTTCTTTACCAAACATTTTTGCTGCAACATCAACAGATGCTAAAAATGTATTCCAGTAATCATCTTGAGATGTACCAACAAAGATTACATTAGGTGTAATTTCTTTTAATTGATCATAAAATGCAGATTGACGACCTGAGATGAAAATTACATCTGGTTCAAGTTCTGCGATATCTTCCAATAATGGAGCTTTTAAAGTACCGACGTTTGCATACTCATCACTAGCATATTTTGATAAATGTTCTGGAAGAGTAGAATCTTTGGGAACACCAACAACTCCTTCTACTCCAAGTGCATCAAGTGTATCTAAGAAACCGTAATCGAATACAACCATTCTTTCAGGCATTTTTTCAAGAGTTACATCTTCATAAGCGATAGTTCCTGCTTCTTCAGATTGGCTTTCTGCAACAGTTGGAGAAATTGTCATTGGGTATGTAGGACCCTCTGCATTTTCAGTTGTTGTTTTCTCCCCTGTAGTAGAGTTTGTATCTGATTCTTTTTTATCGTCAGAACCACATGCTGCAAGTACGAATAGTAAACTTGCCAAGATGACTGTCAATAACTTCCAATTCTTCATTTAACTTTTCTCTCCTATCTCTTATTAACGATAATGATAATCATTATCAATCTAATGAAAATTATAGCACTTCAAAAATAAAGGTCAATAGTTTTTTAGTTATTTTAACCAATTTTATTTTAAAAAATGATTTAGAAAAGCATAGAAATTAAATACTTTTCTAAATCATTATGATAACTAATGCGAGTTAAAATATACGCAAATACGACATCCATTTTGTTCCTGTACCGGAATATTCATGTCGTAAATTTCACGAAGAGCATCTGAATTAATGATTTCATTTGTCGGACCACTTTTTACAACTTTACCGTTTTTTAATGCAACAATATAATCTGAATAGACTGAAGCAAAGTTAATATCATGCAATACGATGACAACTGTTTTACCTAGCTCATCCACTAGCTTACGTAAGATCTTCATTATTTGTACGGAGTGCTTCATATCCAAGTTATTTAAAGGCTCGTCTAAAAGAACATAATCTGTATCTTGGGCAATGACCATCGCGATGAAAGCCCTTTGTTTTTGTCCCCCTGAAAGCTCATCTAAAAACTTGTCTTGCATATCCGTTAAATTCATATAATCCATTGCTTGTTCGACAAACTGTTCATCCTCAGGTGTTAAACGACCTTTTGAATAAGGATAACGACCAAACGAAATCAGTTCGCGTACCGTTAAACGAACATTGATAAAGTTTGCTTGTTTTAAAATGGATACTCGCTTCGCAAATTCAACAGATTTCCATTGTTTTACGTCATTTTTATCGAGTAATACTTCCCCTGTATCTGCATCTAATAAACGGCTCACCATTGATAGTAACGTGGATTTACCCGCACCATTTGGACCAATAAAGGAAGTTATCGAACCTGGTTGAATCGTTACGGAAACATCTTCTACAACAGGCTTGTTACCAAACTTCTTAGTTAAACCTTTGATTTCAATCATCCTGCTGCCCTACTTTCCTTTAGTAATAAATAAATGAAGTAAATACCACCAATAAAGTTGATAATAACACTTAATGTAGTACTCATTTCAAACACATGTTCAACGATAAATTGACCACCGACTAAAGCGATGACACTCATTAAGCCGGCCCCTAAAATATGAATTGAATGTTTATATGTGACTAAAAATTGATAAGAAAGATTCGCTACGATTAAACCAAAGAACGTAATTGGACCGACGAGAGCAGTCGATGTAGCAATGAGTACCGATGATAAAATCAATACATTCATCACTAAACGGTCATAATTTATTCCTAGGTTTATCGCATTTTCCCTTCCAAGGGACATAACATCTAACTGACCCATAATACGATATCCGTATATGAAGGCAATTAATAATATTACAATGGCAATATATAATAACTCGACTTTAATATTCGAGAAACTTGCAAATAATCGATTTTGTAGGCTTAAATATTCTACTGGGTCAATTAATACTTGCAAGAACGTTACAAGACTTCCAAGCAATGTTCCTAAAATCATCCCAATTAATAATAATAAATAAATCGGATGTTTATCCGCTCGAAATAGGAAACGATATAAAAACAATGCAAATAGAACCATTGCCCCTATCGCTACCGCAAAATTTAAATATTGATTTAACACCCAAATAGACATTGATCCAGCTAAAAAGTATATGAGCGTTTGTACAACCTCATACATAGAATCAAGACCCATTACAGAGGGAGTTAAAATACGGTTATGTGTGATTGTTTGGAATACTACCGTCGAATAAGCAATAGCAAACCCCGTTACGATCATTGCACCGACACGCATCATACGTCTTGGGAATGCGTAATCAAAACCACCTTTAATATCGTAAAATCCGTATAGCAAAATACAAATAATTGCTACAACAGCTAAAATAATTAGTTTAGTACTATTTCGCATATGCTCTCCCCCTAAACAACATAATTAAGAAGATCGCACTGCCGATTACCGCTACCGTAACATTTACCGGTATTTCATATGGATATATTATGACGCGTCCTAAAATGTCACAGATTAATAGGAAAACAACACCAAGAACCGCTGTATGCGGAATCGTCTTCCGCAAATTGTCCCCTAAATAAAGGGAGACGATATTCGGTACAATTAATCCGAGGAATGGAATCACTCCGACTGTTAGTACGACTGTTGTAGCGATAATTGCCACAAGAATTAAGCCAATATTTAGTACGAATTTATAACTTAAACCTAAGTTTTTGGCGAAATCTTCACCCATACCTGCAACAGTGAATTTGTTCGCATATAAATAGGCTAAAATCACAGCTGGTATACTTAAATATAGTAATTCATAACGTCCTGATATAACTAAAGTAAAGCTTCCCATTAACCAAGAAGAAATATTTTGAAGTAAATCCGCTTCATAAGCAAAAAACGTTGTGATGGAAGATAAAATGTTTCCATACATAATCCCGATTAAAGGGACAAAAATTACATCTTTAAACTTTATACGATCTAAAATTTGCATGAATAGCAAAGTTCCAACTAACGCAAATACAAAGCTAAAAATAATTTGCTGTGTATACGTTACATTTGTAAAGAACAGCATCGAAATGAGAATCCCTAACTTAGCGGCATCTAATGTTCCAGCTGTCGTTGGAGAAACGAATTTGTTTCGACTTAAGCTTTGCATAATCAAGCCCGCGATACTCATCCCTATCCCCGCTAAAATAATCGCCATTAGACGTGGTACACGACTGATTAAGAAAATTTGTGTTTCTTCTGATTGCCAGTCAAGTAAATCAGTTGGCTTTATATCAATCGCGCCAATAAATAGCGAGATAAACGACAGGATGATCGCTGCGATAATTAACATCCACAGTCTCATTTTTATCCCCATATTCTATTTATTCTCAAGTATGTAATGAAAATGATTCTCAACCTCGAGTACGTATTTCATTATAAGTTGAAAAAGTTGAAAAATCAATGACGATAACTTGCGAACTTGAAAAATAAGAGGTTAAATTTTAAACTTTGTAACGGTTATTTATATTAAAATGATTTCTTTAATCCATCTACATTCTTACTTTTGAAAAAATCGAACAATTAATAAAAAAAGCTTAACTCGATTCGAGTTAAGCTTACAAATAAATTAATATTGAACTTCAATCGCTTTATCAATTACTTCCTGTGGAATTTTAATTTCTTCCACTCCGTTGAAATTATCAAATTGACTAACCATATCCGTCGTAATTTTCATTGGCTGACCTTCTAAATCCATCGTGAAAGTGACATTCATGTCCATTGTCGTAATATCGAACGTTTCTTTATCAATTTCAATTTTATAATTTAAACTATCAACCTTCGTTTTTTCAAGAACTTGAGTATCCTCTTCAGAAAGTCCTAATGATTGATTAATTTGCATTTGCTCTAACATGTACTCTGTAAACTTATCACTAGCAGCATCTAATGTAAGAATGTACTGATCATCCGACTGTTCAAATGTAAAATCATTAATAAACGATTTCATTTGTTCCAGCTGTTCAGATGTATTTACTTGATTCGCTGTTTGTCCCATCATCGCATCAAACTCTTCAGATGGTAGCTTCACCCATTGGTTCGCTTCAGAGTCGAACATGTACATTCCGTCTTTCGTCATATACATTTCCATTCCCATTGATGCATCGCCTTCTGTTGTTGGCTCACCCATCGTCATTGTTCCATCCATGTACATAGAAACGGGATCTGTTACCATATCCATTTTTAAATCACTTTTCGTTGTCATTTCAATACTTTCTTCGCCAGTTCCAAATCCGATTGTTTGGTCCATCTTAATTGATCCACTAAGACTTTTCAGTTCATTTTGTCGGTCGATTGCATTTTTATAAACCTCATCTAACGTCAAATCACTGCTTTTCGATGTCGCACCTGACTGTGGTTTTGCAGTGCTATTACATGCTGTTAACACGAATAACATGATAGCGATTAATAAATAACCCCATTTTTTCATAATACCCTTCCTTTCACAAACCTTTAGTTTTCTTTTAGCTATGAACATAACTTTGTTTGACAAAATTATGATTACATTTCATAGAGTAACAGTGTTTACAATATTTTCCTATCTATTTTTGTTATTTTCATATAAAATGTTACTTTTTTACTTCTTTCCTATTTACTACTATTTCTCTATATGAATCTTCTATTCTATAGGAGAATACCCACTATTTGTTAGTACGTATAAAGAGTGTAAAAGGTGTCAATTTTTCCTGAAGAAATAAAAAAAAAGAAGTGTGAATAAATCACACCTCTTTTATATTAATTTACCCCGCGCATCGCCTTGGCAATGATAGGTGTTAATACTAATAATAGAAGACCTAAGAAGATAGATAATGCACCAAGTGTTCCGAAGTACGTAATTTCTGTTACTGCTTCATAAACACGAACAAGTTGCGCATTAATCGCTTGGGCAGCCGCACTAGTTAAGAACCATAAAGACATTGTTTGAGCTGCGAATGCTGCTGGTGCCAATTTAGTAGTCGCTGATAAACCGACTGGAGATAATAATAACTCCCCTACTACAACAAGGAAGAAGGATAGAACTAACCACCAAGGGCTAACAAGTTCCGTGCCACCAGACATTTTCGCTGGAATAATCATTACTAAGAATGATAAACCTGCAAAGAATAATGAAATAGCAAATTTCTTCGGAGTAGAAGGCTGACGATTACCAAGTTTTAACCATATCCAAGCAAAGATTGGTGCAAAGATAATAATGAATAATGGGTTAAGGGATTGGAACCAAGACGCTGGGATTTCAAAGCTTCCCACAGTTAAATCTGTACGAGTATCCGCATAAGTTGCTAAAATTGTTGCTCCTTGTTCTTGAATAGCCCAGAACATAACCGCAGCAATAAATAAAGGAATGTAAGCTAATACTCGAGATTTTTCATCTTTCGTCGTTTTTGGACTACGATACATAACAATAAAGAACGCTGTTGGAATTAATATACCAAGTGTTGTAATAATTAAACTGAACACAGCCATTGTTAAATTACCAGTCGCATTTAAAATGAACCCGGCAATTAAAATAGCAATAATGGCAATGATCACATTACGAATCGTTTTCTTTTTCTCTTGCTCTGTTAATGGGTTTGGTACTTCAAGACCCGCTAATCCTAAAAATTTCTTTTGTGTGACAAAGAAAACGATTAAACCAATGAACATACCTACAGCAGCTAAACCAAATCCTAAATGGAAATTATATTCTTCCCCAACTGTACCAATAATTAACGGTGCAATAAATGCCCCCATATTAATACCCATATAGAAAATGCTAAATCCTGAGTCACGGCGATTATCACCCTCAGCATACATATCTCCAACAATCGTTGAGACATTCGATTTTAATAAACCCGTACCGGCAATAATAAATGCCATCGAAATGAGTAAAGCAGTAAGACCAAACGGTAACGCCAATACAATATGGCCGATCATAATTAATATTCCACCGTAAAATACAGTCTTACGTGTTCCCCAAACTCGGTCAGCAAACCAACCGCCAATAATACCAGACATATAAATTAAAGACCCATATAGAGCCATTATAGAGTTCGCTGTTCCTCGATCTAACCCTAATCCACCATCATGTAATTCATAATACATATAAAGTATAAGAATGGCGCGCATTCCATAATATGAGAATCTTTCCCAAAATTCAGTAAAGAATAGAGTGAATAAACCCTTTGGTTGACCAAAAAATCCTTTTTGAGGAACGGATTTGACAATTTCGTCTTTACTATACATAAAGAAATCCCTCTTCCGTTAATATTTTTATATTTTCAAACAATTTAGATTATTAAAATCGCAGTCTGAAAACTCGTTTTATTACCTTAAAACAAAATGAATGTTTTTTCAATATATTATAAAAAAGTTCGAAATTTCAATTTCTTCTTTATTTTCTATCATTTTTCCTTAAGAACTGTAATTCATAGGGTTCTTATTGATATATAAGAATAATTTTTTATTCATAAAAAATAGGCAACGACAAATACATCGTTACCCAATTTCATTATTTTATTACAAAGTTTTCGTACTTTTTCATATCAGACTCTTTTAATTCAACTACTAGCCTTGTTCCGTGTTCTTCATATTCTGTTTCTTTCACTTGTGCATTGGCATTTAAGTACGAAACAACATCTCCCCGATCAAAAGGAATCATCATTTCACATTCAACATAATGAGAAAAAATATGTTGTTTGATCATTTCGATTAATTCGTCTAAACCACTATCTTCCTGGGCGGAAATCCAAATATTGTCACCACTTACTAATGGATATTTTACGTTTGCAATATCCGATTTGTTATATACATAAATAGTCGGAATGTCCTCTACATCGACTTCGTTCAATGTTTTGTTCGTTACATCCATCATAAACCGATACTGCTCATTGGATACATCTACTACATGTAATAATAAGTCGGCTTCCCTTGCCTCCTCCAAAGTGGAACGGAACGCCTTTACTAGATGATGGGGTAATTTACTAACAAATCCAACCGTATCCGTTAATAAAAATGTCTTTTTATCTGGCAATTCAATATTTCGAACAGAAGTATCTAAAGTTGCAAATAACATATTTTTTTCCAAAACTTGTTTATTGTCTTCTTGTCCAATTTTCTTCAATAGACGGTTCATTATGGTTGATTTTCCAGCATTCGTATACCCGACTAAAGAAACGACTGGAATTTCATTTTTCCTTCTTTTTTTCCTTTGGGTTTCCCTTTGTTCTTTTACACCTTCAAGTTCTTTTCGAAGCTTTGAAATTTGATCTTCGATTTTCCGTCGATCCAACTCTAATTTCGTTTCTCCAGCACCACGGTTTCTAAAACCTCCACCCGTACCACCACCTTGACGAGATAATGAAGCATGAAGGCCTACTAGTCTTGGCAACATATATTGAAGCTGAGCTAATTCTACTTGCATTTGCGCTTCCCTTGTTTTTGCGCGGCGATCAAAAATATCTAAAATAAGCATCGTACGATCAATGACTTTACATTCTAAATCATGCTCCAAATTTCTAATTTGTGATGGGGAAAGTTCATCATTAAAAATAACTAAATTTCCGTCTAACTCTTCTATAAAACTTTTTATTTCCTCAATTTTTCCAGTTCCTACATAATGGGATGGATTTATACGTTCTAAATTTTGTGTGACCGTTCCCATTACAGTCACATCAAGAGCCTCAGCTAAACTGGCTAACTCTTCCATTGAGTAATGGAAATTGGGATCATTTTGTAAATTAACGCCAACTAAAACGGCCTTTTCAATAATTGTTTCAATCTGTTGCATATTCGTCACTAAAGATTCCTCCCTGTAAAAAGTAGGGTATTTTCCACAATCGTATCATACATTATATCCCATTTTACATAAGAAAAGACCTATAACATCGATTGTTATAGGTCTTTTAAAATTTTATTGTTTCTCTTTTTCTGAATGTAAAAGATTTAAAGTTTCATCAAACTCTTGTTCAATTTCATCATTTCGTTTATAAGTAATTAAACTGATGATGACCGCTAAAATAAGATTAATAGCAAAACCAGGTACAATTTCATACAGCCTACTAGATAGCACTTCATTTTGCCCCCATACAAAGGCAACAACAGCACCTACTACCATACCTGTTAGTGCACCAACATTTGTTAGTTTTCTCCAATATAAAGCGAGTAAAATGGTTGGTCCAAAGGCTGCACCAAATCCAGCCCATGCAAATCCAACTAAATCTAAAATGGAACTGTTAGGGTTCCATCCTAATATCGCAGCAACAACGGAAACCACAAGAACCGCTAAGCGACCAGCCAATACATAATGTTTATCCGTCGCATCCTTTTTAAATAACGCTTTATACATATCTTCCACTAGTGCAGAGGATGTCACAATTAATTGGGAAGAAATCGTACTCATAATTGCAGCTAATATGGCAGCTAGCATAATACCAGCAATAAATGGATGGAATAAAATTTGCCCCATGACAATAAAAATTGTTTCAGGATCCTCAATTTTTCCACCATTTTGTTGGAAGTAGGCTAATCCGACTAACGCAGTACCAATTGCACCAAATAAACTTAAGATCATCCAACCGATTCCGATACGACGGGCTTGTTTTGTTTCTTTTACCGATTTGATGGCCATGAATCGTACAATAATATGCGGTTGCCCAAAGTAACCTAGCCCCCACGCAACAGAAGAAATAACTCCAGCTGCTGTAGCCGTTGAAGCAAACAAATTAAAATGCTCTGGTTTCACCGATTGAATGGAGTTGATTGTTTCGCCAATTCCCCCAGTGAAAAACAAACCAATTGTTGGTACTAAAACTAAAGCTAAAAACATAATCAGACCTTGTAAAAAGTCTGTGTAACTAACTGCTAAAAATCCGCCAAATAACGTATAGCCAACTGTAACCAGTGCTACTACTAATAAACCTGTATGGTAGTCAAAACCAAAGGAACTTTCAAAAAATTTACCGCCAGATACCATACCTGAAGATACATAAAACGTGAAGAATACTAAAATAACAATACCTGAAACTATACGAATTAATTTCGTCTTATCACGAAGACGGTTATCTAAAAAACTAGGAATCGTAATGGAATTTTTTGAAACTTGTGTATAAACCCGTAGACGTGGTGCAACAAAATACCAGTTTAACCAAGCTCCCACTGTTAATCCAATTGCAATCCATGCTTCTACTAAACCTGCCGTATAGATTGCACCAGGTAACCCCATTAGTAGCCATCCAGACATGTCTGCTGCTCCAGCACTTAATGCCGTAACAGCTGGACCTAAATCACGTCCGCCTAACATATAATCATTTAAATTCGTTGTTCTTTTATAGGCGTACCAACCAATAATAATCATCGCTAGCATATAAATAACGATCGCTAACAATTGAAATGCATGATCTGACATAATCCATCCCCCTTAATACAAAACATTTTTGAAAATAGTGTCGAATAATAGAAAATAACCGCGTATTCTAGAACACTATTATTTGCTTATAATTTATCATACTTCATAATAATTGTATGTAAGTTTTTTTAAAAAATAAAATTTTCAATATACTGTTGTTATTATTTAGTTTAAAGCACCTTATTAGGAATTGAAATCTTGAATTTAACACTAACTAATACAGCTATGTTAAACTATTTTCAACAATTTAAAAGTAGAGGCTGATTCAAATGGATTTTGAACAAATGAAAGAACAATTTTTAAATCGCATTCATAGTAAGCAACTTATTCATGCGACCTTTAGCCAACCACGGCAAAAATCAAATGAGTTAAAACGTGTAAAACTAAAACCAATAGAACTGAAAGGGCAATACCATATTCAGTTGGAATATCAATATGAACGTATATTAAAACATGAAAATGTTTTATTAGAAAAATTTTCTGACTCCTTCGAAATACTTTTACAGCAATTTCGTCAAATCCACGCCCAATTTACGGATGAAAAAATACAAGTCCAATTGTCGAAAAAAAATAAGGTGCTTTGGAAAGTGGAAAAACTCGAAAATGCAAAACAAGTTAATCTTTCCCATAATCGGAAAAAGCAATATTTACTTGACGACTCAACACCTTATCCTTTTTTAATTCGTCTTGGCGTTCAAACGGAAGATGGTAAAGTGAAAAAGCAAAAGTTTGATAAGTTCAGACAAATTAACCGTTTTGTAGAGTTTATCGATGATTCTTTACAACATTTGCCCAAAGGCCGACAAATTCGAATTCTCGACTTTGGCTCAGGGAAGTCCTATTTAACCTTTGCCTTATATCATTATTTAAAGATCGAGAAGGGATTGGATATTCGGGTAACTGGCTTAGATTTGAAGAAAGAAGTTATAGAGGAATGTAATCGAATTGCTCATGATCTGCATTATGATCAGCTTGAATTTTTAGTTGGTGATATTAATGATTATAATGAGGAAAATGCCGTCGATATGGTTGTCACTTTACATGCTTGCGACGTTGCAACGGATATGGCCTTGGCACGTGCAGTAAAGTGGGGAGCTAAGGTAATTTTAAGCGTTCCATGCTGCCAGCATGAATTAAACAGACAACTTCATGCACCCGCTTTAGATATAATGACGCAACACGGGTTAGTCAAAGAACGTTTTGCTTCCCTTGCAACTGACTCTATTCGTGCGGAAATTTTAACCTTAGTCGGTTACGATACACAACTTTTGGAATTTATTGATATTGAACATACACCAAAAAACATATTAATTCGTGCTTACTTAACCGGGAAAAAACCAACATTAGAACAACGCGAACGCTACAATTCGTTTATTCAGTTTTTATCTGCAGAACCATTTCTACAAAAGGAACTTCAGCAATATTTTTAATTGGAACACTTCATAAAATCAAATTAATGGGCAAGTATATTATAGTAGGAGAATTATCTACACTGTAATGTACTTGCTTTTCTATTTGTGAACCTTTTTATGTTACAGCAATGTAAAATTTGTGAAATGAAACATTTAAGGTGTATAGATTTTTTAAAAATTTTGTTATGATTATTTAGGTTTTACATTAACTATTAAAAATTTGCACATATACCAGGGGGCATTTCCATGTTTAGTCCAAAAAAATCAGATCCATTTTTCTTATCTTTACACAAGATAGCGGAAAATATGAGAGAGGCTGTTCATTACGCAAGAGAATTTAAAATTAATTCTATTGCTGATTTAAAAGAACTTAGCGTTCGAATGAAGAAGTATGAAACGGATGGCGATAAATTAATCCATGAGTTAATCGTGATGTTAAACAAATCTTTCATGACACCAATTGAACGTGAAGATATTTTAGCATTAGCCAACAAAATGGATGATGTACTCGATGGAGCGGAGCATTGTATCGCCCATTTCGAAATGTTTTCATTTACTGAAATCGATGAATCGATGAAAAAATTCTTAGACTATATTTCAAAAAGTGCAGATGAAATCGTTTCAGCAACAGATCTTTTAAATAAAAAGGACTTAGTTGCGATGCGTAAACATATTATCCTAATTAAGGATTATGAACGCGAATGTGATGAAATTTCACGTTCTTCTACAAAGCAACTGTTTTTAAATGAAAAGGATCCAATCCGTCTAATTAAAATGCGCGACATCTATGATCAACTAGAAGAAATCGCTGACTCTACTCAAGATGTAGCGAATACATTAGAAACAATTATTATGCGTAACGCGTAGGATCAGGAGATTTTATAAATGGATACTATATTAATACTTACAATATTAGTCGTAATCTTCGCTTTAGCTTTCGACTTTATAAACGGTTTCCATGATACAGCTAACGCAATCGCCACATCCGTATCAACTCGTGCATTACCTCCACGGGTTGCTGTATTAATGGCTGCTATTATGAACTTTATTGGGGCAATTACTTTCGTTGGAGTGGCAAAAGCCATTGCAAAAGATATCGTTGATCCCTTTTCATTGAACGTTACGCCAGATGATACAACTGGTACAGTCGTTATTTTGGCTGCTTTATTATCTGCTATTACTTGGAACTTATTAACTTGGTACTTCGGTATACCATCAAGTTCTTCCCATACATTAATCGGTTCTATTGCCGGTGCAGCAATTGCGGCAGCTGGATTTGGAATATTAAATTACAATGGTTTTTCAAGTATCATTGTCGGTTTAATCGCTTCACCATTTCTTGCTTTAGCTATAGGATTTATCTTTATGTCTGCATTTAAAGTCATTTTTAAAAATTTCAACCTTTATCGAACGAATAAAGGGTTCCGTACAGTACAAATTTTTACAGCGGCTATTCAATCTTTTACTCACGGTACAAACGATGCTCAAAAAGCAATGGGTATTATTACGATGGCTTTAATTGCTGCCGGCTTACAATCAACAGATGAAGTGCAAGAATGGGTACGAATTGCCTGTGCAATTGCAATGGGTCTTGGTACTTCAGTTGGTGGTTATAAAATCATCAAAACCGTTGGGGGTAAAATTATGAAAATCCGCCCTGTAAACGGGGCTGCGGCAGATTTAGCTTCTGCATCCGTTATTTTCGGTGCAACACTGATTCATTTACCAGTTTCAACGACTCACGTAATTTCTTCTGCAATTATGGGGGTTGGATCTGCACAACGGGTTAAAGGTGTAAAATGGGGAGTTGCTCGTAAAATCGTTCTGACTTGGATTATTACAATGCCAATTTCTGCGGTTATGGCCGGGATTTTCTTCCTTATCCTCAACCTATTCTTCTAAAAATCATACTATAACCAAACGAAAGTTTTCGTTTGGTTTTTATTTTGCATTAAAAAAAGAGCTAAGAAGTTTATCCTTCTCCAGCTCTTTTATGATTTTATAATCGGCTAATTTCTTCCTTATTAACTGGTGTTATTAAGGAAGTCTCATTAATTGTCGTATCTTTTTTCGGTTCATATGTTGCAAAAAATATTTGCATCGCGATGACAATTAATAAACAAATTACTACGATAAATGCAACAAAATAAATGGCTACTTTTTTTCCGCTCATTCTGTTTCCCCTTTTATTTTTTCAAGACAAATCCTTCATCATGTAAATAATTCACTGCTGCTTCTCGCGTTCCAAAGGATTCTTCTAAATTATTTTGATGGTAAATATCCCAATTCCATTGATCGTGGATTAGTTTTAAAATGGTACCGTCACGGGAAACCCATGTTTCCTCAATTGGTATATCGGTCTCTTCCGATAAGTAGTTTATTGAGTCACGAATAATTTCCCGTAAAGATTTTTCATCAAAATCGCGAATGTTGACTAATCCTTTATCATTTGCCAACTCCTCATATTTTAGCAAGTCTCCAACATAAACAAATCCATTACCGTTCGGATGCATCTTTTCAATAACAATCGTTTTTTCGTATAAGCTTTCTTCGAAATGATAGTTCAATCGCTTTAATGAAATTTCCTTTTTGGTTAGTTCAGGAAACGATTCAATGATAGATTGTTTTTCTTCAAATGATAACATGAATAAACTCCTTCGTATCTCTACTATGCAATCGCTTTTTCATTATACCGACTTAGTAGCAGCCTCTTTTATTTTTTTCCGTTCTTCGTAAATATTTTTTACCACCGCTTTAATAACTGCATAAGTTGGAATGGCAATAATAATAAAAATAAAGCCACCAATATTACCCGCTGCCAGAACAATTGTAATAACCGTTAACGGATGCACATCCAATGTTTTCCCCATAATGTTTGGTGTAATTAGGTTACTTTCAATTTGTTGAGCAACTAAAGTTATTACACCAACCCAAACGACTAAAATTGGATCTTGCACTATGGCAACGACAAGGGCAGGTGCTAATGATATCCATGGTCCGATAAAAGGAATCATATTCATAAAGAAAGCAAAAATTGATAGTAATAACGCATAATCCAGATCGATAATTAAGTATCCGATAAACATCATCGAAGCTAAAATTAAACTAATCAATACTTGTCCTTGAACATAATTTCGTAATACATTGTCGATATCGGATAAAGTCTCTTTCACCCATGTACGTCTTTCACCTGAAAAGATTTTATAAATATTCGGAGCAAACTTTTCATGGTCTTTTAACATATAAATAAAAAAGAACGGTACTAAGATTAAAGTAAACACTGCTGAAAATGTCCCACTGACGATAGAAACAATATATTTACTTCCCGTCATTGCAATGTCTTGAATGGAATTTGAAATGGAGTCAACAAAGTTTTCTACCTGTGGAGGTAAATTATCTTTGTTATCTAGTACAATGTCGGCTGTATCCATTATTTTATCTCCTATATAAGGAGCATTTTTCACTAAATTATTTACCTGCTCCGAAATTGGATTACCGATTAATAAAAGAATTCCTGTTACGATTCCTGCTAATAATAAAATAATCGTAGAGATACTCGCCCATCTTGGAGCGCCCTTTTTTTCCATAATTCTTTGTAACGGTTCGGATATGTAGTAAAGTACACCGCCTAACAATAACGGGATAAATATCGTTTTAATAATGATAAAAATCGGATTAAAAATCCAATGAATTTCAACAACGTATTTAATAATTAAAAGTGCTATGATAATCCCTATACCAACTTGAAACCATACTTTTTTTGTCATATACGCTCACCCCTTTCCACATTGTTCCATCAATCATTATTTCCTATTCAACCATTATATACTATATTTGATTTTATAATATGGAATCGAAAGAAACTACAAAAAAACTCTCGAAAGATTTACTTTCGAGAGTTTAAAAACTATAATGCGGCATCATCTACAGAGTTTAAATATCCCTCAATAGCACCAATTACCGATTCCACACATCCATCTTCAAATGGGGAAATTAATCCTGCTTCTTTTACTAATTTCGTAAACGACATGGAACCACCCAAGCCACATAAGTGAATATAATCTTTCCACGCTGCTTCGAAATCTTCTCTTGAACGTTTCCAAAATTGGAACGCACAAACTTGAGCTAATGTATAATCAATATAATAGAATGGACTACCGTAAATGTGCCCTTGGCGTTGCCAGAATCCGCCTGTCTCTAAATATTCATAACCGTCGTAATCGCGGTGAGGTAAATATTTTTCTTCAATATCCTTCCATGCCTGTTTACGTTGAGCCGGTGTCATTGCTGGATTTTTATAAACAACATGTTGGAATTCGTCGACTGCAACACCGTATGGTAAAAATAATAGCCCACTACTTAAATGGCTAAATTTATATTTTTCTGTTTCTTCTTTAAAGAATAATTCCATCCATGGCCAAGTAAAGAACTCCATACTCATGGAATGGATTTCAGCAGATTCATAAGTTGGCCATAAATATTCTGGAATGCCGATATTGCGGCTAGAATACACTTGGAACGCATGACCCGCTTCGTGTGTTAGTACATCAATATCACCAGAAGTTCCATTAAAGTTAGAGAAAATGAACGGTGAATCGTAATTATCGATAAATGTACAATAACCGCCGCTTTCTTTCCCTTTTTTCGCCTCTAAATCCATTAATTCACGGTCAATCATAAAATTGAAAAATTCACCTGTTTCAGTGGAAAGTTCTTCATACATTTTTTTACCGTTCTTTACGATCCATGCAGGATCACCTTGTGGTTTAGCATTCCCTGAAAGGAAGTTCAATCCTTCATCATAGAATTTAAAATCGCTAATTCCAATACGCTTTGCTTGTCTTTTATAAAGTTTTGTCGCTAGGGGTACAATGAGTTTTTGAACTTGATCTCGGAAATTCGCAACCATTTCTTCGTCGTAATCAACACGATCCATATTCACATAACCTAACTCAACATAATTTTTATAGCCGAGGGTCGTAGCAATTTTATGGCGAAGATGAACTAACTTATCATAAATCTCATCGAACTTTTCCCCATTTTCTGCAAAGAAGTTAAATCTTGCTTTCATTGCCTCTTTACGTACTTCACGATCTGTTGATTCACCATACGGTGTTAATTGAGCAAGGGTTAATGTTTTCCCATCAAACTCAATTTGTGCAGAGGCTACTAGCTTGTTATATTCGGAAACAAGTTTGTTCTCCTGTTGCATTAGTTCAATAACCTCTGGGGAAAAGGCTTTAATTTGATTTTCAGCCAATGCAAATAGCTGAGTCCCCCATTTTTCTTCTAATTGCTTTCTATAAGGAGATTTCACCAGCTCTTTATAGTATTCAAATTTGAGTTCTTCAAATTGAGGTGAAACTTCATCTAAATAGTCCCGTTCCTTTTGATAAAACTCATCATTCGTATCAATTGAAGCACGTACATATACTAAATTTTCTTGTGTTGAAAAATCATTTCGGAAAGCATTAATTTTTTTAATGATTTCACTTTGGCTTTCAACGGAATCTGCATTTTTAAACTGCTCGATTAGTTCACGAATGTTTTTCTTTAGTTCATCTAGGTTTGGTCTTTTATATTCATAATCTTTAAATGTTACCATCCTATTGCACCCCTCTTTTTTCACAATTCACTTCATCATCTATTATTAACGATTTCTTCCAGAAGAGCAACTATTCTGATAATTTTTAAGATTAATAGGATGTAGAAAATAAAAAGTACATTCTGAAACATCGAATGTACTTTTCACTAAACTAAATTTTAAATTTACTTATTTCCTCCATCATTTCTTTAGAAGTTAATTCAAGTAATGCAACAACTTCTTCAAGTTTATCAACCATATTTACTTGAATGTCTGTTGATCCGGCCACTTCTTTTGTTTGATTAGTCGTATTCGATACAAGTTTATTCATCTCTTCTGTAGATGCTAAAATTTCCTCTGAGCTTGCAGACATTTGTTCAATTACGGCTGAGTCATCTTGTATCTTTGAGTCTACTGCGGATACAACGGATGAAATTTGATTTAACATTTGCCCAATTTCCATAACTGACTGGTTCCCCATTTTTACTTCTTCTGTGCTGTTTTCCATCTCTTCTAAAGCTTTATTACTAATTTGAACGAATTTTTGAAGATGGTTTTGAATATCATCGGCAGAGCTTTTCGACATTTCCGCAAGTTTTCGTACTTCATCGGCAACGACAGCAAAGCCTTTACCCGCTTCCCCTGCTCGTGCAGCTTCAATAGCCGCGTTTAATGCAAGAAGATTTGTTTGATCAGCAATGTTTGTTATAATCGATACCATCTCTTTAATAGAATTGAATTTTTCTCCCATTTCTCGAACATAACTTTCAGTATGCAGAACAGATGTCTCCACGTTTTGAATTTGGGAAACAACTTGTTGTGCATGTTCTACACTAGTAGTGACTAAACGAGTCATTTCGGTAGATGATTCGGCAATTTCAGAAGTTGTATCTGCTAATCTTTGAATACCGATAGACATTTCATTCATCGCTTGTGTTACTTCTTTATTACTTTCTTCTTGTTGGTCGCTACTCGAAGCAATTTCAATAATGCTTGAAGCAATGGTCGTAGTCGATTGTCCTACTTGAGTTGCTGCAGTTTCCAATTCAACAACTACCCGTTCCAAATTTTTTGATTTCGTATTTATTTTCAATAATGTTTGGGACAAATTGTTTAAAGCTTGAGAAAATGTTTTCGAAAAGATGGCAATTTCATTATGTTGTTTTAACTTTAGAGTAGACAGCGTTTCATTGACACCTTTTAAATTCCCGTCGGATAATTGATCCGATGCTACTTTTAACACTTCTAATGGCTTTAATGATTTATTCACGTAACGATAAACAATAAATAATCCGATTAAAATAATCATTAAAAAAATAACTCCAATTTTTGGGACGATTCCCATCATCACATTTGAACTTACTTCATCTACATATGAAGCATCAATATCAATACCTAAGAAGGCAACGACTTCACCATTTTTATCTTTCATTGGAATCGTACCGGAAATATATTCCCCAAATTCACTGCTTAATAAATCGGAATGATAAGAACCATCTTTCAACACTTTTTGTAAATGTTCATAGGTGGTTGATCCAGAAGCGTCACCAATAGTAGCTGCATTTTCTGTATCTTCTACGGGCATACCGTCGACTAGAAACGTCACATCTTCTCCTTTTTCAGGAACTGCGTATGTATAGGCATAGAGAACACCATTCATCTCACGTAAATCATTTAATTGTTCTCTTAACTCCCAATATAAATCGTTTTCCTCTGGATTTTCTGCTAATTTTTTATATTGTTCAACATCGATAAACTTCAACATATTATTAGCGATTTCAACTGTTCGTTCCCCGACTGCTTCCTTTACAGATTCCCTCGAATTATACATCATTGTAAAAGTATAAATGCCTAATAATAAAACAAAAACAACGATAATAATGGATAGGATTTGTCTTGATAACCGTTTCCCTTTGTTCATGTATAAATGCTCCTTTAAATAAATTACTCAAAGTTCTTATCGACCCTTTTTGATGGATATTAATAAACCAATTTAAATAAGCAAATCTTATTCTTTTCAACAAAAAAACCAGCAGCAATAAGCTACTGGTTCATTTTTCTATTTAACTAGCGAACTTTACAATTATTCTCCTAAATCTGCATTATGGTAGACACGTTGTACATCATCTAAATCTTCTAATGCATCGATCATTTTTTCAAACTTCGCTTTATCTTCACCTGTTAACGTCACTTCTGTTTGCGGAAGCATTGTTAACTCAGCTACTGTAAATTCACTAATACCCGCTGCTTTTAAAGCCTCTTGCGCTACATGGAATTGGTCAGGCTCTGCATAAACGATCACTGTACCATCTTCTTCATATACGTCGCGAGCATCTACGTCTGCTTCTAATAATATTTCTAATACTTCATCCGCTGTTTTATCTTCAATACCGAACACCGCTGTTGAATCGAACATATAAGTAACAGAACCTGTTACTCCCATATTTCCTCCATTTTTTCCGAAAGCTGCGCGTACATCTGAAGCAGTACGATTAACGTTGTTTGTTAATGCATCTACAATGACCATTGTTCCGCCAACTCCAAATCCTTCGTAGCGTAACTCGTCATAATCTTCCCCGCCTGCACCTTTTGCTTTATCAATTGCTTTATCGATAATATGTTTTGGCACATTATATGTTTTCGCTCGTTCTAATACAAATTTTAAAGCTGAGTTAGATTCCGGATCTGGTTCACCTTTTTTAGCTGCAACATAAATTTCTGTACCAAATTTCGCATAAATACGACTTGTATTTTTATCTTTTTCGGCTTTCTTATCTTTAATGTTATTCCATTTACGACCCATTGGATTCACTCTCTTTCCATTTTAATAACTATATTTTAAGGCATATAATGATAACCTTTAAATGATATGAGACTGTAATATTATACACTATTCGTTTGACAAAGAGAAAGGTATCATATTCCATCCTACTTCTCCCTTAAAATTTTCTCCAATAACGCTTCGCATCCATCTACTACCAGTTCATAAGTTTCTTGAAAATCCCCTGTATAGTAAGGGTCTGGCACATCTTTTTTATGATCAGTTAAATCTAAAAATCGGAATATTTTCGGATGTTCTGGCTGGCCTAACATTTGACGTATGTTACGCACATTACTACTATCCATTCCTATGATGTAATCAAATGTTTCGAAATCTTCTGTTGAGAGCTGTCTTCCTTTCATACCACTAGTTGAAATACCGAACTCTTTCAGTTTTGCTTTAGTGCCTTTATGGGGAGGCTCTCCGATATGCCAAGAACTAGTTGCAGCCGAATCTACTTTAATTTGATCACTTAATCCTTTGTTTTCCACTAAGTGGCGCATAACCGCTTCAGCCATTGGGGAGCGACAAATATTCCCTAAACAAACAAAAAGTACACGTGTCATATTGATTCCTCCTTACAAAAAGCACTTTCCAATATGGAAAGTGCATGTACATTATTTTTTAATTTTCGATTTCAAATCTTCTGTTAAACGTTCCAGCTCTTTTTCTAAAAATTGAGTTGATTCGTCCCTTGCCTCTTTACCACTTCCAACTGTAAATGGTTCTCCATAAATCAGATAGCCTTTTTGACGCTTAAACACTTCGCCAACGTTTCTTGGTCCTACATAAGCTGCCGGTACAATTTGAGCCTTTGATAGTTGGGCAATCGTAATCGCCCCTTGTTTTAATTCTGTATTTTCTGTTGATCGGGTCCCGCTAGGGAAGATTCCAACCACTTTTCCTTCTTTTATTAGTTGACGTGGGATTTTAATAACGCTTGGCCCTGGGTTCTCTCGATCTACTGGGAAAGCATTTAAATTGGCAATAATCGAGCCAAATTTCCCTTCAAATAATTGTTTCTTTGCCATGAAATGAATGTGCCGTGGATATAATGATACACCTAAGTTTAAAATATCTACATATCCATTATGGGTACAGGCGATAATATAACCGCCTTCCTTCGGTAAATTTTCTTTACCATATACCTTTGCTTTTGAGCCATTAAGCATTAAAAACACATTAACAAGATTAGCTCCAATATCATATAACACTTCAACATTCCTACCTTTTTATAATATCTTTAGTTTATTTTGTTCCTTCTCCAACTAATATTTCAAGATCAATTGTAATTTCATTTAAAGATAAATCCTTTTCTAAATGCCAACCAAGGGGCGTCATTTCTAGAAGCTTAGGTACAAGCTTTTCATCCAAAGGCATTGTATATGTAATACGCTCCTGTTTGACATTAGCAAAATGTTCTTTAAATCTCTCTACCGTTTGTTCGTTTGTATAATGTTCTTTTTCCGAGTTCGCAAATGCTTGTCTGCGTATTTCTTTTAAATAGTCTGATTGGGGTACTACTTTTATTAATTTCCCTTTTTCAT
The DNA here is from genome assembly GCF_014836845.1 of Ureibacillus galli. Taxonomy (GTDB): domain Bacteria; phylum Bacillota; class Bacilli; order Bacillales_A; family Planococcaceae; genus Ureibacillus; species Ureibacillus galli. Next base: position 69,644 of record NZ_JACSQA010000008.1, read on the forward strand.
TTAACAATCTACTGAATTCACCGTAGTTAGCAGGGGATAGAATATTTAATATACAATCAAAGGATTGTTCTTTAAAAGGACTGTTGGCTAAATCTCCTACACACCAAATTTTATGCTCATAAAATTTTGCCGCAGATTGGATTCCTTCCTTAGAAATATCAATCCCAACAGCCAACACTTGCTGTTCCAATTCATTTATAACTTTATTTAAATGAGAACCTTCACCACAGCCAGTATCTAAAATCGTTTTCGTACGGTTCCCTACATATTTCGCAATCGCCTTTTGGACCGGCTCATATAAACCACTATTCATAACTTCCTGACGAGATTCAAATAGATTTTTACTATACATGGATGTGAAAGGTTTAATCATGAAATTCACATATCCTTGTTTTGCAATATCGAAAGAATGATGATTATGACATAACACATGGCCATCGTCACTTACATGCATATCCTTTTGGCAAATCGGACATGAAAAAAGTGTTTCATGTTCTTTCATATATAAAATGCTAGCAGCTCTTTTTGATACTTTCCCCACATTCATGCTCCTTTTTAAGTTGCTGTAAGTATCATATCATCTATTCCCATAGAATGAAAAACTAAACAATTTCCTTTGGAGATTGTTTTTTAATGAGGATGACAAATAAACTAGCTAGTAAACAGAAAGCTCCTGCCAAAGCGAATGCCCACATGTAGGAACCGAACACTTTATATACTACACCCCCTGAGTAGGCTGCTACACCTGCACCTACTTGATGAGCTGCAGTAATCCACCCATACATCATTGCACTTTTTTCTACCCCAAATTTTTGCCTCGTTAATCCGATTGTTGGCGGTACAGTTGCTATCCAATCTAATCCGTAAAAGATTGAAAAAATGACTAGCCATGTGTAAGACCCTTGAGCAAGTGCAAAGGGTAAAAAGACTAAGGAGAGTCCTCGAAGCAAGTAGTACCAAAATAATAGCCACCGATTATCAAAGCGATCAGATAACCAACCGGAGATGGTAGTTCCAATTAAATCGAATACTCCCATAAATGAAAGCATTGCCGCTGCTGTCACTAAAGGAATACCAAAACTAACACAATAGGAAATGAAATGGGTACCAATAATACCGCTAGTAGATAAACCACATATAAAGAAACTTCCCGCGAGCAACCAAAATTCTTTTACTTTTAACCCTTCAACTAATGATATAATCGCCATTTTAAAAGGATTGCGATTTGTTGATAAAGGGGGCTGTTCTAGTTCTTCATCTTGACCATAGGGAGTCGTTCCAATCTCCTTTGGCCAACTTTTCATAAATATCGCGATAACAAAAAGCATTGCGATGCTTAAAAAGAAAATGAATGCAATGGCAGCACGCCAAGAATAATTATCTACAAATGCCGCTAAAACCGGTAGTAAAATTAATTGTCCTGTTGCCGTAGCCGCCGTTAAAATACCGACGGCAAGACCCCTTCTTTTCACGAACCATCGATTCGCTACTTGCGTACTCAGAACTGTTAAAAATAATCCTGAACCGACACCTAACATGACACCCCAAATAACTATTAACTGCCATTTACTTTGCATGATAAACGTTAAGCCTAAACCTACTGTCAAAATAGCCATCGAATAAAGCATCATTCGCTTTAAACCAAAAACATCCACAAAGGCTGCCATAAAAGGTCCAGAAAAACCATATAAAAACAAACATATAGCAATTGCAAAAGATATTGTTGGTCTATCCCAACCGAATTCGATTTCAAAAGGATCGATAAAGATTCCTGAAGATGATCGAATAATCCCCGCAACAATAATTGCTATAAATGTTACTGCTAATACAATCCAACTATAATGGATTTTTCTCATTTCTCCACCCTTAAAAATTGTTTTCTTCCATTGTACACGAAGTCATATATAATATTTATAGAAAATTCTAAATTATTTTCTCAAAGTAGTTCATTTAGTTTAAACCTGTCCGATGAGAGCACAAAAAGACAAGAATATGTAATCATTACAAATTATCATAACAATAGAGGTGAGCATTATGGGGTGGTTAGAGTCCATTCAAAAAGCAATACAGTATATAGAAATGAATTTATTAGACAATGAACTAACAATCGAATCGATTGCTCGAGCTGCTAATTCTTCTGTATTTCATTTTCAACGTACATTTTCAATATTAACAGATATTACTGTTAGCGATTATATACGTAGACGGCGGTTGACATTAGCAGCACAAGAACTGATCAATACAGACCAGAAAATTATCGACATCGCTTTTAAATATGGATATGAAACACCTGAGTCCTTTACAAAAGCTTTTCGAAAACAACATCATATTTCCCCATCAGAAGCACGTAAAAAAAAAGGGACTTTACAATCCTATAATCGCCTCGTTATTAAAATACAATTGGAGGGAGCAGTACCTATGAACTACCGAATTATTGAGAAAGATGCATTTCAAATTGTTGGAGTAAAACGAACGTATAATTTTGAAAACGGGGAGAACACCCAAAACATACCTCATTTTTGGAATGATGTACACAAGGATGGAACGAATGATCGGTTGTTTGAATTAAATAACGGAGAAGTAAAAGGAATTCTTGGAGTTTGTAGTGTAGAGAAATATAAACAAGATGAAAAATTAATGGATTATTGGATTGCAACTGCCTATAATGGCGAAGTACCGGAAGGATTAGAAGCATATGAAGTACCTTCGTCTAAATGGGCTATTTTTGAAGTTCATGGACCAATGCCCCATGCCATGCAAGATACTTGGAAGAAAATTTACTCTGAATGGTTCCCTTCCAACCCATACGAACAAGCAGGGACTACGGAGTTAGAAGTATATTCAGATGATGATCCAAACGATCCAAATTGCTACTCAGAAATTTGGATTCCAATCAAATAATCATGACTAGGCGCTCGTTTTCTTTTAACGGGCGTCTTTATGTTTTTTACCTATTAGAAAATAGCGAAACTTTCCTATTATTTCCTATTGTGTATAATCGTATTATAGTCTAACTTTTCAAAAAAACTAGGGGGCTTTACAATGAAAACAAACTTAGCTATTACAATTGATGCCTTTTTTATAGAAGGTAATTTAATTTCCCCAAAGATTGAAATGCAACTGGAGGAAGAGTCGATCGTTGGTATTTACTCAGATGTGGCAAAAATTAACTTTTTAACAAAACAACTTGCTTCCAATCCAGAAATACATATGGAACATAGAGAAAGCGGTTTGTATCAACGCTTAACTATTAATGAATACATTAATTTTGTCAAAGGTATTTACAATGCTACCGTCGAGAATAACCATTTACTACAATTATTGGATTTCGTTGATCGAAGAAACGTAAGGTTGGAAAAATTAACTTATAGTGAGAAACAAAGATTGCGATTAATCCCTTGTTACATTAACGAAAAGCCTATTCAAGTAATAGAAGAACCGTTTCAAAACTTAGATGAACATTCCAAAGAGACTGTCTTGAATTACCTTCTATCATTAAAAGAAAAACAAAAAACTGTCATATTGTTATCAAATAATATGGAAAATGTCCTTTTAGCAAGTGATTTTGTTTTTCGATTAGATTCAGAAGGATTACATAAGTTAGACGTAAAAGAAGAAGAACCGTTAATGATTGAAAAATCCGAGTTGACTCCGATTCGTTTTGAAAAAATTCCAACGAAGAAAAACGAGAAAATCATTTTATTCAATCCTCCTGAAATCGATTATATTGAAAGTGTTGAAGGAGAAGTATTGGTTTATGTTGGCGGGGAACGTTATCCTTGTTCGATGACTTTAAATGAATTAGAACAAAAATTAACACCCTTCGGCTTTTTCCGTTGCCATCGTTCCTATATTGTTAACTTACAAAAAGTTAGAGAAATCATTACTTGGACACGTAATAGTTACAGTTTATCCCTGCATACTTCTGAAGAAAACATTGTCCCATTATCTAAAAATAAATTAGTCGAATTAAAACGTATTATAGGGATTTGACCAATTTCCTGGGAAATTTCCATCGTCCATTTAAAGAAATTTTGACACCTTTTATCATGAAATAACTCCTTTCACCGGAAATATACTGCTGTTTTCGTTTTTTCTTATTATTGTTAGGATACATTCAACTAATTAGGAGGAACGAGAATGACGCATGTAATTGATGTTCAACATTTACAAAAACTGTTCCATCAAGAAGTAGCATTACGTGATGTATCATTTAGTATTAAAAAAGGAGAAATTTTCGGATTTTTAGGACCTAGTGGGTCAGGTAAGACAACTACGATAAAAATCTTAACTGCCCAATTAACAAAAAATAAAGGGCAAGCATACGTATTTGGAAAAGACGCTAAAGAAATGAGTAAAAGTTCCAATCGAGCACGTTTCGGCATATTAACGGACAATAGCGGCCTTTATTTAAGATTATCGGTAGAGGAAAATTTATCACTTTATAGTAAATTGTATAATTTACCCAACAGTTCTGTAAAAGAAGCGTTGGAATTTGTCAATTTATATGATGTACGGAAGAAAAAGGTGAGTCAATTATCGAAAGGGATGATTCAACGGGTTACATTAGCACGCTCTATTATGCATAAACCTGAGTTATTATTTTTAGATGAACCTACCTCTGCCCTTGATCCAGTTAATACACAACATATTTATAATGGATTACGTAAACTTAATGAAATGGGTACGACCATCTTCTTAACAACCCACGATATGAGTGAAGCTGAAACTTTATGTGATCGAATTGCCTTTTTGCATAAAGGGAAAATACGAGCAATTGGTTCACCCCAACAATTGAAAAAACAGTTTGGGGATGACACGATTACAGTGGAATTAATTGATGGAAGTGAGCATTGTATTGAAAATTGTAAGGATGAAGCAAAAAAAGTTTATGATTGGATGAGAAGTGGACTTATATCTCGTATTTATACAAACGAACCGACTTTAGGCGACATATTCTTACAAGTGACTGGAAGTGATTTAATATGAATTTTTCTCGTATACAAGCAATTTTCATTAAAGATTATAAAGAGTTTTCACGGAATTATGCCGTTTCAATAATGGTTCTTTTACCATTAATTATGGCTTTTATTTATAACAAAACAGGTGTAAATAATATACAAGCTTATTTTTTACCAATTAATTTAGCCTTTACTTCTGTAACTGCCTTTGTACAATGTTGTTTAATTGCCGAAGAAAAGGAAAGAAATACCCTACGTAGTTTAATGTTATCGCCAGCAACATTGTTCGATATATTACTGGGGAAAAGTCTACTTGTATTTTCAATTTCTGCGGTTACGGTGCTACTTTCCATTTTTCTAGTCGGATACAACCCTGGAAATTGGCTTATTTTGGGCATTGCACTGTTCCTTTCAATTGTTTTTTACACTGGTTTAGGAACACTAGGTGCCCTTTTTACAAAAACAATTTTAGAAGCATCCGTTGTCATTTTACCAATTATATTATTGTTTTCCTTCGGTCCCTTCTTAACAGTATTAGCAGAAAATATTCCTGTTTTAAAGGTGGCAGAGTGGTTACCAAGTACTCAAATTATTTTATTAGCAGAGTCATTAGAAGTAAGCTATACCCTTTCTGATGTACTAATACCTATAATGACCATACTGATTTGGACCATCATTATATGGTTATCCACTATCTTCCTTTATAAAAAAAGAATGGTTGATTAAAAAAGAGAAGACTGACTAATTTCAATGTCGTCCTTCTTCTCTGTTAATTTCAACGAAAAAGATATACCAACTTATCACTATTTATGAATGATTAATTTCTTTTTTATTTCCTTACTTAAAAAAATTAAGCAAAATAAAAATAAATGAATTTCATTATGTATTATTTCCTAATATATTGGCACAATACTTGAAAAGAATAATTCACATATAACCTTCTTCAGCTGTAAATCGGGATGTTTGTTTTATATCATAATGACTACTAAATAAGATGCGGATTCGATTTGATACTATGAGATACAATAACAGTCTTTTATACAAAGGTCATTCATAAAAAAGAACTTACTGTAAATAATAACGGTAATGTCTTAACATTCCTAATAAAGACGGAGGTTTTAACTGTGGACATTATAGAGGGAAATGCAATTCCTGCATATCTTGAATCCAATCAGCTCATTATTGAACTTGAAAGTGTCGATATATACAATAATATAATTTTTCCTGTTCAAGCCAAAGAATACGATATCAATCCACAAGAAGAAGTACCATATGATTTAGCACAAGAAAGAAATGCTCAAAAAAGTGTAGATGAGGGACATTCTCCTTGGCGATTAGATCCTCTACTTTCGGCGCAAGTTTTTGTTAGTTTAAAAATATCCCCCGAAGGGATAGAGGGAGATTATCCGATTGCCAAAGAGAGTCTTAAGCTTTTACACAGTACAACGGATTCAGCTATTGTAGAAGTCAATGATACACAAACGTTGATTAAATATGTTTATTTAAAAAGACTAATTCGACAAGATCCTACTGGTATATGGACTGTAGTTGGTTATGATTACATCAATAAATAAACTCAGGTGATGAATTTAAGTTAATTCATCACCTTTTTTTGATGTTTCTCTTATAAAATTCAAAAACATTTCTGTCGTTTTTGATTGAAAGGGGGTTTTTAAATAAATCATATAAAAATCCCTCTCGTAATAAAGTTGTTCTTCATCCACTATAAATAACTTTTTATTGGCTACTTCTTGCTGAACAGTCCATTTTGATAATAGGGATACTCCTACCCCTTCCTCAACTGCTCCTTTTATTAACTGCGTACTGCCAAACTCCATCATTTTTTGCGGTTTTAAACGATGTTGCTGAAAAAAACGTTCGGTTGCAGCACGCGTACCTGACCCCTTTTCCCTTACAATCCAAGTAGTCTCATGTCCTATTTCAGTAATCGGTTCATTTGAAACAACTACCATTCTATCCGTTGCAAGCTTTTCACTTACGATACGGGATGGTTCAATCATTCCCTCTATAATCCCAATATCTATTTTTTTATCTATCATTTCCTGTGCGATTTCCGATGTGTTTTTTATTAAGACATTTGGTTCCACTAAAGGGTACCGTTTTATAAATTCCGCTAATTTTGAAGGAAGAATATATTCCCCATAGGAATAGCTTGCACCGATTATTAACGGGCCTTTCACTACATTCATTAACTCATCTAACGATTGGGTCATATTTTCGGATAGCTTTTTCATCTCAAGGCAATATTGAAAGGCAATTTGTCCGGCAGCAGTTAAATGTAATGACTTGGACGAACGGTCAAATAATATAACACCTAAATCCTTTTCTAAACTCTTAATAAATTGACTAACGGCGGGTTGGGTCATATATAAAGCTTCCGCTGCCTTTGAAAAGCTACCAAGCTCCACGATTTTTAAAAAGACCATTATCTTTTGATTCATAAAACCCCTCACATAAGTAATTACTTATATATATTATCAATATAATTAATTTTTATTTATACTCCATCCATATTACCATAATAATTGAAAGGTAGGCATGAATCGTATGACGAAATATGCAACGACTGGATTTTATTTAGGTATTTTATTAATGGTTTCTATCACGCTTTTAGCTTATTGCTTAAGTTTTATTCCCGTCTTTTCCCTTCTAGGTCCTTTAGCAATTGCCCTTTTACTAGCGATTATTTATCGTAATGTATATCAATACCCCGAAAAGTTTCGATGTGGTATTCAGTTTTCTTCAAAAATCATTCTACGTTTAGCCATTATATTGTATGGAATAAGGCTAAATATTAAATTAATTGTCGATGAAGGATTTCCCCTACTAATCCGCGCTGCGATTGTTATCATTTTTGCTCTTTTTATAACATTTACTATTGGTAAAGTATTTGGTGTTGATCGTAAACTTCTACTATTACTTGGTTCCGGTACTGGTATATGTGGAGCTGCTGCAATTGGCGCTATATCTTCTATCATTGATTCAGACGAAGATGATACTGCAATGGCAATAGGTATGATTGCATGTGTAGGAACGATATTCGCTTTAGCTGCACCAGTTATTGCTGCAATAACGAGTATGACTCCCGAATTATATGGACAGTGGGTAGGATTTAGTCTTCATGAAATTGCCCACGCACTACTTGCGGGTTCTTCTTTCGGTGATGAATCATTAACACCTGCCCTACTTAGTAAGTTAAGCCGTGTATTACTTCTTTTCCCTGTCACAATGATGATTGTCCTTTTTCTTTCAATGAAAAATAAAAACGCTCATAAGAAAGCATCTTTTCCTTACTTCTTATTAGGATTTATCGTTGTTTCCATTATCGGTACAATCGGCTTACAAAATAAATGGCTGTCTACTTCTTTTCAAAATAATGTTTCTTCCTTCGCTTCCTTTTTATTAACTGTAGCTATGGCTGCCTTAGGGATGTCTGTTGATTTTAAAAAATTAAAAAAGAATGCGTTAAAACCGCTCTGCACCCTACTTCTCACTTCTATTTTATTAAGTTTATTCGCGTGGTGGATTTTATAAAAAAAAATGTACTTTCCGTTCAGGAAAGTACATTTTTTATTTTTATTCGATTCCTTCAGTCCATTCAGCAACTTTATCTGGATTTTCATCAACCCATTTAGCTGCAGCTTTTTCAGGGTCAACGCCATCATTAATTTCAAGCATGACAGATTCAATATCCTCTGGAGTCCAATGGAAAGCATCTATTACTTTAAACGCTTCTGGCATATCTTCTTCTAACCCTTTACGAGCAAATGTATTAATAGTTTCTTCTCCACCAAATACACCTTTAGGGTCCTCTAAATATTTCAAATCATAAGAAGAGAATTTCCAGTGTGGAGACCAACCTGTAACAACTACGTCTTCTTCATTCTCAATTGCTTGACCTAAAGCCACTGTCATTGCACCTGAAGATGATGGAAGTAGTTCCCAATCCGCTAAATTAGCATACTCTTCTAACGCTTGTTCCGTTGCGGCCATAACCCCTGCACCTGGTTCAATACCAGTAATCGTTTTGTTTGCTTCATCTGTTAAATCTTCGATTGAATTAACATCCATATAAGAAGGTACTACTAAGCCAATTTTAGCACCGGATAAATTTTCGCCTAATTCTACTAAACTATCTTTATATTGTTCATATTGTGCGCCATGGGTATTCGGTAACCATCCTGCTACCATCGCATCAGCTTCTCCTTTTGCAACAGCTTCCCACATAATCGCATTATCAAGTGGAGTTAGTGATACATCATAACCTAAGTCTTCTAACACTTTTCCAACTACATGGGTTGAAGCAATTTCTGTATCCCACTCAACATAAGCTAAATTAATCTCTTTTGAATCATTTTTTGAAGCTCCATCTTCTGAACCTTTTGCACCTTCATCGGAACCGCTACAAGCAGCGAGCAATGCCCCCATGCCTAAAGCTAAGCCCATTATTTTTAACTTTTTAAAGTTCATCTAATCTTCCTCTCTATGATTTCTTTTTATTCAAGCTTTGCGTTAAACGGTCAATAATAATGGCGAACACAACAAGACTAAGTCCTGCAACAAAGCCATTTCCAACTTGAGCACGTTGCAAAGCAGATAAAACCTCTCGTCCTAATCCTGGTGCACCAATCATTGATGCAATGACAACCATTGATAATGATAGAAGTACGGTTTGGTTAATACCTGCCATAATAGTTGATCTTGCTAGTGGTAATTCAACTTTCAATAACTTTTGCCAACCCGTACTTCCGTAAGAATCTGCAGCTTCCACTAATTCTTTTGGTACCTGTCTAATACCTAAGTTGGTAAAACGAACTGTTGGAGGTAATGCGAAGATTACGGAAGCAAAAACTCCTGGTACTACACCAATACCGAAGAAAGCAACAGCTGGTATTAAATAAACAAAACCAGGCATTGTTTGCATGAAGTCTAATATCGGTTTAATAATGGCTTCTGCAACTGAACTTTTAGACATTAAGATCCCAATTGGAATACCAATGATGATGGCAATGATACTTGCAAATATAACAAGAGTTATTGTATTCATCAGCTCATCCCATAAACCTTGGTTATATATATAAAACAAACCGACTATGGAGAAAATGGCTAAGCCAAATTTCCTTTTTGTTGCAAAAAACGCTATAAGCGCAATCATTAAAATAAATACAACTGGTGGAATCGCAACGAGCATCCCAGTAATGAATTCCATTGCTGTTTTACCACCATTTTGAACAAAATCAAAGAGTGGTGAAAAACTTCCAGTTAACCAGTCCATTACATTTTCAACAGTATCTGCTACAGGTAATGTAGGAATACTATCTAGCATTTTACTCATCCTTCGTCACCCCCTCAGTTTCAGAAGCAAGTGATTGAATGACAACGCCTCTAATTAACACACCGACTAATTTATTTTCATTTACTACTGCAATTGGAGTCGGTGATTCCGAAATAAGCCCTAACACATCTTGAATTAGCATATCTTTCGGTACTGTTGGCATATCAGTTTTCAAGAAACTAACAACGCTTTTTTCACCACGTTTTGCAGCTTCCAACGCATCATCTGCAGTTATATAACCTTTGAACGCTCTTTTTTTATCGATCGCTAACAAAACACTAACCTCTTCTTCTCGCATACGTTGTAGCGCTACTTTCGGTCCATCCAGTTCAATATTGACCGTAATTGGACGTATCATCGCATTTTCAACTGTTAATACTTTTGAACGGTCAACATCTTCTAAGAAAGTTTTGACATAATCATTAGCGGGATTTGTTAATATTTCTTCTCCCGTACCGATTTGAATGATTTTTCCATCTTTCATAAGGGCAATACGGTCACCAATACGTAATGCCTCATTTAAATCATGGGTAATAAAAATAATGGTTTTCTTCACTTTTTGTTGTAAATCTAATAATTCATCTTGCATTTCTTTACGTATAAGTGGATCGAGAGCAGAAAAAGCTTCATCCATTAATAAAATATCAGGGTCATTAGCTAATGCTCTTGCTAAACCGACACGTTGCTGCATACCACCTGAAAGTTGGCTCGGATATTGATCCTTATAAGGTAATAAACCAGCGTTATCTAAAGCCTTTTCTGCTTTCAATCTTCTCTCTTCTTTAGGAATGCCGCGCACTTCTAAACCATATTCTGTATTTGCAAGGACTGTACGTTGTGGGAATAAACCGAAGTTTTGAAACACCATACTCATTTTTTCACGTCGAATTTTTCTGAGCTGTTGTTTATTCATTTTGGAGATATCTTCACCATCTATGTAAATACTGCCGCTTGTAGTTTCAATGAGGTTATTTAACAATCTTACTAATGTAGATTTACCACTACCAGAAAGGCCCATAATGACAAATATTTCACCTTCATTAACGGTGAAGTTTGCATCGTATACTCCAATCGTCGCTCCTGTTTTTTCTAAAATTTCTGTCTTACTTTTTTTCTCTTCGACAAGCTTTAAGGCATTCGTAATGTGCTTACCGAATATTTTTGTGACGTGCTGCACTTTAATCTTTTCCATACCAATCTCCTTTCCTATTTCTGTATGTTACAAAAAGGTTACAACAAAAGTGACAACTTAATGCTAACAAAAGGTTGTTACTTGTGTCAAATTTACAACCTTGTAAACTATTAAGAAGAAAATAGCAAAACTCGTTAAAAAAGCTACAGACGCTATGTCATTAGCATCTGTAGCTTACATTAATTGGGATATAAAAAATTTTGTACTCGCTCTAAACATTCATCATTTCCAATGAAATAAATGATATCGTGATGTTCAAAAGTAGCATATGGACCTGGAGAAATAATTAAATCATTCTCTCTTCGTATACCTACAATGGTAGCTGTTGTATTTTGCCAAAAATTAATCATCCCAATAGACTGAGAAATGTATGGGCAATTTTCTTCTATTTCTACTTGAAAGGGAACAAAGGGATTTACTGATTTAAAACGTTCAGTACGGTTCACAAGCAATTCCGTTGTTTCTTGTAAGACGTTGAGCTCTTCCTTTTGTCTTTTAATACTTTCAAGCATTTCTAATTGAACTTGATAAATAGATTGTACTTCCAAAAATTGATGAGCGAATTGGGCTGCCTTCTCGTATGATTTAATGACAACACCGCTACCTTTTGTAGCTTCCACAATTTCTAAATCCTGTAGAATGGCAATTGCGCGTCTAGCCGTTTCTGCCGATACTCCATATTGGCTTGCCAAAGAGGATCTAGCATATATTTTTTCACCGACTAAATATTTTTTCTCTACAATTTTAGATGCAATATCTGCAGCAATCTTTTGATATTTAGGTTGCTTTACTTGTAGTTTTTTATTTTCCATTTTGATTTACCTTCCGAAGCTTTATTCATTTATTAATGCGCAGTATGGTCTTTGAATCTTATAGTAATCGACAACGAGGTCAAGTAGCTAGTATTTTATTTTACATAATAAAAAAGTTATTATTTATTATTGACATTCTCGTTACGTTAACCTTTATGCTGTTATCAACAGGAGGGATACAAGTGGAGTACACGATTAGTAAATTAGCCAAATTAGCGAATGTTAGTGCTCGAACATTGCGCTATTACGATGAAATTAATTTACTCAAACCAGCAAGAATAAATAGCTCTGGCTACCGAATCTACGGACAAAAGGAAGTCGATCGTCTACAACAAATTCTTTTCTTTCGAGAATTAGATGTTGATTTAGAAACGATTACGACCATTATGAATAACCCAAATTTCAATCAAACACAAGCTTTACAGCGTCATTACAAAGAACTTGTACAGAAACGTGCCCGCCTGGATAAATTAATCGAGACCGTTGAGAAAACGATTGCTCACGAGAAGGGAGAAATTATAATGCAAAACAATGAAAAGTTTGAGGCATTTAAAGATCAATTAATTGCGGAGAATGAACAAAAATACGGTGAGGAAATACGTCAAAAATATGGTAACAACGTAGTAGAAGATTCCAACGCCAAGTTTAAAAATATGTCAAAGGAAGATTACGATAAGATGACTCGATTAGGAGAAGAAATTCTTGAACTTCTTCCTAAAGCTTTCGAAACAGGAGATCCAACATCACCACTGGCTAATGAACTCGCAAAAAAGCATAAAGAGTGGTTAACCTTTACATGGCCTTCTTACTCTAAGGAAGCACATATCGGACTTGCTGAAATGTATGTTGCAGACGAACGCTTTAAAGCATATTACGATAAAGTTATTGATGGTGGAACTGAATTTTTAAGAGACGCCATTACTAATTTCGTTAATCAACAAAAATAACCGATTGTTTAAAGCTAAAAAAACTACGAGCACAGGTGCCAACTTTAGTGTTGGCACCTATTTTTTGCTTAAAGGGAAATTGGCACATTCCCTCATCCGTTTACAAAAAAAGTTTAATATACACTCCTTTTGCATATTTGAATTTGCTATGGAAAGACTATAGTAAAAAGGAGACTTAGTATGCCAAAAATTGCTTCTGTTAGTACATATAATCCACCCTATACTTTAGAACAAGCAAATATAGAACAACTTACTAAAGAACTCTTTCAAGGTAAAATACCGCACCTCGATCGGTTATTGAAAGTGTTCAAAAACGGCGAAATAGAACAGCGTCATTTTTGTGTTCCATTAGAGTGGCACCGTACAGAACACACCTTTGAAGAGCGAAATGAATTATATATTCAGTTAGCGGTTGAATATAGTATAAAAGCTATTGAATCTTGCCTTCAAAATACATCATTTTTAACACAGCCCCTGTCATCTTCCGAAATTGATGCCATTATTTTTGTATCAAGTACCGGTATTTCTACACCAAGTATTGATGCAAGAATAATGAATAAACTAAACTTTTCAGATCGAATTAAACGAATACCAATATGGGGACTTGGTTGTGCTGGTGGGGCATCTGGTCTAAGCCGTGCCTATGACTATTGTTTAGCCCATCCAACGGAAAAAGTACTTGTCGTTTGTGTAGAGCTTTGTAGTTTAACGTTTCAACCAAATGACTATTCAAAAAGTAATTTAGTTGGAGCCTCCCTTTTTGCCGATGGGGTCGCTTGCCTTTTAGTATGCGGTGATGAAACGGTAATAAAAACGAAAAAATTAGTACCTCACATTTTAAATACAGCTTCAAAATGGATGCCCAATTCGGAGGAAGTGATGGGATGGGATTTAAAAAATAATGGGTTACATGTTATTTTCTCGAGAGATATTCCTACTATTATTAATAAATGGTTAGGACCATTTATTGATGATTTTTTACATGAAGAGCATGTGACAAAGGACCAACTGGAATATCTTGTAGCCCATCCTGGAGGAAAAAAAGTATTAAAAGCATACGAACAAACTTTAAACATGACAGAACAACATACCGCTGTTTCTCGGGAAGTGTTACAAAAAAACGGAAATATGTCTTCTCCCACTGTCCACTATGTTTTGGAACAATTTATGCTAAAAGAAACGAATTTAAATTCTTATGGTTTATTAGTTGCCCTAGGGCCCGGCTTTAGTGGAGAAGCAGTATTACTGCAATGGAGGGATTAAATTGTTCATTTTACTATTTATTTCAATTGTCATTTTGCAAAGAATTATTGAAGTTATTATCGCTAAAAGAAATGAGAAAAAAATGTTATCAGTCGGTGCCTATGAAGTGGGAAAATCCCATTATCCTTTTATGATTGCACTCCACGTTAGTTTCTTTATTAGTTTAATTGGTGAAGTGATCATTTTTGAACGTACCATTTCACCATGGTTTTTTTGGTTTTTTTTAGCGTTTTTACTAGTACAAGCTTTAAGAATATGGTGTTTACTTTCCCTTGGACCTTTTTGGAATACAAAAATCATTATACTTCCAGCAGCTAAAGTAATTAAAAAGGGACCTTATTTATTCCTTCGACATCCAAACTATCTCGTTGTATGTATGGAAATTTTACTTCTTCCTTTAATGTTTCAAGCTTATTTCACAGCTATATGTTTCACAATATTGAATTTTATAATGCTATCGGTGCGTATTCCTATTGAAGAAAAGGCACTTATAGAAGCAACTAACTATAGTAAAGCTTTTAATAGGAAAGTATCGACTTCAGTTTCAAATGATTCATCAAATGAATGTTAAATTTTTCATGAACCGTATCATGTAATAACCAAAATTAATATATATTTATTAGAAATTCCATGAAAAAAGTCGTATAATGCAAACTATACAGCACACATAATGACTATTTCACACCAATTTTACCAATTTATTAAATTTTTAGATAATACTATTTTTCATTAAGCTTCTTAGTAATTGCTTTTTTTAGAAAATAATCCATAGTTGTACCATTCCAACTACATTTTTTAGAAAGAACTATGATTTAAAACATATTTATACTATCATGATATACGATGATACAAATTTCACATCATGTAAAAATATAGTTGGATTTCTATTCATGTGTGACTATATGTGAAATGATTTTCAAACTTTTTCTAACTAACAAAATGCATAAAATGCAAAATGTAAAGGAGAATTGGATATGTCAGAAGAATTGACTCAAGCTCAGCAAGCAGTAAGCCAAGGAAAACAAGATTTACTTGATCAATTATTAAAACCTGAAGTTCAGGAATCATTAACGACTTTAGTTGAACAATTACCAAAGTTAACTGAGGTTGTCACTCTATTAACAAAAGCTTATGACTTTGCTCAATTAGTAGCAACCGATGAAGTATTAAAGAGCGATACTGTAAACGCTATTAAAGAAATGTCTGAACCCGTTATCGGTTCAGTTAAAACTCTTGCTGCAACAGCTATTGAGGCGAAAGACCGTGCTGATGCAACAAACGAAAACATCGGTTTATTTGGATTATTAAAATTAATGAAAGATCCAGAAGCTCAAAAACTTTTCCGTTTCGCCAATGCATTTTTAGAAATCCAAGCAGAACGCAAATCACAAAGCTAGTTCACTTTTAAACAATCGTATGGACGGAGGATTAATCATGTCAAAAGAAATCGTCATCTTAGGTGCAGGTTATGGTGGATTATTAACTGCTCTAACATTACGTAAATATTTAAATAAAGATGAAGCAAAAGTTACAGTAGTAAACAAATACCCAACTCATCAGCTTATTACAGAATTACACCGTCTTGCAGGTGGTACTATTTCAGAACCTGCAATTTCGTTCCCTTTAACTAAACTATTTAAAGATAAAGATGTTAATGTAGTTATCCAAGAAGTGAAATCATTCTCAGTTGCCAATAAAGAAGTTTATTTAGCAGATGGTTCTGTATTATCATACGACAACTTAGTTGTTGCCCTTGGTAGCCAAACTGGTTTCTTCGGAATTCCTGGATTAGAAGAAAACAGCATGGTATTAAAATCTGTTGAAGATGCAAATCGTATTAACAAACATATCGAAAGTAAAATTGCTGCTTATGCTAAATCAAAAAATCCTGCAGATGCAACAATCGTTATCGGCGGTGGCGGTCTAACTGGTGTTGAATTAGTTGGTGAAATCGTTGATAACTTCCCGAAAGTTGCTAGAAAATACGGTATCGACTTTAAAGACTTAAACATTAAGTTAGTTGAAGCAGGTCCAAAAATCTTACCAGTACTTCCAGATGACTTAATCCAACGCGCTACTGAAAGCTTATCAGCTCGTGGTGTTGAATTCTTAACTGGCCTTCCTGTTACGGGCGTGGAAGGAAACAAAATTTCATTAAAAGACGGTACGGTAATCGAAGCAAACACATTCATTTGGACAGGTGGCGTTGCAGCTCTTCCTCTTGTTCAAGAATCAGGTTTAGCTTGTGACCGTGGTAAAGCAATCATTAACGAATACTTACAATCTACTTCTCATCCAGAAGTATTTGTTGTAGGTGATGCTTCTGTTGCTTTACCAGCTGATGGTGGTCGTCCACTATTCGCACCTACTGCACAAATTGCATGGCAAATGGGTGAAACTGCTGGTTACAATTTATATGCAACAATCGAAGGTCAAAAACTAGAAGTATTTAGCCCTGTTAACTCTGGTACTCTTGCTAGCCTTGGACGCAAAGATGGTGTAGCAACAGTTGGTGGCAACAATATTCCTTTAAAAGGTCTTCCAGCTTCATTAATGAAAGAAGCAAGTCACGTTCGTTACTTAGCACATATTAAAGCTTTATACGGCTTAGCATACTAATTACACAAAAAAGAAGATTTCGTTAACGAACGAAATCTTCTTTTTATTTATTCTACGTTTTCATTTTGTTTTCCCGCTTCTATTAAAACCTTATTTCCTAATAGGAAGAAGCCTAATATGAAAATGAAAATACCTGTACCAATTAACAGCCATTCAATCGCGATTATATCAGCAATCGGTCCAAATACTAACATTCCCAATGGCATCATGGAAGTTGAGATCATCGTTAATACACCAAAAACTCTACCTAAAAAATCCTGCTCGACCTTTTCTTGAAGTAAAACGGTTGCCGGCGTATTAAACAATGGCATTACCACTCCAACAATGCCCATAAAAATTAAGTAGATCCAAAAAACCGGAACGATTCCTAATAGCAATGTACAAAGTCCAAAAACAAATGCGGATAAAGCCATCGTATGGGTTTTGTTTTTAAATCCTCCCCAAGAAGCAATTATGATCCCACCTACTATCATTCCAATAGAAAAGGCAACCTCAATCGCAGATAAATACCATTCATTTGCTCCAAAGGTTCGCGTTACTTGTAATGGTGTTAAAAAGGAGGCAGGAGCAGCTAACACAAAGAAAAAGGCAAAAAACGTAAAAAATTTCTTTAAAAACGCATGATGATGAATATAGCTTAAACCCTCTTTAAAGTCGTTAAAATATCCAACTTTCTGTAACTCCATTGCTTTTGCATGAGGGGGAATTTTTAAAAAGAATAGCAAAGTGAGTACTGCTACGGCAGCTGTAATCACATCGATAAAGAATATCATTTCTAATGTTGTCACGGACAATAATCCTGCACTAATCATCGGTGAAAGTAACATGACAAATGCCTGTATACTACCATTTGCCCCATTTACTTTTGTCAGTTTATCTTCCGGTACGATTTGAGGCAGTATTGCACCAACTGCTGGGGTTTGTATTCCTGTACCTATCGCTCTTACTGCGTACATAACAAACAATAACCACATCGAATTATAACCATTTAAAAATAAGATGGCTAAAATTAATGTTGAAATCGCAATCATCGAATCCGCTATGATAATTAAATATTTACGATTAAATCGATCTGCCCATACCCCTGCAAAAGGTGCAAGGAAAAAAGTAGGAACAAAACCACATATAATCGAAATTGTCATCATGATTCCTGATTGAGTTGTTAATGTGATATACCACATAATCGCATATTGCACTAAAGATGAACCAAATAGCGATATCGTTTGGCTTCCTAGAAAGAGCGTAATGTTTTTCTTCCAATTTTCATTCATTACCTGTTCATTTTGATTCATTAAATTAAACATCCTTTTCTAATTGATTTTATTTTTGTCAAATCGCTTAGAATCGTTAACTCTAATACTATTCTGAAACCAAAATACAGGTGGATATTTCTAGTTTTAAGTAAATGGATCATTGATTAACAAAATGCCAGTTGATAATACTTATTCAAAGTGAAGACTTTTGAAATAAGTTGTTCGTTAAAAGTTAGACCAATTCCATTTACCCCACAAATCAATTGAGGTTTGAACGTATTTTCATTAACGGTTCGAATTTTGGAAACGTAGTCTAACTGATTGCATTTTGAAACCCTCCATTCCTTTAAGTAAGCCCATTATAGCATAATATTTTCCATAACTATAAATATCTATATGAAAATGAGATGAGAGGGGTATAATTGTAAATACGAGTCAAATATGAAGGTGTGAAAAAATGAGTGATACAAAAGCAACTTTAAACAATCCGATTTATCCTGTTATGATTGCAATTGGAGTAGCCCATTTAATTAATGATACGATGCAATCCGTAGTACCAGCCATGTTCCCACTTCTAGAACGAGATTTAGGTTTATCCTTTACTGAGTTAGGAATTATCTCCTTTGTTTTAAATATGTTTTCTTCTGCTCTTCAACCAGTAGTAGGATTCGTTAGTGATAAAAAACCGATGCCCTTTGCATTACCTATTGGAATGATGAGTTCCTTTGTTGGCTTATTGCTTCTTGTTTTAGCAGAAAGTTATTGGCTTATTTTAATTTCTGTTCTATTTTTAGGTTTTGGTTCAGCTGTTTTCCATCCTGAAGGATCTCGCGTTTCCTTTATGTCCGCTGGGAATAAACGGGGTCTTGCCCAGTCGATTTATCAAGTAGGGGGAAATTCAGGACAAGCCCTTGCGCCATTAATTAGTGCCTTTATTTTAAATGTTTACGGTCAACATGGGGCAGCCATTGTATTACTTTTAGCAGCGATTGGTATTGCCCTCCTTCTCCAAATATCTAGATGGTATATACGACAATTAGAGGCAGAAAAATTGGAGAAAAAAAAGAAAAAAATATTAATTTCATCCTTACCTCCATTAACTAAAAAACAAGTGGGTATTGCACTAGGGTTATTACTTACCATTATATTTGCCCGCTCTTTTTATACAACGAACATTACGAACTTTTACGTTTTTTACTTAATGGACCATTATGATTTAACTTTAAAAACCGGCCAAGTGTTTATATTTATCTTTATGGCCTTTGGTGTGATCGGTACTTTTTTTGGAGGGTCACTTTCTGACCGTATCGGAAGAAAGAACGTGATTATTCTTTCGGTAGTAGGTCCCCTTCCTTTCTGCTTACTATTACCATATATGCCTATTTGGGTTGTACTTATTTTCTTAATTATTATCGGAACGCTTATTATGATTAGTTTCTCCGTTACGGTTGTATATGCCCAAGAATTAGTACCAAGCAAAATTGGGACAATGGCTGGTCTTACAACAGGCTTTGCCTTTGGGATGGGTGCAATTGGTGCGGTCGTTATCGGCTTCTTACTTGATAAAATTGGTATTGAAACGACCATTCAAATCGTTTCCGTTTTACCACTGCTCCTTATCGTTGCATTCTTTTTACCGAAGGACAAAGTTGATAAACCAGTGTAAAAATATTGGAGGCACCTTTTAATTAGGTGCCTCCATTTTTTAACTTCGCATCTTCTTTTGATAAAATCGAATCACGACGACAATGAAAATAATCGCAAGAGCTGCATACGCTATATTTGAATAGATGTCCATATAATGAACGATCGTTTCCCATGATTCTCCGACAGCAGCACCTATGTTTACTAATACCATATTCCAAATTAACGTTCCTAACGTTGTGAGTAAAAGGAAGGTAAAGAAGTTCATTTTCGCTAGACCAGCTGGTAATGAAATTAAGCTACGGATTAAAGGAATAAAGCGGCAGAAGAATACGGTCCATACATCATACTTTTCAAACCAAGAATTGGCTTTATGAATATCTTTGCTTGTGAGACGTAAAACTTTCCCCCATCGATCCACAAATCGTTCGATTCTTTTAATACCAACAAGAGCACCGATTCCATAAAGAATGATTGCCCCTACTACTGAACCAATTGTAGATGCGACAACTACTCCAAAGATAGATAAATCCGTTTGTGTCGTCATAAAACCACCAAAGGTTAAAATAACTTCTGACGGTATTGGAGGAAATAAATTTTCTAACATGATTAATAAGAAAACACCTATGTATCCAAACTCCTCCATAACCGTAGTAATCCAATTTTCCATTCATACTCTCCTTATTTTCATCCATATTTTTTCTTTCATTTATTCTCCTAATTCCAATCTAATGCTACTCTATTATACAACCCTATTCAAATTTTCTTTAAGAAATACATGAATAAAAATGAAAAAAGCCAACGAAAAAAATCGATTGGCTTTATTATATATGACTTTCTTGAAGGAAAATGGTTCCAAAGTAAAAGGATAAAAAATACTAATGCTTTTTCTTAAACCCCTTTGAAATTTGCTTCCATTTTCTCTTTTCAGCTAGTTTTTCTTGGGTATTTGTCTTTCGTTCGATAAAGGCAAGTTCCTTTTGGAGTTTGAAGTAACTTTGTAACCTAGAGAATTCTAAATCCCCGTCATCAATTGCACGAACGACTGCACATCCCGGTTCTTTTTTATGGGTACAGTCTCGATAACGGCAACTTGCTGACAAATCTTCGATATCTTGAAAACTTGAAGCTAAGCTTTCACCTTGATCCCATAATTGCAATTCTCTCATTCCTGGTGTATCAATCAAACACCCACAACCAGGTAAAAATACTAACTCTCTATGAGTTGTTGTATGTCTTCCCTTTGCATCATCTTCCCGAATACCGGATACTTTCATAATATCCTCACCATATAAAGCATTCATTAAAGTAGATTTTCCAGCACCCGAGGAACCTAGCAATGCGCCCGTTACTCCCTCTTTAAAAAATGCTCGGATTTGTTCAATCCCTTCCCCTGTAAAAGAACTTGTAATAAATATATCAACACCTAAGGCAATCGCTTCTGTTTGCTGTATATAATCATCAACATTTTCACATAAATCCGCTTTCGTTAAAACAATGACAGGGGTCGCACCTGAATCCCATGCTGCTATTAAGTAACGTTCTAATCGACGAATGTTAAAATCTGCATTTAAACTCATGACAAGGAAAACGATATCCACATTCGATGCGACGATTTGTTCTTCCACTTTTCTACCGGCAATTTTCCTTGAAAACTGCGACTTCCGTTTAAAGACTTTATGAATGATTGCTCTTTCCTCACCATCCATTTTTTCTACTAACACCCAGTCCCCGACAGCAGGGAAATCCGCTTGAGAATACGATTCATAAGCTAAATGTCCCGCTACTGTTGATAACCACTCGCCTTGCTCTGAAAGTACTCGATAGGAATGTTTATGTTCTAAAAGAACTCTGGCAGGGACACAATTTTTATATTTTTCCTCTTTTAAAAACGAGTTATATTGTTCTTCAAAGTATGTTGTAAAACCTAAAGATTTTAAGTTCAATGGATATTCCTCCTGAATAATGAATTAGCGGTTATTTTCCGCATATTAAAAACCCTTATAAGCTGCGATTTGGCAGTCATAAGGGTTCATCACGTTCAAGAGGTAAATTAAAATACTCCCAAGCCTAATATGCGAGGTCGTTTTAAAATCCATTATTGAGGTGAGTGAAATTAGACAAACCAAATCGCTTTTCAACAATCGAATATATATTTGCCATAATACTACACCTCTCTTTTCTTATTATTCTGTTTATTATATTCTTATTTTCCAGAAATGTCAATTTAAAGTTAGAGTACCATTAGAAGTTCTATTTATCGAAATAATGAAAGGGACATCTCTTTTACGAGAATGTCCCTCCCAATTATTTTGTCCATTTTTTAATTTGACTATCTGAGCCAAGTACAAAATGGCTTGGTAATACTTCATGAACACTTAATTGCTCATCTGTTTCTTCATGTACGTACGGAATTCTTTGGCGTTTTCTTTCCGTTAACGGATCAGGAAGTGGTACCGCTGATAATAGTGATTTTGTATATGGATGAATTGGATTATTGTATATTTCGTTCGCTTCACCGAGCTCTACAATTTTCCCTCTATACATAACAGCGATACGATCACTTATGTACTTCACCATGGATAAATCATGGGCGATAAATAAGTACGTTAAATTACGTTCCTTTTGTAGTTTTTTCAATAAGTTGACTACTTGTGCTTGAATTGAAACGTCTAGAGCTGAGATTGGTTCATCGGCAATAATGAAGCTTGGATTTAAACTTAATGCCCGTGCAATCCCTATCCGTTGACGTTGACCACCGGAAAATTCATGGGCATAACGATTGGCATGTTCTCGGTTTAAACCAACTGCCTCTAATAAATTTCCGATATGTTCACGACGTTCTTTTTTATCTTTATATAGACCATGAATGTCGAAACCTTCACTAATTGCTTCCCCAGCTGTCATACGAGGATTTAATGAAGCATACGGATCTTGGAAGATCATTTGCATTTCTCGGTTAAATTCTTTTAACTCTTTACGAGATTTTCCTGCGTGAATATTTTTCCCTTTAAATAAAATTTCACCGTCCGTTATATCATATAAACGGATAATTGAACGGCCGGTAGTAGACTTCCCACAACCTGATTCCCCTACTAAACCAAGCGTTTCCCCTTCGTAGACGTCAAAACTAATACCATCAACCGCTTTAATCGGGTTAGCTGAAGAACCGAAATATTGTTTTAAGTTTTTTACTTCAAGTAACTTATTTGCCACTCTCTTCAGCCTCCTTTAAATAACCTTCAATTCTTTGTTGAATTGCTTCTGGTACCGGAACTTTTGGTGCATCCGGATGTAATAGCCACGTTTTTGCATAATGAGTTTCAGATACTTGGAACATTGGTGGTTCCATTTCATAATCAATCGCCATCGCAAATTCATTACGCGGCGCAAAAGCATCCCCTTGTGGCGGATGAATTAAGTCTGGCGGTGACCCTGGGATTGTACGTAATTCTTCTTTTACATTATTTTTTAAGTCTGGCATCGAACCTAATAGACCCCATGTATACGGATGTTTCGGATTATAGAAAATATCATTTACTGTTCCATACTCTACGATTTGTCCTGCATACATTACCGCTACTCGATCTGCTACGTTTGCAACAACACCTAAATCGTGGGTGATAAAAATAATCGAAGTATTACTTTTCTTTTGAATATCTTTCATTAATTCTAAAATTTGTGCTTGAATCGTTACGTCAAGAGCTGTTGTCGGTTCATCGGCAATCAATAATTTTGGATCTGCCGCTAACGCGATGGCAATAACAACACGTTGACGCATCCCACCACTAAATTCATGTGGATATTGACGGAAACGTTTCTCTGGCATTGGAATTCCAACAAGCTCTAACAATTTAATCGCGCGCTCTTTTGCTTCAGCCTTTGAAACGTCTTTATTATGTTTCAAAATCACTTCCGTAATTTGTCGTCCTACACGCATTGTCGGATTTAAAGCCGTCATTGGGTCTTGGAAAATCATCGCAATATCGTTTCCTCGAACCTTCGCCATTTCTTTCTCAGATAATGGAACTAAGTCGCGGCCATCAAATAAAATTTGTCCACCTGCATATATTCCAGGCGGCTGAGGAATTAACTTCATAATCGAATTACTCGTAACACTTTTCCCTGAACCGGATTCTCCAACGATTGCTAACGTTTCTCCCTCATACAGTTCAAAGCTTACTCCCCGAACAGCTTGTACAATCCCTGCATATGTTTTGAAGTTAATTTTCAAATCATTAACTTCTAACAATTTTTTACTCATCCTTTTCACCTTCTTCTATTTACGTAATTTTGGATCTAGTGCATCTCGTAATCCGTCCCCAACAGCATTGAATGCGAAAATTGTCAATGAAATAAAGAACGCTGGGAAGAACAGTCGCCACGGTGCTGAAGTTAATGCCTTATTCCCTTCAGAGGCCATCGTACCCCAACTCGCCCTTGGTGCAGGAACACCTAAACCTAAATAACTTAAAAAAGCTTCTGTGAAGATAGCTGACGGAATTGTTAAAGTCATCGTCACTAATATGGCACCTAGTGCATTCGGCACTAAATGACGCATAATTAAATGTCCTGTATTAGCCCCTAAAGTTCTCGCAGCTAAAACGTACTCTTGGTTTTTAATCGATAATACTTCACCACGTACGATACGGGCCATATTAATCCAACCTGTAATCGATAACGCAATAATCATCGGTAATAACCCTGGTTGTAGTACAACTAGTAAAATAATAACGACTAGTAAATAAGGAACAGCAGATAAAACATCGGCAATACGCATCATAATGTTATCTAATCTTCCACCTGCAAGACCTGAAATACTTCCCCATATAACACCGATAATTAAATCAATAATCGCAGCAGTAATCCCGATGAATAAGGAAATACGTGCCCCTTGCCATACACGAACGAAAACATCTCGTCCTAAATCATCCGTACCAAACCAATGGGCAGCTGATGGCGCTGCATTATATAACCCTAATTGTTCCCGGTAACTATAAGGAGAAAAAACTGGTACGAAAATAGCTAATAATGTAATAACAACTAACGCAATTAATCCAAAAATTGCTAATTTATTTTGAGAGAAGCGAAGAATTACCTCTTTCCAAAAGGACACGGATTTATCAGCTAATTTTTCATTTTCATCCGAACGCCCACCGACAATCTTAAATTTGTCCGGTGAAATTTGTTCAAACTGTTGATTGTTTTGTGCCATTATTTTTTCGCTCCTTTCAGCTTTATCCGCGGATCAATTACACTGTATAAAATATCGACGATTAAAACAGCAAATAATAGGATAATAGAATAGAAAACAGTAGTACCCATAATAACGGTATAATCACGGTTCGTAATACTTGTTACGAAGTGTTTTCCTAATCCTGGGATGGCAAAGATTTGTTCAATAATAAAACTACCTGTAACAACCCCAGCAGTTAATGGTCCTAAGTAAGTAACAACCGGTAATAAAGCATTTCGTAACGTATGCTTAAATACTGTTGTCCATTTTCCAAGCCCTTTAGCACGAGCCATTTTTACATAATCACTGCTATTTTGCTCCAACATACTTGAGCGAGTCAGTTTTGCAATGAAACCTGCATGGGTAATAGCAATGGCAAAGGCCGGTAAAATACTATAAATGAACCCTTTCCATCCACTTACAGGGAACATGCCTAATTTGTACGCTAAAAAATATTGCATTAAACCAGCTAATATAAACGAAGGTACCGAAATACCTAAAACTGCAATTGTTGTCGCTAAATAATCTGGCCATCGGTTATGGTAAAGAGCTGCAATAACCCCTAGTAACACGCCCATACCGATCGATAATATCATCGCCTCGATTCCCAATGTTAATGAGATAGGGAAACTTTCTGAAATCATATCATTAGTTGAGCGACCCTTATATTTCATTGATTCTCCGAAATCAAACGTCACAGTATCGATTAAATAATCCTTATATTGAATGTACCAAGGATTATCTAATCCATATTTCGCATTCAGTTGTTCTTCAATTTCTGGTGGGAAATCACGTTCACTTGCGAACGGACTACCCGGAGCAAGTTGCATTAAGAAAAATGTTGCAGTTACGATAATATATAGCGCGATTAGGATATATACTAATCTTTTTAAAATATACTTTAGCAAATATGTCCCCTCCTTTTAGGATAGTTGAAAATAATAAAGGTACAAAAGGCTGCTTTTCATCGATATTCGAATTAAGCAGCCTAAGTACTATTACATAGTAAATAGTAACTTTAAAAAATATTGATTATTTTTCAATATCTACATATTTAAGATACATGTTACCAAGTGCATCTAGTTGCATATTTTTAACGTAGTCTTTCTTAACTGAAAGATTTGTGTAGTAATAAATTGGTGCAACTGGATATTCAGACATAATAATGCTTTCAGCCTGTTTTAACAATTCAAGACGTTTAGCAGGATCTGTTTCACTATTAGACTGTTCAAGTAATTTTGTATATTCTGCATTTTCCCAACCTGTATCATTGTTACCGTTTTCAGCAGAATTGTACATTTCTAAGAATGTGTAACCATCGTTGTAGTCAGCAATCCAACCCATACGTGCGATATTGTAATCTAAGTTTGATACTTTATCTAAGTATACTTGCCACTCTGAGTTATCAAGAGTTACATCGATACCTAGATTTGCACGCCATCCTTCTTGGATGAATTGGGCAATAGCTGCATGAGCTTCACTTGTATTAAATGAAAGTTTTAATTTAAGTTGACTTGGATCAGATAGACCAAGTTCTTTTAAACCTGCATCCAATGCTTTTTTCGCTTCTTCAATATCATTATCTTTGAAGTAACCGCGATCTTCTTCAAATCCTTTGATTGCTGCAGGAACCATACCTAATCCAGGAGTTTGTTCCCCTTTTGTAACATTATCGATTAAACCTTGACGATCAATCGCCAGCGTTAACGCTTTACGGATGTTCACGTTAGCCGTTGGTCCTTCTGTTGTATTAAATTTATACTCATAAATAGAAGCATAATTTGAAATGTTTAAGATTCCTTCTTCTTTATAACGATCGATCACATCTAATCCAACTGTTTGGAATGGAGAACCTAAGAAATCAATTTCACCAGCGTCAAACATTGTTGAAGCAGTTGCTTCGTTTTCTACCATTGAAATATTCACTTTATCTAATGCAACATTTTTAGCATCCCAATAATTTTCGTTTTTCTCTAAAGTAATGGAACCGCTATGTTTCCAATCAGCTAATTTGAATGGTCCGTTTGTTACATAAGATTCGCCAGCTTCTGCATTCCAAGTTTTGTTAGCTTCTGCAGTTGCTTTGTGAATTGGGTAATATGTTTTGAAAGCCGTTAACTCTAAGAAATAAGGAGTTGGGTTTTCTAAAGTAACTTCTAAAGTTTTTTCATCTACTACTTTAATTCCTAAATCTTCTACTGTACCTTTTCCAAGGTTGTAAGCTTGTGCCCCTTTAATTGGGTAAAGTATTGAAGCATACTCTGATGCATTTTCTGGGTTTAATGCAAATTTCCAAGCGTAATCAAAATCTTCTGCAGTAACAGCGTCACCATTTGACCATTTTGCATCACGTAAAGTGAACGTATAAGTTAATTGATCTTCACTTACGTCAATTTTTTCTGCTGCTGCCTCGACAACTTCACCATCTTTGATAGTTGTTAAACCTTCAAATACGTTTTGTAAAATCGCATTAGAAGTACTATCTGTTGCTAATTGTGGGTGTAATGAAGGTGGTTCTGATGGAATAACTAAATTAAGTTCCTTTTCTTCAGATCCACTATCACTACTTTTTTCTGATCCTCCAAAGTTACAAGCTGCTAATACTAAAGATAGAGCTAATAACATTGATAATAGTAGAAAACTATTTTTCTTCATAAAAAATCCTCCTAACTGACTAGTAATATATTTCCCATTTTTCAGTAAACTTTGATTAGTAATTTTCATTTTTCAGAAAATATACGCTTCAATAAATATTATATTAACAAAAAATTATTGCTAAATAAACAAAAATTTTATTTTTCTAAATAATTATTAAAAAATTCTCTGAAAACATTGTTTTTTCTTCTTTTTTTACCATTTTCTGTATCGAATAATTCAGAATATTTCAATTATAATAGTTATTATTGTTTTCTGAATATAATGAATCGTTTAAATTTTCGATAATAAATTATCGGAATAATAATAATTTTCTACTATATCAAAACGATTTTTTTATCCATCAAAGCTAGTAATTTTATCTTAAATAAAGGGTGTCTTTCATACTATTTCCCATCCATTTAAATACCCAATTCTACATAAACTTAATGAAGTAATTTGTTTGGTAATCTTTTTCTATTAAAAAACATAAAAAAATCATTCCTCTCTGACAATGTATGGTTCCATACAAAACAGGAGAGGAATGATTTTTCATTTCCCTTCGATATTCTATTAAAAGTTTTTTTCACTATCGCCTTTTATTCCATTTATTCATTTGACTTTCCGTTCCATAAACAAAATGTTTTGGAAGGACCTCATGAAGCTTTGCAGATTCATCTGTTTCCTCATGTACATAAGGAATTCTTTCACGTACTCTTTCTGTTAGTGGATCTGGAAGTGGAACTGCGGAAAGTAATGATTTTGTATATGGATGGATAGGATTATTATAAATTTCATCAGATTCACCAAGCTCTACAATTTTCCCTCTATACATTACTGCAATACGATCACTAATATACTTCACCATGGATAAATCATGGGCGATAAATAAGTACGTTAAGTTACGTTCCTTTTGTATTCTTTTCAATAAATTTACAACTTGTGCTTGAATCGATACGTCTAGTGCTGAAATTGGTTCATCGGCAATAATAAAGCTTGGATTTAAACTTAATGCCCGTGCAATCCCTATCCGTTGACGTTGACCACCGGAAAATTCATGGGCATAACGATTGGCATGTTCTCGGTTTAAACCAACTGCCTCTAGTAAATTTCCGATATGTTCACGACGTTCTTTTTTATCTTTATAAAGACCATGAATGTCGAAACCTTCACTAATCGCTTCCCCAGCCGTCATACGTGGATTTAATGAAGCGTACGGATCTTGGAAGATCATTTGCATTTCACGGTTAAATTCTTTTAACTCTTTACGAGATTTTCCTGCATGAATATTTTTCCCTTTAAAGAGTATTTCTCCATCCGTTATGTCGTAAAGACGGATAATGGATCTTCCCGTTGTAGATTTACCACATCCCGATTCACCAACTAACCCTAATGTTTCCCCTTCATATATATCAAAGCTAATTCCATCTACAGCTTTTATCGGATTATTAGGAGAACCAAAATACTGTTTTAAGTTTTTTACTTCAAGCAACTTATTTGCCATCATCTTGCTCCTCCTTTAAATAACCTTCTATTCTACGCGCAATCTCTTCTGGTATAGGTATTTTCGGAGCATCTGGGTGTAATAGCCACGTTTTTGCATAATGGGTTTCGGATACTTGGAACATTGGCGGTTCCATTTCATAATCAATCGCCATCGCAAATTCATTACGCGGCGCAAAAGCGTCTCCTTGAGGTGGATGAATTAAATCTGGTGGTGAACCTGGAATTGTTCGCAATTCTTCTTTTACATTGTTTTTCAAGTCTGGCATCGAACCTAAAAGCCCCCATGTATATGGATGTTTCGGATTATAGAAAATATCATTTACCGTTCCATATTCAACAATTTGTCCTGCATACATAACCGCTACTCGATCTGCTACATTCGCTACGACACCTAAATCGTGGGTAATGAATATTATCGATGTTTTACTTTTCTTTTGAATGTCTTTCATTAATTCTAAAATTTGCGCTTGAATCGTTACGTCAAGAGCTGTTGTCGGTTCATCGGCAATCAATAATTTTGGGTCTGCCGCTAACGCGATGGCAATAACGACACGTTGACGCATCCCACCACTAAATTCATGTGGATATTGACGGAAACGTTTTTCTGGCATTGGGATTCCAACTAATTCTAACAATTTCAATGCTCTATCCTTTGCCTCAGAACTCGAAATCTTTTTATGTTTTAAAATCACTTCTGTAATTTGTCTTCCCACCCTCATCGTAGGGTTTAGGGCGGTCATCGGATCTTGGAAAATCATCGCAATATCATTTCCCCGAACCTTTGACATTTCTTTCTCTGATAATGGAATTAAGTCCCGACCTTCTAATACTATTTGTCCACCCGCATATACTCCTGGAGGCTGTGGTATGAGCTTCATAATCGCATTACTTGTAACACTTTTCCCTGAACCGGATTCCCCAACAATCGCTAACGTTTCTCCCTCATACAGTTCAAAGCTTACTCCTCGAACCGCTTGTACTACTCCCGCATACGTTTTAAAATTTATTTTCAAGTCATTTACTTCTAATAACTTTTTTGTCATCTTTTCACCTTCTTCTATTTACGTAATTTTGGATCGAGGGCATCACGTAATCCGTCCCCAACAGCATTAAATGCAAAAATTGTTAATGAGATAAAGAACGCTGGGAAGAACAGTCGCCATGGTGCTGAAGTTAATGCCTTATTCCCTTCAGAGGCCATCGTACCCCAACTTGCCCTTGGTGCAGGAACACCTAAACCTAAATAACTTAAAAAGGCTTCTGTGAAGATAGCTGACGGAATCGTTAAAGTCATCGTCACTAATATGGCACCTAGGGCATTCGGTACAAGATGCCTTTTAATTAAATGCCAAGTATTTGCACCAAGAGTACGGGCAGCTAGCACATATTCTTGATTTTTAATTGATAATACTTCACCACGTACGATACGAGCCATATTAATCCAACCTGTAATCGATAACGCAATAATCATCGGCAATAGACCTGGTTGTAGTACAACTAGCAAAATAATAACGACTAGTAAATAAGGAACAGCAGATAAAACATCGGCAATACGCATCATAATGTTATCCAACCTTCCACCTGCAAGGCCTGAAATACTTCCCCATAAAACACCGATAATTAAATCAATAATCGCAGCAGTAATCCCGATGAATAAGGAAATACGTGCCCCTTGCCATACACGAACGAAAACATCTCGTCCTAAATCATCCGTACCAAACCAATGGGCAGCTGATGGCGCTGCATTATATAACCCTAATTGTTCCCGGTAACTATAAGGAGAAAAAACTGGTACGAAAATAGCTAATAATGCAATAACGAATAACGCGATTAACCCAAAAATCGCTAATTTATTTTGAGAGAAGCGAAGCACCACCTCTTTCCAAAAAGACACGGATTTATCAGCTAATTTTTCATTTTCATCCGAACGGCCGCCGACAATTTTAAACTTATCCGGTGAAATTTGTTCAAATGATTGGTCGTTTTGTGCCATTATTTTTTCGCTCCTTTCAGCTTTATCCGCGGATCAATTACACTGTATAAAATATCGACAATTAAAACTGCAAATAATAGGATAATAGAATAGAAGACAGTAGTACCCATAATAACGGTATAATCACGATTCGTAATACTTGTAACGAAGTGTCTTCCTAATCCTGGGATAGCAAAAATTTGTTCAACAATAAAGCTTCCCGTTACAACTCCAGCTGTAAGCGGGCCTAAATATGTAACAACTGGTAGCAATGCATTTCTTAACGTATGGCGGAATACGGTCGTCCATTTTCCAAGACCTTTAGCACGAGCCATTTTTACATAATCACTATTTCCTTGTTCAAGCATACTAGAACGTATCAATTTCGCTATAAAACCTGCATGGGTAATAGCAATTGCGAGGGCTGGTAAAATACTATAGTTAAACCCTTTCCACCCACTTACAGGAAACATGCCTAATTTGTACGCTAAAAAATATTGCATTAAACCAGCTAATATAAATGAAGGTACTGAAATACCTAGAACGGCAATTGTTGTCGCTAAATAATCTGGCCAACGATTATGGTATAGAGCTGCAATTACTCCTAGTAAAACACCTAAACCGATCGATAATATCATCGCTTCGATTCCCAATGTTAATGAAATAGGAAAACTTTCTGAAATAATATCGTTAGTAGAACGACCTTTATATTTCATCGATTCACCAAAATCAAAGCTAATGGTATCTACTAAATAATCTTTATATTGAATATACCAAGGATTATCTAATCCATACTTTGCGTTTAATTGGGCTTCTATTTCCGCTGGAAAATCCCGTTCACTAGCAAACGGACTACCGGGTGCTAATTTCATTAAAAAGAATGTAGCTGAAACGATAATAAATAAAGCAATGAGTATATAAATTAATCGCTTAAAAATATACCGCAACATTATTTTCCCCTCCTTTTCATATTAAAAGGCTGCTCTGAATCGATTACTCGATAGAAAGCAGCCTCAAATGTTAGTAACCTTTTCCTAATTTAATAGATTATTTTTCAATATCTACATATTTTAAGTACATGTTACCAAGTGCATTTTGTTCCATATTTTTAACGTAGTCTTTCTTAACTGAAAGATTTGTGTAGTAATAAATTGGTGCAACCGGAGTTTCAGACATAATAATGCTTTCAGCCTGTTTCAACAATTCAAGACGTTTAGCAGGATCTGTTTCAGCATTAGACTGTTTAAGTAACTCTGCATATTCTGCATTTTCCCAACCAGTATCGTTGTTACCGTTTTCTGCAGAATCGTACATTTCTAAGAATGTGTAAGCATCGTTATAGTCTGCAATCCAACCTAAACGGCCAATTTGGAAATCTAGGTTACTTAACTTATCTAGGAACACTTGCCACTCTGAGTTATCAAGAGTTACTTCGATACCTAGATTTGTACGCCAACCTTCTTGAATGAATTGGGCAATCGCAGCATGAGCTTCACTCGTGTTAAATGAAAGTTTTAGTTTCAGTTCGCTTGGATCAGATAGACCAAGTTCTTTTAAACCTGCATCTAATGCTTTTCTCGCTTCTTCAATATCATTATCTTTCATGTAACCACGATCTTCTTCAAAACCTTTTACCGCTGAAGGAACCATACCTAATGCAGGCGTTTGTTCCCCTTTTGTAACGTTATCGATTAAACCTTGACGATCAATTGCCAGCGTTAACGCTTTACGGATGTTCGCGTTCGCTGTTGGACCTTCTGTTGTATTAAATTTATATACATAAATAGCAGCATGATCCGAAATGTTTAAAATTCCTTCTTCTTTATAACGATCGATCACATCTAATCCAATTGTTTGGAATGGAGAACCGATCCAATCAATTTCACCAGCATCAAACATTGTTGCTGTAGTTGTTTCAGATTCAACCATCGAAATGTTCACTTTATCTAAAGCAACTTTGTCAGCTTCCCAATAATTTTCATTTTTCTCTAAAGTAATGGAACCGCTATGTTGCCAGTCCGTTAATTTGAATGGACCGTTTGTTACATAAGAATCACCAGCTTCAGCATACCAAGTTTTGTTAGCTTCTGCAGTTGCTTTGTGAATTGGATAATATGTTTTAAATGCAGTTAACTCTAAGAAATAAGGAGTTGGGTTTTCTAAAGTAACTTCCAAAGTTTTTTCATCTATTACTTTAATTCCTAAATCTTCTACTTTTCCTTCTCCAAGGTTATAAGCTTGTGCACCTTTAATTGGGTACAGAATTGATGCATACTCAGATGCATTTTTAGGATCTAAAGCAAATTTCCAAGCATATTCGAAATCTTCAGCAGTGACAGGGTCACCATTTGACCATTTTGCATCACGTAAAGTGAACGTATAAGTTAATTGATCTTCACTAACGTCAATTTTCTCTGCTGCTGCCTCGATAGCTTCGCCATCTTTAAGAGTAGTTAAACCTTCAAATACGTTTTGTAAAATTGCATTCGAAGTACTATCTGTTGCTAATTGTGGATGTAATGAAGGTGGTTCTGATGGAATGACTAAGTTCAGTTCTTTTGAACCGCCCTCTTCAGAAGCTCCTTCTTTTGTATCATCTGTAGATTCTTTTTCAGAGCCGAAGTTACAAGCTGCTAATACTAGAGTTAAAGCTAGTAACATCAACATTAAAAATAGATTTCTTTTTTTCACGAGAATCCCCCTTTTTTGTTTATTCCCTATTTTCAGATAATAGGATTAACATAAACATCATAGCAAAGATTTTTTTATAAATAAACTAAAAATTCATTTTTCTAAGAAAATTTAAATAAATCACTATCCTAATATAATTGCTATTATTCTGACAGTTTATCTATCTATTACTTTGAATTGCGAATATATCGAAGGAATAAAAACTATTTCTTAAAAAGCATATTCATTAAAACATACGATTATACAAAGGTTTTCATTCTAATTTCAGAATATTCAATTAATATAAAGTGTTAATACTTATCCCGTAATTCCACTTCGCAAATGTTAAAAAATGTAAAATAGTACTATAGAAATGTTTTATTAGGAAAAATACATTTTTTTAAAATTTTCCGCCACTTTGTTAAGGAAAAATGTTTAGTACAAACTGAATGCAAGTAGGAAAAAAGGATTATGAAAGGTTGATTAAACCCCCATCTCCTTAAAAACCATTCAATCATGAAGGAAATATCCCTTTCAAAACAATAATATC
Organism: Ureibacillus galli; assembly: GCF_014836845.1. Taxonomy (GTDB): domain Bacteria; phylum Bacillota; class Bacilli; order Bacillales_A; family Planococcaceae; genus Ureibacillus; species Ureibacillus galli. Next base: position 104,259 of record NZ_JACSQA010000008.1, read on the forward strand.
AAGGTGTCTTAAAAAGCCAAGACACCCCTTCTTTTTACCGGCTATTTGCTTTTCTAAAACCATCCACACAATTCCAAATCGAGAAGATAGGAAATAGCATGACCGCCATGATAATAAACTTCCTCACATCTTCACTTGAAATAGTAAAATTATCCGCTAAATATGTTAAGAAATCGGGATTAAATAAGTTAGGATGAATTATAACGATAATTAACACAATCGATCCAATCACTTCCCGCAGAACATTTAACATGGCAACCTTCTTCGTCCATTGCCCCTTAAACAATTGATATAGGGCTAATGCAATCTCCGCCCCGATAACGATGACAACTAATGACGAAAATGAATTTAATACATCTTGATTCAAGGAAGGCATAATGAATGTAAGACCTTCATCTGTTTTTTCATATACTCCTACTAAATGGCTGGCAAAAAAGTAAAATGTTGCCCAAATAGCAGTCCATAATAAACTAACGAATATATATCTTTTTGAAATGGCTCTTTTCTTTGGAATATAAACTATATTTTTTAAGTCATCTGAGGTCCATTTATTTAAACTCATTGTCCGTGGTTGGTTATCCTTTATCCCATCTACCCGTTCCACTATAGCAAACATTACTGTTAGCCAAAAGAATACTTGGATGAATACTTCTATAATTCTCCAAATGCTAAGAACGAAAATATCCAGTGCAACATTAAGTACTGTATCTCCCCGTTCAAATGCTAAAAATTGTGTTGCCGCTACAGAAATTAAAGCAATTACTGCGGCAATTGGAACAATCATTTTCAGAAACGAAATATAAAGATCAAAATACTTTGGTCCGATTAGATGCATTGGACGGTCACTATAATTACTTGCTAAAGTAGCAGGGTTCCCTAGTTGATCTAGCACTTGTTTTATATCTTTTTCCGAATGTCCCTCTGGCAGCATATCCTCTATACTAGATTTCAACTCTAACCCAATATCTTCACGACTTTTTTCTGGTAACCTTCGTGTCACTTCATGAATGTATACATCAATCAAATTCACTTAAACCATCTCCTTTCAGCAATTTGTATAATTGTTTAGAATTACTCAGCCATTCATTTTTTAACTCTTTATAAACTTCTAACCCGTAATCTGTTAATATATAATATTTCCTCGGCCTTGCTTCCGTCGTATCCCAACTACTCTCAACAAGCTGTTGTTTCTCCAATCGACGGAGTAATGGATATAACGTACTTTGCTCGATTGTAACCCCAGAACCTTCTAGTGACTGGACTAACGAATAACCATACTGTTGCGTTTGTAATTGACTTAAAACAGCCAAAGTCAATGTACCTCTTCTTAATTCAGTGCTTAATGAATCCAGTAAATTGCTCAAAATGCCACCCCCTACTATATATACTATGCGTTATACAGTGTATATGATACAGTATTATGATACAAATTATATTATTTAATTAGTTGAAAATTTTTAACAACCGGCTATTTACTTCCACTTTATTTTCCTATACGATTTCTGTTGTATAGAGAAAGAAGGTTGTAGGATGCTATTTGACTTGGATTTATCACTCATTATTATTTTATTTCTGTTCGGATTTTTAGCTGCCTTTATCGATTCTGTCGTAGGCGGAGGGGGAATTATTTCGTTGCCAGCGCTCATGTTTACGGGGTTAAGCCCATCAGCAGCCGTAGCCACAAATAAGTTAGCTGGTACTTTAGGTTCTTTAACGAGTACGATTACTTTTTATCGTTCTGGAAATATTGATCTAAAACCAATCGCTAAAATTTTCCCAATTGTCTTTATTGCATCTGCTTTTGGGGCATGGACGGTACATTTAATGGATCCAAATGTATTAAAACCATTAATGTTAATCATGTTAGCAGCTGTCGCTGTCTACACTTTTTTTAAAAAAGATTGGGGAAATATATCTACATATAAAAAACTATCTCCTAAAAAATATATAGGCTTTATTGCCCTCGTTGCGGCTATAGGATTTTACGATGGCTTTCTAGGTCCTGGTACTGGTTCCTTTCTTATCTTCGCTTTTCTTATGATTGGATTTGACTTTTTAAAAGCTGCCGGAAACTCAAAGCTGTTAAACTTTGCAAGTAATATCGGAGCCCTTGTCATGTTTCTATTTTTAGGGCAAATTAATTTTGCTTACGGTCTTATTATGGGGGTAGCGCAAATTATCGGAGCAATTTGTGGCTCTAAATTTGCTATTAAACAAGGTAGTGGATATGTAAGAATATTATTTATCACCGTAACCGTACTTCTATTAGCTAAAAATACATATGATTATTTTGCTAATTAAACAAAAATAAAATCGAGATGCCCTAAAGCAATCTCGATTCAGATTGTCGACAAAAGGCCTTCAGAATGGTCACATTCTGAAGGCCTTTTGTAATTTTGAACGTTTTTCGGGTATTT
>NZ_JACSQA010000009.1 GCF_014836845.1 Ureibacillus galli
ATACCCGAAAAACGTTCAAAATTACAAAAGGCCTTCAGAATGTGACCATTCTGAAGGCCTTTTGTCGACAATCTGAAAGCATCATTCAAATCATTGAATGATGCTTATTTTTATTCATTTTTAATTAACCGTTTCTCTAATATTTCCACTAACTGATACATAATTGTTGCAAAGATGGCAATAATCAACAGTGACATTAACACGAGGTTAAAGTTAAATACTTGGAAACCATAAATAATTAAGTACCCTAATCCTTTGGATGATACGAGGAATTCTCCGACAATAACCCCTACCCATGATAATCCAACATTCACTTTTAACGTTGAGATAATAGTTGGAAAAGAGGCAGGTAAAATGGCCTCTTTAAACATTTGGAACCGTGAAGCATTGAAGGTTTGCAGTACTTTTAAATAGTTTCCATCAACGTTTTTAAAGGAAGTATAGATCACAATCGTTGAAATGATAACTGAGATAATAGCACCCATTGTAATAATCGAATTCATCCCAGGACCCATTGCAACGATTAAAATAGGACCTAAAGCTACTTTCGGCATCGCATTTAATATAACTAAGTATGGATCTAAAATCTTTGAAAGAAAAGGAGACCACCATAAGATTGCAGCTAAAATTGTTCCAAGTAATGTCCCGATAATAAATCCTAATACCGTTTCAAAGACGGTATACCCTATATGAACAAATATGGTGCCGTCTACTACATTTTCAACTAATAACGAATAGATTTTTGAAGGCGAACTAAAAATTAATTGGTCAATCCATTTTAATCTTGAAGCGATTTCCCAAAGGGAAAAAAACGCAATCAAAATTAATAATTGGTAAAACCGGACCCATCTTTTTTCCTTTATAAGCGACTGTTTAAATTGTTCGTGGAGTTTATGATTGTTCAAGGTTTTCAAGCTCCTTCCAAATCATTTGGAATAGGGGGGAATAACTTGAATGGGACCTTACATCAAAGGGTGTTAATTGTCTTAATTCTTCAGGTACTTCAAAAATTTGATGTAACTTGCCTGGTCTAGGGGAAAATAAGAAAATACGATCACTCATCGCAATCGCCTCCCCTAAATCATGCGTTACAAGTACTGCCGTTTTACCATACTCCTTCAGTTTGTTTGCAACTAAATCTTCCAGTTTCAATTTCGATTGATAATCAAGGGCAGAGAATGGTTCATCTAATAATAAAATTTTCGGGTCAACTGCAAGGGTTCTCGCTAAAGCAACCCTTTGGCGCATTCCACCTGACAATTCTCTCGGATATTTTTCTCCAATTGGAGGTAATCCAACATCATGTAACAAATCAGAAGTAACCTTTGAAAAGTTTTGGTTATCCTCTTTTAAAAGTTTTAAGCCGAGAGTAATGTTTTCTTCAATCGTTTTCCAAGGAAATAAATAATCTTGTTGAAGCATATATCCAATTGATAATTCGGAATTTCCGTAAACCTCTTGATTTTCGATTGTCACTGTCCCAGATGTAGGTTGAAACAATCCAGCAATTATGGAGAGAAGTGTCGTTTTTCCACAACCACTAGGGCCAATAAAAGAGACAAATTCTCCTTTATGAATGGTTAAATTAATATTTTGTAATGCCTCAGTTGCGGCTTCCTTTGAAAAATACGTATGGTGAACGTTGGTGACAGTTAAAAAGTCCATTTTACTCCAAAACCTTCTCTGCAAACGTTGTATCAACTAATTCGTTATAATCCATACGTTTTGGAAGTTCACCAGCTTCTTCCATAATATCTTGTAGATTGTTCCACTCTTCTTCATCTAAAACGGGGTCTTTCGCAAAGGATTCTTGTTCACGGTAGCGTTCAACAACCGTTGCAATTAGCTCTATATCTGTATCTTCAAAAAATGGTTGAATCGCTTCTGCTACTTCTTCAACAGAACTTTCATAAACAAAATCTTGGGCTTTCTTTAACGCTCGAGTAAATTTCTCAATTACTTCTGGATTTTCGTTCATAAAGCTATCCTTTGCCATGAATACTGTATATGGTAAAGGACCAGATTCTGTACCAAAAGAGGCAACGATATGACCTTTGCCCTCTTGTTCAAATACACTAGCAGTCGGTTCAAATAGTTGAACAAAGTCACCTGTACCTGATGCAAAGGCTGTAGATATATTAGCAAAATCTATATTTTGGATTAGCTCTAAATCTTCCTGGGGATCAATGCCATGTTTTTTTAACACATATTCCCCTGCCATTTGCGGCATGCCACCTTTACGTTGTCCAAGGAATGTTGAGTCTTTTAACATATCCCAAGAAAAGTTTTCAATTTTTTCTCTTGCAACTAAAAATGTTCCGTCTGTTTGTGTTAATTGTGCAAAGTTTTTGATTGGATCATTGGCACCTTGAGCAGATACATAAATCGATGTTTCAGAACCAACTAAAGCAATGTCAATCCCATCGGACAAAAGGGCTGTCATCGTTTTATCTCCACCAGCTATTGTAGATAATTCTATTTCTAACCCTTCTTCTTCAAAGAAGCCTTGGGTAATAGCTACGTATTGAGGCGCGTAGAAAATGGAGCGTGTAACTTCACCGACTTTGACCGTTTGAAGATCCTCTTTATCATTACAAGCAGTTAAAACGATTATAGTAAAGCAAGCTAAAATGAATAATAGACTGGACTTCACCCAATTTTTCAATGCTCCGACCTCCCCATTCATACTGTTTATCAAAGGTAGGTTATGCATTCAATTAAAAATGTGTGAATCCCTATAAAATCGTTATTTCATCGGTATATATTAGAAAATGGATACTGTTATTATGCATTTATAGTACATCTCAACCAATGAGGTAAATAAAGTGACTACTAGCATCTCCTTTCCAATCCTTTTTAATAATAACTTGAGCATAAAAAAAGGTAATCCAAAAATTGGATTACCTTTTTTAAAGATATTAAGATGCTGCGCTTTTTTCCCGTTTTTCACGCCATAAGCGGATTTTGTATAGGATTAATATGAAGGCAGCAACAATTAGCCCCTCAATCATAGGCAAGAACAGTGCTAAAAACGTTAAAACAATACATCCTATAAATAAGAATATATATATAATCACATTTTTAATAAGCGATAAATCGTTTTTAGCAAAGCCAAGTTTATAAACAATTGCTGATAAAATAAATACTAATAAAAAGACAACATAACCAGCAACGGCATAGCTTGGTAAATTTTCGTAAAGATAGCGAGTAATACCTGACATGCGTCCGAATACAAACTCATTTTCACTTGCATTCGTAGGTGCAGATGCTTGAATATAATTTAACGTTCCAAACAAGTTCATCTTCTCCAACACCTCTCATCATTTCCCCAAAACAGTTATTATTGTTCTGCGTATTTTTTCTTTTTCGCTTGTTTCTCACGTTCGTTTTTATCTAAAATTTGTTTACGTAAGCGAATCGATTCTGGAGTTACTTCTAAATACTCATCATCATCTAAAAATTCTAAAGCTTCTTCAAGAGTTAAAATACGTGGACGTTTAATAACGTTTGTTTGGTCTTTTGTCGCTGAACGTACATTTGTTTTTTGTTTCGTTTTCGTAATATTAACTGTAATGTCATTATCACGATTATTTTCACCAACGATCATACCTTCGTAAATTTCAGTACCTGGTTCTACGAATAGTGTACCACGGTCTTCTATTTGCATCATACCATAAGTTGTCGCTTTCCCTGTCTCCATTGACACAAGGGCACCTTGGTGACGTCCACCAACACGGCCAGGTACAACAGGTTGGTATGAATCGAACGTATGGTTAATAATACCAAAGCCTTTTGTTAATGACATGAACTCCGTTGTGTATCCAATTAATCCGCGGGCAGGTACCATGAAGATTAAACGAACTTGTCCATTTCCTTCATTGACCATATCTAACATTTCCCCTTTACGGTTACCAAGGGACTCGATAACAGAACCAACACTTTCTTCTGGTACATCAATTTGTACACGCTCGATTGGTTCACATTTTACTCCATCGATTTCGCGAATAATTACTTGTGGTTTAGACACTTGTAATTCATAACCTTCACGACGCATGTTTTCAATTAAAATCGATAAGTGAAGTTCTCCACGCCCAGACACAATCCAAGCATCTGGTGAATCAGTATCTTCTACACGAAGAGATACGTCCGTTTGTAATTGGGAACGAAGACGTTCTTCAATTTTTCTTGACGTAATCCATTTTCCTTCACGACCAGCAAATGGAGAATTATTTACTAAGAAAGTCATTTGTAATGTTGGCTCATCAATACGTAATGGTGTTAATGCTTCTTGATGATCAACTGGACATACCGTTTCACCAACATTAATTTCTTCCATTCCGGATACTGCTACTAAATCTCCAGCGTACGCTTCTTGAATTTCTTCCCGTTTTAAACCGAAGAAACCAAATAATTTTGTTACACGGAAGTTTTTCACTGAACCATCAAGTTTCATTAAAGCCACTTGTTGCCCTACATGAATCGTTCCACGGAATACACGACCAATACCGATACGACCAACGAAGTCATTATAATCTAATAATGCTACTTGGAATTGTAATGGTTCTTCTCGTGTATCAATTGGTGCTGGGATATGTTCAATAATCGATTCAAATAAGCATTGCATCGATTCTTCTTGTTTTGATGGGTCTGGATTTAGGGAAGCCGTACCATTTACACCAGATGCATAAACAACTGGGAATTCTAATTGTTCTTCATCTGCACCTAATTCGATTAATAGATCTAGTACTTCATCTACTACTTCTTCAGGACGGGCTGAATCTTTGTCAACTTTATTAACAACAACGATTGGTGTTAATTTTTGCTCTAATGCTTTTTTCAAAACAAAGCGTGTTTGAGGCATACAACCTTCATATGCATCGACAACAAGTAATACACCATCAACCATTTTTAAAATACGTTCTACTTCTCCACCGAAGTCGGCATGTCCTGGTGTATCTAGGATATTTATACGAGTACCGTTATAGTTTACTGCTGTATTTTTAGCAAGAATCGTAATACCACGTTCACGTTCAAGATCATTCGAGTCCATTGCTCTTTCTTCAACATGTTCATTTGAACGGAAAGTTCCAGATTGTTTTAACAATTGGTCAACTAATGTTGTTTTCCCATGGTCAACGTGTGCGATAATTGCGATATTGCGTAAATCTTCGCGTAACTTTGTCATTATTCCACTCCACATTCTTTTTTCATATGATTAACTGTGTTATTATAGCACAAGAAGAGATACTTGTCTTTTTCATATTTTTACAATTTCGACAAACTTGGATCAATATCGATACTTTTCTATCAAGTAAGGAGGACTATTGTGCATGAATAAAGCAAAAATTGTCATGTTCATCTTTGCAGTTGCGGCAATGTTATCAATGATTTCCGTTGGTTATGCCATTGCAGCCAAAACAGCTATCGGAGCTATTGCGGGATTAGTAGCATTATGTGTCGTAATGATGACAGGATTTAAAATGAAACGAAAATTTAGGGACCAAGGTTTACTTTAATAAATTCGTTTTTCTTATCTTGCCACATCTTATTCGGATAATTCAAAAATCGTAGGTAACAAAAAATTTGCTACCTACGATTTTTTATTTTTCTTCAATATAATCATTTAATATTTGATGATGAATAGAAGGATTTGCAATGATGAATGTATCTTTTGATAAAAGGTTACATTCTTCACCTTTTAAATTCGATGCAATGGCTCCTACTTCTTTCGCAATGACTGTTCCTCCACCAATATCCCACGGTGACAATCTCATCGATATATAAGCATCTAATTTCCCACTAATAACAAAGGCAATTTCCATCGCTGCAGAACCGTAAGAACGTGTACCACGAATCGTATGAACAAGCTCAATCATTTTTTCATGATTAACAACTCTATTCGGCGTAACCCAAGTTGCATTAATGCCAATCACAGCTTCTTCGAGCGGTACCGGTTGGAGTTTGCGTAATGGTGAATCATTGTACCAAGCCCCTTGTCCTTCTATAGCGTAAAAAAGATCTTCTCTCATAACATCAAATATGTATCCGAGTTTTCCTATACCATCAATAAAAAACCCCATAGTAATCATAAAATGACGGTGCTGCTTCACAAAATTCATCGTTCCGTCAATTGGATCGATAATCCATACCGGACCCTCTAGAGATGTTACATTTTCCCCCATTCCCTCTTCACCTAATATTTTATGTTGGGGGAAGGACGCTTTAATTTTCTCTATAAAAAATAATTCTGTTTCACGATCGATATTCGTAACTAAATCGTTAGCTCCTGATTTTGTGTATACCTTTAAATCATAGGAAAAGGCTTCACGTATTCTTTTCCCTGCCTCAAAGATCATTTCTTTCGCAAATTCATCCACTTTATTTATATTCATATAACCCCCACCTTCTTAGTCAACATTTCCCTTTTACCAATTATAACAAAAATCACTTGCTGTCCGATATGGAGCAAGTGATTTTTACTTAATTATAAAATTTTTAAACATATGCGTGGAGACCATCTAATTCGTCTTGAATTTCTTTAAGACGTTTTTTACTCTTTTCCATTTCCTTTTCATCATTCTCTTGCATAGCTGCATACAAGGAGGCAAGCTCGTAATCCAGCTCTAAACGTAAAATTTGTTCATATTGCTTTTCAATATCAACTTTACGTATAATTTTAATCATCTGTTTCATACTAAATCACTTCCCTTTCATTTTTTAAAAATTTTTGTCTCATGAAAGAATGGTTTGTTACAAAATTTTTCCCAAAAAACTGATAAAATAAACATGTAATTCAAATAGGGGGCTATAATTAATGGACAAAATTAAATGGACAAACAAAGACTTCGAAGTTTTCGAAATAGATGGTTTAGAACAACGGATGGAAGCTCTATCTTCTATTGTTCGCCCAAAATTCCAACAATTAGGTGAAATGTTTTCAAGTTACTTTAGCTCTAAAACAGGTGATGAATTTTTCCCACATGTAGCTAAACACGCTAGAAGAACAATCAATCCTCCTAAAGATTCATGGGTTGCGTTTGCTCCTTATAAACGTGGGTATAAATCGCTTCCTCATTTTCAAATTGGACTTTGGAATACACATTTATTCATAATCGTTGCAATTATTTATGAAGCACCACAAAAAGCTGAAATGGCAACACGTTTATTAAACAATATTGACTATTTTGATAATTTGCCGGAGGATTTCATTATATCGGGTGATCATATGTCACAAGACGCAATATCTTTAAAAATAGGTCGTGAAGAACAGCTGGAAAATTTATTAATCCGATTACGAGACGTCAAAAAAGGAGAATTTTTAGTTGGACGCCACATTTCAAGAGAAGAAGCTGTAAATCTTTCATCGGAACAATTTTTACAACTTACTGAAGAAACTTTTGAAGCTCTTTTACCTATTTACAACATTATCATTGGTAAATAATTTACAAAGTGTTCATAGAGGCTGAAGTGAAAGTAACCATTTACTTGAACTTTAGCCTTTCTTTATCTTTACGCTTCTGAATGAACTAAATCCTTTTTTTAAAAGAAATTAAATTTTTAAAATTTCGTTCCCTTATTTAGATGTGTTGTATCATTAATATGCACAAGATGATTACAAACATTACATATTTCTACTAATTTTCTTCTTACAATTTTTAGCCTTTTAAAGAAGTTCTTTTTTAAGAAAACCATGTTTTTTGTAAAATAAAAAAGGATTTAGAATAATATCATTCCAAATCCTTTAATATTCATACATCCATTCTTTTAACTTACATTTTTACGATTGTCCCGTCTTCTTTTTCTTTCGTTTGTTTAACTACTTTATAGCTTACATAACCGCTAACCTCTTCAAACTCACGAAAGACGGTTTTTTCCTCTGCTTGGGATGGTACTATCTCTTTAAATCGACGATATCGAGCAAGCATATCTTCCCTTTTAATCCCTTTTTCATATGCTTGTTCAACTCCTTCAAAAAACTTTATCACATCGATAATTTCTGTTGTTGACCAATCTGATGATATTGGATATGAATATTCCATACAAAAACCCTACCTTTAATTTTAGTGACCCCATTTTACTCTGATTTGTTCAGCTTGTGCAACCATCCGCTCGATTAACTCTTGAACGGACGGTACATCTTTTATCATTCCCGTTACTTGGCCAGCCCATCCAAAACCATTTTGATTGTCCCCATCATAAATAAATTTTTTATTGGCTTCTCCACTTATGAAATCTTTTAATGCCTCATAAGTAGGCGTTTCATTTTCAATTTCTATAATTTTTTCAGTAAATTCATTTTTTAATACTCGGGCAGGAGCACCAATCGACTGTTTAATTATCGTCGTATCTGTTTCTGAACTGTGTAGGAGAGCTTCTATATACTCCTTAGAGGCATGGACACATTCCTTCGTTGCAATAAATCTAGTCCCCATTTCAATCCCTTCAGCACCTAGTGCGTGGGCAGCCATCCAACCACGGCCATCCCCAATACCTCCTGAAGCGATGACAGGTATCGATACGCTATCGACTACTTGAGGAACAAGTACCATCGTTCCGACATCGTCGCGCCCTAAATGACCTCCCCCTTCTTGACCAACAACCATGACTGCATCAGCTCCAAGCTGTTCTGCCTTTATAGCTTGCCTTTTTGCGGCTACTAACACTAATTTTTTGATTGATGTTCCTTCTAGTAAATGGAATATTGGTGCTGGGTTGCCCCCTGTCATTGAAATGACAGGGACATTTTCTTCCACTGCAACTTTCACCATTTCTTCATATCCTTTACCATACATTCCGATGGCAAAATTCACCCCAAAGGGTCGATCCGTCTTTTCCCGAATTTTATAAATCTCTTCTCTTAGTAATTCTGGCGATTTTAAACTCATTGCCGTAATTTGTCCTAATCCTCCAGCATTCGATACAGCCGCTGCCAAATCGGAGTATGCTAAATAAGCTAACCCCCCTTGAATGATAGGATATTTTATTCCTAAAAGGCGTGTTATTCTTGTTTCCCAGTCCATATCGTCATCCCCTTTTTCACATTCTATTAATAATTTCTCTCACATCGGAAAAATTCCTTTAAATTTATGTAGTCATGATGTTGAATAGGTGCTATAATTCTTCTTGTTTTCAAAATTTATATAAAGTGAGGTGGTACCTGCGTTGTCACAATTAGAGACTCCATTGTTCGACGTATTACTCAAACACCGAAATCGACATCCAATACAATTTCATATTCCTGGACATAAAAAAGGTCAAGGAATGGACCCAGCCTTTCGTGAGTTCGTCGGAGACAACGTTTTATCAATTGATTTAATCAATATTGCTCCACTAGATGATTTACATTCACCAAAAGGCGCGATTAAGGAAGCACAAAAATTAGCTGCTGAAGCCTTTGGTGCTGACCATACATTTTTTTCCGTTCAAGGTACTAGTGGCGCTATCATGGCGATGATTTTAACCGTCGTCGGTCCAGGTGATAAAATTTTGGTACCACGGAATGTTCATAAATCAACAATGTCTGCAATTGTTTTAGCTGGGGCCATCCCTATTTTTATCCATCCTGAAGTCGATGAAGAATTCGGTATTGCCCATGGTATTTCAGCAGAATCTGTGGAAAAGGCATTAAAAACTTACCCAGATGCAAAAGCAATGTTAGTGATTAATCCAACTTATTTTGGTTTTGCTGCTGATTTAAAACGAATTGTTGATATTGTCCATGCCCATAACATCCCAGTTATTGTGGATGAAGCGCATGGTGTTCATATAAAATTCCATGATGAATTACCAATATCGGCTATGCAGGCAGGAGCAGATATGGCTGCAACGAGTGTGCATAAACTAGGTGGTTCGATGACACAAAGTTCTGTATTGAACGTTAAAGAAGGACTAGTATCGGTAAACCGTGTACAATCCGTTCTTTCGATGTTAACAACTACTTCCACTTCTTATCCAATACTTGCTTCACTTGACTGTGCTAGACGTCAATTAGCAGTACATGGATACGATTTAATCGATGAAACGATTCGCCTTGCAAAAGATGCAAGAAAACGAATTAATAAAATTCCTCACTTAAAAGTGGCAGGAAGAGAAAAACTACATTCCTCCGCAACATTTGATATGGATCTTACAAAGATTTTAATCAGTGTAAAAGACTTAGGAATTACAGGTCATCAAGCTGAAGAATGGTTACGTCTAAACGCCAATATAGAAGTTGAATTATCTGACCTCTATAATATCCTCTGTTTAGTTACATTAGGGGATACGAAAAAAGAAATTAATTTACTAGTAAATGCACTGCAAAGAATGTCATTAGCATTCGAGTCAGAAGCATCCGTGAAAGAAACAAATGTTAATATTCCGGATATTCCTGCTCTTGCGATGACACCGCGTGACGCCTTTTACTCTAGTACAGAAGTAATGCCATTAGAAGAATCTGTTGGTTATATTTGTGCGGAATTTATCATGGTATATCCTCCTGGGATCCCTATTTTTATTCCTGGGGAAATAATTACTGAAGATAATATCCGATATATTCAAATGAATATTGATGCTGGCTTACCTGTTCAAGGACCAGAAGATCTTTCTTTAAAAACGATTCGCGTTATTAAAGAAAGAAAACCAATCTTTTAATTGAAACTTTTCAAATATAAAGAGGATGTCTTATTCATTTATAAGACATCCTCTTTTTTCACATTAAAAGAAGATAAAGACAAAAATCGGACATACTATCGCACCAATTACTGCACTTAATCCCATCGATAATGAGCCAATCGACAAGTCTTCCTCTCCATATTCTTTTAACTTCGTTATTCCGACACCATGACTTGCACTACCCATAGAAATTCCTCTACTAATAGGAGAATGAACTTTCCCCAATTTATAAATCATCGAACCAAATAATGCGCCTGTAAATCCTGCAATCATAACAAAGACTGCTGTTAATGGTGGAATTCCACCAATTGTTTCACTCACTTGCATCGCAATTGGAGTCGTTAATGATTTTGGTAAGGCAGTTAAAATATATGAATCATCTAATTTAAATAATTTCAAAATAACATATACACTAATTAAACCACTAATCATCGCTATGAAAATACCAGATAGAATTGTATATTTAAACTTCATAATCAATTTTCTTTGATTATATAAAGGATAGGCTAATCCAACGACTGCAGGACCTAATAAATGTTGTATATACTTTCCCCCTTCCATATAGTCAGAAAAGGGTATATGAAATAATAAAAGTGCTGCGATAATGACAATTGTTGTTGTTAAGATCGGCAATAGAAAAGGATAAGGGTATTTTTTATGTAATTGATTGAATAACAAAAATAAAACAACTGTACTAAGGATGAAGATGATTGCTTTCAACAACCCGTTCCTCTCCTTCCTTTTTTTCCTTTAATTTTAATTCCTTTTGTTCGATCTTCTCACTTAATTTACTTGTGAACAAGATAACAAATAAAGTACTAATAAATATCGTTACCATCAATAGGATTCCTTCAAGGGACAACAACTCAGGATAATCGATAATCCCTACAATCGGAGGAATGAAGAATAATGTCATAAAGGCAAGGAGAAAACCTGCCCCTTCACGAATATACTCAACCTTTACCCACTTCATCTGTAAACAAAGCGCGAGTAAAATTAAACCAATAACACTAGCTGGCAAAGGTAACTTTGTTATTTCCACAAAGAAAACCCCTACATAGTAAAAAATATATAAGATAGCAATCTGGGCTATTATACGAATAATTCTCATCTTTCAGCAAAAGGCTACCCTTTTGCCTCCCCCCCTTTCTCAATACAGTTATTGTACGCCTATGAAAAATAGCTGTCTATAATGTTAGAAAATAAAAGAAAGACAAAGCAGATTTTCTACTTTGTCTCGAAAAATGATTCATTATTTTTACTCTTCCTCATTCACAATGACCTTTTTACCTGTAAACTTTAAAATTAATGGCACAATGATCCATGCAGCTGCAATAATTAAAAATACAAGTGATAAAGGACTTGTGACAAAAATGCTCCAATCTCCATTGGAAATTGTTAAAGCTCGTCGCATATTATTTTCAATCATTGGTCCTAATACTAATGCTAAAACGATCGGTGCAACAGGATAATCATTTTTCGACAGTAAATATCCTAAAACACCACAAGCGAGTAATAGATATAAATCAAAAGTTGTGTACTGAACGGCATAAACACCAAAAAAGGAAATCGTAATAATAATTGGTAATAAATATTTTTTAGGTGTTTGAATAATTTTTGCAAACACTCTTACTAAAGGCATATTTAATATTAATAAAACTAAATTGCCTATAAACATACTTGCAATCAATCCCCAAGCGATTTCAGGATGATCATCAAATAATAAAGGACCTGGTTGCACATTGTACATAATGAGTGCCCCCATTAGTATCGCTGTAGTTCCTGAACCTGGGATTCCTAATGTAAGAAGGGGAATCATCGCACCGCCTGAAGCGGCATTATTCGCTGATTCTGGCCCCGCAACACCAGCAATGTTTCCTTTTCCAAAGGAATCGGGATTTTTACTAATCTTCTTCTCAGTCATGTAGGAAAAGAAAGATGCTAACGTAGCACCTGCTCCTGGTAATACCCCAATAAAGAACCCAAGTAAAGAACCACGAGTAATAGGTTTAGCACTATCTTTTAAATCTTGTTTCGTTGGCAAAATGCGATTGATTTTTGCGATAGGTGCATCACCACTGTCCCGCTCCAATATCGTTTTAAATACTTCTCCTAAAGCAAATAACCCTACAGCAATCGTTAAAAATTCCAATCCCCCATATAGTACTGGAATGTCATATGTAAAACGGGCAATACCGGATACTGCATCAATTCCAATTGTACCAAGCATTAAACCAAAAACTGTCATCATTAATGCTTTTGTCATCGATTTTCCAGCAAGACCACTCACAGCACATAAACCTAATAACATAAGTGAGAAATATTCTGCCGGTCCAAACTCTAATGCAAGATTTGATAATGGTTTTGCTAATAATACTAAGCCTAGAAGGGCGATAATCCCTGCAACAAAGGAGCCAATCGCAGCAATCGATAAAGCGGCACCCGCTCGGCCCTTTTGAGCCATTTGATACCCATCTAAAGCCGTCACAACCGATGATGATTCACCAGGTGTATTTAATAAAATGGAAGTTGTGGATCCACCATACATCGCTCCATAGTAAACACCAGCTAATAAAATAATTGAGCTTGCTGCTGCAGCGTCTGTAGGCATTCCAGATGTTAAAGTAGCAGTTACCGGAATTAGCAATGCGACTCCGCTCATCGGACCAATCCCTGGTAGTACACCGACAGCAGTACCAATAACAACCCCAATGAAAGCAAATAATAAATTATGCCATTGAAGTGCTACAGCGAACCCATCAAATAAATATTGAATTGTACTCATTACAACACCTCTTATTTAAAATAACGAAAATTTCGGTAATGCCCCACCGAGCAACTGAACATACATTGCATATACACCTATTGCGAATATTGCTGAAATGATTATCGTTGATATGATTTTTCCTCTCTCCATCACTTGGAAAGTTACGACTAAAAAGATGAATGTTGAGAGCACATAACCGATAATTTCTAGTAAAAAAATATAAAGAATAGCAGAAATAAAGATAATAGCAAACTTCTTTATTTCTAAAGTTGATTTCTCTTTACTTTCTGATTTACTTTTAAATGTTTCATATAATAATCGTAAACTTAAAAGTCCTAATACTATGCCTAAAATTAATGGATATGTCTTTGGTCCAATTGTGGAACCGTAAGCACTCCCAGAAATTTTCAAGCTTTCTGAAATAAATAAAATGCTTATTAATAAAAAAACAATTCCAGCGATTTTATCAAAACTCTTTGTCATCACTGCACCTCATTCATTAAAAAAATGTGCTGTCCTCTAAGAAACTACTTATCGGACAGCTACTAACTTATTTATGCATATCTAGCGCTTTCAATAAATCCCCAATTACTTTTTCTTGTTCCTCTAAAAATGCCGTAAATTCTTCGGCATCACGATATTCGCTTGCCCAACCATTACGTTCTAATTCAGTTTTCCATTCGTCTGTTTCTACCATCTCAGCTAGTTTTTTCGTCCAATATTCATATGCTTCATCGGACATATTTTTTGGTCCAAAAATTCCTCTCCAAATCGTGAACTCTGCATCGATACCTAGTTCTTGGAATGTTGGAACATCCTCTAAAACACCTGTTAGACGTTCAGTTGAACTAACAGCTAATACTTTTACATCACCAGATTTAACATATTCACCAATTGCAGATGCGTCTGTAGCAATCATATCGGCGTTCCCACCTAATAACGCTGCAACCGCTTCTCCACCACCATCATAAGAAACATACTTTACAGTTTTCGGATCGATACCATACTTAAACGCAGGTAATATACCAATTAGGTGATCCATCGATCCCGGCGCTGAACCTCCTGCTAATGTAATCGAAGATGGATCTTCTTTAATCGCATCTAATATTTCCGTTAAACTATTGTACGGAGAGTCCGCTTTTACAACGATCGCTCCATAATCTCTTGTTAATTGAGCAAGCGGTTTTGTATCCTTATAACCGTAAGGACTGTTTCCTTCTGCTTTTAAATTATTTACAAGAATTGGCGGTGATTTTGCCATTAACATATAATCGTTATTTGCCTCTTTTGTAGCAAACTCTGCCATAAATACTGCACCGCCACCACCTGCTCGATTTTCTACAGTGATTGCCTTGTCTACTAAACCTGTTTCAGACATAACCTTTGAAACAGCACGTGCTGTTAAATCCCAGCCTCCACCTGCTCCAGATGGTGCAACCATAACAATGTTACTTTCTGGATAGCTTGATTTTGAATCTCCATCGCCTGAAGTTTTTGAAGTATTGCTACCACATGCTGCTAAAACGAAAGAAAGTGTAAGTACAAAACAAAGCATAAATTGTTTCTTCATAATATCCCCCTTATACATCCCCATTTTTTTATGAATGTCTATCTGTACTTTAATGAAAGCGCATACTTATTACAATAAAAGTAAAATAAAATGATATTTATTCCATAAAGCCTATTTTGTTCATAATGTTCACCGGGATATGACGAAGGGGAAGATTAATATTTTCTAAGATTTAAAAGAAAAAAAGCACCATACTATGGTGCCATTCAAATGGAATAATATTTCATTTTAAGTTCTCAATTAAGTTCATATTATCATTCTTTATTTAATATGTACCTTCGCTCAGGTCTACCTACTGTTCCGTATATCAAGTCTGTATAAGCCTTATTTTCAGCTACTAAATGTTCCAAATAACGTCTTGCAGTTGAACGGCTAATCCCTAAATCTTTTCCTAACATTTCAGCCGTAACCCCTTTTGTACATGTACCTAAATATTGATACACTTTTGACTTCGTAATGGCATCGATTCCCTTTGGCGTTAATTCATCCAATCTTTGCATATCTTTGGTGGAAGTCCAAATTTCCTTTATTTCGTGTTCCTCAAGATGGGCATTTTTTTCAAGTAGCAACCGTTTGGAACGATAAGATTCCAAACTTTCTTTAAATTTATCAAATGTAAGCGGTTTTAATAAATAGTCTACTACCCCACCATGAAAGGCTTTTTTTAATATTTCTGTTTCAGATGCCGCTGTTATGAAAATCGTGTCCGTTTCAGGACTGTTTATTTTAATATATTCTAAAATGTCTGTCCCTAATTTATCTGGAAAATAAACATCTAATAAAACTAAATGTGGATGAAAAGAATCAATCCATTCAAAGGCTTCTTCCGCATTATAAGCTATTCCTACATTTTGAAACCCCTCTATTTTTTCAAGAAATTTTTGATGAATACGGGCAATTCTTTTATCATCCTCAATAATTAACACTTCTATTATGTCATGCATGATTAACCCCCCCTTTTCGAATCACGATGATAAATAGCGCTCCCCCTAAATCGCCATTTTCAATATATATTTCACCTCCTAGTTCCGCAACATTTTCTTTCACTTTTATTAGACCAAAACCATGCTGATTTTCTTTTTCTTTTGTTGTAATTCTTTTTTCAAATAATTGATCTTTTATATCATCATCAATACCGTTCCCACTATCCTCAATTTCTATTAATATTTCCTTTTCATTATCGAGAATTAAGATTCTTACCGAACGATCCTTTTCCTCTAAATGTTCAACAGCTTCGAAGGCATTTGTTACTAGATTTCCTAAAATTGATACAAAAAGATGTTTTTGTATCGTTTTCGGTAACTTTTCTAAACGGCTATCTTCATCGATGATTAATTTTATTTTTAATTCTTTCGCTCTATTATAAAAACCGATTAAAATCCCACTTATGAGCGGATCATTAAACCTTTGTGATATAAATTGAATTAAACTTCCTTGCTCTGCCCGTTCACTATGTATTAAATCAAGGGCCTCATGATAATTTTCTAACTGTATTAAACCAGAAATCGTATATAAAAAATTATTATATTCATGAGTTTGAGCACGTAATGCTTCTGCATATTTTTTTACTTGGGACAGTTCCATTGCTAAACGATCAATTTCCGATTGTAAACGAAAACTTGAAACGGCACCAACGACTTTATCTCCATTTAAAATCGGAATGCGGTTTACTACAGTCTTCTTTCCGGCAATAATCATTGGTCGGTCTAACTGTCTTTCGCCGGTCGATAAAACCTCGAATAAATGGGAATTCGGAATCACTTCACGGATATCTTTCCCTACTAATGGAACCTCTTCACTAATGGCCAATGTATTGTGTGCTGCCGAATTAACAACCGTAATGATTCCTTTATGATCTACCATAATAATCCCTTCTCGAACCGATTCAATAAGGGCATTTTGTTGTTTTAAAAGCTCGGCAATTTCAATTGGTTCATAATCGAGCAACTCCTTTTTCAAGCGCTTCGATAAAAGGGACGAGAAAATAATTCCTATTATTATACCAAAAATTAAAATATAAACAATATTATCCAAGTACCCTAAAAACATCGAACTAAGGTCTGTTTTTAAATATCCTACAGACACAACACCAATAATTTCACCGTTATATCCAATGACAGGCGTTTTCCCCCTAATAGCCGGTCCAAGACTTCCAGTCGCCTCCGAAATATAAGTTAATCCCTTTTCTAGTGCATCTTCGTTATCGTCCCCGACCATTTTTTTACCGATACGATCCTCCACAGGATGGGCATAACGAATCCCTTCTTCATTCCCGATTACAACATATTCGGCATCGGTTTCTCTCCTTATTTCCTCAGCTATCGGCTGAAGTACTTCAGATGGATTTTCTGCATAAAAACCTGCAATAATATCTGGACGGTTTGCTGTCGTCTTCGCAATTTGTACTGCTTTTAAGCCAATTTCATTTTTAATAACACTTGATAATGTAAAGTAAAATGAAATGCCAATGGCTATTGTAATTAATAAAATAACGAAAATATTATAGGAAAATATTTTCGATTGCATCGTATGAGATTTCATCGCTTCTCTCTCCAAAAGTAATATATAATGAACTCTCTCCATTATAATCAACTAAACGAAAATTTTGTAGGTTTTGATTATTCAGTAAAATGGAACTATAGGACGATAAGTATCTATTTAAAATTTATAGAAATAAAAAAACGTATTCACCTGCAGTGAGCAGTGTGAATACGTTTAAAATACAATTATTTTGAAATGATGTGGATTGGGTTGCCTAGTAATACTTCAGCAGTTTCCATTGTAATTTCACCTAATGTTGGGTGAGGGTGAATTGTTAAAGATACATCTTCTGCAGTCATTCCACCTTCAATTGCTAAACATAATTCTGAAATCATATCAGAAGCGCCAGCACCAACAATTTGAGCTCCTACAAGTAAACCGTCTTCTTTACGTGCAACTAATTTTACAAAACCTTCAGTTTGGTTTAAAGCAAGGGCACGACCATTCGCTGCGAATGGGAATTTAGCCACATTTACTTCTAATCCTTCAGCTTTTGCTTGTTCTTCACTGTAACCTACAGTTGCCATTTCTGGATCTGTGAAACATACAGCTGGAATCGCTAAGTAATCTACGATTGATTTTTCACCAGCGATTGCTTCTGCAGCTACTTTACCTTCGTAAGAAGCTTTATGAGCAAGTTGTGGTCCAGCAACGATATCACCAATTGCATAGATGTTAGGAATGTTTGTACGACATTGTTTATCAACTTTTAATAAACCACGCTCTGCGAACTCAATACCGATTTGTTCTAAGCCAAGCTCATCTGTGTTTGGACGACGACCAACTGTTACTAATACATAGTCAGCTTCAACAGTTTTCTCTTCTCCGCCAACTTCATAAGTAACAACTACGCCATTTTCGTTTTCAACGACACCTTTAGCAGATGCGTTTACTTCGATTGTAACACCTTTTTTCTTTAAGCCTTTTTTAACGATTTGAGTCATTTGTTTTTCGAAGCCGGCTAAAATATCTTTACCACCTTCAATAATTGTTACTTCAGTACCAAAGTTTGCAAATGCAGAACCTAGTTCTGTACCGATATAACCGCCACCGATAACGACTAATTTTTGTGGTAATTCTTTTAAGTTAAGAGCGCCAGTTGAATTTAAAACGCGATCAGTAAATTTAAATGTTGGAATTTCAACAGGGCGAGAACCCGTAGCTAAAATTGCATTTTTAAATGTATATGTTTGAGCAGAATCTCCGTCAATAACACGAACAGTGTTAGCATCAACGAAATATGCTTCTCCTTTTACGATGTTTACTTTATTTCCTTTTAAAAGGCCTTCTACACCGCCAGTTAATTTGTTTACAACGCTATTTTTGAAAGCTTGAACTTTTTCAAAATCAAGTTTCACTTCAGAAGCGATAACTCCCATATCTTCTGAATGTTTAGCATGTTCAAAACGGTGACCTACAGAAATTAAAGCTTTTGAAGGAATACATCCTACGTTTAAGCAAACGCCACCTAATACATCTTTTTCTACAATTGTTACTTTTTGTCCAGTTTGAGCTGCACGAATTGCGGCTACATAACCACCAGGGCCTGCTCCAACGACTAAAGTATCAATTTCAATTGCGAAATCTCCTACTACCATTTTTTACGCCTCCATTAATAAAAGTTCCGGGTCACTGAGCAAACGTTTTAAATGATTTAAAGCATTTTGCGCTGTGGCGCCGTCGATCATACGATGATCAAAGCTCAATGATAATGCTAACACAGGTGCCCCTACAATTTCACCATTTTTTATTACAGGTTTCTCTGAAATTCTTCCAATTCCTAAAATTGCTACTTCAGGATGGTTAATTACTGGCGTAAACCATTGACCTCCAGCAGAACCAATATTCGTTATAGAACATGTTCCGCCTTTCATTTCATTTGGTGAAAGTTTACCTTCACGAGCTTTTGTTGCAAGATCATTAATTTCTGCTGAAATTTTGAAAATAGACTTGCGATCAGCATGTTTTACAACTGGTACAAGTAAACCTTTATCTGTATCAGCTGCAATACCTATATTATAATAATGCTTTTGAATAATTTCATTTGTCGCGTCATCAAATGAACGATTTAATTCTGGGAATTCACGTAAAGTAGAAACTAATGCTTTTACCACATAAGGTAAATAAGTTAGTTTAATTCCTTTTTCTAAAGCGATATTTTTAAATTTCTTACGATGTGCAACTAATTCTGTTACATCCACTTCATCCATTAACGTAACGTGAGGCGCCGTTTGTTTAGAATGAACCATCGCTTTCGCAATTGCTTTTCGAATACCCGAAATTTTTTCGCGAGTTTCAGGGAATTCACCCTCAAAACTTACAGGTACTTCCACATTAGTCGTTGTAGTTGTTTCAGATTTCGTTTCTTCAACCGTAGAAACTGTTTCTGGTTTGTTTTCAGCTCCACCATTTAAATAATTATCGATATCAGATTTTAAAATGCGACCATTTTTACCTGTTCCACTCACTAAATGAATATCTACATCGTTTGTTCGTGCATATTTACGTACAGATGGCATCGCAATCACTCGATTATTGCTTGATGTTACTGTTGTCGGAGCTGGTGCTGCAGTTTGTTTAGACTCAGTTTCTTTTGAGTCCCCTTCCACTGGTGCCTTTTCGACAGGATCACCGTCTTCTGCTGTTCCTTGAACTTGTGCACTTGTAGTAGCAGTAGATTGTTCTTCCTTATGATGATCATCGCCTTTAAACTGAAGATTTTCATATCCAGGTGCATCAATGCGGATAATGACATCTCCTACGACCGCTACAGAACCCTCTTCTACGACGATTTCCTCAACTGTTCCTTCTACTGGCGAAGGCATTTCAACAACTGCTTTATCATTTTGAATCTCACAAAGTACATCATCTTCTTGAATCTTGTCGCCTGGTTTAACGAACCACTTTACAATTTCACCTTCATGAATACCTTCTCCAATGTCAGGCATGCGGAATTCAAACGCCATTTATTTCACCCTTTCTATCTACAAATCATTAGAATGTTAAAACTTTTTTTGCTGTTTCTAAAATATCTTTATAATTTGGTAACCAAATATTTTCAGCTTGTGGGAATGGATACACTGTATCAGGAGCTGCCACACGTAAAACTGGTGCTTCTAAACTTAGAATCGCACGTTCCGTAATTTCAGCTACCACATTTGCAGCGATACCAGCTTGTTTTTGTGCTTCTTGTACAACGATTGCTCGGTTTGTTTTTTCAACGGATGCAATAATTGTATCAATATCTAGAGGTTGAATCGTACGTAAGTCGATTACTTCTACTGAATACCCTTCTTTTTCAAGCTCTTCAGCTGCTTTTAAACTTTCATGAACCATTAATCCATATGCGATTATTGTTAAATCTTTTCCTTCACGTTTCACATCTGCTTTACCAAGTGGGATTGTATATGATTCTTCTGGTACCTCTTCACGAACAGAACGATAAAGTTTTAAATGCTCTAAGAAAATAACCGGATCATTATCACGAATAGATGAAATAAGAAGACCTTTTGCATCATAAGGTGTTGATGGGATAACAACTTTTAATCCAGGTTGTTGAGCCATTAAACCTTCTAAACTATCAGAGTGCATTTCAGGTGTATGAACGCCACCACCGAAAGGCGAACGAATTGTTACTGGCATCGCATACGTATTGCCTGTACGGTAACGGTAACGTGCTAACTGGCCATTGATTGAATCCATTACTTCATAAACGAAACCGAAGAATTGAATTTCAGGAACTGGTCGAAAACCTGTTAATGATAACCCAACTGCTAATCCACCAATCCCAGATTCAGCTAGTGGTGTATCAAATACACGATCGGCGCCAAATTCATTTTGGAGGCCTTCCGTTGCACGGAATACCCCACCGTTTACACCTACGTCTTCACCAAACACTAAAACATTCTCATCGTCTTTTAGTTCGCAACGTAGTGCATCCGTAATTGCTTGAATCATTGTCATTTGTGCCATAGGTTATTTCGACTCCTTCGCTTTGTAGATTTCATATTGCTCTTGTAAATTGTAAGGTTTTTCTTCGTACATATTTTCAATTAAATCCGTAACTTTTTGTTTTGGTGTTTCATCAGCTTTTTTAATCGCTGCTTTAATTTCTTCTTTAGCACGCTCGATTACTTCTGTTTCTTTTTCCTCTGACCATAATCCTTTACCTTCTAAGTAAATACGGAAGCGCACGATTGGATCTTTTGCTGCCCATTCGTTATCAATATCCGTTGTACGATAGCGTGTTGGGTCATCACCGGACATTGTATGTGGTCCATAACGGTAACACATTGTTTCAATTAAAGAAGGTCCATCACCGTTTACCGCACGTTCACGGGCATAGCGAGTTGCAACATAAACTGCTAGTGGGTCCATACCGTCAACTAAAATACTTGGAATTCCAGCCGCAATCCCTTTTTGAGCAATTGTTTTTGCTGCTGTTTGAACGTCACGTGGTGTTGAAATTGCATACTGGTTATTTTGTACGACGAAAATTGCTGGTGATTTAAAGGCACCTGCAAAGTTAATTCCTTCATAGAAGTCACCTTGTGAAGAACCACCGTCACCTGTATAAGTAATCGCAACATTTTTTGTGCCACGCTTTTTAATACCTAACGCTACTCCAGCTGTTTGAACGTATTGTGCACCAATAATAATTTGTGGAGGTACAACATTTACGCCTTCAGGAATTTGATTCCCTACAAAATGCCCCCGGCTAAATAAAAATGCTTTCCATAATGGAAGACCATGCCATACGATTTGAGGAACATCACGATAACCTGGTAAAATCCAGTCTTCTTTTTCCAAAGCAAAGTGAGAAGCTAATTGAGATGCCTCTTGACCTGCAGTAGGTGCATAGAAACCTAATCTTCCTTGACGGTTTAATGAAATCGAACGTTGATCCAAAATTCGTGTGTAAACCATACGAGTCATTAGTTCAACTAATTCTTCATCTGTTAAATCAGGAACAGCATCCTCATTAACGATTTTCCCCTCTTCATTTAAAATTTGGAACATCTCAAACTTGCTTTCGATCTCTTGTAAAATAGCAGTTGGATCAAATTGTTTTGAAATTTTTTCTCCCATAAAGCACCTCTCCTTAATTCTGTATTAAAATTTCTCTCAAAAAAAGTAGTACAATATATTGTTAGATTGAGTATATAAAAATAATTTCATTCGGTCAATCATAGATTATTGTTTAATTTGCACTTTTTTTCTTAATTCCACAAGACGATTCTAAAACTAACCTGTTATACTGAATTGAAAAACTGTATTACAACAGAACGTTTCAACTTATTATTTCATTAGTATTCACTGCATAATTTTTCTAAAATTATCATTCCCTCTTTTTCTCTATTTACATATACTGTTATAGTTAAACTTTTCATAAGCAAAAAAGTAAAACATATGATATTTTTAAAATATAATCAACAGTTTTGTATACTTTAAATACATAGTAGTTACTGAAAGGAAGAATAAATATGATTTTAATGGAAGATATTATTCGCGAAGGTCATCCTACATTACGGACAAGAGCTGAGGAAGTGACATTTCCTTTAACAGAAGATGACCGCAAACTAGCCTCTGAGCTATTGGAGTATTTAATCAATAGTCAAAACCCAGAGCTAGCTGAAAAATATGGTCTTCGCCCCGGTATTGGGTTAGCAGCTAATCAAGTTAATCAACTAAAAAGAATGTTCGCCTTACATGTAGAGGATGACAAAGGAGAACTTTATAGTTTTGTTGCGATTAACCCGAAAATTGTCAGTCATTCAGTAGAAAAAACTTATATTCCTTCAGGTGAAGGCTGTTTATCTGTCGACCGTGATGTACCAGGGTATGTCCCACGTTACGCACGAATTACTGCTAAATTCTATACCGTTGATGGTGAAGAAAAGAAAATTCGTTTAAAAGGTTTACCGGCTGTTGCTTTCCAACACGAATTAGATCATTTAAATGGTGTAATGTTCTATGACCACATTAATGAAGAAAATCCATTCGCTCCTGTACCGGATTCATTCCCACTTAATGGTGAGTAATAGATAAAGGAGGTGTCTTATTGAAGACACCTCCTTTATTATTAACAAAATATTTTAATTATAGTCTAGGTAGGTATTAATGTCCTACATAAACTAATAATAAAGTGACAAGTATTTGTAACCTATATACCTTTTATATAATACGTAGCTCTTTCATTGCTTTAGTTAAACCATCATTGTCGACATGATCTGTAATGTAATTAGCCACCCTTTTCGTTTGTTCATGGCCATTTCCCATTGCAACAGACGTACCAACCGCTTGCAACATTTCGATATCATTTAAACCATCTCCAAAAGCGATGGAATTTTCGATTGGTATATCCATTTTCTCCAATAATTTCTTTATACCTCTTGCCTTTGAACCGTCCTTCGGAATAATATCGCAAGAATATCGGTGCCATCTAATGAATTTCACTTCTGGGAATGTCTCATGATATAGTTTTTCATCGGTTTCTTCCATAAAAATGAGCGTTTGATACACGTCTTTATTTTCATAAAAAGAAGGATTGGTGACAGGATAAGGATACTGCAATGTATTGATACTTTCTTCAATAAATGGGTTTCCTTCAACAGAAGAGATCATCTCTTTATCATCTAAGAATACAACCGGATGGTTTCGTTCATGGCCAAACTGAATAATTTCGGATAAATATTCTTTTGGAACACTATCTGTATAGATGACCTTCCCTTTATACACGACATATTGACCATTAAATGTAACATATGTATCAATTTTTAACTCCTCTAAAATACTTTGAATCATAAAAGGAGCTCTACCTGTAGCAATCGCAATTTCATACCCATTTTCCCGTGCTTGTTCAATTGCCTTCTTTGCAGAATTAGGAATTTCCTTCCTACTATTATAAAGTGTTCCATCAACATCGAAAAATAGAATGTTCGTCATGTCAAAATCCTCTCAACGCATATTTATATGTAAACGAAAAATACTTTACATATAGAAAAATAACAGTATAATGAACTTAAGGAGTGATGTGCCATGTTAAAACGACTCAAAAAGAAAATTTTGAAACGATTAAATGGCATCCTCGGAAAAAAATCAATTGCTTAAGCCCTTCAAATTTGAAGGGCTTTTCTTTATTTTAAAGGAGACGCATGATAATATAAAGGAAATGCATCATTTTAAAGATTAGTGACATTTATCTTTCTTCAAAACAAGACTCTTCAACCAATTGATGGTAATATGGAGACAGGTGTTTTCAATGTTTAAATAGTCTATTTACTGAAGAAAGATAAAGCCTCTAGAAAATGTCGTAGATTTTAGTATATGTTTGAGCCAATATTCTGCTATATTTTCTAAGGCACAATAAAATTTTTTAAAATCTAGTCGATGCAAGAAAATGTACGTTAATTAAAGGAGAGAAAACATGATTTACAAAGTTTATTATCAAGAAAATGCTTTAGAGGTACCAGTTCGCGAAAATACAAAGAGTCTTTATTTAGAAGCATCTTCTGAAAGAGAAGTCCGCGATTATTTAAAAGACCGTAACTACAACATTGAATATATTCAATTGCTTGAGGGCAACTACTTAGAGTATGAAAAAAATAGCCCGAACTTCCGCTTGGAGAATGCTTAATATTTATGAAATTTGTAAAAAATGATCAAGCGGCTGTTTTCGCTCTCGGCGGACTGGGCGAAATCGGTAAAAACACATATGCAGTTCAATTCCAGGATGAAATTATTGTCATTGATGCTGGAATCAAGTTTCCGGAAGACGATTTATTAGGAATCGATTATGTTATTCCGGATTACACTTATTTAGTACGTAATGCTGATAAAATTAAAGGTTTATTTATTACCCATGGACACGAAGATCATATTGGTGGTATTCCCTATTTATTGAGACAAGTAAATATTCCGGTATACGGAGGAAAACTTGCTTTAGGTTTATTGCGCAATAAACTAGATGAACATGGTTTACTTCGTACAACAAAATTAATCGAAATTAAAGAAGACGATGTAATTAAATTTAGAAAAACATCCGTTAGCTTCTTCCGAACTACTCATAGTATCCCAGATGCCTTTGGAATCGTCGTTAAAACACCTCCTGGAAACATTGTTCATACAGGAGACTTTAAATTTGACTTCACTCCAGTAGGGGAGCCAGCAAACTTAACGAAAATGGCTGAAATCGGCCGAGATGGCGTACTTTGCTTACTATCAGATAGTACGAATGCTGAAGTTCCAAACTTTACGATGTCTGAACGTAAAGTCGGAGAAAGTATTCATGATATTTTACGAAAAGTTGAAGGACGTATTATTTTTGCAACCTTTGCATCAAATATTCATCGTCTTCAACAAGTAACTGATGCGGCAGCCCAATATGGCCGTAAAATTGCTGTTTTCGGTCGCTCGATGGATAACGCTATTTCCATCGGTCGTGAATTAGGTTATATAACTGCACCAAAGGAAACTTTTGTTGATGCACAAACGATTAATCGTTTACCTGCAAATGAAGTGATGATTTTATGTACCGGCTCTCAAGGGGAACCAATGGCGGCATTATCACGAATTGCAAATGGTACACATCGACAAATTCAAATACAACCTGGTGATACAGTTGTATTTTCTTCTTCACCGATTCCAGGTAATACAATGAGTGTTAATAAAATTATTAATCTATTGTTCCGCGCTGGTGCTGAAGTAATCCACGGTTCGTTAAATAATATCCATACTTCCGGTCATGGATCACAAGAAGAACAAAAATTAATGCTTCGACTCATTAAACCGAAATTTTTCATGCCGATTCACGGTGAATACCGGATGTTAAAAATGCACACGAATCTTGCAGAAGATTGTGACGTACCAATTGAAAATACGTTCGTTATGGAGAATGGAGACGTTTTAGCATTAAGTTCGAATGAAGCCCATGTAGCTGGCCGAATTCCTTCTGGTGATGTGTATATTGATGGCAGCGGTATTGGAGATATCGGAAATATTGTATTACGAGATCGCCGAATCCTTTCAGAAGAAGGATTGGTCATCGTCGTTGTTAGCGTCGATATGAAGAAACAAAAAATTGTTGCTGGACCTGACATTATTTCCCGTGGTTTTGTTTATATGCGTGAATCTGGTACACTTATTAGTGAAGCACAAAAAATGTTAAATAGTCATTTAAATGAAATGATTCAAGGAAAATCTACTCAGTGGACTGAATTGAAAAATGAAATTACCGACGTTTTAGGACCTTATTTATTTGAGAAAACAAAACGCCGTCCAATGATTTTACCGATTATAATGGAAGTATAATAAAAGGGTTGTCCCATTAAGGACAACCCTTTTTTTGTTTTAACTCATTGCTTTTTTTACAAAGCGATTAATATCCACATCGGCACCGATAACTAATAAAATATCCCCAAGCAATATTTTATCGTCGGCAGCAGGTGAAATGACAATCGTTTCCCCTCTTTTAATTCCAACAATATTAATTCCATATTTCGCACGAATATCTAGATCAATTAAAGAAAAACCTGCAATACGATCGTTCGCGCGAATCTCCATTATGGAATGCTCATCGGACAACTCTAAATAATCTAAAACATTGTTGGACATGATGTTATTCGCAATACGTATTCCCATATCCCGCTCAGGATGAACGACATGATCTGCTCCAATTTTCTTTAATACTTTTGCATGATAATCATTATGAGCTTTTACTGTTATTTGTTCTACGCCAAGTTCCTTTAGAATTAACGTCGTTAAAATACTTGCCTGTATATTTTCTCCAATCGCCACAATGACATGCTCAAAGTTTCGAATCCCTAAGGATTTAATCACTTCCTCGTCCGTTGTATCGGCAATTACGCTCTGTGTAGCAATTTTTGCGTATTCATCTACTCTTTCAGCAGAACTATCGATCGCTAAAACATCTGCCCCTAACCGCACTAACTCCCTTACAATACTTCCTCCAAAACGACCTAATCCTATGACAACAAATTCTTTTTTCATTATGCCCCTCCGTACAAAACATCAATGGTATTATTTTAACCTAGTATGATTATTTTGTACAAATAACGATTGGAAAAAAATTTATCCAATCCTCCTACACAAATCTTTTACAAAGTATATTCAAATTCGAAACATAATCATTTATAAATCGTTATGATGTTCCCCATTCCAAATGTTCCAATTTAAACAGAATAATCCTATTTGGGCAAAAGTAAAGGGTCAGTTCGATATACACTTCACTACCCGATAATATTAAGGAAATTACCCCTTTAAACAAATTGCCTTCTTCATCAATCATGATTTGTATATCAAATTATGGCGAGAAAATACAAAGGACTACTTCAACTACCATTAGCAGAAATTGAAGTAGCCCTAAGAGCACGAAACTGTTTTTCAGAGCACTATTATAATTAAAGGGATTCTTAATTTATATAGTCTAACGAGGTTTCCGTACTTGATTTGCTTGTTTCTGATAAACATAATAATAAAGCAACCCAACAAAAACAGCTCCACCAACTACATTTCCAAGGAAAGTTGGAATGATGTTTCCAATAAAATCAGCCCAAGTCATCTGTCCTGCAAAAATTGCAGCCGGTATCACAAACATATTCGCAACAACGTGTTGGAAGCCAATCGCCACAAACGCCATAATCGGGAACCAAATACCAGCAATTTTACCAATAAAATCATCCGCTCCATAAGCTAGCCAAATCGCTAGACATACAAGCCAGTTACAACCGATTGCCGATACAAACGTTTCTAAAAACGTGTGGTCTACTTTTGACTGTGCAATCGCAACCGTTTTATCCAAATATGGACCTGTTTCCGTTAAACCGACTACATGTCCAAAGAAGTATGCTACGAAAAGTGCTCCAACAAGATTTGTTAAAGTGACCCAAACCCAATTATGAACGAGACAACCTAGCGTAATTTTCTTTGCATAATATGCCATGGATACAGACATTAAATTTCCTGTAATCAATTCTGCTCCAGCGAGGACAATTAGAATTAGTCCAACGGGGAATACGGCTCCCCCGATTAAATTCGAAAGGCTTCCCCATTCTGCAGGTAAATCACCAATGACTCGAATATCCAGTAAATAACCTAATGAAATAAATGCTCCCCCTAAAAACCCAAGCAACATTAGATGGGAGAAAGGAAGTTTAGTCTTCGTCACCCCTGCTTCTATCGTAATCTCTGCAATTTTTTGTGGTTTATGAAATGCCATCACTATTCCTCCTATTTGTAATGAAAAAAGGCAGCACCTTAAAAACCTTTTCTTCAAAAGGTTTTTGAGATGCTGCCTAACGCCTTTGCACTCGGTACAAAGAAATCAACCATCATAATTTTTACTTATATAGAATTCATATAAAAGCAAATAAGCAGGTCTTACCTATTTACCATTTTATGTTTTCAATATGTTTGTGTTGGAAACGTTTTTCATTTTAACGTATAACAGCACGAACTGCAACATTTTTTTATTTTATTAGGATTTAAATGATTTAAAATTGACCGTCACCATAAATGTGAAGACTAGTGGATTCAACTATGTTGTGAACTAAGGATATACACTTACTTCTAATACCATCATGAAGAAATCACTCACAATCGAAGTTTAACTGTTATGGAGCTTTCTTATACACTTTCGAAATATAACAAGTAATTTAAATAAACATTCCACTTTGAAATCATGTATCTGAAAAAAATTCTAACTATAATTATTCCTTATGAAGTATTCCCTATAGATTACCCGCCTTATAAATTTTATTTATAAAGAGCAGCTATTTTTAATAAACTGATGCTTCTTTGAATACTTTAAGATGAAGTGAGAAAAGGAGTGTGTTTAGCTTGTCCGATTACGTAAAGAGCGCAGTTTTTGAACATCGATTTTGGTTACAAGTATTAGGAGATCACGCTCGATTTATTCATGATTCACTTTATCCTTCAGAAAAAGATGATATCGCAAAGGCAGCCTATTTTATTCAACTATTCGATCAGCTTTTAGCCCAAGTAAAAATGTTGAATGAATCAAATATGCAACCATTTATAAACAAAGTAGAAGAGGCTGCAAACCAACTTAGAACCTATAAACTTTCAATTATTAAACGACATATTACAAGTAATATGAAAATTCATCTTACCCCTACTTTTATCAATCATATGGTCAATGAATTAGAAGAATATTTATTAATAATGAGTTTCTTAAAACAAGGGAAAGCCCCACCGATTTTCCATCAGTTACATCATCATTTACTGTGGTTAGTAGATGCATCAGGACACGCAGGAGCAATTAATGATCGCCTTGATGGTGTAGAAAAAAGATTAAAAGAAAAAAGCCACGCCTTCACAAAGCATTTCGAGCAATTTTATTTAAAAGCGATAGAGTTGACAGGTTACTTACGGACAAATGTAGATAAATTTCCTGCGCTATCAAAATTTAACCATGATGTTGAAGTTGAAATCGGGTTATTTAAAACATTTTTAAATGAATTGGAAGAAATGGAGTTAAACGCTGAAGTACTAGGTGTTTTTTCTGTTTCAATGGCAGACCATATGGCTAGAGAAGAACAATATTACTTATTGAAACTTGCACAGTCTAAAGCAAATGAAAAAGTGTAGCTGAAAGTTACTGCCCTCTAAAAGTTAGGCAAAAACTCACTTTAGGGGGCAGTAATCCAAGCTACACATTTTTATCCAAATTAAGTTTCTGCAAGTATTTTGTTTATTCTTTTCTCGAGCATTTTCATACCGCTACCACCTGATTGATAATGTCTTAGTAAACCGTATTTATCAAAGACGTAATATGCTGGAACATATTCATTTTCAAAGGCATCACTTAACTTTAGGGAATTATCAATAAAAACTGGATGGGATATTTTATATTTTTTTGTTACTTTCTTAATTTTATCCACTTCAGTATCTTCATTGGATCTAGGCATATGCACTGCAATTACATTTAATTCATTT
The DNA here is from genome assembly GCF_014836845.1 of Ureibacillus galli. Classification (GTDB taxonomy): domain Bacteria; phylum Bacillota; class Bacilli; order Bacillales_A; family Planococcaceae; genus Ureibacillus; species Ureibacillus galli. The sequence continues at coordinate 30,507 of NZ_JACSQA010000009.1, forward strand.
CTATAGCGGTCTCTTAATTGGATGACTTCAGGCATGATCTCTTTACATAAGTGGCAGCTAACCGACCAAAAATGAATTAAGGTTGGCTTTCTCCCTATTAACTCTTGTTTTGTCACTGTGCCATTTAACCACTTTGTTTCTCCCTTTAGTTCAGGCATTGGTGAGCGTAATTTCATAAACATCCTCCTTGAAAGAAATTAAGTAGAACTCCCCCCTTTCGAAATGACTAGAGCGTTTCATCCCCAGGTCGCCAGTTTGCTGGACATAACCCGCCAGTTTGAAGTGCTTGAAGAACCCTCAATACTTCATCTATATCCCGACCGATATTATCATGATGAATGACTTGATACTGAAGCTCCCCTTCCGGACTTATAATAAATAATCCTCTTAATGCAACCCCTTGCTCCTCTATTAAAACTCCATATTTTTTTGCAACTTGATGATTATGATCTGCTGCAAGGGGATAATTTAACTGGCCAAGTCCGTTTTTCGTTCGGTCAGTGTTAATCCACGCTAAATGGGTGTATACCGTATCAGTTGATACACCGATTACTTCCGTCTCTAAATCTTCAAATAAATCATATTGATCTGAGATAGCTGTAATTTCAGTTGGACAGACGAATGTAAAGTCCATCGGATAAAAAAATAATACCGTCCATTTCTCCTGCTGTATATTTTCTTTTAAGGACACTTTACCAAAGGTTTTATCAGGCATTACAGCATCCATTTCAAAAAGAGGAGCTTGTTTTCCTACTTTTAGTTCCGTCATTTCCTTCCCTCCAAAATCAACCATTTCATTTCAAATTTTTTCTCCATATAAATAACAACATATTCATCTAATTGGGGAAATTTCCAATTTTAATAAATATTCTATTGATTTTTTACTCGAATTTTGTATAATTGTATCGTTAATAATAAACAAAAAGTTTTGTTATAGTAAACTTTCATATTTGAAGTTTATGTATACTAAACAATCCGAGGAGTTATAACATGCAAATTGGTGCGAAAATTAAAGCATTACGACTTAAAAAAGGCCTTACACAAGAAGAGTTAGGTGAACGCACAGATTTAACAAAAGGATATATTTCTCAACTGGAACGAGATTTAAATTCGCCATCAATTGAAACGTTATTTTCGATATTAGAAGTTTTAGGAACGACGCCAAGGGATTTCTTTGACGATTCTTTACAGGAGCAAAAGGTTGTTTATAACAAAGACGATCAAACTTCCTATATTGATGAAGAGAAAAATTATAAAATACAATGGCTTATCCCTACTTCAAATGAAAAAGAAATGGAACCTGTTATTTTAACTCTTCAAAAAGATGGTGAATATAAACAGTTTGAACCTTCCTTAGCTGAAACTTTTATTTATGTTCTTAAAGGCCGGATTCGACTCGTCATTGGAGAAGAAGAATATATCGCTAGTGAAGGTAACGCTATTTATTATGAAGCATCCTCAAATCATCAAATTTTCAACGCTAACAACGGCAAAACAGAATTGTTATTAGTAGCGACAGAATCTTATTTATAGGAGGTAGGAACATGAGTGATACAATTATTCGATTTGAAAATGTCTCAAAATCGTATGATGACGGCACTGTTGTTTTAAAAAACATCGATTTAGAGCTGGAAAGAGGGAAATTTTACACATTATTAGGTCCATCAGGTTGTGGTAAAACAACGATTTTACGTATCATTGCCGGATTTACGGATCCTTCAGAGGGAAATATTTATTTTAACGATCAAAAAATAAATCATGTTCCAGCAAACGAACGACAAGTAAATACAGTTTTTCAAGATTACGCCCTCTTCCCCCATTTAAATGTTTTTGAAAATGTTGCCTTTGGGTTACGTATAAAAAAACTGAAAGAAAAAGAAATTCAAGAGCGGGTATTGGAAGCTTTAAAGTTTGTTAATTTAAGCGGTTATGGAAATCGTGAAATTTCCGAAATGTCCGGTGGTCAACGCCAAAGGGTTGCGATTGCAAGAGCGATTGTAAACGATCCACAAGTAATTTTATTAGATGAACCATTATCTGCCCTCGATTTAAAATTACGTTCAGAAATGCAATATGAATTGCGAGAATTACAACAACGATTAGGAAAAACGTTTGTCTTTGTAACACATGACCAAGAAGAGGCATTGGCGATGTCCGACGAAATTTTTGTCCTTCATGATGGCGAGATTCAACAATCAGGAACACCCGTTGATATTTATGATGAACCAATTAATCGCTTTGTTGCGGACTTTATTGGTGAATCTAATATCGTAGACGGTGTCATGATTGAAGACTTTAAAGTTCAATTTACAGGTAAAACCTTCGATTGTGTAGATAAAGGTATGAAACCAAACGAAAAAGTAGATATCGTTATCCGACCAGAAGATTTAGAAATGACAGCAGTTGATAAAGGTAAATTAGTTGTAACCGTCGATACCCAACTGTTCCGTGGTGTTCATTATGAACTATCAACGTATGACCAAGATGGGAACGAATGGTTAGTACACTCTCTTAAAAAGGCTGAAGTAGGTGAACAAATAGGTCTGGACTTTTCTCCAGAGGCAATTCATGTCATGCGATTAAATGAAACAGAAGAAGAATTTGATCGACGTTTAGAATCATATGGGGAAGAAGAAAATGTTTAATAAAGTTTCAAAAGGGTCACTATTCCCCTATGCTTTTTGGATTGCTCTATTCGTTATCGCACCTATCGCCTTAATCGTCTATTATTCTATGCTCGATTTAAACGGGCATTTTACATTGAATAATTATAAAGCCTTTTTTACTCCGGTTTATTTAAAAATGACGCTAACTAGCTTTTGGTATGCCTTTTTAATTACGTTCTTTACATTAATCATTGCGTATCCAACAGCATATTTGTTAACAAAAACGAAACATAAACATTTATGGTTAATGTTAATCATCATTCCTTCTTGGATTAACTTATTATTAAAAACATATGCCTTTATTGGGATATTTGGGCTTTACGGACCTATTAATGCTTTTATAAAAACATTCGGTCTTGAACAACAACAAATTTTATTTACGGATTTCAGTTTTATTTTCGTGTCGGTTTATATATTTATTCCTTTTATGATAATCCCGATTTTTAACTCATTGAATAAATTGAACCCGACTTTAGTTTATGCTGCCCGTGATTTAGGGGCATCAAGTTTTACCACATTCCGTCGGATTATTTTCCCGTTAACAATTGATGGGGTGAAATCAGGAATACAAGTCACATTCATTCCAGCATTATCTTTATTTATGATTACACGATTAATTGCTGGAAACCAAGTAATTACTTTAGGTACAGCAATTGAACAACAATTCCTCGTTTCTCAAAACTGGGGGATGGGTTCGACAATCGCCGTCTTCCTAATTATATTAATGGTTATTATTATGCTATTCACAGGGCAGAAGAAGGGAGGTCGCGCATAATGAAAAAACTATCAACCGTTTCAAAAGTATACTTAGTTCTAGTCTTTATCATTTTATACGCGCCGATCTTTTATTTAATCTTTTATTCCTTTAATAGTGGTGGTTCAATGAATCATTTTGAATCTTTCACCCTTGAACATTATAAAGCAATTTTTGATGATTCTAGATTAATCGTCATTTTAATGAATACCGTCATTGTCGCGCTATTATCAGGGTTGATTGCCACAATTATTGGAACGTTAGGCGCGATTGGAATTGTTTCGATTAAAGACCATAAAATGCGTAATACACTTCTTTCATTAAATAATGTCCTAATTGTTAGCCCAGACGTTGTGATTGGTGCAAGTTTCTTAATACTCTTTACAATCATTGGCATCAAATTAGGTTTTGCATCTGTTTTAATATCCCATGTAGCATTTAGCATTCCCATTGTCGTGTTAATGGTTTTACCAAAACTTTTAGAAATGAATACTTCGTTAATTGATGCGGCAAAGGATTTAGGTGCTACAAAACGGGATGTTTTAACTAGAATTATCCTCCCATATATTCAACCCGGAATATTCGCAGGATTCTTCTTAGCTTTAACCTATTCATTAGATGATTTTGCTGTTACATTTTTCGTTACTGGTAATGGATTTTCCACTTTATCTGTTGAAATTTACTCCATGGCAAGGGCAGGTATTTCGCTTACAATAAACGCAATATCCGGACTTGTATTCTTCATAACGGTATTAGTTGTCATTGGCTATTACTTCGTGACGAATCGAACTAAAAATAATACCTCAGAGGGGGTACATCGATGAAATCATTAATACAAGCAACTTTTGCTATCGTAATCGTCTGTGTCCTTCTGATTTTCGCAATTAATAAAATAGAATCTTCAAGTTCTTCTAAAACTACGGATACAATTACAGTTTACAATTGGGGAGAATATATCGATCCAGATGTCATCGATCAATTTACCGAAGAAACAGGCATCAATGTTATTTATGAAACATTCGATTCGAATGAAGCGATGATGACTAAGGTTCAACAAGGTGGTTCGGCGTACGATGTAGCAGTACCATCAGAATATATGGTTGAAAAGATGATTGAAGAGGATTTACTTTTACCGATCGATCATTCCAAATTACCTAATTTAAAAAATATTGATCCATATTTTTTAAATTTAGCCTTCGATCCGAAAAATGAATATTCCATCCCATACTTTTGGGGTACTGTTGGAATTGTATATAATCCAAATTTAGTTGCGGATCATTTAACTTTTACAACGTGGGAAGATTTATGGGATCCTTCATTAAAAGACAAAGTATTTTTAGTCGATGGTGCACGTGAAGTAATTGGAATGGGATTGAACTCCATTGGGGAATCATTAAATGCTAAAGACGATACGTTGCTACGTCAAGCAACTGATAAATTAATTACTTTATCACCAAATGTAAAGGCGATTATCGGAGATGAAATTACACCTTTAATGATAAATAATGAAGCTGCCGTTGCCCTAACTTGGTCTGGTCAAGCTGCAGATATGATGTGGGAAAATGAAGAGCTTGATTTCGCTGTTCCGGAAGAAGGGTCCAATCTATGGTTCGATAATTTTGTTATTCCTAAAACAGCAGCCAATGTGGAAGGTGCCCATGCATTTATTAACTTTATGTTAGATGCGGAAGTTTCTGCTCAAAATAATGATTATGTCGGATATTCCACACCTAATAAGGCGGCAATGGAATTAATGGATCCTGAAGTGATTGAAGATGAACGCTTCTATCCAAATGAAGCATTAAGGAATAAATTAGAAGTTTACAAAAATTTAGGCTTAGAATGGTTAGGAAAATATAATGAATACTTTTTAGAGTTTAAAATGAGCATCCGATAATAGATTCCTCCTATTTTTTTATCATCGCAGGATACATGTAGAAATATGTCAATATATCTAATTTGTTTCAGTCTTTAGTCCACTACTTATTTGTAGTTAATAGATATACAATATGATAAGCTATGAAACATGAATATATAGAGCGGATACAAGTAAGAAAGGGTGGACAGAAATGACACAGAAAAAGAAAAAAATTGTCTTACTCATTTTAATGGCGAATATGTTTATTACGATGGGAGGTATTGGGATATTAATTCCCGTATTGCCTTCCTACCTTGAAATTTTTGGCGTTGGCGGGCAAGTACTAGGATTTTTAATTGCTTCCTTTGCCTTCGCCCAATTTTTATTATCTCCTGTAGCAGGTGATCTGTCAGATCGCTACGGTAGAAAAATTTTCATTATCGGGGGACTGTTTGTTTACGGGGTTTCCCAAATTTTATTTGGATTAGCTACCCATGTGTGGATACTATTTATCGCACGTTTTTTAAGTGGTGTTGGCGCTGCCTTCATTATGCCACCCATTATGGCCTATGTTGCCGATATTACGACTGTTGAGGAACGAGGAAAAGGGATGGGAATGATTGGTGCCGCGATTTCCCTTGGATTTATGATAGGACCGGGTTTAGGTGGATTTTTAGCAAATGTCGATTTACACTTCCCCTTCTTCTTAGCAGGAATTATCGCATTAATTGCTTCCCTCTTCTCAATTATCGTGTTACCGAATGTTCCACCACAAATGAAGGAAACAAAAGAAGTGAAACGGGAAAATATTATTAACCAATTAGTTCGTTCGGTTAAAACACCTTATTTTATTTTATTAATTGTCGTATTTACCTTTAGCTTTGGTATTTCAAATTTCCAATCAACATTATCGATGTTTTTAACTCATAAATTTAATTATTCTCCAACTGATATTGCTATTGTCATTACTGTTGGAGGATTTGCTGGCGTCATTCTTCAAATGTTTATTATCGATAATTTATTCAAACGTTTTGGCGAAATGAAAGTGATTTATGTTAACTTAATTGCTGCTGCCATTTCAATGGTCTTAATGATTTACATTAGCGGATTCTTTGTCATTTTATTCGTTACGACCCTTTTCCAAATAGCAACAGTATTTATACGACCAGCTGTTAATACATTAATCTCTAAGTTTGCAGGTGCAGACCAAGGATTTGCTGCAGGTATGAATAATGCTTATATGAGTTTAGGAAATATGGTTGGACCTGCCTTAGCAGGTGTGTTACTCGAATGGAATATGGCTTCTCCATTTATATTAGGAACCGTTATATTGTTAGGCTGCTTCGTACTAGCATATAGTTGGACGCTGAAAAAAGCGCCCCATTTATTGAGTAGCCCAACTCAATAATTCAAAACGATACAATAATCATAAAAAAAGTTATCCTTTTCACCATGGAAATACATAGAAAAGGATAACTCTTTTTTATTGCTATAAAGATCTTATAAACTGTTCAACAAATTGGGCATTGAAGGATAGTAATTGTTCATCTGGACTAATTTTTGCGTGATGTAATCCATACTCGCAATTTGCCCCGGCCCAAAACATAGCACCTGGAATGTCCTTTAAGAAATAACCGAAATCTTCACCTGTCATGGCAGCCGGACAATGATAAGAAGATGCCCCTTCAAATTGATCAGCAAATTGTAATAAGCGTTTTGCGCATTCAGGATGATTATTCACTTCATAATACATCGAACCATAGTCTATTGAAACTTCACAGTCAAAGGAAGCTTCAATCCCTGTACAAATTGCCTCTATACGTCGCTTCACCTCTGCCATTGCTTCTGCATTCAACGTACGAATGGTGCCTTCCAATCGTGCATTTTCTGCAATAATATTTTGCACTGTTCCGGAAGTCATTTTACCAATCGTAACGACTGCACTATCCATTGGATCGACATTACGACTTACAATCGTCTGTAATTGTAAAATTAAATTGGCAGCAGCAACGGTCATATCCTTTGTTTTATGGGGATAAGCAGCATGTCCACCTTTCCCTTTTAAATCGATAAAAAGTTCAGATGTATTCGCAAACAATAATCCCGGACGAGTTGCCACAGTACCAACTGGATATTCAGGAGCAATATGTAATGCATAAATTTCATCTGGTAAAAGGTCTGGTCGTTCCGTTTTTAACCATTCTAGCATCGGTTTAGCACCACCTGGCCCTTCTTCAGCCGGTTGGAAATATACGACGACATTGTGTTCCGGTTGATTGCTAGCAAGTGCTTGAACTAATCCAAGTGTGATTGTCATATGGCAATCGTGGCCGCACGCATGCATATTACCTTCATGGACAGAGGAGTATGGTAAACCTGTTTCTTCAACGATTGGTAAACCATCAATATCAGATCGCCAACCGATTGTTTTCGTTGGATTACTTCCCTCAATTTTCACCACAATTCCTGTCTTCCAAGTAGTCACTGTTAAAAAATTTTGGGGAAATTCGCTAAGCTTCTCAAGCAAATATTTTTGCGTTTTAAATTCTTTAAATCCGAGTTCTGGAATTTGATGCAATTCCCTACGGATTTGGACAAGTGTATCCATTATGACACCTTCTTAAATGTTTCTTAATGCATCAATAATTTCAGTTTTTGATTTTGTTTTTTCATCTAGTTGTTTTAATACTCGTGCTGGAACTCCACCTACTACTGTATAAGGCTCCACATCGCTAATAACAATTGCACCTGCTGCTACCACAGCGCCTTTCCCTACACGTACCCCTTCTAATACAACCGCATTCGCACCGATAACAACATCATCTTCAATAATAACTGGCGTTGCGGATGGTGGTTCAATCACACCTGCTAAAACTGTTCCCGCACCAATGTGACAGTTTTTCCCTACAGTTGCACGTCCACCTAAAACAGCACCCATATCAATCATCGTTTTTTCACCGATTTCTGCCCCGATATTAATAATAGCACCCATCATAATAACGGCATTGTCACCAATTGTTACTTGATCACGGATAATCGCACCTGGCTCAATACGAGCATTTTGATATTTTAAATCTAGTAAAGGTACACCCGAATTACGGCGATCGTTTTCAACGACATAATCAGCGATTTTATCACCATGTTCTTTTAAAGCATTTTCAATCTCGTTCCATTCACCAAAAACGACTGCACTATTTTCTTCACCGAATACTTTAGAATTTTCACCATATGATAAATCGGCAACACCTTCACCTTTAACGTAAACTTTTACAGGTGTTACCTTTTTAGAATCCGAAATAAATTGAATAATTTCTTGCGCGTTTAATTTTTTTGTCATTAACTTAAACTCCTATCTATGTAATTTCCATTGACATAAATTGATTGTACTAAATTTTCAATCAAATAGCACGTATAAAAATTCATTGAACTTTATAAAGGTACGATTTTATACATTATTTCGTATAATCATAAAGGCAGCTAGCATGTTCTTTGACGACATCTACAAAAGCTTCTACTTGTCTTAATTTAAATGAAGAGTCGTATCCAATAAGCCATGTATCTCTCGTTAAACCTGTATCTTTTTCATTATTCGTTAATGGAATTTTATTCACCTTTTCTTCTCCATTTAACGTAATAGACGGTAGGATGGCATATCCAATACCATTCATGGCCATTTGTTTACAAGTTTCAATTTGATCCACAATAATTTGACGTTTCGGATTTGATGAAAAGTGTCTTTGCCACCAAAGTTGAATTTCTTGATAGTAATTGGAATCACTTTTAAATTGAATAAATGGACGTTCTGTTGTTAAAATGTCCTCAATTTTTTCAATTTCCTTATCAACTAAGTACATCATATCTCTAAATAGATGAACTCTTTTTCCTTTCCACTCCGCTTGCCCGCGCACAATTCCGACATGTGCTTCTCCTTCATAAAGCGCCTTTACAATTTCTGAACTCCATCCGGTAATAAGGGAAATTTTTGCATCAGGATATTGGGTTACAAAATCTTTCAATACTTTTGGAAGCCAGTTTTGACCAACAATGGAAGCACAAGCAATTTTCAATGTACCGTGGACTTTAGAGTTTAACCCTTGTATCGTATCGAATACTTCATCCCTTCGAACAATCGATTCAATCGCATATTGGATAACTAATTCCCCTGCAGGTGTTGGCGTTAACCCTTTTTGTGAACGAATGAAAAGCTGTGCCCCCCAGTCTTTCTCAATAGATTGTAATCGTTGAGAGAGGGCAGGTTGCGTAAGAAAAAGTCTTTCTGCTGCTTTTCTCATATTTTTTTCTTCAGCTAAAATTTTAATAATTTCTGCTTCTGTTGTTGTCAATGGAAACTCCCCCAATGTTAAACGAATATAAAAAATGACAAAATCCATTTTAATGGATTTTGTCGCTACCTTTTTTTTACTTTATTAATCTACTTGATAAATATATTTTTTTAATTGTTTTAAAATGACACGACGAGTTAAAATTCCAGCAAAGGTACCTTCCTCATCTACGACACATAAAAATGCATGATTGATCACTAAATCTAAAGCTTTTTGAAATGTATCTGTGATTTTTAAAAAAGTAACGTTGTTATCCATTACATCATCAACTTTAATATTTGTAAGTTTTTCATATTCAATTCGTTCTAATCCTAAAATTGATTCTGTTATCATTTTCATGCTTAATAAACCTTGTAAACGATATTTAATATCTAATACAGGTACAGATGAATAACCTGTTTTCGTTAAAACGAGTAAAGCGTGTTCAGCACTATTCCCAATTTGTACATGTGCAACTTTTTCGGATGAAATAATAAAGTCACTAATTGGTGTATCTAATAATTCTCTTGTATTTGTTGAAATCATACCTTCTACTCCTTTTTCTGTAAGTCAACTTTCAGAACAGGGATACTACATACTATATAATATCACAATTTGTTCACAATTGACCATGATATGCAGCAAGTAATTTGGAGTAGAAGGATGTTATTCCTAAAACTTCACATACTAATATCCATAAATCGACCAGTAATAGAAGATCATAATTCCAGCAAATAAACCAAAAATTAAATACATAATTATAATCGGGTTCATTGCTACTGGATGCTCTTTGACCATCTTATTGATTGGTGTATCTGTAGCTGATGCACGTTGTCTCGATTTTTTCATAACGCCCGCCGTTAAATAATAGGATACTGCGATGATTAATACAACTGTAATGATCATCGGAATTGTCCACATGCCCATACATTACACCTCCTAATGTTTAGTATTGAAAGTGTACTTAGTATGAGTCGACGGTGCTTTGTTTTATTCTTTTAGAAAAAAGAAGTTCTTTAATTCATTTTTTCAAAGGAAATCTATCTAGTTTTGATTCACTTTACTAATTACTACTAAAAAGGATATTGGTTTAACCACTGTCCTCCGTCTAAAGTGACACATTCACCATTCATATAAGAAGCTTTCTCGGACATAATAAATGTAGCTAATTCTGCTATTTCTTCTGGCGTCCCCAGTCTCTTTAATGGAACAGAATGAACCGTTCGTTTTGCTTGCTCTTCCGATTCCCAAAGTTTCCCTGCTCCACCTGTTCTCTCAATTGGCCCTGGTGCAATGGCATTGACACGAATTCCATATTTATGTCCCCATTCAACTGCAAGGGAGCGTGTTAATGATAAAACACCTGCTTTTGCAGCTGCTGAATGAATAACTCCTGCACCAGCCCCCCAAGCATAAGTAGCAACCATATTTAAAATTTTCCCTTTAATTCCTTGTTCAATCCAATACTTGCCTACTTCGGATGTACAGTAAAAAGTACCGTTTAATACAATATCTATTACCGCTTTCCAACCATTTGGCGATAAATTTTCAGCAGCTACGATAAAGTTTCCTGCTGCATTATTGACTAAACCATCAATTTTTCCAAAGCGTTCGATTGCAAATTGAACCATTCCTTTTACATGCTCAATTTGTCGAACATCCATTTGGAATGTCTCTATCGTTGAACCATAGGATAAAATTTCTTTTTTTGCGTTTTCCAGACGTTCTAAATCCCGTCCAGTTATCACAACATTAGCCCCTTCTTGCACAAATTGTTTTGCCATAGCTAGTCCCATTCCACTAGAACCACCTGTAATAATATAAGTCTCTTTATTTAACATACACACATCCCCCATTCCCAAAATGAATAACCATTCACTTCCAATTTTACTATAAAGATAGTCGAATGTCATTCAATTATCAGAATATATAGAAAAACATTTTCTCTCAATACAAAAAAACCAACAAATTTTTACAGATAAAATTTGTTGGTTTGTTCAATTTATTAATCTTCTACAATAACAGAACTCATTGCCTCTAACAAAAAGTGTTCTTGCGAATTGAGCTTGGCACGATTATTACTAATTTCTTTATAATGATATTCGCCATTTGCATCTTGAATCCGTGCCTTTTCAGTATCCGCCATTTGTGTTATAAAAATTTCCATTACACGTTGTTTAATATCTTCAGAATATATCGGGAATAAAATTTCTACCCTTTTCACCATATTGCGTGTCATCATATCAGCAGAAGATAAGAAAACTTTATTTTCCCCGTTATGATGGAACCAAAAAATTCTAGAATGTTCTAAAAATCGTCCGACAATACTCGTTACATTTATATTTTCGCTAATACCTGGGATACCCGGCCGTAAACAACATATTCCTCTTATAATAAGCTCTATCTTTACCCCTTTAATCGATGCTTCATACATTTTCATGATTAGCTCTTTATCTGTTAATGAATTCATTTTAGCACGGATAAAACCATTCCCATGCTCTTGATGCATCCGTATTTCTTCGTCGATTAATCGAATAAATTCATCGCGGATGTCAAAAGGAGCTACAACTAAATGATGATATTTTGGCTTTTCTGTATAGCCACTTAAATAATTGAAAAAGTTTGTTGCATCAATTCCGAACTCTTTATCAGTCGTTATAATGCCCATATCTGTATAGATTTTGGCAGTAGCGTCATTATAATTTCCTGTTCCTAAATGGACGAAGCGCTCAATTTTCCCATGTTTTCTCCTAACAACAAGGGTAATTTTCGAATGGGTTTTTAAATTGTTTACCCCGTAAATAACAAGACATCCAGCTTGCTCAAGCTCTTTAGCCCAATGTACATTGTTTTCCTCATCAAATCGGGCCTTTAATTCTACTAGAACGGTCACTTGTTTACCATTTTCTGCTGCTTGCTTTAATGCTGTTATAATAGGAGAATTACCGCTTACTCGGTACAAAGTTTGTTTAATTGCTAATACTGTTGGATCGACAGCTGCATCCGTTATAAACTCCACAATTGGTTCAAAGGATTCATAAGGGTGATGGAAGAATATATCTTGCGTTAACGCTTTTTCAAATATATCTTCATCAGAATTCAAATCCTTCGGTCGTTGTGGAATAAAGCTTTCATATTCCAAATGTTCAAGACTAAAAGATATTTTTTTCACAAAACTGAATAAAAAAGTTAAATCTAATGGTCCGTCTATTTTAAATACATCCGATTCTTCAATTTCAAACTCTTCTAATAAATAGTCGAGCACTTCATCACTCATCTCGCCGTCCCGTACTTCCAAACGGCTACCGACGCCCCACTTTCTTTTTTTCAACTCTTTTTCTATTTCAACGAGTAAATCTTGTGCCCCCTCTTCATGAATAGTTAAATCGGCATTTCTCGTTAAACGGAAAGCTTGGGCTGATTTCACTTTATATCCATAAAACAATTGATCAATATGACTTGTAATGACGTCTTCTAACAGCACAAATACCTTTTCATCATTTTCACTTGGTACCTCGATAAAGCGATCTAATACCGAAGGTACTTGAACGATCGCAACTTTTTCGTTATCATCACTAATACCATTTTCCTCCAACATGACAAGCAAGTTTAACGTTCTTCCAAGTAAGGTTGGGAACGGTCGATACGCATCTACTGCAACTGGAGTTAAAACCGGAAAAATCGTTTCTTCAAATAGCTCGTTTACATATTGTTTTTGTTTTTCATTTAATAATTTAAAATCGGAAATATATACCCCTTCTTGAGGTAATAAATCGTAAATTAAATGACGGAGTACTTCCATTTGCCTCTTTACGAGCGCTTGTGTTCTTTTCGCAATTTTCGTTAGCTGTTCTTTTGGAGTAAGACCGGATTTGTTTTCAGGTTTATGAAAACCTGCCCTTACTTGATCTTGTAAACCTGCTACACGAACCATAAAAAATTCATCTAAATTGGAGCTAAAAATAGCTAAAAATTTTAACCGTTCAAGTAATGGGTTTTGTATATCTTCTGCTTCTTCTAAAACACGTTCATTAAACGCTAACCAGCTTAACTCACGGTTATTATAATAATGTGGCTTTGCTATCTCTTCTAACATCCGCTCATAGGAAGTGGCCTCTTCCACATCTGTTCCGCGAGGCATCTCCAATTGGAAATCTTTCGTCATCACATTTCACCCTTTTTATAAAAATGAATTTTCACCGGTTTCTTGAAAACACGTTCAATATGCTTTTTTTGTCGGTCAGACTGATATACTTCCGTCATCGGATCACGATTTACCAATATTAATACATGAATGGTATCATCCACTTTTTTCAATTCAATTGATTGAACAATATTCCGTTTTGTTACATTTAAAGAATAAATAAATTTTAAAATGGCACCATAGTCTTTTAATACTTTCATTTCCTCTTTAGTTAACCAAGAGGAAAATGGTGATGCAAATCTTCTAAAATAATCTTTATTTTTATATGAAGCCATTAATGCAAGTTTAACTCGATCAAGATGATTCAAGCCTGCAATTGATTGGTTAGCTAGTAAATAAAACGTATGCTGATTGGATGAATCTTGCTCAATATAATCGCCAATGGCATAAACTGGAGCTGCTTTTTTTATTAATTGTAAATGATAATCATTAAAAGTTAATAAATTTAACCGACAACTTTCCTTATAAAATTGTTCTGTTATCAGTTGTAGAAATCGACACTCCTCTTCAGAACGACCATACCGATAGATAAGCCTTTTCGCATTATGTTCATATACTTGATATTTATCATAAGCTGATGGGTCATCTTGAAGTACTCGATTAATCATAATGCCTTCCCGCAAACCTTTTTTACTTATTTGAAAGGATGGTGCATTGACAACGAACAATAAAACTTGGAAAACTTCCAACGCAACTCCAATAATATCTGCACGATCAGAAGATAATCCATCCAATTGTTTTAATTGTTCAAAACTCATTCTTTCAATATAGTTAACAAGACTCGTTAATTCAGCGCGTTTTAATTCATATTGATGTACCCCCGAAATAGGGTAATTAATGAGTTGTTGATGAATTTGGGCAACATTTCGAGCACTACCACCAATTCCAATGACAGGTAAATCTATCTGTTGAATCCAATTTAATTGTTGGAACTGATCCATTACAAATTGACGTAACAATTTTTTTTCTTCTATATTCATGATGTCGCCTGAAACGAATTTTTGTTTTAATGAAACAGTTCCAAAGGGAAAACTAAATGCTTTTATTATTTTCTTATTTTCAAATAATGTAATTTCTGTTGAACCGCCACCAATATCGATTGTGACAGCTGAAGGGGTGTCCATTGTATGGGCAACGGCTAAAAAGCCAAAATAAGCTTCCTCTTCCTCTGTAAGTAATTCAATTTTCAGAGCTGTTTCTTTTTCTATATAACGAATAATCATTTGATTGTTTTTTGCTTGGCGGATGGCTGCAGTTGCTGTTATTTTAATGTCCATAACGTCGAAATCACTCATAATTTCTTTAAATGTTTTCAACGTATTTACTAATAATTGAATTCCTTGCTCAGACATATCACCATTCGGCTGAATATATGTACGTAATCTAGCAACTGTTTTAAAATTTCCTAGTTCTCGTAAGCCTTCTAAATGGTTATATTCATAAACAACTAGACGTATCGTATTTGATCCAATATCGATAATCGCTGTTTTTAATCTATCCATAGGTATCACATCTCTTTCAACATTAATCAATTTTACCTCTCTTTTCAGAATGGTTGAATTAGTCAGACTTTAAACGGTGAAAAACACCATTTCGTCTATTTTAATTTATATTAATTCGTCTACTAACTTGTAAAATGACCAATATTAGAGAAGTAGACTATTACTAATTTTCATTAGTTTACCATAACCAAGAAAAGGAGATTAAAAAGATAACGGCCGGAAACTTATTTAAAGTATCCGACCGCGGAAAGGAAATATATAATTTAAGGATACCTATTCTAGCCTTTATAGAATTAGTTCATCTACTTTTAAGATAAGCTCTGCTATCTCCGGTTTACTAATTTGCTCGTCAGCTCCAACTGCTTCGCCTTTATGACGAAGATCATTTGTAATTAAACTTGAGAAAATGATCACAGGCAATTTCCCCAGTTCCGAATGGGATTTTATTTTTTTAGTAAAATGATGACCATCCATTTGAGGCATTTCAATATCTGTAATAACTAATTGGACATGTTCCTCAATGGCACGATTTGTTTCAGTTAACGTTTCTAAATAGTCATATGCATCTTGGCCATTTTCGAAAAACTCTAAATTTACATAACCTGCTTCATTCATCGTATCATGTAATAGTTTTCTTAATAGCGGTGAATCTTCCGCAATGATAATTTTTTTCTCTGAACGATCACGCTTACCAAGCTTTCTTACAGAATTTACATTGATACCAGATTCCGGATTGATATCCACCATTATCTTTTCAAAATCTAATAATAGAATCATCGAATCATTTTGCTTAATAACCCCTATTACTTGTGACGAACCTCCTTGATACATATCGGAAGGTTTCTCAATAGCATTCCAGGATATACGATGAATTTGTGTAACATTATCCACATGGAAAACAACCTTTTGCTTATTAAATTCTGCAACAATATATTTTTGTTGAGAACTATAAGAAGCATTGGAAATCCCTAGAACTTTTAACATATCTACAACAGGTAAAACTTCACCTCGTAATTGTATAATTCCTTCAACATGTGGATGGGCATGTGGAATAAACGTAACTGGAATAGGCTGAATAATTTCTTTAACTTTTATAACGTTTATACAAAATTTATTGCTCGCCACTTCAAATTCAACTATTTCTAGTTCATTAGTACCACTTTCTAATAAAATCCCTTTTTGTTCCAAAATATTTTGCCCCTTTCCCTACTACGATATAACTATTAAATCGTAATGGTAAAAACCATCTATTTATAAATAGATTGTATCATAGGGAAGCCTTTTCTCCTACTCTTGATTTTGATTTTTAGGACTTACATACAAATGAATATAGAGACCGATAATTGTTAAGATTAGTAAAGAACCTAAGGCTACTCTACTAGCTAAAGTCCCATAGTCCTTTAGAAGTAATGTCACCGTACCATAAAGTGCAGGTCCGATAATTGAAGAAACCTTTCCTGAAAATGCAAATAACCCGAAAAATTGGCCCCGTTTATCTTCTGGTGACATCTCAATAATAAGCGTTCTAGATGTCACCCACATTGAACCAAGAGATACTCCAAACATACTTCCTGCAACCCAAAACATCCACTGTGCCGTTGCAAAGACCGCTAAAAGAAGTGCAAGGGACATAATCACAGCAACAATGGTTATAGCACGTTTTGCCCCGATTGACTTTGTTATATAACCAAATACAAAGGAGCCAATAATTGTTGAAACGGTACTCACTAAATAGAGAATAATAAATTGGCCTGAAGTAAAACCGACAATTGCCGTTGCATATATCGCCATCATCGCAATGGTTGTCGCAATTGCATCGTTTAAGAAAAAGTACGTAATCATAAATGTAAAGATTGATTTATACTTTTTCATTTCTTTAAACGTTTGATAGATTTCCTTATACCCTTCAATAAACTTAATCTTCTTCCTTTTTTCTTTTGGTATTGGCTTATCTTTTATAAAGATAAATAAAGGTAAAGAAAAAAGAAGATACATAATTGCTGTAGGAATAAAGGAACGGTGGAAATCGCCATCGTTTACTAATAAATAAACGAACAACCCAAAAATCGTTCCTAAATAGCCGATTGCTACACCAAATCCAGAAATAAGGGGCATCTCTTCTTTAGTTCCAAGATCCGCCATCATCGAATCATAAAATACTAAACTTGAATTAAAGAAAAATTTTGCTATAACGAAACTTATTACTACAAAAAATAGACTTAGTGGAATACCCGTAGAACTAATGCCAAAATTAATACTCGCCAAAATCCCCATCATAAAAGTAAAGAAGATGGAAATGGACGCAAACCAAGCAATAAATCTTTTTTTATAGCCCGTTTGATCAATCCACACTCCAAAAAGGGGTGAAAACACAACTAAAAAAAAGCTTGCTACTGCATTCGCATATGATATAAAAGTACTTGCAACTTGTTGTCTCACTTCATCTGTCCCTAATACTTCATCCATGTAAAACGGAAAAAAAATTGTATTGATATTTGATGAAAAGATTGTATTAGCGAAATCATAGAAAGCCCAAGATAATATAGGTAGAGATAAATATAAGGCAATAGGACCTCTTGGTTTAGCGCTGTTATTATGATACGTTTTCCCCAAAGCACTCGCTCCTAAATGTATTTTGATACCCACCAAAAAACATTAATTTTTAATCTTCCACATAATACTTGATTAATGCTTGAGTCCCCTTCTCACCATACCCTTTTTCTAGTAAAGTGTTATAAAGCTGTTTTGACAGTTTGACCCCCGGTAAATCTAAATCCATTCTTTCTGCTTCTTCAATAGCAATCTTCATATCCTTAATAAAATGTTTCACATAAAATCCTGGTTCTAAATCGCCTTTAATCATCCGTGGGCCTAAGTTACTTAAAGACCAAGATCCAGCGGCACCTGTAGAAATGGATTGGAGAACCTTCTCAATATCTAATCCAGCTTTTAAGGCATAGGCAATGGATTCGCAAACACCGATCATGTTTGTAGCAATTAATAATTGGTTACACATTTTCGTATGCTGTCCTGCACCAGGTCCTCCTTGATATACTATATTCGAACCAAATATTTGTAGAATCGGTAGCAACTCATCAAAGATTTCTTTATCTCCACCAACCATAATGGAAAGCGTTCCATTTTGTGCTCCAACGTCACCACCCGATACAGGAGCATCCATACTGAAAATTCCCTTTTCTTTCGCCATTGTATATAATTTCTTTGCTAATGTCGGTTCGGATGTCGTCATATCGACTACAATAGCGCCTTCTTTTGCTGCTTGTAATATTCCATCTTGCCCGCTATAAACTTCTTCCACATCAGAAGGGAAACCAACCATTGTAAAAATAATATCTTTCCCAGCTGCCGCTTCTTTTGGTGTAGACGCCCAATTTGCACCTAAATCAATTAAGTTGTTTGTTTTAGATTTTGTACGGGAGTATACTGTAACGTCAAAATTCGCTTTTAATAAATGTTTCACAATACTTGCTCCCATTACGCCTGTTCCGATAAATGCTATTTTTTTGTTATGTAACGTCATTTCCATTACTCCTTTTTCCGCTGAAATAAAGCAACAATATTTTCCACTTTAATGTAGTTTAGCAAATAAACAAACTTTTGTAGAGATATAGCATAAAGAATTAAGGGGATTTTTACAAAACAAAGAAAATAAAAAGAGAGCAGAAGATAATCTCTTCTGCTCTTAAAGGGGGAAATGAGAATGTTGCTGTGTTCATTTATAATATATCCACTTATTTCATTCTTTAAACAATTACTCCAAAAAATTTTTATTTATTATTGTACATAATAATAGTCATCGTTACTTTTAAAATCTTCATCTTCATACTGATTCATAAGCCGGTCTAATTCTTTACTCAACCGAATCGTTTTTGGGTTCTGTAGACCGTACTCAAGCCCAGATTTAATCATCATTTGTCTCTTCTTTTCCAGTTCTTTTAAAAGGTCTTTTCCCAAGAAGACTCCTCCTAAAAAATAAAGATGATTATATTATAAAGTTTTCCAGTAAAATAAGGGAGGAAATCGGTTGACAAAGTTCGACATGGTCTAGCTTCTAGGCACTTCTAAAAAAGTGAAGATTACATTTCCTCCCTGCTGTGCCTCTCCACGAAAATGTTTAAACATTTCATCTTTCACTAACACTTCCCGGAACTGTAAAAATTCTTCTTTTGATATCTCAACACTTTTCACTTCCCCTGATTTTAGTTGTTCAATCATTTTTTTATATTTTTCCATCATAACTACATACTTCCTTTATAAAAATTTAAATAAAATTAATTAATTATTCGAAAATGTATTTACTTTTTCCAGATTTTCATGCAAACTTTCTTAATATTAGTCAATAAGGAGCTGACTCTTATGAAAATAGCAGAAGTTGGAAATATTGTCGAGTTTAAAGAAGGATTACAAGGGGTCGTTGAGAAAGTTAACGAAAACTCTGTCATTGTCGACTTAACGATTATGGATAATTTCCATGACCTCGATATGGAAGAAAAAACAGTAGTTAATCACAAGCGATACAAAATATTAAATCATCCAGGTGGTAATTAATTGGCAGATCAGTATTTATATTAATTTAATTTCCCTTTTCATTTACTAAAAGATGATAGGGAAATTTTTTTTTGTTAAAATAGTCAAAAGGAGGTCATTACCCAATGAAAATATCAAAACAATTAGCTGGACTCCTTCTTTCTTTCATTTTCATTTATGTCATGCTATTTTTCACTTTTAAAGAAGCAAGTATTTTTTGGTATCTTTATACCTTTACCCTTCTTGTAGGAATGGCCATAGCGATTTTAAATGGGAATTTTAAAGATGAACTTCCAACTTGGAAATATTTATTATTTGGTATTGGATATAGCACTATTTTATACGGTATTGTCCGCCTTGGCTATCTAATCCTAACGAATTTAAATGGAAGCATAGAAAACAACGTTCAAAGTTTTTTAGAAACATACGGTCCAAACAATATCTGGCATTATCTTTTACTTATTTTCATAATTGTCGTAGGTGAAGAACTGTTTTGGCGTGGATATGTTCAACAACAATTAAAAAAATGGGTTTCACCAAAAATAGCAGTTATTATTACTAGTATTTTATTTGCGTTATCCTTTAGTTTTAGTGGATTTTTCCCCGGTATTTTAGTAGCCCTATTAACGGGACTCGTTTGGGGTACGCTTTATGAGTGGAAAAAAAGTATGCCTCTTATTATCGTGTCCCATGAAGTATTCATTTTGTTATTGTTTATGATTTTACCTTTCTACTAATCATAAAGTAAACTAAAACAGAAGTTTCGATGTTCACTATGATCACTTAACTTTTTACTATTTTACTATAATGATATGGATGAATTTTATAACAAGTCAAAAGGAGTTGTCTCATGCTGAAATGAGACAACTCCTTTTAATATGATAAATCCTTTATAGATAATCCTAGTTTTTTCAACAGCTCAATTGCCGTATCCTTTTCCTCAGTTGTGAGCACACTTAACAATTCATGTAAATTTTGCTCATGTTCAGGGAAAAGCTGTTTCATAAATTCTGAACCCGCTTCTGTTATATCAGCAAAAGTAACACGGCGATCGGAAGGACAAGATACCCGTTGTAGATATCCTCTTTTTTCTAACTTATCAATAACATACGTGATTGAACCACTTGCTAACAAAATTTTATTACCAATTTGTTGAAGGGGTTGACGTCCTTTATGATAAAGTAGTTCTAGAACGGCAAATTCAGTCGGATTTAAACCGTGCTGTTGGAAAAATTGATTCGTCACTTCGTTTATGGCTTTATTCGCTCGTGATAAAACTATATACAATTTAAGCGATTGCTTAATTTCATTTGTAGACATGACAAAACATCCTTTTTATCTAGATATACATGAATTATAGCGATAAAAAGAAAGTTTTGCAAAGCAAGTAACGGGTATTGTTTTTTAAACAACTGGTAATCGATCTAAGGTTTCATTTTCTAACCATACATCGATTATATTTTCTTCTTCTGTACAAATAATCTTCTCATCACAAATTGGTAATGAAATTTTAAAGGTTGTCCCTTTCCCAACGGAACTTTCTATTTTAATCGATCCATTATGTTCTTCAATCACTTTCTTTACTAAAGGTAGACCAAGACCTGTTCCTGTCGGCTTTGTTGTATAAAATGGTGTAAACAATTGATTGATTTCTGTATCTGTGAGACCTGGACCTTCATCAATTACAGAGACATCAATCCCATCATTATTTGTTTCAAGTTTAATAATAATAGTACCGCCATCTGTCATTACCTCTATAGCATTTTTCACTAAATTAATAAGCATCTGTTTTAGTCGCGTACTACTCCCTAAAATGTTCAAACTATAATAATTATAGCTATCTATTTTCAACATAATATTGTTTTGCAGTGCGAATGGAATCATTAGTTCTACGACATCATGTACAACTTGAAATACCGAAATTTGTTCATATTGGGTTTGTTTTGGTTTGGACAAATATAATATTTCATTTAAAATTTCATCCATTCTTTGTAATTCGGAATCCATGATGTTTAAATAACTCAAATTTTCATCGGAAGAGTTAATTTTAATTAACTCTAGAAAACCTTTTAGAGACGTGAGGGGATTGCGAATTTCATGGGCAATACTAGCAGCCATTTGTCCAATACTATCTTGACTTTCTTGTTGTTCAAGCTTCTGCTTTAATAACATCTTTTCTGTTTCATCTGTCATAGTTGTAACAACTATATTCATTTTATAATTAAATTTACTGTCTAGTTTTAAATAAATATCTTCCCCGTGTTTATTCATACTTGAAACATGAACAGAAGCTCGTCCAGTGTTGAGAAGATTTGCGAAATATTGTAACTTGCTATATTCATAATCGTTTAGCATTTCAAAAATCATTTCGTGTTGTTTGTTAATGAGATGTTTTTTTCCACATTGGAAATACTCAAGTGCCATATCATTTGCATCCAAAATATATCCATTTTTATCAGATAAAATGATGCCATGGGATATATCATTAAACATCGAATAAATATCGAGGTTACTTTTTTGACTTACTAAAGTACGTTTTTCAGTCATTAAAGCAATTCTAGCAAAGACAAGGTTCTTCTGTTCGTGAAAATATCCCATTAATCGAATTTCTTTAAATTTGTTTTTTCCGATTTTTATATTTAAATTGCAAAAGCCACCTAATTCTTTCTGGATTTTCGACACAAAATCATTCCAGCGAGCCTTTGATAACTCGTCCATCGGTAATTCCTGTCTTATTGTAGGATCTATATTTAACAGTTGCGCTGCAAAGTCATTAATTGACTCAATCTGACAAGAAGTATTTAAAATAAGCACTGGATCATTAACGGTTTTAAACAATTTCCTAAATATAGGTCTAACAGTTTTCACCATTTTGCATACACCAATCCCTTCCATTTGGAAAAATACTCTCTAACACGCAATTCATTCATATCTATTCTATTAATTAGAAGTTCTATTTATGACTTCCTTTTTTTAATTTTACAAAATATTCTTAATATATATTTATAACAAATTATTTCATACTTCATTTGGTAATAAAATGGGTAATGAATATCATTTTATTTAACTAACTAACGAAATAATATTAATTTTCCATTTTAATTTACAATATTTTGCTATCAATGTGTAATAAGTTCTATGTAAAATTTCCTTATCACAACAAAATGTAATCTCGAATTCCCCGTCCTTTATACCCAAATTCATTTGAATTTAAACCACTATGGGCATAATTTTTATTTAATAAATATGTAGAAATAATAAATTCACTATATATATAGTATTTTTTTACAAAAAAATATAATTCCCTTAATGAATTTTCATATCGATAATTACCGAAATGTAAAAGAAAAAAGCCTCATAAAATATTTATGAGACCTAATTTTCAACATTCTTATTTTATTTTTACCATCAAGTTCCATAATCCTCTATTATGTTCATCAATGCTTTCGTTTCATTCATAAAGTCTGTAAAAACGCCATCCACATTTAATAACAAAGTATTCATCATTAAATCTTGTTCATTATCATGAAAGAACCATACATACACCTTTAATCCTTCTGAATGCATTCGATCAACAAACTCCTTATTAATTTGGTTTGCATTTGGTGCAATGGCCATAGCATATTGCTTAATGCGACTAACATCCAAATATTTGACATTGTCATTTAAAACCGTATATACAAGGGGAATGTTTTGATTGAGTTCCCTTATTTTTAATAAGCTTTTTTCAGAGAAAGAGCCAATCATTACTTGTTGTTGTAAACCATATTTATTAATTAACTGAATAAGTGGTTCTTCCATCTTCGCCTTGTAATTGACGAGCCTCGTCTCAATATAATAATTTGTAGTATTTGCAAATTTAGTGAAGATTTCCTCCAAAGTTAAAATCTTTTCCTCATTTTTTAAGCTTAATTTTTTTATATCAGCTAATGTCTTCTCCGATACGTCTCCCGTCCCATTAGTTGTTCTGTCAACAGAATGATCATGTAACGCTACTAGATGTCCATCTTTTGTCATCCTTAAATCAATTTCAATATAATCAGCTTGTCTTTCTATGGCCACTTTATATGCTGTTTCGGAATGCTCGGGAGCTACATCATTCGCCCCACGATGAGCGATAATAAGAAAGTCATCTTGCGGTTGTGCCAACACAATCATTAAGGAACTAAAAGTGATGAAAAAAGTTAGAAAAGCGATTATTTTCTTCATATGCTTATTTTATCTTAATTTAATTTGTTTCATGCTAAGTTTTAAATAATAAGGAAATGACAAATTAAAGCAAAAAAAGGTTAAACAATGTTTAACCTCTTTTAGAAGAAATATTCGTAATTTATCCGATAATTACTCGTTCTTTCGGGTAACGGTAAGGAGCTTTCTCCGCTTTCCCTCCTAAAGTATATAAGAAGGAAATTAAACCTACTCGACCGATAAACATTAAAATCATCATTACGAATTTCCCTTCCGTCGAAAGATGTTCCGTTATTCCAAGGGACATACCCGATGTTCCGAAGGCAGACGTAATTTCAAATATAATTTGGGTCGTTGTTGCTGCCGGTTCTGTAATTAACAAGATCATCGTTGCAATCATTACCATAAAGAATGCTAAAATAATCACTGCATATGAACGGAAAATATCAATTAAATAAATTTCACGCCCAAATAATTGGATCTCTGTACGACCGTTCGCAAAATTGATTAAAAATAAAATCGCTAACGCAAAAGTTGTCGTCCGAATACCACCTCCTACCGAACTAGGAGAGGATCCGATGAACATTAGAAAACTTAAGAAAATATCCGTTGCCTCACTAAATTGAGTAATATCAAATGTAGTCAATCCGCCTGATCTAGTTGAAATGGAATGGAACATAGCAGTAAATAATTTTTCATGCCAAGACATTCCTTTAAAGGATTGGAAAGATTCGATTATTAGAATGATGAACGAACCTGCCACAAATAAAATGCCATAAGTTAATGTTGTTATTTTTGTAAATAAACTAAATCTAAACGTTGGATCTTTACGGAACAAAAAGTTTTTCAATTCAATTAAAACTGGAAATCCGATGGCTCCAAGTACAATAAGAATCATTGTAATAAATTGAACAAAGTAATCCGAATGGAACGGTCTTAAACTATCTCCCGTTATATCAAATCCACCGTTTGTTGTTGCAGAAATCGATGCAAACACTCCATGTTTAAACGCTTCATTCCACGTATCAAAATATTGGTGATAATGAATCGATAAAATAAGTGCACCAATAGCTTCAATGATGAAAAGAATTTTTACGATTTCTTTTAATAATTGAACAACACCCGATAAATTGTACTGATTGTAATCAATCATGATTAATTGTCTTTCGCGCATTCCAATTCTTTTACCTGTAATAATCCATAAAAAAGTACCTAGCGACATAATACCAATGGCACCAAGTTGAAGTATTATTAATAATATAACCATTCCAAAAGGAGTAAAAGTCGATGCTATATCAAATACTGTTAATCCTGTCACACTTACTGCACTAACAGCTGTAAATAACGTATCGACAAGAGAAATTTCAACATGATCTTGGTATACTGCTGGTATTCTCAATAATAAGAAAGAGGATGCAATGGCTATAAAATAATAAGTTACAAGTAGTTGAAATGGTGTGATAATTCGTGTCTTTTTTCTATATCGGACCACTTAATTCGCCTCTTTATTCATTAAGTTCTAGTTACACTAGTATAATGAATATCTTACTAAAAAGAAAGAGGGACAGTCATGACTGTCCCTCAAGTTTCCTCTATTCTTCTGTTGCATGCTTTTTCTTTTTAGCAACACTAGTAAACCAACCCCCCAGGGCAATAGCGAGTAATACACCCCAGAAAATAATTTCCCAAGTTGTTGAATGAGGGAAGTCATGTGGAAGTACGCCAACTTTATCATGAGATAAAGTTAAAACAACTAATTTAACACCTACCCAACCAACGATTAAAAATGCTGCCGTTTCTAGATCTGGATAATCGTTTAAAATTTTAACGAACCATTGAGCTGCAAATCGCATTAAAATCATCCCGATAATACCACCGAAGAACATAACAGCGAACTGACCAGCGTTAATTCCTCCAATATGGAAATCTCCAACCTCTGGTAACGTAACCGCAATCGCAACGGCTGCAAGCATTGAGTCTACTGCAAAGGCAATGTCTGCAAATTCAACTTTTGCCACTGTAGCCCAAAATCCTTTACCTTTTTGAGACTTCTCTTCGTTCTCTTCTTCTTCCTCTTCTTTTTTAAACTTCTGCTCATATATATTTTTAATTGAAATAAATAATAAATAAAGGGCACCTACTGCTTGAATTTGCCAGTAATTTACTAATACTGTTATTAAAAATAAAGCAACGAAACGGAAAATAAAGGCACCGAATAATCCGTAAAATAATGCTTTTTTCTGCAGGTCTTTTGGTAAATGTTTAACCATTACAGCCATAACTACTGCATTATCTGCGGCTAATAAACCTTCTAATACTATTAAAACTACTAATACCCAGGCATATTCTAAAAATATATCCACAAAACTTCCTCCCTACCTTTTGTATACCCATAAAGTTGGCATTTTAAATATTGAAAAACTCACACTACTCACTCTTTAGACGAAAATCAATCTATTATTTGATTTTATAGCCTTTAAGCATTGTCAAAATACTACTGATTTTCCATACCTTTTGTTTGACAAAAGAAAAGACCCCTGCCTTGGAAAGGCAAAGGTCTTGCTAAGCAATTGGAACGTCCCCAAAATAAATTATTTTGAAAACGTAAAAGTTCAATGCTATTACATCCGATGGTGTTAAACCATGTAATGACGAATGTAAAGTAAGTATTTAAAATACTTATAGCTACTCCCCTTTGACAAAGTCAAATGGATATTCAGTTTTCTACAAAATTTATTATAGCACAGTAACTTTTAAAAGCAATGATGGAATTTGCCGTAATGAACTATATGTCTGCTTTTCCTTTTACAGTAAACTATACAGTTTAATGTTTTCATTTTTATCGGAAAACCAGCGCATCGCAAATTCGTTTTCGAATAAAAATACATAATTATCAAAGCGATCTTTTACAAGCATCGAGCGAGACGATGACATCGATTCTTTGACCTCTTCTTCATTTTCAATCCAACGTGCGATTTTTGAACCAATTGGTTGCATTTGTACTTCTACATTATATTCATTCTTCATACGATGTTCGAATACTTCAAATTGTAATTGACCTACCGCACCAAGAATAACTTCTTCCGTGTGAAGAGTTTTATAATATTGTATCGCACCCTCTTGAACTAATTGTAAAATCCCTTTATGGAATTGTTTTGATTTCATTACGTTTTTTGCTGTAACACGAACAAAAATTTCCGGAGTAAATTGGGGTAGTTTTTCAAATTGGAATGTTTTCTTTCCACCGACTACCGTATCCCCAATTTGATAAGTACCGGTATCATAAAGACCGATTATATCACCCGCAACTGCTTCATCTACCGTTTCACGATCATCCGCTAAAAATTGAGTTGATTGAGATACTTTAAAGGCTTTATTTGTCCGAGATAAAGTAATATTCATGCCGCGCTCAAACTTCCCTGACACAATGCGCACAAAAGCGATTCGGTCACGGTGTGCTGGGTTCATGTTTGCTTGAATTTTGAAAATGAAACCAGAAAATTCATTATGTTCAACCGGATCAATGAATTGCTCATCTTCTGTTAGTCGAGGTTGAGGTGCAGGTGCAAATTTTAAATACGTTTCTAGGAACGTTTGAACGCCAAAGTTCGTTAAAGCGGAACCGAAAAATACTGGTGTTAATTCGCCTCGACGAATTTTTTCCTCAGAGAAGTCATTTCCTGCTTCATTTAAAAGCAAAATATCATCCATTGCTTGAGTGTAATAGGAAGTTACCTTCATCGGATGATCCACAGCTAACTCTCCATCTTCATTAATCGGTAAGAAACGATCAGATTCATCCGTACGGAATTGCTCAATACGTTTATTATAGCGATCGTAAATTCCTAAAAATTCTTTCCCCATACCGATTGGCCAGTTCATTGGATATGCATTGATTCCTAAAACTTCTTCTAATTCTTCAATTAACTCAAGAGGTTCTTTCCCTTGACGATCTAATTTATTTATAAATGTGAAAATAGGAATCCCACGCATACGACAAACTTTAAATAGTTTTAACGTCTGTGCTTCAATCCCTTTTGCCGCATCAATTACCATTACCGCGCTATCGACCGCCATTAATGTTCGATACGTATCTTCAGAGAAATCTTGGTGTCCAGGGGTATCTAAAATATTGACTCGGAAGCCTTGGTAATCGAACTGCATAACGGAAGATGTAACAGATATTCCCCGTTGTTTTTCGATTTCCATCCAGTCGGAAGTCGCAAATTTACCCGTTTTTTTCCCTTTTACAGTACCTGCATCTCGAATGGCACCGCCAAATAATAACAATTTTTCTGTAATCGTCGTTTTACCAGCATCCGGGTGAGAGATAATGGCAAAGGTACGACGAGATAATATATCTTGTTCTATTTTTGAAGTCATTTTTTCCGTCTCCTTTTTTCATACCTCTCCTATAATAAAAGAATTTATGCTTGTTGCACAACCATTTTTATTATTCCATAGAATGTACAATAACCATTTACAAATAAAAATGGAATGGCTGCCCTATAGCATTTTAGCTTTTGGACAGCCTTTTAAAATCAAATCATTTTAAAGTAAAAAAGTTTAAACAAATTTCAAGCGACCTGCTTCAATTGCAATTTCAGCATCACTGTGAGGATATTTCGTATTCCCTATAATTTGATAATCTTCATGACCTTTGCCTGCAAAAATAATGATGTCACCAGGTTCTGCAACTGATACTGCATGACGAACCGCTTCTGCCCGATCTCCGATACATGCATAATTTTCATGTTGCATACCTTTAGCTAAGTCACTCGTAATACTATCATATTCTTCGTATCGTGGGTCATCCGTTGTTAATACAACGTAATCAGCAATTGATGCTTTTTCTGCCATAGCTGGACGTTTTGACTTATCACGATTGCCGCCCGTTCCAACTAAAAAGATTAATTTATTTTCAGGTTTTTTATATGGTAATGCAGCTTTAATCGCCTTTTCAATTGCATCTGGTGTATGGGCATAATCGATAAAGATTTGTAATGGCAGATCCGTTTTGACTCTTTCCATTCTCCCTCTTACTGGAGCTAAATCTTCAATTTGTTCGATTATCGCTTCCATAGTGTAACCTCTTGCATAAAAAACAGCGGTAGCAGCTAATATATTATAAACATTAAATTCTCCGAGTAAGTGCATCGTAATCGGGAACTTACCTTCCGGCGTAATCATATCAAAAGTTGTAATTCCATCCTCATAGTTACAATTTTCAGCACGGAAAATCGCATCATTTTTCAAACCGTAAGTCCAAACAGGATAAGAGGTCATTTGTTCATATTTTTCGGACCATGGATCATCCGCATTTAAAACGACATGTTTGTTTTTAGTAAAATCTTGTCCTAATTGGGAGAATAATAACCCTTTTGCATGTCCGTATTCTTCCATTGTACCGTGGAAATCGAGATGGTCGTGGGTTAAGTTTGTAAACACTGCAATATCATAGTCGACACCAGCTAACCTTCCCAGTGCTAAACCGTGGGACGAAACTTCCATGACCATTGCGCGACAGCCTTCCATTTTTGCACGGAAAATCATTTGCTGTGTACTTAACACATCATTCGTCGTATTCGCCGTTTCATATAAAACACCATTTAGTTCAAATCCAATTGTACCCGACAGTGCAGATTTTTCCCCCATCCCGACTAGCATATGGTGGATAATGCCAGAAACACTTGTTTTCCCATTCGTGCCTGTGACACCAATCATTGTAATATCGTTAGAAGGATAGTCAAAAAACTTAGCAGCAAGCAGACCAAGGGCACGATTTGTATTTTTTACGATAACTTGTGCCACTTCTCCTTCGATTGGTAATTCACGTTCGGCCACGACAACCGTAGCACCAGCATCCACTGCTTTTTGCGCAAAAAGATGACCATCTACTGTATCACCTTTAATACAAATAAACATACTTTTCGGCTGAACACTTCTTGAATCGATCGAAATATCTTTGATTCTGCTTGGTAACTGACCAATAATTTTCTTTAATGGAATCACATTTAATAATTCTTCTGTATACATAATTAATCCTCCGAATCCATTGGTGAAGTTACATAGGCAAATAATAGTTCCGCTGTGGCTTTTAATGAATCTACATGAGTACGTTCATAAGCATGAGAAGCCTCTATTCCTGGGCCAAATAAGGCGTGCTTCACATCGTAACCTGCTCGAATAGCAGCTGAAGCATCAGAGCCATAATAAGGATAAATATCTAATTTATATTGAATACCATTTGTTTTTGCTAAGTTCACTAGATAGTGAGTTAACTCATAATGATAGGGTCCACTCGAATCCTTTGCACAAATGGATACTGTATATTCATCTGAACTTTGGCCATCGCCAATTGCTCCCATATCTACCGCAATATATTCAACCACTTGTTCTGGAACGTTTGAGTTTCCTCCATAACCTATTTCTTCATTGTTGGAAATATAAAAATGAGTTGTATAAGGTAATGAAATATTTTGTTCTTTAATAAACTTCACTAATTGTAATAGCAGGGTTGTGCTTGCCTTGTCATCTAAATGACGGGATTTAATGAACCCTGACTCTGTTGTTTCAAAACGAGGATCAAAGGATACAAAATCTCCAACTTCTATCCCAATTTTTCGTACATCTTCTGCATTAAAGCATTTTTCATCAATGCGTACTTCTATATGATTTTCATCCCGTTTCAAGTCACCAGCTTCTTTATAAACATGAACGGTTGTTTCGTGCATTAAAATCGTTCCACGTATTTTTTTACCGTCAGCCGTATGAATTGTACAATATTCCCCTTCAACGGCATTCCATCGAAAGCCACCGATCATTGTCAGCTTTATACGGCCATTAGCTTTTACTTCTTTTACCATCGCACCTAACGTGTCCGTATGAGCAGTTAATAATCTGTGGGAAGAATCATTTTCTCCTTTTATTGTAGCGATAATGGCACCTTTATTTGTCTGCTTATATTCGATGCCTAGGTCATGTAAATAAGATCCGATAAATTGCATAATTGTTTTTGTATAGCCTGAAGGACTTGGAATATTTACTAATTGACCTAATAAATCAATTGTATTTTTTTCGTTAAATACATTTTTCATCTAATATCCCCCAATCTTTAGTTAGTATAATTTAATTGAATAAAGTTAATAATAACAAAATTCGTCAATAATCGACACCCAGTAATTTTATGTATTTTTAAATATGAATCCATAACCGTTTAGAGAAAGACAAACTGCTACGAACCGTTGTAACCATTATTATATCACTAGTACAGCAAAGCATTAATAGGAAATCCATCGAGAAACCCAATTCATTTTTGAATCTCTCGATGGATTTAGTTATTTCAACATTGTTCTTACAAGTTTTACTTTTTGTTTATATGGTGGGAATAATAAATTATTAGAAAATCTTGAAGAACGCTTCATGATGGATTTTGGATGGGTAAAGTTTTCAAAACTAGCCTTTCCATGATAAGCATTTACACCTGATGGACCTACACCACCAAATGGTAAATAAGGATTCCCTACATGGGTAACGGTATCATTAATACACCCTCCCCCAAATGGTAATTCTTGTAGGAAATAATCTATCGCTTTTTCATGTTCTGAGAAGAAATAGGCTGCTAACGGTTTAGGTAATTTTTGTATTTCATAAATAGCCATTTTTAAACTGTCATATTTCATAACGGGTAAAATCGGACCGAAAATTTCATCTTCCATAATTGGATTGGACCACGTAATATTTTCAAGTATCGTCGGTTCAATATAAAGATCGGTTTTATCAGTACTACCACCATAAGTTATATATTCTTTTTCGACTTCGATTAGCTGTTTTAAGCGGTGAAATTGCCGTTCGTTAATGACACGACCATAGTCCGGGCTTTGCTGCGGATTTTTTCCATAAAATTGTTCAATTGTTTTTCTTATTGCTTTCATTAATTTTTCATAAACTGAAGAATGGACAAATAAGTAGTCAGGTGCTACACAAGTTTGACCTGTATTATTAAATTTTCCCCAAACAATTCTTTTCGCTGCAACCTCAATATTCGCTGTTTGATCAACGATAGCTGGACTTTTGCCTCCAAGCTCCAATGTAATAGGTGTTAACTTTTCAGCTGCAGCTCGCATAACCACCTTACCTACTGCCACACTACCAGTAAAGAAAATATAATCAAAGGAAGCATGAATTAATGCTGTCACTTCATCCTTTTCACCTTCTACTACCCGCACATAAGATGTATCAAAGGTTTCTCCAATCATTTTTTTTATGATTTTTGTCGTATGAACAGAGGATTCAGAAGGTTTTACAATCGCTGTATTACCACCAATAATCGCTCCGATTAACGGTTCCATAACAAGTTGGAATGGATAATTAAATGGTCCGATTATTAGGACAACTCCATAAGGTTCTCGAACTATAAAACTTTTAGCAGGTTGAAAATGAACAGGGGTTTTTACTTGTACAGGTTTTGCCCATTCGTCGATATTTTTCACTAAATAATTAATGCTATCAAGAACGATTCCGATTTCATTTGAATAAGCTTCAAATTCACTTTTATGTAAATCCATATTTAGTGCTTTTAATATTTCTTTTTCATATTGTTTTATTTTCTCTTTTAGTTTTAATAATTGTTTTTTTCGGAATTCAATATTTTTTGTATGCCCTGTTAAATAAAATTTTTTTTGCTCTTCAATCATGATTTCAACGTCTTTTTCCGTATAGCGTGCCATTTGTATCCCTTCTTTCAATACATAATTTTATTTAAATCGTTAATAATAATTATGTACAATTTACTACAATTTGTCGTCTAAATCCTTCTAAAAAGGGTAAAGAAGGATAAAGCGATAAAACTGAAGGGGGCAATTTTATATGATTTCGACTGATACTTGGTGGGAGAAAATTTTTTCAGGACCTTTATCTATTGGATTAAATGAAGAAAAAGTGCATCAGTTAGAGGACGAATCTTTTTTATTCTTGAAAGAAGAACAATTGCCGCAAGAAAACGAACAACCAAATGATTTTTAATTAAGGGAAAATGAAATTTTCCTTTATTGAATCCGAAAAAACGGATAATTGAATATGGAATAGCCTATAAAAAGGGCGATTTTTCAATATGAATGAAAAGTCGCCCTAAAAAAATGCCTATATTCGTAATTCTGTATTTATTGCTCTATTACTTCTGGATGGAATCCATCTTGTTGTAAATAGTTTTCCTCTTTCCAAATGTTTATTTTACTCGCTCTTGCCCTTTTTTCTATTTCTTTAAATTGTTCTTCTAATGTATTATTTGGTTTATCGATATATCGAACAGCTGCATACCCTTCACGTAATAACAATTCTTGTAAAAGGATATCATCTATAAATACATAGGCTAACAATCGGCCATAATGATCTGTTTTATTTCCAACATCAGAAAGCACTTCAATTTCCGAAGCATTTTCTAGTAATTTTTGTGTATAATCCTTTGCACTCTCTGCAAAAGGCATCGGATTATTTTCTTCATAATTCATTTCCGGTGTATCGACCATTAATAAACGAACGCGCTTTTCTTTTCCATTTACCTTTAAACGGAAAGTATCGCCGTCATTCGTTGACACATATTCCGCTTTTACTAATTCATTACCCGTTGCTTCTTTTGCAAAATTGGGTGTAATTAAGTAGTCAATATCTTTCTGAACAGTTTCTTTCGACGCTATATGACTAAAAATAAAATAAAGTGCTACAGCAATGATAATTGTGCCACTTATAATGAATGTTTTTACATCTACAATACTCATGTTGTTACCTCTTCGCTATTACATTTATTTCTATTATTATACCAAAAAACACCTCTTAGACCTATTTCCAATACTCTAGTAGAGTAAAGGACTTAAAAATATACAATTACATAAATTTACAATATAAAAAAATGCTCTACTAAGAATCATATTTTACAATATGATTCTTAGTAGAGCACAGGCTTGTATCATAGCTAAATGCTAGTCCAATTGGAATTAATTATTTATTTAAAAACCAAATATAAAATGACCGCTAAAATAATTACCCCACTCGAAATTAATGTTTTTATATCAGATGGTTTCATATTAATCCTCACACTTTTACTTATTTTCAAATGATTAAAAAATCATCTCTTATAGTCATTATACATCTACATAAATATGTACAAAATAGGGATGTACATATTTATGTAGGTCTTATTATTTTTTCTGTTCAACAATATTATTAAACAGTTTTATGTTCGTTAGATATCAGTATTTGTTTTATCAGTTGGGTCTAATATTACTGGAGGAACATCTGCAAAAGTTTCTCCTTCTTCCTCTAAATCACGCGTGCGATGGGCAATCCTAGATGCGGCACATGCAGCAATACTAGCAACTAAATCATCTAAAAAGGTGTGTACACCTTCGCCGCTTTTCGTATCAAGTTTTTTAATAATGCCAATTTTATTTTTGTCTAAATGACCATAGGTTGTTAATGCAATACTACCATAGGTCATCACCGAACCTAATGCCAATGTTTCATCTACCCCAAATAGACCTTCATCAGAAGCGATAATGGATTGTAATGGCTCTGACAGCAATTTTTTTTCAGCTAATACATCTAATTCAATTCCTACTAAGACCGAATGTTGTACTTCACGTTTACACAATACTCGCTCTACTGAATCGATACAATGTTCTATTAATAACCCTTCATTATACGGAGACTGCATTTTAAAAACAATTTCAGCTATATCCTCTACTTTTACACCACGTTTTTCTAACGCATCTTTCGTTGCTTTTGTTACTTCTTTTGAAGGTACTCGAACATTTTTATTATGCACGGTTTTCATCCTCATTCCCATTATGTTTTTTGTAAATTATTCTACACAACACCCCTCGATGACTTACAAACATAGTACACGTTGTCATCGGATTATGATACAATTTCGATACACTTACGATAGAAGAGGAGGCCCCCTTCGTGAATAAAGGAACTGTTAAAGACGTTGCATTTTTTAGTAACTCATTACAAGAAGAAATCGAATTATTAATTTATGTGCCTGCAAATTATACACCACTAAATCAATATAACATTTTAATTGCATCCGATGGAAAAGACTATTTCCAATTAGGTGGAATTACTCGCCTCGCAGATCAATTATTGGATGATTATGAAATCGAAAATATTATTATTGTTGGAATCCCTTATAAAAATGTTGAAGATAGGAAAAATAAATATATTCCAACAGGAAAATATCATGAAGCCTATTTACGATTTTTAGCCCATGAATTAGTTCCTTATTTGGATGAAGAATATTCCACTTATCAGCTAGGTTCTTCAAGAGGTCTTATTGGGGATTCGATGGCAGCAACGGTTTCTTTACTTGCTGCAATAAAATATCCTAATATATTTAGTAAAGCTATTCTACAATCACCATATGTGGATGAACACGTTTTAAACACTGTAGAACAAGCAGATAAAAGCAATACCATTTCCATTTATCATATTATTGGAAAAGAAGAAGATAAGGTATTAACAACTGATAAACAGATTAAAGATTTTTTAACACCGAATCGTACACTGCATCAATTATTAGTATCAAAAGGTTACAAAACTTTTTATGAAGAGTTTAATGGCAACCATACATGGAAATACTGGAAGCCAGATTTAAAAAGGGCATTAATTGAAAATTTCAGTTAATAATTATGCCCGAAAAATGTCTAAATATTTGAAATCTGTTATAATTCTTTTATAAATTAGAATTTATAGGGGGCAATGAACTATGAAATACGGTATCGTCGCATTTCCGTCAAAAAGATTGCAAGATTTAGCTAACACGTATCGAAAACGATACGATTCACATTACTCAAAAATAACACCACACATTACGCTAAAAGAAGCTTTTGAAGCCGATGATAATGAAATTAACCAAATATCTCAAACTGTCGCTTCAATTGCACAAAATTATGGACCTTTAGCGATACATGCATCACGTATCAGTTCTTTCTTCCCAACGACAAATGTTATTTATTTTAAAATAGAACCAACAGAACAATTAAAAAATATTCATGAAGATATCCAACAACACTTAAACATCGGTCAACCAAAACACGTTTTTATTCCACATATCACTATTGCACAAGATCTCA
Organism: Ureibacillus galli; assembly: GCF_014836845.1. Lineage (GTDB taxonomy): Bacteria > Bacillota > Bacilli > Bacillales_A > Planococcaceae > Ureibacillus > Ureibacillus galli. Next base: position 66,680 of record NZ_JACSQA010000009.1, read on the forward strand.
CTGAAACAGAACACGGCGATATTTTTGGCCAATTGCGAATGGTTGGTGTCGATGAAAAAGAAACAATCGATCGAATCCACTTAGTTTACCAATTAGAAGACGGTTCATGGACAACTTACGAAACATTCCGTCTAACAGGAGCGAAATAGTATCGTGTTTGAAGTAAAAATAGTGGACAATGAAAAAGAATTAGAATTAGCTTTCGCCGTAAGAAAAAAGGTTTTCGTTGAAGAGCAAGGCGTTCCTGAACATTTAGAACTAGATGAACATGATGCTACAGCAATCCACTTCATTGTCAACGATGAAGGTAAAACGATTGCAGCCGCTCGTCTTCGCGAAATTGAAAGCCAAGTTGGAAAAGTTGAACGTGTATGTGTGTTGAAACCGTATAGAGGAAAGAAGCTTGGACTTCTTATAATGAAAAAGGTAGAAGATTTTGCTATCTCAGAGGGATGGAAAAAACTTAAACTAAATGCTCAAAGTTACGCTATCCCATTCTACGAAAAATTAAATTTTGAAGTTACATCTCCAGAATTTTTAGATGCAGGAATTCCGCATCGAGCAATGGAGAAGATAATAAAATAAAAGCAGTCACCTTTTGTTTTGCCTCTCTTATTGTTAGAAACCTTCTAACAATCAGGGGGCGAATTGGGTGACTGCTTTTATGTTAGCCTAACATTTTTTGAATTTTACTTAAATCTAATGATTTTCCTTCTTGCATAATCGATTTAACAATTCGATCTTCTAATTCCTTTGATACAGGCTTATTCGCTAACTTACTTACTTTTTTAATGATTTTACGAACTTGTTTTTCATTGGAAAAGTCTGCATGTTGAATTGCATTCGCAAGTGCAAATATTTCATCCATATCTACACCTGTTTTGTTTTCAATTTGTTTAAAAAAAGGGTTTTGCATTTAACTTCCCTCCCTTACATATAACACTTTCCTACAATAATTAATAAAATGAATAATACTACAATTAATACAAATGCTGATCCTTTATATCCTTTGCCACCATCCATATCATATGCAGGACTTACTTGACTGGAACCACAATAATTAAAATCATAAGCTGGGCTTACTTGATTACTACAGTAATTGTAGTCATAAGCTGGACTTACTTGACCTCCACATTTATGACACATCAAAAAAATCCCTCCTTTCTCCTTTGTATACTATGACGGTATACAAAGAGAAGGAGGGTTATTTGTCTAATTTGCTTTACCTTTTGGTTTAAAAATTAACGCTGCAATAAAACCGAAAACAATTGCAGCACTGATACCGGAACTTGTCACTTCAAACATACCTGTTAAAACACCTACCCACCCATGCTTTTCTGCTTCCGCTAAAGCACCATGGGTTAAGGAGTTTCCAAAGGATGTGATAGGGATTGTTGCACCTGCTCCTGCAAAGTCAATCAGTGGTTCATATAATCCGAGTCCATCTAAAATGGCACCTACAACAACGAGTATTGATAATGTATGACCGGGTGTTAATTTGAAAACATCCATCAACAATTGACCAATTACACAAATAAATCCACCCACAATAAATGCAATTAAAAAGTTAAAAAAAAGCATTTCTCTCGCCTCACTCCATCGTTATTTCGATTGCATGCGCAGTACAAGGTATCGTCTCCCCTTGTTGAAATGACATTGGAGAGAGTAGAGCGCCTGTTGCAACTAGTAATACTTTTTTATAACGTCCTATTTTCAGTTGCTGTTCAATATAACTAAAAAATACCGATGCCGAACAACCTGCTCCACTTGCTCCAGCTTGAAACGCCTTATCATCACCATAAAACTCTGCCCCAGCATCTCTTAATACGTCTAGTTCTTCTTGTTTTGCTCCCGATTGAGCGAACATCGCTTTTAAAATTTTTAGTCCTATTTTTCCTAAATCGCCAGTCATAATAAGATCATAATCAGTTATTTTTTGATGACGTTTTTTCAAATGGGATGTAATTGTATCGTAAGCAGCGGGTGCCATCGCTCCTCCCATATGAAACGGACTTACTTCACCATAGTCGACCACTTTCCCAACTGTCCCCGCAATAATTGAAGGATATTCGGGATTATGTTTCCCTACGAGGGCATACCCTGCCGCTGTGACCGTCCATTGGGAGGTAGCAGGTTTTTGAGCCCCATAGTCAATCGGATAACGGAATTGGCGTTCAATGGCATTATGTTGACTTGAAGCTCCTGCAATAGCCAATTCTGATGCGCCTAGTTCAGTAAGTAAACTGGCAATAATAACGGAAGAGATTGAAGTTGCACATGCTGAAAATAACCCGATAAAAGAAATCGCCAGTTCTCTAGCAGCAAAATTAGTAGGAGTCATTTGATTGACTAAATCACCACTTAAAAAGAAATCTACATCTAAATTATTTATTTCTGCTTTTTTCATAAGAATGTCACAAGCTTCTTGAATCATTTGGGAATGACCTTGTTCATTTGTTTTTTGACCCCATCTTTCATCTTCAATAACAGAGTCAAAAAATGAATAAAATACACTCTTTCTTTCAACTGGTCCTGCTACGGCTCCACAAGCAAGAATTGATGGTTTTGATGGGAACAAAATTACCATTCTAGCACGCCCACCGATACTAAAATAAGTTTAATAAGGGCAACAAAAAAAGCGGAAGCGACACCAAATAAAATAACAGAGCCAGCTAATTTAAACATATTGCTTCCTACACCGAGAACAAATCCTTCTGTTCTCCCTTCAATTGCAGCTGAAATAACCGCATTACCGAAACCTGTTACCGGAACTGCACTACCAGCTCCTGCAAATTGACCAAGCTTACGATATAAACCTAAACCGGTTAATATCATCGCTATAAAAACCATCGTTGCTACTGTCGCATTACCAGCAGTTTGTTCTGTAAAATTAAAAAAGATCACATATAAGTAAGTAATTGCTTGTCCAATCGTACATATAATACCTCCAACAAAAAAGGCTTTTAATACATTTTTTAAGTACGGAGTAGGAGGCGTCATTTGTTGCTCCAATTGTTGATATTCTTGCGGATCCATTTATGTTTCCTCCTTTGCTAAATCTTTCAATTTCTTAACTTCATCCGCCATTTTTTTCTCGTCTTCTTCATCTAAAAGCTTCTGTGATTCCCAATACATTTTGTAATCTGACGATACGAGTACATTTAAATCAGGGTATTTTTCTTCAATTTCCTTTTGAAGCCTTTTTTCTACTTTTTGTTCTTTAAATCCGAGCCAAGGATCTACTTGTATAGAGACTAATAATTCATCATTGACAAAAATAGCATTAGCTGAATATATTTCCTCCTTATTACGGATTGCATCTTCAATTTCGATCCGCTTCTCTTCATCAGCTGCTAAGTCCGTTACTTGAATCGTTTGTTCATTTGAACATCCAATTAAAAAAAATGGGACAAATAAAGGTAATACCAATTTTTTCAAAATTCAACCCCCTTTTTAACCCATTATGGTCATTTAAATGCGAATTTATTCAATGCGTCCAACTGGGTAATAAGGGTAATTTTTTTCATAAAAATGGTGAGGAATTTAAAAGCCTATAAACTATCGCCCGGTTTTCCTTTTCAAAATGACATATTGTAGATTGAAGCTATGATAAAGTGAGGTGAAATGATAATGGGTTGTGGAAGAAATAATAATATCGGTGGCACATCACATCATCATCATGAAGGGTGTGTTTGTGAAGTTGTAAAAACTATATTAGATATACAAAATCAGGCAGTAAACGACGATTGTGACGGTTGTGGAACTAGCTGCTTCTTAGAACCACTAGGTGGTCTTGCTTTCCCATCAAGACAACTAGCAGATACTCGAGTATTCATGTTATTAAATACGAACGGCTTACCATTCTTTGCATGGTATAAATCAAAATTAGGTGGAATGCATCCATCGCCATTCTTCAGAGTAGAAGATGCGTTTGATTGCTGTGCAACTTTACGAGTTGTTGCTCCAGTAGATATGTCCGAAGGTGACGAAGTAAGTTTATTGAATGAAGATGAAACAGGATTATCTTTATGTTTAATCCCAGACGTATGTGACTTCAAGAAAACAGAAACTTGTTTAACAGTAGACCTTTCAGCATTTGCAGGAGTACAATGTATTAAAGATACGAACTTACACATTTGTGATTAACATGAAAAAAGAGTCGGCAAATCCATAAGGATTTGCCGACTTTTATTAATATTTAGTAGAAATCGATACAATATCTGTTACATCAATTATTTCCACATTTTCATTTACTTTCATCTTAACTTGATCGCCATCAAATGCTTCAATAACACCTATTACTTTTTCGTTATTTCGTAATTTTAATACTAAAACACGTCCACTTTTCTTTCTAATCGGCTGGCAAAAATAATAAAGCTGTTTTGCAATTACTGAATTTAGTTTCTCTGATCGAGAAATTTCATAGACAGAAGTACTTTCCTCAAAAAACTGTTGCGTTTCTTCCTTATCCAACTCAATATAATAGAACGGTGGAGTTGGAATAAACAATAAAGGTTCTTCCATTTTACACATCCTTTTTTTCTTATAAATATGCAAAACGAAATTTTTCGTGAATCACGTCACCTTTTTGATTTTGAAATGTTAACTTAACTGTCCTAAAAATGTTGTAGCCAAGCCTAAATAGATTAATATACTCGTTACGTCATTAAGGGTTGTAATAAAAGGACCGGAAGCGACAGCAGGGTCTACCCCAAGTTTATGAATCAATAATGGAATGAAGGAACCAGCGATCGTTGCCACAAGGATGGAACAACCGATTGCTGCTCCAACTAATAACCCAACGAGTAATGTATGCTTCCAAATAAAAATAATCCCTACGACAATTAATCCACAAACAATACCAGTAATTAAACCTGTCATGACTTCCCGGAGTAACATTTTCATTTTACTTTTTTCATCAATTTCACCTGTTGCGATACCGCGCACAGCAACGGCCAGCGCTTGTGTTCCACTATTACCTGAAGTACCAGAAATTAACGGGATAAATAAAGCGAGTAAAGCAACTTTATCTAATGTTTCTTCAAACTGCCCCATTAATGTTGCTGTTATCATTCCTAAAAATAACAGCATAATAAGCCAAGGCAATCGTTTTTTTGCCGCTTTAAATGGACTTGCTTCAATATCATCAATATCCGTTACACCAGCTAGTTTTGAATAGTCATCTGATGCTTCTTCATCAATGACGTCGATAATATCATCGACTGTAATAATCCCAATTAATTTATTGGATTCATTTACAACCGGTATAGCTAAGAAGTTATAATCCTTCATAATTTGTGCGATATCTTCTTGGTCATCAGAAACTTTAACAAAGACAACACGTTCATTCATAATATCTTTAATTAAAGTATCCTCATCGGATATGATTAGATCACGTAACGAAATAACACCTGTTAAACAATGATTTTCATCTACTACAAATACATAATAAATCGTCTCCGCATTGGGCGCTTCATTTCGAAGAACCGTCATGGCTGAACGTACTGTGGAATTTTCAAGGATTGAAACGTATTCCTTCGTCATAATGGCTCCAGCAGTATATTCTTCGTATGCTAAGAGCTCGTTAATTTCTTCTACCGTTTCGCTATCCATAATTTCTAAATAGCTTTCACGATGTTCATCATCTAATTCATTTAAAACGTCCACTGCATCATCAGTATACATATAGGAAAGCATTTCTGCTCCGTAAACAGTGTCCATTTCCTTTAAAAATTGTTCGTATTCTTCATCTTCTAATTCAATTGCTTCAAAGATTAAAGCCATTTCTTGAGGAGACAAGAATTGATAGATTGTTTTACGTATGTCAGGTCCAACCTTTTCATAAAATTGTGCCTGATCATATGGATGAAGTTCTAAAAAGATTTCCCTGAAACTTTCAATATTACCTTCAAGTAAATATTGGCGTAATTCTTCAACATTATATAGTTCTTCATTTTTGTTATGTTGTTGCTCTACCATACTGTCCCCTCCTCTCAAGTTATTATAATAGGTGGATTTTGTGTCTACGTAAACCTATTTTTAAAACATCATAATATTTTTATAATTCTATCAGAAAAAATAAAAGATGTTCGAGTACCGAACATCTTCAACTTTCATAATTCAATAACTGTGCCATCGATTTAAGTATTTCACTTGTAAAGTGTAAGTCCTCTCCTGTTAACGGATGTTTCATTTCCAATAAAACACAATGCAAGGCTTGTCTATCATACACCTCACGACTTCCTCCGTATAATTCATCACCTACTAAAGGATGACCAAGATGTGCCATATGGACTCGTATTTGATGGGTTCTTCCTGTGTGGAGCTTTAATCTTACATGGGTAATGGGTTCTCCATTTTTCATATATCCTCTTTTTACCACTGTAACATCGGTACGGGAAAATTGACCATCTGGACGAACTTCCCTCTCGATAATACTTGAATCTTTTCTTCCAATCGGCGCTTCTATGACTTGATTATCTAACTCAATATGTCCGTGAACCATTGCTTCGTATTGTTTATTAATCATTTGTTTTCTTTGTTGAAGCCCCATTAAATGATGAATATGACTATGCTTAGCTATACAAAGTAATCCGGAAGTGTCTCGGTCAAGTCTTGTAACAATATGTACCGTAGATGGAATACCTTGCTCCTCAAAGTACCCACTTACCATATTTGCAATACTACCCGTTGGTTGTTGCCGAGATGGAATTGTATTCATAAAGGGAGGTTTATTTAAAATAATGAATGCCTCATCTTCATAGACAATATTTAGTTTTCCATGTTCCACTATTAATCCACTACTTATTTTTTCTTCTGGAAAGATAATTGTAATTAGGTCGCCTTTTTTTAAAACATACCGAACATTTTGTTCTACACCATTAACATGAATCGTGCCACCATTGAATTTAATTGAGGTTAAACCTTTCCTTGAAATACCTTGGCGGCTAATGGCATCCCGTAAAAGTTGACCATCCATTTCCGCTTGGAATTGTAGTTGAAATCTATTTTCCATATATTCTCCTATTATTCGTTCGAAACGAATGAATCATGTACTCTCTCCCAAAATGGAAATGGACGGAATCGAGCAAAACGTACTTTTTCATTTGCTACTTTAAAGGTGACGCATTTTAAATCATCCTGAATCAGATGGATATGGTCGATGGTCATCGTAAACTGTTGGTCTTTTACCGGCTTTAACGTACAACTATGATGGGCAGGTAAAACTAGGGAAGATCCAACCGTACGGAAAACGCGATTATTAATCGACGCCATTTCCGTAATTTGAAATGCTTGTAAAGTTGGATGAATGATCGCTCCGCCTAACGCTTTATTATAAGCCGTACTACCCGAAGGAGTTGAAACACATAGACCATCTCCACGGAACCGCTCGAATTGATTGCCATTAAGTTCAATATCCATTACTAAAGTCACATCTGGTGATTTGATTGTCGCTTCATTTAAAGCTAAATAAGTTGCAGTTTCCGCATGATGGGTATGCACTTGCACTTCTAATAAAGGATATTCCACCACATTGAACTCATTTTTTGCTATTGATAATACTAACTTTTCCAATTCAGACGGTTTCCAGTCTGCATAAAATCCAAGATGTCCTGTATGGATTCCGACAAAGGCAACCTCATTTAAACGATGGGAATGTCGATGAAAGGCATGTAATAGCGTCCCATCTCCACCAATGGAAATAACAATCTCCGGTTCGTCATCATCTAAAACTAGTCCAAAATCTTGTAAATACGTTTTGGCAAGCTCCATTAATTCATTTGATTGAGAATCTCTCCGTGATTGGATGGAAAATTTCAAATTACTCACACTCCTTTCCCTCATTAGTTGATCGTATTTTTGGATTAATTGCTTCTTTAATTTCACTGAAGTAAACTTGTGCTTCTTGTATTTCACTACGAATGGAAGACATTTCTTCATCTAATTTAAAGGCTGCTTCTGCCGCGTTTTGTAATCGATATTTAATTTCTTCTGGAAATATTCCCTTATATTTATAGTTTAATGAATGTTCAATGGACGCCCAAAAATTCATAGCGAGCGTTCTAATTTGAATTTCTGCAAGCACTTCTACTTTGCCTGTAATCGTCTCAACGGGATATTCAACAATCATATGATACGAACGATAGCCACTCGGTTTACTATGCGTAATATAGTCCTTTTCTTCAATTACTTTCAAATCATCCCGTTGACGAATTAAATTTACGACTGTTGAAATATCATCGACAAACTGACACATAATTCGTAACCCTGCGATATCCTGTAATTCGGTAGCCAATTGCTGAGAAGGTTCAAAGGCTATTCCTTTTTCAAGGGTTTTATCGTATATACTAGCTAATGGTTTTACACGACCTGTCACAAATTCAATTGGAGAAGTTGTTCCCGTAATCCCAAATTGTGAACGCATCCCTTTTAATTTAATTTTCAATTCATCTACAGCCTGTTTGTACGGACTTAAAAATGTACCCCATGGTACCATAGAAGACTCCCCCCAACGCAAAGACACCATTATTTCTGACTATGATTCATTTCTTAGGCTTTGCAAATGATTTTGTTTCGCTACTATTCACCGATTAAAATTTCTTTAAAAGTTGTTTCTACGGCAACAACAAAGTCATTTCCGTAGTTGTCATTTCCTTCAATATTGTAAAGAAGGGCATTCAATTCTTCAGTGAAGTTTGTTAATACCATTTTCTCGTCTTTTAATACTAAATAAGGATCCCGATTTAACTTCACTAATTGTACTAGTTCTGGCCATAATGTTTGAGGAATTTGTAAATAACTATAGCCATCTTCCTCTTCTACTAAATAAATAAAGGCTAAGTTATCAGAATCTGCAAGAACTTGTCCTGCGGGTTGAATTTGTATTCTATTTAGATTTTCGTTTAAACTAAAGTGTAAATCGTTATGTAAGAATTGACATTTCTCTATTTTATAAAGGTTTCGCATTATGTAACTTCCCTTCACCACTTTTCTTTTCATATTTTAACATAGCAGCGTCCATTTCGAGAAAGAGAATGTGGAAAATTACATATTTAGAAAGGAAAAAAGATGAATCAACAAGTTGAAATTGAATTTAAAAATGTACTAACAAAAGAACAATATGAAAACTTATTAAAAAAATTCCAAGTAGAGGAAAAAATGATTGTTCGGCAAATCAATCATTACTTTGATACTCCTCAATTCCATTTAAAGGCATTATCATCCGGTTTGAGAATTCGCAAAACAACGAATAAAACCGTTGTAACATTAAAAGAAAAAACCGCTGAAAACATTCACCTTGAAACGACAGAGGAAATTACAGAAGAACAAGCCCGTATGATGCTTGAAGGAAATGGGGTCGTTGCTGACAAAATAAAGGACCAATTAATACGGCTGAACATTCCGATTGAAAAATTAAAATTATTTGGTTCATTAACGACAGATCGGGTTGAAATAGATTACAAAGGTGGAACCCTTGTCTTTGACCATTCTTTCTATTTGCAGTGTGATGATTATGAGGTAGAATATGAAACAGATAATGAAATCGAAGGAAAAGAAATCTTTCAAGATTTTTTGAAAAAAAATCAAATTACCATTCAAGTGGCGGATAAAAAAATTGCCCGCTTTATGAAAGCTTTAAAAGACAGGAAGGGTTGAAGCGGATTGGAAATTTCATCAATGAAGAAGTTACTTGAACTTCAAGCAATTCAATCATTTGGTAATACATCAAATGTTCAAACGCTATCAAACGATAGTTCCATTTTTACTGAATTATTGGAAGAAATGATGTTAACTTCATCCACTTCCATAAATAGCTCTGATAATTTACTAGGCTATTATGCAAGCATGCAAAATGAACCTGCAACGAATAGAATCGATAACAATTATTTAGCAAATTTCACTTACAACAATGATGCTAATGATTTAACTCCTTACTATCACCAATTAATCCAAAGCATGGATAATAATCTTTTTACAAACCATATAAATAAAGATTATGTCAATTCAGCTGGTTACAAAAATGTATTAGCTGGTGCTGAAGCATATGCTGATATCATTGCACAAGCTTCTGAAACCTATGGTGTACCTGAAAAATTAATTGCATCGGTTATTAAGCAAGAATCCAATTTTAACGAGAACGCGGTTAGTTCCGCTGGTGCGACAGGTTTAATGCAACTAATGCCAGGCACAGCTAGATATCTCGGAATAGAAGATGCGACAGATCCTGTTCAAAATATTATGGGTGGAACGAAATATTTAAGCCAAATGTTAAACAAATTCAATCAGAACGTTGAACTTGCATTAGCAGCATACAATGCGGGGCCAGGAAATGTAGCGAAATATAACGGTATTCCACCATTCAAAGAAACTATACATTATGTTAATAATGTATTAGGCTATTATAATGCGTAAATAGGTTTGAAGTCATTGTTACAATCTATTTTCCCTCTTATATGCGATTTGTTTGTGAAAAAGGGATTAGGTTGTTAGAATATAACTAACACCTTATAAAAGAAGGTTAATAACGATAGCTATCTTGGCTTTATTACTTTTGTTGTCAATTGATTATACGGTATGCAATACGCGGATATTTCATTACGTATACTTATAAAAGAAGTAAAGGAGTACACCTATGAATCGAAAATATACGATTCCTTACGAGGAAATTGGTGCTGAAAAACTTTCTGACCTCCTTCACGCTTTTTATAAACGTGTTGCGAAGCATCCACAGTTAAAACCGATCTTCCCAGAAGATTTAACTGAAACTATTAGAAAACAAATTCAATTTCAGACCCAGTACTTAGGTGGGCCAAATCTATATACAGAAGAACACGGGCATCCGATGTTAAGAGCTCGTCATATACCTTTTAAAATCACACCAGATCGTGCACAAGCTTGGTTAGAATGTATGAAAGAGGCGATGGATGAAGTCGGATTAGAAGGTAAATTCCGTGAAGTTTATTATCAACGACTTGTCTTAACGGCTAATCATATGATTAATTCGCCAAATGAAGATGAGGAGGAGTTTGAATGAATAATGTCCAATTATTATCGAAACCTGCCGCACCTTCTATTACGAAACCAATAGAATTATATATTTTTATCGATCCGCTTTGTAAAAAGGCTTTGACAATGCAAACGATGTTGCGAAAGTTAACGGTAGAATATGAACATTATTTTACGTGGAGATATATTTTAAGTACAAAGCTTGCCTCTTTAAATACGTTAAGTCGTCGTACAAAGGGATGCATGACTGGTGCTGAACTGGACATTACCCATCCGGCACTCCCATCTATTGCGATTAAAGCAGCGGAGCTACAAGGAAAACGGGCAGCTACTCGTTATTTACTAAAACTCCAGGAGCACGCCCTTTTAAAAACGAAAAATGTAACTTCCTATTCTGCGTTAATTGAAATTGCAAAAGAAACGAACATTGATCTGGATGAATTTATTTCTGATTTTGGTTCTAAAGAAGCTGCAAGAGCGTTTCAATGTGATTTGCACATTACCCATGAGATGGAAGTTGACGAAGTGCCGACAATCGTTTTCTTTAATGAATGTATCGAAGACGAGGGTTTAAAAGTTAGTGGAATGTATGCATATGAAGTTTATGTTCAAGTTTTACAAGAGATGATCAATGAGGAAATCACTTGTAATCCACTTCCTACCTTTGATGAATTATTTAATCGTTTCCATATACTCACAACTAGTGATGTAGCGGAAATTTATTCAATTTCTCATCAAGAAGCAGAGCGAGAATTAAAAAAGCGAATGCTTCAGCAAAAAATCGAACGCCTCACGAACGATGAAGTGACGTTATGGCGTAAAAAATGTAATCAATAAAGCACTTATTATTTCATCTATTATTCTATTTGTAGACAAGGACTTTCATCGTCTTTGTCTATTTTTTTATTAAAGTATATATACATAATAAAAGAGGCTTCATTATCCTTCTACAAGAATAATGACGCCTCTTTTCACAAAGGGGATGGGAGAAATGTTCACGTTCAAACAAAGGGGTGTATGTTTGTTATGTGATTTATTTCACGTATTTACTTTATCACGGAATATTAAGGGATGCAACGAAACTACAGTTGTTTCACAAAATCGTCAAATAGTAAACGTTTTCAACGGTTTGAACCGCCTAGAAGGGCATATTTTAAATGAAATTTTTTATAAAGAGAAAGTGATATCGTAATATTTTCATATAAAAGAAAGTGGTGCCACATTTTAAAATGTAGCACCACCACTATTCATTAAAATTATTTTTTTAATAAAAGTTTCTCTAATTCATTTAATTTTTCTTCAAATACTTTACATGCATTCTGAATAGGTGTTGGGGACTCCATATCCACCCCTGCTGCTTTTAATACTTCTATTGGGAAATCGGAACAACCAGCTTTTAAGAAATTGTTAATATAACGTTCTACAGCAGTTTTTCCTTCCTCTAAAATTTGTTTGCTTAAAGCAGTGGCAGCACTTTGACCTGTCGCATATTGGTAAACATAATAGTTCATGTAGAAATGAGGAATTCTTGCCCATTCCAATGCAATTTCTTCATCCACTGTCATGTCATTGCCGAAATACTGTTTATTTAAATCATAATAAATTTCATTTAGGCGTTCAGCTGTAATGGCTTCCCCATTGCGATCCAATTCATGAACAATATGCTCAAATTCTGCAAACATTGTTTGACGGAAAACGGTACTACGGAACCCATCTAACCAGTGATTTAATAAATAAATTTTATGTTGTGGATCATCCGTCGTTTTTAATAAATAATCAAATAATAGTTCTTCGTTACATGTAGATGCTACTTCTGCGACGAAGATTGAGTAAGAAGCATAAGGATACGGTTGGTTTTGACGAGTATAGTAACTATGCATACTATGGCCAAATTCATGGGCTAAAGTAAATAAATTATCTAAGTTATTTTGCCAATTCATTAACACAAATGGATTTGTTCCATAAGTACCTGAAGAGTAGGCACCGCTACGTTTCCCTTTATTTTCAAGTACGTCTACCCAGCGACTTTCTAATCCTTTGACAACAATGGATTGATATTCTTCACCTAAAGGCTCGAAACTTTTAACCATTATATCTTTTGCCTTTTCGTAAGGCATTTCAATTTTCACTTCTTTTACAAGTGGTGTAAATAAATCATACATATGCAATTCTTCAACGCCTAAAACTTGTTTGCGCAATGAAACGTAACGATGAAGAACTGGTAAAAATTCATGGATTGTAGAAATTAATTGATCGTACACTTTTTCCGGAATATAATTATTACTCATTGCCGCATGTCTTGCCGAATTATATTTACGTACTCTCGCACTAACGTTATGGGCTTTTACATTTCCAGCTAAAGTGGAAGCAAAAGTATTTTTAAATTTACCATAAGTATCGTACATTGCTTTAAAAGCATTTTTTCGAACTTCCCGATTATCACTTTCTAAAAACGTAATATAATTGCCATGGGTTAACTGAATTTCTTCCCCTTCATCATTTTTCACCGAAGGGAATTCTAAGTCTGCATTGTTTAATGCGCTAAAAGTATTTCCTGAAGAACCTGTTACCTCTCCAAGTTGGGCAAGCAGTTCCTCCTTATCAGCTGTGAGGATATGAGGACGTTGTAAATTTAGTTCCGTTAACATTTGATTATATAAAGTTAACGGTTCATACTCACGAATATATTGTTGGATTGTTTCTTCTTCCATCGATAAAATTTCTGGCGTAACGAAGGACCATGCTGCTGATAATTTCGCTCCTAATGAACGAACCCGACTATCCATCGCTTGATACTTTCCATTTGTCGTATCTTGGTCATGTTTTAAATGGCTATACACATAAAGTCTTCCAAAACGTTCGGATAATTGATCGCTAAACTGTAACGTATCATATAAACTTTGAGCACTTTCCGCTACTTTTCCTCTATATTTATCCGCCTCTGGTATTAATTTTTCAATTTCCTTAAATTCCTGTTCCCATGCCTCATCTGAAGAAAAGATTCCTTCTAAATCCCAAGTTAACTCAACAGGAACTTCTTCCCTCGATAACACTTTTTTTGCCATGTAATGACCTCCCATACCATTTATTTCGTAATTCGAATCACAAATCCATTTTCTCAATATTTAGTTTTCATTGCAAGAAAATGGGTGTATAACTTTTGAAATAATTCTTCGTTACGAATTGATTGTCGATAATGCTCAATCGATAAAGATTCAAGGATATGGCAATACTCTTTAACGATGGATTTAGCGGCGTTTGTTTCTGGCAAGTTTGCCCATTGTAAAAATTTTTGAGTATTTGTTTCGATGAAATGGGCTAATGATATTCTTGAAATATGTAAAAAATAAAAAAGAGCTGTTTGCCATTCAATGGGAGATACTTTCAAATGTTCACTTCCGTTTATCGGTATTCCAATGTAGTTCGGGAGAGTTTGTCCATTTAATCGAAGCTCATAAAGACTTCTTAAAAATAAATGATTTACACCTTTTTTATTTACTAATACGACCCACCGTAAATAATGATGTTTCACACGATTAAATAACAATAAATATTGTTTAAACTCCTCTTCAGATAATGGTTTAGGAATATAAAAGGGAAAACGCTGTTTCATTTGAGGAATTATTTGCACTTTCGAAATAAAACGATTGCCATGAAGAAACATAAGATTAGATATATATACAAATTGTCGCATTGCTGGATGGTACGCCATAATATAAGATTGATGGCCATCCGTATTCCTAAATAGCTGCATATGCTTATTAATGGACATAATTTGTATTCCTCTTTGAACTCTTTTATAGGGCGTGTTCGGAATCCAATAGACTTCTATTCCATTACTTTTATAGCCTCCATTTCGTTCTTTAAATCTATTTATGGAAATAGGACTACATTGAAACTCAATGGCAAAACGACGGTGATCTTTTTCGATTAATAAGTCCGGCCGCTGTTTTAACCCCCTTAAGAAAGGTTCTAATTCTACTTGTAATAAAAGATGTTGGAACAAATCATATAGATGTTCTTTACCTAGTAAATGTTGCTCTGATTCTCGTTCAGAAAAAAAATCATTACATTCTTTGTTAGAATAATGGGCAAAATGGGGAATTTTAAATGTACCGATTTTAAATTGAAGTAGTTGTTTACATTGAGGGCAATAAAATCTTTGTTTTTCTCGCAGTTGCTTTAATGTTGTTTCCGGTATGCTTGAATTTAATACAAATCGTTTCTTTTGTTCTGTATAAGCTACAAGCATTTGCTACCTCCTTTTATTTATTTTAAAAAGTGTAGTAGCCGTTTTCAATCATTTACTTGTAAAGTGTTTAAAATAAACATTTCGCCGGTAAGATGAACTGCAACTTTTCTTTCAAAGGAATAAGAAAAGAGATGCCTTAAAAAAGACATCTCGTTTTATTTATCCAAAATATTGAATTACTGTCTCAAAACAATCTTCTGGCATGATTGCTTCGCCGTATTCTTGTAATCGATAAATCGTTATTTTCGAACTACCTAAATATTCATTAATAATGGAACGAATATTTTGGCGTTCAACCTTTTCAGTAACATTTGAAAAATCAACTGCTACATAGTAATATTTTTCAAATTTAAATAAAGAAGATTGTAATCGAAATGGAAGCAAACGATTTGCCACAGGGATAATCTCATCAATATCTTTAAATTTGTAAATGGAGATATGATTTGTTCCTTGATGATTTAATTCTTCATCTTCGAAGGAATCAAAAATGGATTCATCTAAATTTTTGTTGTGCGCAGCATCTCGATGTTCCTCAAAACTTGATAATAATGAATTGGATTCACCATCTGAATTTATATTAGCACGAGTTACAATCACTTCTAGACCATGTTCAGAAGCATTCACATGTATCCAAATTGGTCCATCAAGATCAAAGTAATCTTCTGTATTGATCTCTCCAATCATATCCCAGAAAAGTTCTTCCCCTTTTGCTCTGTTATACCAAATCTCCTCACGACTATAACCACGATCTTCAATATCACGATAAGTAATGAAGAGTTTAATTGTGTTTTCGTTTACGCGTTCGATGTCCATTAGACTCAACTCCCTTCACAGTCATTCGTTGAAAAACAAAGAAAGCGTTCTTAGTATGTTTTGAATTGTACAGTTTTAACCTGACAATTCAAAAACTTAAGACCAGTAATACAATGCAATTTTTGCTACAGAACAAAACGGTTTTTATTTATATCTATGCTTTATTCTATAACTCTATTGTATGATTACCTATTTAAAATGAAAAGAAAAAAACACTGTTCAAATAAAATAATTTGAATATTGAAATTGTAGTTGACTAGACAGATGAAATCAAGTATAACGATTTGAAAAAATAAATTAAAATTTTCCTTTTTTTCTACTTTATAATATAGAAATCTATATAAAATTAAAAAACGATAAAATCCAAGATTAATGGATTTTATCGATAAACGAATCTAAATATTCCTAAAAAAATTAATTCACCATTTTTTGTGCTTCTAACAATTGAAAAGCACGAACTTTCCTTGGTAAAAATCGTCGGATTTCATCTTCATTATATCCAACTTGTAAACGTTTCTCATCTAATATGATAGGTCGACGTAATAATCCAGGATATTCTTGAATTAATTCATATAATTGTTGTAATGGTAAACTTTCCACATCAACATTTAGTTTTTGGAAAATTTTTGAACGTGTCGAAATAATTTCATCCGTGCCATCTTCAGTCATTCGTAAAATTTCTTTAATCTCACTGATTGTTAACGGCTCCGAAAATATGTTACGCTCTCTATATGGAATTTCATGTTCTTCTAACCATGCCTTCGCTTTTCGACAAGATGTACAACTTGGTGATGTAAATAATGTTACAATCATTATTACACTTCCTTCCTAAGTGGTATCGGTGTATATTCTCAAGCTTTTATTAGTTTAGAATTAATTTAATTTAAAAACATGTTTTCATTATACAATAATCTTTTTCATTTGGATATAGCTTACCATTAAAAAAGAATTAATAGGTCACATTAATTATGTCATTTTTTTCTCTTTTAAAACTAAATTCCTTATTAAAATGATAGTTCATCTATTTAATTCCCCTATAGATAAAAAAATAAACTTTTCCTTTCATCCAATTTACAATTCTCAATTAGCTGACATTAATCGAGAAGATATCGCAACTCTCTGTTAAATAGTACGTTTTTTTACAAAAAAGAATTACTTAAATAACGATTAATTTCCTTGTTCGATACAATACTACCCAAACTTTTTCATTTTCATTCCAACATTAGAAATAAATTAATATTTGCTTTTAGTTCTATTTTTTTATATAATTTTTAAACAAATTGAAAAAACGATGAAAAAGAGTAGTACTTTTGCCTACCGTGCATAGAGAATCTGTGGTTGGTGTAAACAGAAGACGGAGCAATTGGAATGGACTTTTGAGTTGGCTTTATGAACTTTTATTTTCAGTAGTAAAGCCCGTTTACTTCTCGTTACGAAGTCAAAGTGGTCATTAAT
Source organism: Ureibacillus galli (assembly GCF_014836845.1). Lineage (GTDB taxonomy): Bacteria > Bacillota > Bacilli > Bacillales_A > Planococcaceae > Ureibacillus > Ureibacillus galli. The sequence goes on from NZ_JACSQA010000009.1 coordinate 84,207, forward strand.
GACAAACTGGGTGGTACCGCGGATTCAACATCATTCGTCCCATTACGTGTAAAACGTAAGGGCGTATGATGTTTTTTTATTGCTTTTTTAAGAATGAATCTTTGGAAAACATTAAAAGATTTTAGGAGGATTTTTCATGAAAACGATTTTTTCAGGTGTTCAGCCTACAGGAGTTATCACATTAGGAAATTATATAGGGGCACTTATGCAATTTCCAACCCTTCAAGATGAAGGAAATGCCATTTATTGTATAGTCGACCAGCATGCGATTACTGTTCCACAAGATCCTAAAGAGTTGCAATCAAACATTCGAACGCTAGCAGCAACTTATTTAGCAGTAGGAATTGATCCAAACAAGGCAACTTTATTTATCCAGTCGGAAGTACCTGCCCACGCTCAAGCTGGCTGGATGTTACAATGTGTCGCTACAATTGGGGAACTTGAACGGATGACCCAATTTAAAGATAAATCTGATGGAAAAGAATCAGTTAATGCTGGTCTTCTAACTTACCCACCCTTAATGGCTGGAGATATTCTTTTATATAATACAAACATCGTACCAGTTGGAGAAGACCAAAAACAACATATCGAATTAACCCGTGATTTAGCAGAACGATTTAATAAACGATTTGGAGAAGTCTTTGTTATTCCTGAAATTCAGTTACCAAAGGCGGGGGCTCGTATTAAATCTCTTCAAGAACCTACGAAAAAAATGAGCAAATCTGATCCAAATACGAAGGCAACGATTCGATTACTTGATACGCCAAAACAAATTGAAAAGAAAATTAAATCCGCTGTTACGGATTCAGATGGCTATGTAGCATTTGATGAAACGAATAAGCCAGGTGTGTCAAATTTATTAACTATTGAATCAGCTGTTACAGGTCTTGATATTGCTTCATTGGTGAAAAAATATGAAGGCTTAGGCTACGGTGCTTTTAAAGAAGGGGTAGCAACAAGTTTAATTGAACATTTAACACCTGTCCAAGAACGCTTTAATGAATTAATTCATTCTGATGAGTTAGATCGCATTTTAGATGAAGGGGCACAGAAAGCCAATGCGATTGCATCTAAAACGGTTAAGAAAATGGAAAACGCGATGGGATTAGGTCGAAAATTAAGATAAATAAAACGATTAATGACACGGCAGCTATGTACAATTCATGGGTTCCAATAATAAAAGACCAAACCGCAGACCATGAATAGCCTAATGTTCGATAGTTTAAATATAATAGTAAATTTCCTACCGACATGACACAAATTCCATAGCTAAATAGAAAGAGCATAAATCGAAACATGTCCACCATCCTTTAATACTAAATATTCATTTGCCTAAACAAAAATGCCTTTAGCTTTTCGCTAAAGGCATTTCTTATTTCGACATCGTCTAACAGATGTGATTAATCGACTTTTTTCAACAGCAAGCTTGCATTATGGCCACCAAAGCCAAGGGAATTACTCATCGCATATTCCACAAACTCTCTACGGGCACTGTTTGGAACATAATCTAAATCACATTCTGGATCAGGATTTTCTAAATTAATTGTTGGTGGTAAAACACCTTCTTTTAACGCCAAAGCAGTAAAGATTGTTTCTACCCCACCAGCAGCACCTAGTAAATGGCCTGTCATCGACTTCGTTGAGCTCATTGCTAATTTATAGGCATGATCGCCAAATACCGATTTTACGGCTTTTGTTTCAAATAAATCATTATATTGAGTACTTGTTCCGTGGGCATTAATATAACCTACTAATGTTGGATCAATTTCTCCATCATCTAATGCTTGTTGAATAGCACGAGCAGCTCCTTCCCCTTCTGGTGCCGGAGCAGTAATATGATAAGCATCACCTGTTGCGCCATATCCTACTATTTCTGCATAAATTTTTGCGCCGCGTTTTTTAGCAAGTTCATATTCTTCTAAAACTAAAATACCTGCGCCTTCTGCAATTACAAATCCATCTCGATTTGCATCGAATGGACGGGAAGCAGTTTGCGCATCCGGATTTAAAGATAATGCAGTACTTGAGCAAAATCCTGCCACTGCCATATTCACGATTGGCGCTTCAGCACCACCAGTGATCATTACATCTGCATCACCACGTTGGATTACTTTAAAAGCATCTCCAATGGAGTTAGTCCCTGATGCACATGCCGTTACTGAACATGAGTTAATTCCTTTTGCACCTAAATGAATCGACACTTGACCGGAAGCCATGTTTGGAATCATCATCGGTACAAAGAATGGGCTTACTCGACGTACCCCACGTTGTTGGAACGTTTCAAACTGGTTTTCAAAAGTTTCCATACCACCAATACCTGAACCAATCCAAACACCTACTCGTGGTGCCAATTCTTCAGTAATTTCAAGCTCAGCATCTTTTACTGCCATGATAGAGGAAGCTAGAGCATAATGAGTAAAACGGTCCATTTTACGCGCTTCTTTTCTATCGATATATTGTTCAATATCAAAATCCTTTACTTCTGCTGCTACTTTTACAGGAAACTTTTCAGCATCCACTCTCGTTAAAGGGCCAACACCTGATTTTCCAGCAATTAAATTTTCCCATGTCTCTTCAATTGTGTTACCAAGAGGTGTAACAGCTCCTACACCTGTAATCACGACTCTTCTTTTCATGGTTTCTCTTTATCCCCCTTAGGTTCTAAACTATTTTTAGGTTACTATAAAACCGTTTTGATTTCTATTATTTTCCCCATTTGAGCACTACAGCGCCCCATGTAAGTCCTCCACCAAATCCAACTAATACAATGATATCATCGTCTTTAATTTTACCGGCTTCTAATTCATCTACAAGCGCAAGTCCGATAGATGCTGAAGAAGTATTTCCATATTTATGAATCCGTTTGGATAATTTTTCTTCTGGTAAATCTAGTCTTTCTCTAGATGCTTCCATAATTCGAATATTTGCTTGATGAGGGATTAAAAAGTCTACATCTTCTTTTGATAGACCAGCTTTTTCTAAAACGGATAACGCTGATTCTCCCATTTGTCTTACGGCAAATTTAAATACTTCACGACCATTCATCGCAATCGCTTGTTGATCATTTAAAAACAGATGTTTACCACCAGTTCCATCTGCACCTAACTCAAATGATAGAATCCCTCTACCTTCACTTACTTGACCAATCACTGCTGCACAAGCACCATCACCAAATAATACTGCCGTGTTTCTGTCTGTCCAATCGGTAATTTTGGATAACTTTTCAGCACCTACTACTAATACATATTGATAACTACCACTTTCAACAAATTGTTTTGCTGTTGAAAGTCCGTACATAAACCCTGCACATGCTGCGGAAACATCCATTGCTGCTGCATTGACTGCACCTAATTTTTCCTGTAATTGACAGGCAACGCTCGGGAATCCACGGTCAGGCGTTACTGTTGCAACTAAAATTAAACCGATTTGATCCGCAGAAATTTCAGCATTTTGTATTGCAGATGCTGCTGCTGCATAGGCTAAATCGGATGTATTTTCGTTCTCACTTGCAATTCTTCTTTCTTGAATTCCTGTTCTTGTACGAATCCACTCATCATTTGTATCTAAAATTTTCTCTAAGTCAAAATTTGTTACTACTTTTTCGGGAACATATTTGCCTACTCCAATAATCCCAGCATTCATTTTTTAACCCCCTGTTTTTACGACTAACATTTAGTACTTGGTCTTAATTATAGCTCATAAAAATTGTTTCCTCAACCTTTTAATTCACGAATTGTTCTAAAACTTTATTGTTCTTTTTTACGGACCTATGTTATGATAATTAAGATGAATATAGGTATACTAACTTAAAAAGTTTTTAGAGGTGAAATGAATGCGATATTTAATGACTTTAGTATGGTCTTTCCTTTTAGTTACAATGTTAAACTATGTTGTAAGTTCCATTTTAGCGGTAGAATTCAGCCTAACAACTAGTGCAATTTTAGCAGTTATCTTTACTGTTTTAATCTTTATTATTAGTGCAATCATTCCGAACGAGCCGACTCCTGAAGCGGATCATCACTAATAAACAAAGCACTTCCATATAGAAGTGCTTTTCTTATTTTTATAGAGATTTAATAGAGAACGGGTAACTCCATTTAGAGTTACCCGTTCTTTATTTATTGAAATTTTGATTCTTTTAATACAACTAACTGATCATTTTCAATCGAAACATGTAATGCATCACCTGGTAGCACTTCCCCTTTTAATAACTCCCTCGCCACCGCCGTTTCAACATGACGTTGAATAAAACGTTTTAAAGGTCTAGCTCCATATTGGGGATCACTACCTTGTTCCACAATCCAATGAACAACCTGTTCATCAACTTTTAGACTAATTTCTTGTTCTGCAATCCGTTTTCGTAATTGTTCAATATACTTCTTACTAATATCACTAAAATGTTCTGAAGATAGCGCATGGAACAGAATAATATCATCTATTCGGTTTAATAATTCCGGTTTAAAATGTACCCGAAGTTCAGACATGACTAAATCTTCTATATCTTCTTGTTGCTCTAATTTCGATTCAAGTAAGTAATGGGAACCAATGTTGGATGTCATTATGACTACAGTATTTGTAAAGTTGACCAATCGACCTTGGCTATCTGTTATCCTACCGTCATCTAATATTTGTAATAAAATATTGGCGACATCCGAATGAGCTTTTTCAATTTCATCTAATAAAACAACTGAATATGGGTTTCTACGGACTGCTTCTGTTAATTGTCCTCCTTCTTCATATCCTACATATCCAGGAGGTGCCCCAACTAGTCGTGAAACACTATGCTTTTCCATATATTCACTCATATCAATACGAATAAAATGCTCTTCTGAATCGAAAAGTTGAGCTGCTAACGCTTTCGCTAGTTCCGTTTTCCCTACTCCAGTCGGGCCTAAGAAAATAAAGGAACCAATTGGTCTATTCGGATCTTTAATTCCTGAACGGGCACGCCAAACGGCTTCTGTAACGAGATTAACAGCCGTATCTTGTCCAACTACTCGTTCATGTAACGTATCCTTTAAACGTAGTAATTTGTCCCTTTCCCCTTCCACTAACTTTGTAACAGGAATTCCAGTCCATCTAGAAATAATGGATGCAATTTCTTCAGCTGTTACTTCCTCACGCAAAATTCGATTCTCAGAACCCATTTTCAATTGTTCTTCAAGGTTCTCTAATTCTTTTTCTAAAGCTGGAATTTTACCATGGCGGAGTTCTGCAGCCTTATTTAGATCATATTTACTTTCCGCCTCTTCTAAATCACGACGAAATTGATCTAATTGCTCACGTTTTTGTTGTATTTTTTGTAAATTTCCCTTTTCCTCTTCCCACTGTTTCCGCATCTTTTCGGCTATTTCTTTTAATGAAGCCAATTCACTATTTAACGCTTCGAGTCGTTTTTTACTTGCTTCATCATTTTCTTTCGTTAACGCTTGCTCCTCAATTTCCAATTGCATAACACGTCGCGTTACCGAATCTAGTTCTTGAGGCATCGAATCGATTTCCGTACGAATCATCGCACAAGCTTCATCAATTAAATCGATTGCTTTATCCGGTAAAAAACGATCCGTAATATAACGGTTCGACAATTGGGCAGCAGCGATTATCGCTCGGTCATGAATCCGTACTCCATGGTGTAGTTCGAAGCGTTCCTTTAATCCACGTAAGATGGAAACCGTATCTTCTATTGAAGGTTCACGAACCATTACTTGTTGGAATCTACGTTCCAATGCAGGGTCCTTTTCTATATACATTCGATATTCATCTAACGTCGTTGCACCGATACAATGGAGTTCTCCCCGGGCTAACATTGGTTTTAACATATTACCAGCGTCCATTGCCCCATCCGTTTTACCGGCTCCAACAATCGTATGAATTTCGTCGATAAATATAATAATTTTCCCGTCTGATTTTTTTACTTCCGTTAAAACGCTTTTTAAACGTTCTTCAAATTGTCCACGGTAACTTGCTCCCGCAATTAATGAACTCATATCAAGTTCATACAAAATACAATCCTTTAAGCCTTCTGGTACATCTTTTCTCACAATTCTTTGTGCTAAGCCTTCAATAATAGCCGTTTTCCCTACTCCTGGCTCACCAATTAAGACAGGGTTATTTTTCGTTTTTCTTGATAGGATACGAATGACATTTCTTATCTCTTCATCTCGACCAATTACGGGATCCATTTTCCCACTTTTTACTTCTTCAATTAAATTGCGACCAAATTGTTCTAATGGACTGCGATTGTCTTGTTGCTGAAATTGCATTCATTTAACACCCTTTCAAAAGATGAATTAAATTTGACCTTTTTTGACTATTTCAATTATATGTTGTTCAAAGGACGAATGCAAAAATTGACACTTAAAAGTTTTTGTCATTAAATTGCTAGGTAAAACGGAAAAAAGTGTAGACAAAGTCAAAACGACTTATGCTACACTTCTCATCAGTATTATGGGACTCTACGATATTTTATTATCGAATACCTAAAGCCATTTTTGCATAACGAGACATATTATCTTTTGACCATGCCGGTTGCCAAACGATGTTTACATCTACATCTTTTACCTCAGGTAGTTCACTTAATGCCGTTTTAATTTGGTCAACAATAACTGGACCTAATGGACAACCCATAGATGTTAGGGTCATCGTAATTTTCGCAACCCCTTCTTCATCTAAATCTACTTCATATACTAAACCTAAGTTGACAATATCAATACCTAACTCAGGATCAATGACATTTTCTAATGCACCTAAAATGCTTTCTTTCATTTCTTCACTTACTGCCATTTTGTGTTTCCCCTTTCTTTTCTATTGACTCTATCATAGCAAACCGATTTCGTTATGCCAAATGTTCCGAAAGAAACTCCGTTACGGCAAGTACACCAGAGCGCGGAACTTTATGACCATAATTAGGTGATTCGACAAATTTTAATCGTTCTGGTGTTTGTTCATAGTATGAACGCAATTGAGTATAAAAATGATATGTATTTTTAAATGGTACAGTCTCATCTTTATGACCATGCCAGAAAATAACGGGTCTTTGATTAAAACGAGTAGGATCCTTTGTAATATCATATTCAGCTAAAAGGGTTTGTAACTGTTCCTTTTGTTTATCATCCATTGGTAATTTGACACCCAATGATTCAAATTGATTTAATTGGTAATTTGAAAGTTCAACAAATCCTGGAGCTCCCATACAAATACCCGCTGTATGAACCCAGTCGTAAGCATTAAGACAACCGGAGGTAACGATTCCTCCCATCGATGTTCCTGCGATTCCAACTTTACCGGAAGTTAAAAGTCCTCTGTTTTGTAGTTCAGTATAGATAATGTCCATTTCTTGGATAGATTTTAATACAATCTCCCAAAAGTGAACATTCATTTTCATTTCAGATAGATTTTCTGAACGATCTCCATGTAAATAAGCATCTGGTAAGATGACACGAACACCCTTTTTAACTAATTGATATGCATAGTGTAAGTTATGTTCTTTTGCGCTTCCAAAACCGTGTAAAAAGATTACGACCGGTGATTGTGGCGTCATCGAATTATTATAAACGTGTAATAAAGGAATCCCATTCCACATATCATCTTGAACAAGCATCTTCTTGTCACTCCTTTAATATATTGAACACAATAAATTATTTCTAAGCCGTTTTCTCTTATAGTTTTGTTTATGGGAGAAAAACTACTTATAACCATCATATCATTGTTGGAAATTTTTTTCTGAATGAAAGGAATATAAAATACAAAATTTTGACTAAATATATCCATAAGGGATAAAATCAGTAAGATAGAGAAAGGAGAATTCCTTATGAAACAACATTTAATCGTATTAGATTTAGACGGAACGTTATTAACCGACAAACAGCAAATTTCTGAAAAAACAAAAGCAACTTTAATAAAAGCAAAAGAAGCAGGTCATCAAGTGATGATTGCGACTGGACGTCCATTTAGAGCAAGCCAACTGTATTATAATGAGTTAATGCTTAATACACCCATCGTAAACTTTAACGGTGCCCTCATACATCATCCGAAAAATGAAGCATGGAAAACAGTCCATTCACCTATCGATCTCAGCGTCGTCTATGATGTGGTTGATTCTGTTGATAAATACCAATATGAGAATTTAATTGCGGAAGTAATGGACGACGTGTTTATTCACGTTGAGAATGAAACGATGATGGACATTTTTAAAATGGGAGACCCTCGCGTAACGATTGGAAATTTAAGAGGGAACTTACATGAAGATCCAACAAGTTTACTTATCCATGCCGAAGAAGCAAATGTACCGATTATTCGTGACCATTTAGAAAGTGTTCATGCGGAACTTATTGAACATCGTCGATGGGGAGCACCTTTCCATATAGTTGAAATCGTCCGAAAAGGTTTAAATAAAGCAGTAGGTATATCCCTTGTTGCAAAGGATTTAAATATTCCCCGCGAAAGAATCATTGCTTTCGGTGACGAAGATAACGACTTAGAAATGATCGACTATGCTGGAATCGGTGTTGCGATGTCTAATGGAATCGATGATTTAAAAAATATCGCCAATGAAATTACTTTAAGTAATAATGAAGATGGGATTGCCAAAGTCCTAATAGAAAGACTAAAATTGTAAGTATAGATATCGGTGGAAATCCATTTTATTTCCTCTTTATCCTCATCATGGGAATGACTGAAAAACATCATTCATCATTCAAGGAGGTAGATTTATGAAAATTTTTGCAGATAGTGGCTGTGATTTACCGAAGCAATTTTTCACAGAGGAAGACGTCGAATTATTTGCATTACGAGTTGATTTAAATCATACAGAGTACAATGACATCATAGATATTGATCCTAAAACGGTATATGATGCGATGAGACAGGGAGTTACTCCAAAAACGTCTCAAGTGTCACCTGAAGTATTTTTAAATGAATTTGAAAAACTAGCGGAAAATGATGAAGAAGGACTTTATATTGCCTTTTCATCCAACTTATCTGGTACATATAGCACTGCTGTCATGATTGCTGCACAGGTACGCGAAAATTATCCAAATTTCAAATTAAAAATTATCGATTCAAAATGTGCTTCTCTAGGCTGTGGCTTACTTGTAAAAGAAGCTGTTAAGTTGCGTAAAGAAGGTTTATCTTTAGATGAAATGGCGTCTCGTATTGCCCATTTAGCTGAACATATGACCCACCTTTTCACAGTGGAAAATTTAGATTATTTAGCAGCTGGAGGAAGACTTTCCAAATCCAGCGCCTTTATCGGTGGCCTATTAAGTATAAAACCGATTTTACATGTAGAAGATGGGAAATTGATTCCCCTTGAGAAAATTCGGGGTCGAAAAAAGGCGATTAATCGTATGATCGATTTAATGGTTGAACGAGGTGGCGACTTCTCGAATAAAATCGTCGGGATAAGCCATGGCGATGATTTAGAGTTTGCTCAAGAAATACAAGCATTAATCGAAGAAAAGTTAAAACCAAAAGCATTTGAAATGACAATGGTTGGAGCTGTTATTGGGGCCCATTCTGGACCTGGTACAATTGCTATTTTCTTTACAGATAAAGAATATTCATAATGGAAAAGTTGTTCCTTTGGGACAACTTTTTTCTATTTCCCTAAATGAAAAAGATGAATCAAAGAGTGGAACTCTTCGATTCATCTTTTCATTTCTATTAGTTAGAAGCTACTGGTTCTTCAGCAGTTAATTCGATTTCATGTAAATAAGATGTGTATTCATTTGCATAATCGACACTGAAGTTTTTCACACGCTTATTAACCGGGAAAATTTCATATCGGAATTGCATTGGAATTGTTGTTGCCATTTCCTCGATATGTTGTTGGAATTTTTTAAATTCCCCTGCACGGTATTTTGTATCGAAAGACTTTGGTGAGTCAATATTTTTAACTGCTGTTTCTAACTCTTCAGAAGTATAACGGCTGAAATTAAATTGGTCCACTTTGCCGTATAGTCCTGCTGGAGATGGATTAGTACCAGTTCCCCAAGCACCCATGAAGATGTCAATTTCCGGATCGTCTGCTTCAACTTTATCGTAGAATGAGTTTAACTCGATTAAACGACCAGTTGTTAATGTTACATTTAATCCAACATCTTTCCAATTTTGAAGGTAGAATGCGATAATTTCGTCTTGTGTAGCATCCCCTGCTATTGCAGCTAATTTAATTTCTAATTTTTTGCCGTTTTTATCTTCACGTATTCCATCGCCATCTACATCTTTATATCCAGCTTCATCTAATAATGCTTTCGCTTTTTCTGGATCATAAGTGTATCCTTCTAAAGAGTCATCGTAGAATGCTTTAAATACTGGTGGGATTAAAGAATTTGCTCGTTCACGAAGGTTATTATAGAACACTTCCGAAACTTGTTCGATATCTAAAGCATAGCCCATCGCTTGGCGTAATTTGACATCACCCATTTTTGAACCTTCTAAATCTGTTACAACTGTATTGTTTTCAAAGTCGTATTTACCTACTTTAAATCCTAAATAAGAATAGTATAGCTCTTGACGACCTAAAACTGTAACATTGTCATAGTTTTCGATTTCTGGCATTTTTGTCGCATTAAAGTGTTGAATAACATCATATTTTCCAGATCCAATCGCTACTGAAATGGAGCTACTCGGAACTACTTCAACTACAACACCATCGAGTTTCGGTACACCTTTCCAGTAATGTTCGTTTTTCGAGTATTGTACCGATTCACCTGGTACGATTTTGTCAATTTTAAATGCACCTAACGTTACTGGATTTTTACGAACCGCATCAGATTCTACTAATTCAGCAACTGGAATATCTTTAATTTGGTGACTTGGTGCTGCATAGGACCATAAACCATCACCAGAATAATAAATAGCTGGAGATAATTGTTTAAAACTAATTTCTAATGTATGATCATCGATTTTCTTAAGACCTGAAATCGTATCAGCTTTTCCAGCATTATACTCTTCCGCACCAACAATATTTTGGAATTGAGTATCATAACGAACTCCCGTGTAATCTGGGTGTCCAATTATATGGTATGGTAAAATGACATCATCAATCGTAAATGGTTCACCATCAGACCATTTCACACCTTCACGGATTTTCACAGTTACTTTATTATTATCTTGATCTACATCTAATGTAGCAAGTCCTGTATCTGTAATCATAAAGTTTTCATCTGTTTCAAAAATGACATTTGAAGCCCAGTTCATAAGGTCTGCATCATAAGCGTCTTCATAAAGTTCCCAGTTGAAAATTCCTTGGAAAGGTTCATCTTTCACCATGGCAACACGAAGCGTTCCACCTTCAATCGCTTCTTCCTCATTTTCTACTGCAAGTGTAAATAACTCATCAGGATTTTTTGCATCTTTCTCAGTACCTGTATCTTCCGTACCTTTTGTGTCTTCAGCTGGCTTGTCGTCTCCGCCATTACAAGCAGTTAAAACTAGTAAGACAGAAAATAATAGCGCCAATAGCGACCACTTTGTTTTTTTCATTCCTTTTCCTCCCTTTTCTTTTTGTACCTGTTTAAAATTATATATAGTCAAACATATTTACTTTTAAATTGTAAATATGGCGGTACCAAAATGATTTCTAAAAAGTTCTAATACAACCAATTTTCAGTTATTTTAAAACGCAATTTTTAATATTAACCTAAACGCTGACGGGCATCGGCTGATCTTCGAAGCGCCTGTCCGACATAGTTGATACCAAGCATCATGATTAAGATGAATAGTGATGCCGGTAACCAAACCCACCAATATTGTTGTAATACGAGCGGGTTGTTTGCATTACTAACGAGTGTTCCAAGGGATGGAGTTGACATTGGTAATCCGAATCCTAAATAAGATAAGCCAGTTTCAATGCCTACATTTCCCGCAAAGTTTAACGTAAGCTCTACAATAATAATGGAACTTAAATTCGGTAGTAACTCCCGCACAATGATGACAAAATCATTTGTTCCTAGGGTTTTCGATGCTTGTATATAGTCCCGTTTACTTTCGGACAATGCTTTTGAACGAATCAATCTCGCTGTTCCTGTCCATAAAAATAAACTCATGATCAATACGAAGGAAGCAACGGTATACTTCGGTACAACAGTTACAAAAACAATGATTAACATTAAAGATGGAACTGTAATGAAGAAATCAATAATACGCATGAACATATTATCAATCCAGCCGCCAAAGTATCCACAAACTAAACCAACAACGACACCAAACACACCAGTAATAATCGTAATAGAGATTGCTATTAAAAGGGAATTTTTCGCACCGACAATAATTTGACCGATAATATCCTTACCGCCCTCATCAGCCCCTAATAAGAACTTATCCCCAGGTACTGCAAATTTATCCCGTAAACTTACACGCATTAATTGATCTTGGTCGATAAAGAAGAATGCCCATATAAAGACACCTATAATTACAGCGACTAATCCAACTAATGAAAACAATGCTAATCTATCTTTCATAAATTCTCTAAATACTACTTGAATTCCAGTAGGAGGAGAATTTACATAAGTTTTATTCTTTTTATATTTTTTCTTTGCCATTTTGGATCCTCCTTAACTTTTTAGTGTCGCCTATTCAATCCTAATGCGAGGGTCAACAATACTCATTATAATATCGGATAAGAGACTACCTAAAAGGGCTAAGAAGCCAAATAACATAACAAGTGCTGTTATTACACTATAATCTCTGGATGAGATAGAACTTACAAATAATTGTCCCATACCTGGATAGCCAAAGATTGTTTCAATGAAAATTGATCCCCCAAGTAACCCTGTAATAGTAAAGCCTAAAAACGCTGCAATTGGTAATAAAGAGTTACGGAAAATGTGTTTAGAATACACTTTTCTCATTGGAATTCCTTTACTACGAGCAGTTCGAACAAAATCCATCGACTTTGCATCGATAATTTCTGAACGTAAATATTGAATAATCCCTGTCGTACCTAAAATAGCGTAAGTAATAGATGGTAATATAATATGATAGAATTTGTCCCAATAATAACTTAACGAACCTGCCTCATGTTCAATATTTACACTGCCGTTTGTTGGGAACCAATGTAGTTGGTAACCAAAAATAAATAAAAATACGAGAGATAAAACAAATGTCGGAATGGCATATGTAACAAAGCTATAAAATACAATTGATTTATCTAAAAATGAATTTTGGTACCTACCCGCTAAAATTCCTAATGGAATGGCAATTAAATAAAGTAAAATCACACTTAATAACGATAACCAAAACGTATTTAACGCACGCTCACCAATTAAAGCAGCAACGTCCCTTTTATACGTATAACTAAGTCCTAAATCCCCTTGGATTGCGTTACCAACCCATCGTACATATTGAATATGCCATGGATCATTTAGCCCTGCTTTTTCTTGAAGTTCCGCAATACGAGCCGGATCTGTTTCTGGTGTAATTAGTCCTGTAAAGGGATCCCCAGGCATAAACTTCGCCAAAATAAATATAATAACACTCAGAACAAATAACTGTGGAATCATTATTAAAAATCGTCTGACAATCGTTTTCCACATGATTACATGACCTCCTTCACTTGTGAAGTAGCTGCCACAAAATGGGTGCTTGATACCGGTACTAAATCAAATACCCGTTCATTTTCATCAAAATAATTTTTATGTTCGACTTGATAATGTTGCTCTACTTGTATTCTTTCTCTTTTCCGTTGTTCCCTTCCAACCGGAGTCACTTCTGGAATAGCAGAAAGTAATCGTTTTGTATATATATGTTGCGGGTTATGATATATATCACCTTTTGTTCCCGATTCAACAAATCGACCTTTATACATAATCGAGATGTGATCACACATATGTTTTACAACTCCTAAATCGTGGGAGATAAATAAATAACTAATACCAAACTCATTTTGAATATCTTTCATGAAATTTAAAACTTGAGCTTGAACAGACAAGTCTAAAGCCGATACAGGTTCATCAGCAATAATTAATTTTGGATTTGTTGCAATGGCCCGCGCAATTCCTAATCGTTGTTTTTGACCTCCAGAGAATTCATGGGGGTATTTGAATTTTGCATCATCAGGCATTCCGACAATATCTAATAATTCACTTATTTTTCTTTCCTCTTCTTGAGGGGATAGCTTTAAAAAATTACGAATTGGTTCGGCAATGATGTCCTTCACCCGTTTTCGAGGGTTTAAACTAGAGTGGGCATCTTGGAAAATCATTTGGACATCACGACTAAACGCAGACTTTCGACTTCTACGTTTATTTGTCACATTTTCTCCCTCATAAAAAATAGATCCACCCGATATTTTTTCTAACCCAATAATGGCTTTTCCTGTTGTGGATTTTCCACAACCTGATTCACCTACTAATCCATAGGCTTTGCCTCTTTCAAACTCCATCGTTATTCCATCAACAGCATGAACTTGATCAATCACTCGGTTGAAAAATCCTCCGCGAATAGGATAGTGGACTTTTAAATCATTTATTTGCATGAAGCTCATATGTCCCGCCCCCTTTATCCGTTTTAAAATGAAACTCTTTCCAACATGTACAACGTACAAAATGACCAGGTGAAATTTCATGGAGTGCTGGATGTTCCTCGTGAGCTTCTTTTGGAATCCAAGGTATTCGTTGAGAGAATCGACAACCAGATCTAGGTAAGTTCATCAATGACGGTACAATACCTTCTATAACATTTAAACGTTCCGACTCCGAATTCATCTGTGGAATGGAGTTAAACAGGGAACGAGTATATGGATGTTTTGGATTTGTAAACAACTCATTTACGGGTGCCTCTTCAATAATTTCTCCTGCGTACATAACTGCGACTCGATCAGCCACCTCTGCGACAACACCTAAATCATGGGTAATTAAAATAATTCCCGCTTCTGTTTCAGCTTGTAAATCAATTAATAAATCTAAAATTTGCGCTTGAATCGTAACGTCCAATGCTGTAGTAGGCTCATCTGCAATAATAATTTGCGGTTTACAAGAAATTGCTATTGCAATAATTACCCTTTGTCTCATTCCACCTGATAATTGGTGAGGGAATTGTCTAGCTACCCTCTCAGGGTTTTTAATTCCTACTTGTTTCAATAATTCTAGTACTCTTGCTTGCCTTGCTTCACTTGTCAAATCCGTATGATAGATTAAGCCCTCTTCAATTTGTTCCCCAATACGCATCAAAGGATTTAATGCTGAAAGAGGATCTTGGAATATCATACTGATTTGAAGACCTCGAATGCCATTCATCTCTTCTTCGGAAAGGGCAGCTAAGTTTTTTTGGTCAAATAAAATTTCTCCTTGAACACGCGTTTTGTTTTGGTCATACAGTCCAATAATGGAAGTTGCAAGGGTACTTTTACCACAACCAGATTCACCAACGATTGCAAGAATTTCATTTTTCCTTAATGTAAGGGAAACTCCGTCTACTGCATCATAAAATGTATCTTTAATTCGAAAACCGGTATGTAAGTCATTAATTTTTAATAATTCATCTGTTTTCAAATTAACTCTCCTTTCTAGCAATCATGTTCGCTTTTTATTAATTTGAATATTACAAATCTTCTTGTTACACAATCTTTTCCGAAAACTATTAATCTTTTAACAATTTATGTATTGTTGCAATAAATTATATATTTGTGTAATAAATGAAGTCAACAGATTTCGAGTTTATTTTTCAGAAATAACTAAATATTTGAAATGTACACTCCATTTTATGAATAAAATACTTTTCTTAGACATCCCAACATTATGCTGTCCATAAGAAAAAAAACGTCTCAAAAGTATAAAATACCTCTGAGACGTCAATTTTTTTAATTTTGATTGGCTCTTCTCCGTTTACCTCTTTTTATTAAAGCAATAATAAAGCCAATAAATAAAAGGTAAACTAATCCTAACGCAATTAAGTAAGAAATATTAATACCCTTTTCCTCTGTTACTTGGTATATTTCTACAATTTCTCGATCTAATACGATAGGGAAATTTCCTTCATCATTTACTCGTATTGTGTCACTATCTAACATAGCACGAAGTTCTTTATCTGTGCCGACTTCATCAGCAGGAATATCAACTTTTGTTGTTTTACCAGTGTTATTAATAACAATAACCCATCTTTCATCATCAGAGTAACGTTCAAAAACTAAGAAACCATTTTCATTTTTAATTAGTTTAAATTCACCGTTACGTAACGTTTCTGATTGGTTACGTAATGTTTGAACGTCACCTATAAATTCCACCATATCCTCATCGGTCCGGAAATTATATAACTGGTGAGCGTTCGGTCCTGCTTCTCCGTTCATAATAATTTCCGTTCCGTATTGCATTACTGGTACCCCTGGTAATAGAAGAGTTGCAGCAATGGCAAGTCTTACCCTTGTTGGAGGATAGGCTTCGGCAGATAACGTAAAGCGATCTGTTAATAGGGAATCGATCATCAATTGGGCAGGAGCTTGTTTACCTTCAACAAATGGGGCCACATTGGTTAATAGAGCTGATGAATCTTGATCTACATTTTTGTATGCATTTCGAAATGCTTCGTTTGTTTCTTCAAAATATGTCGCATCAAAATTTGCGTCGCTCTCCTCATTCGAAATAACATAAACATTGTTGTTGACTGATTTGATTGCCTCAATAACTTCATTCAAAAATGAAGGGCTAGCCGTATCTAAATTCGTTAATCGTACGCCATCTACGTTATATGTAGTAACAAATTCAACTACTGAGTCGATAAGCGCTTGCTGAACTTCTTTGTTATTTAAATCCCAACGAACTTTCCCATTGGATTTTTCTATTATCCAATTTGCCTTATCACCATCTTGTGCCCATTCGTGATTTTCACTTACATTTGATAAAGGGAAGTCAATCATCATTTTTACATGATCATCATGAAAAGTTTCGATTAAATTTGTCAGTTCCTCAGGTGTCCCAAACTGTGGCTCAATTTGACGATAGCTTGTTACCATCGAACCGTCGTATGTTTCAGTTGAAAAAACAGAACCAATTGACGCAATTGTGAAGCCCATTTTCGTGATCAATGATCGTTTTTCAAGTAATCCTTTAAAATCACCACCAGCAAATTGGGACGGATTTTCTGCATCGGCATTGTAATCGTTTTCTAATGTTCCATTTAAAATTCGATCAATTAATAAATCATATATACTTTCATCTTCTATTGATTTCGTCTCTTCCGCTTTAGCAACAGAAGAAATTGTCAATGAAGCAACTAATAAAAGTGACGCCGCTACGCCACTAATGCACTTTTTAAAATTCAACATAATCCCTCTCCTTCAAACCATACCAACGCCATTTTACCAAAAAAAAAAGATGAACTGCCATCTTTTCAAAGGAAAATAACAAATCCCACTGTGAAATAAGACAAAACAGTGAACAACTATTTTGCCTAAGAGATTTATGGTTTTAATCTGTCCAAAAGGAAACACTTTTATGGATATCTTTTATCCTTTATTTTTTTTGCTTCGCTATCTATTTTTAAATAATAGAAAAAGAGGCTGGGACAAAACCCACCTCTGAAATGAAAAGCCGGTGAAATTTTACGATAAGTAAAATTTCACCGGCTTTG